>JAJPKR010000025.1 GCA_021323595.1 Terriglobia bacterium | reverse complement strand
ATTTCCGCGATCCTCGGATCGCGGCCTCATTGAAGCTTGAGAGGAGGAAGTATGGCGAAGCAAGACGCGGCGATTTCCGCGATCCTCGGATCGCGGCCTCATTGAAGCGCTCCGGGCTTTGCCGCCGCTGTGCGCGGAGGCCAAATTTCCGCGATCCTCGGATCGCGGCCTCATTGAAGCTCAAGGAACGGCGCGGCAGTGACGCCGGCGACGATATTTCCGCGATCCTCGGATCGCGGCCTCATTGAAGCATCGGCTATGCCGCCGACGCCGCGGCCAAGGCGCCATTTCCGCGATCCTCGGATCGCGGCCTCATTGAAGCGATCAGGTCTACGCGCGCCCGCGGCCGGCCTACTCATTTCCGCGATCCTCGGATCGCGGCCTCATTGAAGCGGACAGGCGCCACCGAAGGTAGAGCCGATCAACCACATTTCCGCGATCCTCGGATCGCGGCCTCATTGAAGCAAATCCGGCAAGATCAACTCCAATCGGGATGATCACATTTCCGCGATCCTCGGATCGCGGCCTCATTGAAGCGGACATCACTGTCGTGCCTCCGCTTGCCTGCGCGGCATTTCCGCGATCCTCGGATCGCGGCCTCATTGAAGCTGGGCGCAACGGATGCGCGGCGCTGGCATCACAGGTATTTCCGCGATCCTCGGATCGCGGCCTCATTGAAGCAGGGACCGCAGTGGGAAAGACAGCCGGCAACGTGGTCATTTCCGCGATCCTCGGATCGCGGCCTCATTGAAGCCGGTCATCGTGCTTGCCGGTAACGGCATCGTGCACGTATTTCCGCGATCCTCGGATCGCGGCCTCATTGAAGCAGAGCCTGCGAAAAGTGAGATACCTCGACCCATGCATTTCCGCGATCCTCGGATCGCGGCCTCATTGAAGCCTGGCCAGTCTGCCCCACGATGCCGCCAATCTCTCCATTTCCGCGATCCTCGGATCGCGGCCTCATTGAAGCGAGTCACAAGCCAAGCAACGTCTACTCTGGTCATCATATTTCCGCGATCCTCGGATCGCGGCCTCATTGAAGCTGCCCGCCGCCACCGGCACCGCCATGACTTCCCCAATTTCCGCGATCCTCGGATCGCGGCCTCATTGAAGCCAGGAAGCCAAGGCGGCGATGCGGACCCCCTCGTGAATTTCCGCGATCCTCGGATCGCGGCCTCATTGAAGCAAGAGTCCCGAGACCACGTTTCCGGCTGTCTTTCCATTTCCGCGATCCTCGGATCGCGGCCTCATTGAAGCAAAACTACCAATGCGTTGTTTGGCAGTCCGATTGACATTTCCGCGATCCTCGGATCGCGGCCTCATTGAAGCTGCGGACCGTCTTGTAGGCTGGCCCAAGGTTGGACCATTTCCGCGATCCTCGGATCGCGGCCTCATTGAAGCCAGGCGCCGAAAAGGGGGACGGCGAGGGGAGGGACAATTTCCGCGATCCTCGGATCGCGGCCTCATTGAAGCGAGTCGGAGGCGGGGGCGAAGCCGGGCCATCCCGCATTTCGGCGATCCTCGGATCGCGGCCTCATTGAAGCCCGACGCCAGGGATCGGCTCCGCCTCCACGGCCACTATTTCCGCGATCCTCGGATCGCGGCCTCATTGAAGCATGACGCGCCATTAGTGTCTCCTACGATGCTTGCGATATTTCCGCGATCCTCGGATCGCGGCCTCATTGAAGCGACCCAGTTCGTGCCGATGGCGATGCGAGAGCTCTATTTCCGCGATCCTCGGATCGCGGCCTCATTGAAGCGCGTTTGGGCGGCGGCCAGGACGGCCGCGGAGGCGATTTCCGCGATCCTCGGATCGCGGCCTCATTGAAGCCCCGAACCTGCCCACCGGAAAGGCCTACGCCGATTTCATTTCCGCGATCCTCGGATCGCGGCCTCATTAAGGACTACAGCCTGCGCGGACAGTTCGGACGGTACACGCGCCGGAGGTGAGGTTGCTAGGGCGGGAGCGAAAGGATGGCAATCGCAAAGTCGAACGACAAGAAGCGCCAGCGGTTGACTGCCGTCTTGTGGATCATCGCCACGACGCTTTTCGTGATGTCTTGGTACCACTTTCTCGTCCTCGTGCCGTTTGAAAGCGCTTCGCCAGCGGTCGTCCTGTGGATGGGAATCATCACCACGATCCAGTATTTTCTGCCGTACATCACGGCGAGAATCCGCGGGCGCTCGAACCTCGGCGGCATCCTGATCGTCAATCTGTTCTTTGGGTGGACGATCCTGGGCTGGTGCATCGCCGCGCAATGGTCGATGTCCTATGATCGCGGCGCCGACCGCGATGCGACGCAAGCCGCCATCGAGGAGCATTTGGCCGCATTGCGGCACGCAAGGGGAAAGCGGTAGGAGGACGCAAAACGCCAGGCGACGCATCAGCGGCTGGCGCTCTCGGGTCCGATGGCGCCTGGGCGCAGTCGCAGCCGAGCTTCGGAGGCATCCGGGGAATGGCGGCGGCGGCGTAGATGCCCAATCCTGCAGGAGGCCTGACCGGGACCTGCGCCGCGATGACCGTCACGGGCTTGCGTTTCGGCTTGACCGGCATCCAGCTAGGGACACCGCCGACGCGTGGGCACGTGCCGACCTACAATGGCCCGAGCATCGTCGGAGCCCCGCCCCGGACCAATCCCATGACGGCGCCGGGCGGCACGATGGCCAGACCCTCGCGTCGCTTGGCGCATCACGTGCGCCGGATTTCCGTGATCCCCGCCGAAGCGAGGGGCCCGCGCATGCCGGGCCAGAAAGGAAAAGGAGATGGCGAAACTGAAAATCGGTGGGCTGTTCCGCGCGGGAACGGCCATTGGAGCTCTTTATCGGGCGCTGGAGGACGAGAAGGAGCACAAGGTCGCTGACCTCCAAAAACTGGTTCACGGGATCGATTTCGACGCTCGCCTGCGTGCGATCTCCCGGCGGATTAAGCAGACGGGGAGCGGGCAGTTGATGCTCGACAAAGCGGCCGGGCTCGCCCGGATGGACCTGACGGCCCACGGGAGAGCGCTCCGCGACGAGTACAGGCTGGCGACGGAACCGATCGTCAAGGTCGAGCCCATGACGAAGGCCGCACCGCCGGATCATTGAAATCTCGACAGCGCGGGCCGGGGAGTGAACGCGCGCCGCCAGTCCCGCGTTCCGAGGATCCGCGGCCTCATGGAGGCGACCTTCGCGGCCGATCAGACGGTATCAGACGGTAAGGGTGCGAGGCATTCGCCGTCGAGAAAACCAGCCCCGGCGGGCGGCGTAAACCGAGATCATGAATCCCGCCGCGCCGCTCCTCGCCGCATGGGCGGGCGTGTTCCTAGGGCTGCTGCGGCGCCGCGTTCGGCCCAGCTCCCTCGCCAGCCGCGGCGGCTCAGGCGTGCCCTGCAGGTGCCGCGATAGCCGCCGGACGGCCCGGTAAAAAGAGTGCCGCGGGCTGCGGCTTCCATCCCGGGCTGCCGATGCGGTCTATCGGGATCAACCGGCGCAATCGGGGCGGCGTGCACAAGCGATGGCGCGGAGCTCATGCCTGAGCCTCGCCGCCAAACCAGGCCGCCATGGCAACCGCTCCCTTTCGCTCTCCGTTCTCTGCTGGGCTATTTGTTGATCACGCGGACGGCGCCTTTGCTCCCTAACCCCGCTGCCACAAGGTTGCGCCGCGCAGCCGTGCGCGCGGCGTGATCCAAAGAAGGGAGTTGGCGCCGTGGCCGGCCGCGCCGCCGCCTCCGACGTCCTAATCCTGTAGCCCCCGCTCCGTAGCGTCTTGCGGCATTTCCGCGCGCCCCGGACCACGGCTCCGGGCGGCGCGGGCGCGGTCAGTGGCTGGCGCCGACGAGGCGGATGCGGCCGGTGAAGGCGCGGCCTTGTCCGCCTTCGAAGGTCAAGAAATTCGGCAGGTCTATGTTATTGACCACGGCGGTGGGGTTCAGGTGATTGGTCACGTTAATGACCGATAACCGCAGCGCCCAGAGATGGTGGCGGAAGGGAAAGACGCGCTCGATGCCGAGATCGAGGTCGCGGTAGCCGGGAAAGCGGCGGCTGCCGGGTGGGCCGACGAGCAGGTGCTGGTCGTTGACGACATCGAAAGGGAAACCGGTGCGGTACTCGAAGCGGTAGCTGAGCAGCAGGCTGCCCCAGATCGGCACCGGCGCCCAGCCCCAGGAGACGAAGCGGTTGGGGGCGTCCCAGGCGAGCGGGCCGGGGCTTTGCGGCGCGAAGACGGGAGCCTCGAGCGTGTAGTCGAGCGCCTGGTTGGAGGCGGCGCGCGAGCGCACGTAGTCGCCGAAGAGGGCGGCGCGCGCGGAGAAGGAGTGGCGCAGCGAGACCTCCCAACTGTGGTAGCGGTCCTCGCGGCCGTTGGCGAGCAGGAAGGCGTTCACGGGCGGCGACGTGCCGCAGGCGGCGAGCCCCGGCCCGAGGCCGGCGCAGGAGACGCGGTCGAAGGCCAGGCCGTCGTGCTCGCGGCGGTCGAGCCAATGCAGGCCGAGATAGGTGCCGGGCAGGACGCGCTGCTCCCATTCGGCGCTGGCAACGGTGAAGCGCGGCGGCGCAAGCACGCCCGGCGGCGGCGCAAAGAAGCGGGTGGTGGTGACGAGGCCGCCGGGCGGAATCGCGGGCTGGTTGCTGAAGGTGTCGGTGCGAAGCTGGTCGAAGCCGGCGTCGTAAAGCGAAAGATCCACGGGCTCGGCGTAGCGGCCCAGACCGAGGGTGAGCTTGGCGCGGTCGTCGCTCCAGGGCAGGATGCTGGCGGCGAGGCGCGGCTCGGCCAGGCCGGCGGCCAGCAGCGCGCTGCGATCGTAGCGGAAGGCGGGCACCAGCCGCAGCCAGCGCGCCAGCTGCCAGGAGTCCTGCGCGTACCAGCCGGCGCGGCGGTCGGCGAGCGCATGGAAGGTGGGTCCGGAAAATGTCGTGAATTGCAAGACCGCGCCGGCCTGATTGACGATCTCGAAGGGATTGCGCGCGGCGAAGCGTTGGAAGCCGAGCCAATCGGCGTTCATGCCGAATTGCAGGTCGTGGCGGCCGTGCCATTGGCGCTCGGGCACCAGCAGCGACTCCAGAAACTGCCAGCGATGGGCAGACCGCCGCTGGCTCATGAAGTAATTGCCGCTGGCGCCCACCGGCTGCACCACGTAGAGGGCGTCGCCGAGCGGGGAGAAGGCGTCATGCTCGAATTCGCCGGCGGCGCCGATCTCGAGAAGGGCGGCGCCCACCGACACTTGATCGCGCCCGGAGACAAAGTAGCGGCGCGAGCCGAAGTTGGTGGTGGTGGAGAGGGGCGTGAAGACGCCGAGGCCGTCGCCGGTGGCGTTGACGTAGTTGTAGAGAAAGTTGCCTTGCAGCACCTGCGACGGGGTGAGGTTCCATTGCGCGCGCAGCAGATTGTCGGCGGCCCAGGTGTCGGCCATGTTCTGGTTGCGCGGCAGCTCCTTGACGATGTCCAGCGTGTGCTGCAGCGAGAGCGCGTCGGAGAACCAGGCGCGGCCGCGGGCGATCGGGCCGGAGACGTTGAAGCGCGGATACCAGTTGCCGAAGTGCAGGCCCTGGTAGAGCACCGGGCCGGGAATGAAGTTGGTGGTCTTGAAGCGGAAGCGGTCGTCGCCCATGTCCGTGCGCAGGGCCAGGGCGCCGGCGGCGGCATGGGCGTATTGCACGCCGGCGCGGGCGGGCTCGAGATCGGCGGCGCGCACGGCGTCGATGTTGAGGTTGGCGCTGAGGCTGCCGTCGATGGGGTCGCTGATGTCGAAGCCGTCGAGGGTGTACTCGGTGTCGTTTTCGCGGCCGCCGGCAACGTGCACGCGCCCTTGCGGGTCCTCGACGACGTTGGGCAGCGCGGTGAGCGAGGCGCGCAGGTCGTGGGAGACGGGCGTGGGAATGTCGCGAATCTCCTGCGCCACCATCGTCTCGTGGCGCGTGTTCTCGGCCGGCTCGACGGGATTGGCGCCGCCCACCACCGAAACCTCTTGCCGCAGCTCGTGCTCGTGCGCCAGCATCAGCCGCGCCGGCGGCGCCGCGGCGGCGGCGATCGTGACCGAGGTCTGGAGCAGATAGAAGCCGTGCGCCTCGACCCTGAGCTGATAGCGGCCAGGCGGCAGCGGCGGCGACACGAACCGGCCGGCGAGATCGGTCGTGGTGTGATATTCCGTGCCGGCGGGGCCCGTCCAAGTCACGGTGGCGTTGGCCACCGGCAGGCCGGTTTCATCCACGACGCGGCCGGATTGGCGCTGCGGCGCCTGCGCGAGCGCGACAAGGAATAAGAAGGCGACAAGCGGCAGGGCGCGCGGCACGGTTCTAGTGTACGGGACCGGGGAGCGGAGAGCATGGTGGGCGGGGCGATCAGCGTCGCAGCGCTTCGTTCTCGGCTGCTCGGGGCGGGTCGGATACATCCGTGTATTCCTCCCGCCCCTCCCAGCCTGCGGCCTCGCCCTGCTCGCTTCTCGCCCCGCTCGGGCGTGGTTAGCTAACACGGACCCGCCCTGCGGAGCATGGTGGGCGGGGCGATCAGCGTCGCAGCGCGTCGTTCTCCCACCCCAAGGCGCGCCGCTGCGCCTTGGGGACCCCGGGCTTCCCACCCCAAGGCGCGCCGCTGCGCCTTGGGGACCCCGGGTTGGCTGCTCGGGGCGGGTCGGATACATCCGTGTATTCCTCCCGCCCCTCCCAGCCTGCGGCCTCGCCCTGCTCGCTTCTCGCCCCGCTCGGGCGTGGTCAGCTAACGCGGACCCGCCCTACGGAGCATGGTGGGCGGGGCGATCAGCGTCGCAGCGCTTCGTTCTCCCACCCCAAGGCGCCCCGCTGCGCCTTGGGGACCCCGGGTTTCCCACCCCAAGGCGCGCCGCTGCGCCTTGGGGACCCCGGGCTTGGCCGGCCGGGGCAGGTCGGATACGCGCCCGGTCCCCTGCTTCCTGCTACCATGTCGCTTTGGCTGCCATGGACCTTATTCCCAGCGAAAAACAGGTCACCGAACTCCTCGAGAACACCGGCGCGCTGCGCCATGGGCATTTTCTGCATCCCAGCGGCACGCACTCCGACATCTATCTGCAACTGCCGATGGCGATGCGCCATTACTGGGAGTCGAAGGCGCTGAGCGTGGGCCTGAGCCGGCTGCTGCGCGCCGACGACGAAGTGCGCCGCCACCTGCCCAACGTCAGCATCGTCGCGCCCGCGACCGGCGGCCTGCCCGTCGCCTACGGCATCGCCGAGGCGCTGCGCGCCGCGCAGACTTACTGGGCGGAGAAAGAAGACGGCAAGCTCGCCTTCCGGCAGTTCATGGAATCGCACAAGGACGAGCGCGTGATCCTGGTGGACGACATCCTGCGCACCGGCCGCAAGCTCAAGGAGCTGCGCGGGCTGGTCGAAGCCGCCGGCGCGCGGGTGATGGCGCTGGCCGTGCTGGTCCATCAGCCCTTCGAGAACGCGCAAGAGTTTCCCGGCATTCCGCTCTTCAAGCTGGTGACCTTGCAGCCGCGCTATTGGCAAAAGGACGGCTGCCCGCTCTGCGCCGACCGCGTGCCGCTCACCAGCGTGCGCGTTTGAGAGCCCCGGCCGGCGGCGCAAATCGGACCGCCGTCCTCGCCTCCGGCGCCCGGCAGGCTGCGGCCGGCGCAGCCCGCGGCGTTGCCCGCCCCCGTCTCTCCGATCGCCGATTCCGAGTTTCCGCCCTAGCGGCGTGACGGGACGAGCGTGAGGCGATGCGCCGCGTGGGCGCGCACGGCGGCGGCGGAAAACCACAGCGGCAGCGGCTGCCCGCGCAAGTACGCCTCGAACTGGTCGCGATAATGCCCGCCGAAGGGCTCGCCGTTCTCGCCGGCGGTGAGGGTGAGGGTCGAATCGTCCCAATCGGCGAGGTCGGCGACGAAGCGCATGCTGGGGCCGAGCGTGCCCGTCGTTTGCTTGACGGTGTAATGATCGCCGTCAATTTCCACCGGGCCGAGATCGGCGTAGGCGGAGAAGAGCGGCAGGTGGGAATAGACGGGGTGATCCATGCGCAGAATCTCGTGATGGCCCCACGCGTCGGCGCCGGCGGCGGCGCGGGCGAGGCAAGCGAGCAGGAAGTCGTCCCAGTTAGCGTAGCCCGCGGGCAGCCAGGCGGCGGGCCGCGCCGCCAGCAGCTCTTGCTCGAAGACGCCCGATTCGCTCCAAACATAGCGCGCGGCGAGCGCGGGACCGAGCTTGGCGTCGAGCACGCGCGACAGGAACTCATGGCGCAGGCGGTTGGCGATGGTGGGCGCGACCTGGTCGCGGCGCATGTCGCCGTCGAAGCGCCGCAGCAGCTCGAGCGCCTGGCGGGCGGCGGGCGGCAGCTTGGCGGCGGCCGCGGGCCTGCGGGCGGCGGCCACCGCGGCGCGGCTGAAGAAAAGCTCGAGCAGCGACACGGTATCGGTCTGAATCGCCGCCATTTGGCCGGGGCGCCAGCGCGGCCGCGCGGTGAGCCGTTGGTAGATGCGGCGGGTGCGGTACGGCGCGTCCCAGTGATGGGTGATGACGTACGGGTAGCCGTCGGGCGCGATGCGGCCGTTGGCGGTGGCGAGCAGGCCGGCGGCGGGGTTGTACACGCGCGGCAAGGCGCCGAAGGGAATCCAGCCGGTCCAGCCGTAGGCGGGATCGTCGGGCATGGGCAGCGTGCCGTCCCCGCGGCTGCGGAGGGGAATGCGGCCGGCGCATTGGTAGCCGATGTTGCCGGCGGTGTCGGCATAGACGAAGTTTTGCGACGGGCCGGGAAAATCGGCGAGCGCGGCTTCGAACGACGCCCAATCGCCGGCTTGATCGAGCCGCTGAAACATCGTGAAGACATCGCGCAGCGAGCCGGGATGGTAGAGCGACCAATCGAGCGCCAGCGCGGCCTGGGCATCCTCGGCGACGATCGGGCCGCGCGGCGCGAGCCGCACCGGAAAGGCGACCGGGGCGCGGCCCTTGACGGGAATCGTCTCGCCGAGAACGTGAATCGCAGCAGGCGGCTCGCGGTAGAGGTCCTGCACGTCGGCGCCGACGTTGGTCATGCCCCAGGCGATATGGTCGTTGTGGCCGATGATGACGCCGGGCGTGCCGGGAAAGGTCACGCCGATGACGTGCAATCCCGGAGCGCGCAGTTCGACCGCCCACCAGATGCCGGGCTGCTGGTACTCGAGATGCGGATCGTTGGCGAGGATGGGCGCGCCGGTGGCCGTGCGCGAAGACGCGAGCACCCAGTTGTTGCTGCCGCGGCCGAGGTTGGCGGAGGATTCGGGCGCGGCGGCGAGCGCGGCCAGGAGCGGCGCCAGGCGGCCGGCGCGCGGCGGCGGCGGAGCGCCTCGTTCGCGGCTGCTCCCCGCGGCCGCGAACGGCGCGGCGGCGGGCGGCCAGCCGAGCGCGGCGGGCGCGCGGCGGCGGGCGAGCGCGGCGGGCGCGGTGGGCGCGGGCCAGGCGCCGGGCGGGATATCCCAGGGCGAGCGGTCGGGAAACAGCGCGGCTGCTGCTTGCGGGCCGGCGGCGGCGAGAATGGCTTCGCGCTCGAGCTCGTCTTTATACGAGGTCGAGAGCGAGCGGTACATCTGCGCGGCGAAGGCCAGCGAGTCCAACGGCCGCCAGGGCGCGGGCTGGTAGTGCAGCAGGCGAAACTCGAGCGGCAAGCGGCCGCGGCGCTCGGCGATGAACTGATTGACGCCGGCCGCGAAGGCGTCGAGCAGATCGCGCGCCGCGGGCGCGAGGGCGGCGGTCTCGCGCGCGGCGATGCGGTCGAGGCCGAGGGTGCGCGTCTGCTCGTCGGTGGCGAGGCCGACGGGACCGAAGACCTCGGCCAGCGTGCCCTCGGCGAGACGGCGCATCATGTCCATCTGCCACAGGCGGTCCTGCGCCATGGCGTAGCCCTCGGCGTAATAGACGTCGTGCAAGCTGGCGGCGGTGATATGGGCGATGCCGCGGCGGTCGCGCACGATCGTCGCCGGCGCGCCGAGACCGGCGACCGCGAGAGTGCCGTCGCGGCGCGGCTCGGTGCGCCATCCCTGCCAGTAAAAGTAAGCGCCGGCGGCGACAAACAGCGCCAGCAGGATCAGCAGCGCGTCGAGCAGGCGGAAGAGCCAGGGACTGCGGCGCGGCGGCTGCGGCTCTTCGAGGGAAGCGGAAGTGGCCATGGGCTCGAACGTTTATCATGACATCAGGGCTCGCGGATCCGGCATCCGACCCCGGGGGCCGGGCGCCGGCGGCAGGGCGCGCCCCCCAAGGAAAAATGCCGAAGGATGCCGGCGCCCGCCGCGGCCCCCTGATCTCCGGTACTTGATGCCCCGCGTTTGACCATGATCCAAACCCTATTTGGCGAACCCCCGAAGGCCACCGTCTTCGAGCGGCTGCAAGAAAAGATGACCGGCGCGGCGCGCAAGACGCGCGACAACGTCGCCGGCCGCCTGGAAGATCTGTTCAAGGGCCGCGCCGAGGTCAGCGAAGCCGACCTGAAGCAGCTCGAGGCGGCGCTGATCGGCGCCGATATCGGCGCGCGCACGGCGGCCGAGATCGTGGCGCGCGTGCGGCAGGCGGCGGAGGAGCGGCGCGAGACCGATTTGGCTTCGGTGCGGCGCGCGATCGAGGACGAGCTGGTGGGCATCTTGGAGCGGGCGACGCGCCGGCCGCGGCAGGTCCCCGACGGCGAGCCGCTGGTGCTGATGCTGGTGGGCGTCAACGGCACCGGCAAGACGACGACGATCGGCAAGCTGACGCAGTACTACCGCGCGCAAGGGCGCACGGTGCTGCTGTGCGCCGCCGACACCTTCCGCGCCGCCGCCACCGAGCAGTTGCAGGCGTGGGGGCAGCGCACGGGCGCGGAGGTGATCCATCAAAAGCCGGGCGCCGATCCCTCGGCGGTGCTCTACGACGCGCTGGCGGCGGCGAAGGCGCGCAAGTCGGATTTCGTGATCGTGGACACGGCGGGGCGGCTGCATACCAAGAGCAACCTGATGCAGGAGCTGGCCAAGATGCGGCGCACCGCCGGCCGCCTGATCCCGGGCGCGCCGCACGAGGTGCTGCTCGTGCTCGACGCCACCACCGGGCAGAACGGGCTGCAGCAGGCGCGGCAGTTCGCGCAGGCCGCCGACGTCACCGGCTTGATCGTCACCAAGCTCGACGGCACGGCGCGCGGCGGCATCGTCATCGCCATCGCGCGCGAGCTGGGGCTGCCGGTGCGCTACGTGGGCACGGGCGAACAGGCCGACGACTTCGTACCCTTCGAGCCGCGCCGGTTCGTCGAAGCTATCGTGGGCGCGGCCTGATGAGCACGGGCGACAGCGGGTTCATGGAGCGGGCGCTAGCGCTGGCCGCGCGCGGCATCGCGCTGGCCTCGCCCAATCCGCGCGTGGGCGCGGTGGTGGTGCGCGACGGCCAGGTGGTGGGCGAGGCGTTTCACCGCTACGACGAGAAAGCGCACGCCGAGGTCCTGGCCCTCGCGGCGGCGGGGGAAGCGGCGCGCGGCGCCACCCTCTACGTCACGCTCGAGCCCTGCTGCCACAGCGGGCGCACCGGGCCGTGCACGGCGGCGATCATCGCCGCCGGCGTGCAGCGGGTGGTGGCGGCGATGGAGGACCCCAACCCGCGCGTGCGCGGCCAGGGCATCGCGGCGCTGCGGCAGGCGGGCATCGCGGTCGAGGTGGGCTGCCGCGAGGACGAGGCGCGCCACCTGAACCTGGGCTTCGCCAAGTGGATCACCACCGGGCTGCCCTACGTGACGCTGAAGGCGGGCATGACGCTCGACGGCAAGATCGCGGCGCCGCCCTCGCGCAACTCCGACGGCACGCGCACGCACGAATGGATCACCTCGGAGGAGGCGCGCTGGCACGTGCAGCAGCTCCGCCACGAGCATGACGCGGTGCTGGTGGGCGTGGGCACCGCCATTGCCGACAATCCCCTGCTCACCGACCGCACCGGCGAGCCGCGGCGGCGGCCGCTGCTGCGCGTGGTGCTCGATTCGCAGCTGCGCCTGCCGCTCGATTCGCGCCTGGTGCAGACCGCGCACGGCGATCTGGCGGTGTTTTGCACGCTGGCGGAGACGCACCGCGCCGAGGCGCTGCGCCGCGCCGGCGCGCGCATCGAGCAGGTGCCGCCGCGCGACGGGCGCCCGGATATCGGCGCGGTGCTCAAGCGCCTGGGCGAGTGGGAGATCACCTCGCTCATCGCCGAGGGCGGCAGCATGGCCAATTGGATCCTGCTCAGCAGCCGCGCCGTGGACCGCGTCTTCCTTTATTACGCGCCGAAGATTCTCGCCGGGCCGGGAGCGGTGCCGCTGGTCGGCGGCGCGGGATTCGCCTCGGTGCGCGAGGCGATCAGCTTGCAGGACGTGCGGCTGCATCGCTTCGGGCCGGACTTCGCGGTGGAAGCGTTCGTGAAATAACAACCGCGGGCGAATCGCCGCCGGCGGCGGGCGGCGCGCGGCCGCGGCGCGCGGCTCAGAAGCCGCGGGCGCGCCATTGCCGCTCGGTCCACGCGGCGGCGCGGCCGCGCGCGGCCGGCTGCGCGGGCGGCGCCGGGCGCAGCAGGCGTTCGAGGTAGCGGGCGAGGATGTCGGCCTCGAGATGGACGCCTTGGCCGCGGCGCAGGCGGCCGAAGTTGGTGTGCGCCAGCGTGTAGGGGATGATGGCGAAGCCGGCGACGTTGTCGTCGAGTTCGGCCACGGTCAGGCTGACGCCATCCACGGCCAGCGAGCCCTTCCAGACGACATACGGCAGCACTTCCGGCGGCAGCGCCACCCGCAGCCAGCGGTTGCCGCCCCGGCCGGCGCGGCGGAACTCGCGCACCACGCCCAGGCCATCCACGTGCCCTTGCACCCAATGGCCGCCCAGCAGCGCGCCCGCTCGCAGCGGCCGCTCGAGGTTGACGCGCTCGCCGGAGCGCAGCTTGCCCAGGCGCGTGCGGCGCAGCGTCTCCGGCGAAAGGTCGGCGGTGAACCAGCCCCGGCTCTTGCCGCGCCCGGCGCCGCCGCTCGGCTCGAGCCGCGTGATCGTCAGGCAGCAGCCGCTGACGGCAATGCTGTCGCCCTCGCGCAGGCGGTCGAGCAGCGTGCCGGGCGCGGCGATGCGCAACTGCCCGCCGCCGCGGCCGGCGCGCACGGCCGCCACCGTGCCGACGGCTTCGATGATGCCGGTGAACATGTACCTTCGATTGTACGGAGAAGGGCGGGCGAAGATCGCGGGCCGGGCATCGGCGCCAGCCTCCGCTCCGCGCCGCGCCTCCGCGCGTCCCGGTTCCCTGCCCCGACCGCTCGCGGCCGGGCGGCGCGCCGCCCTGCGCCCGGCTTGCGGCGAGCGCCTAGCGCGCCTCCAGGCGCGCGAGGCCGTCCATGTAAGGCTGCAGAGCGGCGGGAATGAGCACGGAACCGTCGGCCTGCTGGAAATTTTCGAGGATGGCGATCCAGGTGCGCCCGACCGCCAGGCCGCTGCCGTTGAGCGTGTGCGCGAATCCGGTCTTGCCCTTGGCGTCGCGCATTTTGATGTTGGCGCGGCGGGCCTGGAAATCCTCGCAGTTGCTGCACGAGGAGATCTCGCGATAGGCCTGCTGCGAGGGCAGCCAGACCTCGAGGTCGTAGGTCTTGGCGGCGCTGAAGCCGAGGTCGGCGGCGCAAAGGGCGACGACGCGATAGGGCAGCTCGAGCGCTTGCAGCACGGCCTCGGCATCGGCGGTGAGACGCTCGAGTTGGTCGTAGGAGTCGGCGGGATTGGCGATCTTCACCAGTTCGACCTTTTGGAACTGGTGCTGGCGGATGATGCCGCGCGTGTCCTTGCCGTACGAGCCGGCCTCGCTGCGAAAGCAGGGCGTCCAGGCGGTGACGCTGATGGGCAGCGCGGCGGCGTCGAGCACGGCATCGGCGAACAGATTGGTCAGCGGCACCTCGGCGGTGGGAATCAGCCACAGGTCCGTGTTTTCACACTTGAAGAGGTCGGCGGCGAACTTCGGCAGCTGGCCGGTCCCGCGCATGGTCTTGGAGTTGACGAGCGCGGGCGGAAAGATCTCGGTGTAGCCGTGGCGGCGGGTGTGGAGATCGAGCATGAAGTTGGCGAGGGCGCGCTCGAGGCGGGCGCCGGCGCCGCGATAGACGGCGAAGCGCGCGCCGGCGATCTTGGCCGCGGCGGCGAGGTCGAGCACGCCCAAGCGCTCGCTCAATTCGACGTGATCGCGCGGGGTGAAGTCGAAGGCGCGCGGCGCGCCCCAGCGGCGGATCTCGACGTTGTCCTCCGAGGAGCGGCCGGCGGGCACGCTGGCGTGCGGCAGGTTGGGGATCGTCAAGAGCAGCGACTGAAAGTCGGATTCGAGCTCGCGCTGGCGGGCTTCGAGCGCGGCGATCTGCTCGTTGAGCCGGCGCGAACGTTCGCGCTGCGCGTCGCCTTCTTCTGCCGCTCCGGTCTGCGCGGCGGCGCGGCGGCGGGCGGCGAATTCGGCCGCCAGGGTCTTGCGGCGATTGCGCAGCGCATCGAGCGCGGCGATGGTCGTGCGGCGGTCGGCGTCCAGCGCGCGGAAGCGGCCGAGGTCGGCGGCGGCGCCGCGCCGGGCGAGCCTCGCCTCGACTTGATCGAGATGTTGGCGGACGAAAGCGGGATCGAGCATGGCAGCGGCGGCGGCACTGAGCCGGCAATGTTTCAGGTTAGCAGTTGGCGGCGGGCGGTTGGCGCGCGCGAGGCGGCGGAGGGCGGCGGGGGGACGGCCGCGCCTACCGCCGCGGCTCCGGTTCCTGCGCCTGGGCGCGGCCGGCGCGGCGCTGCGCCACCCAGCCCGGCTTGTTGACCTGGCGGGCGCGGCCGAGGGCGAGCGCGCCGGCGGGCACGGCGCCGGTGATCACGCTGCCGGCGCCGACGTAGGCCTCGTCGGCGATTTCCAGCGGCGCGACGAGAGTCGCGTTGCTGCCGATAAAGACCTTTTTCCCGATCTTGGTGCGATGTTTCCGCTCGCCGTCGTAGTTGCAGGTGATGGTGCCGGCGCCGATATTCGAGGCGGCGCCCACCTCGGCGTCGCCGAGATAGGCCAGATGATTGGCCTTGGCGCCGCGGCCGATGCGGGCGTTCTTGACCTCGACGAAGTTGCCGATGTGCGCAGAGGCGGCGATCTCGGCGCCGGGACGGAGGCGGGAAAACGGGCCGATCACGGCGCCCTCGGCGACGCGCGCCTGCTCGAGCACGCTGTGCGGCTTGACGCGCACGCCGTCGCCGAGCTCGCAATCGGTGAGCACGGAATAAGCCTCGATATGACAGCCGCGGCCGAGGCGGGTGCGGCCGCGCAGGTGCACGCCGGCTTCCAGCACGGTGTCGGGGCCGGCCTCGACGGCGGCATCGATGGTCACGGTTTCGGGGGCGTAGATGGTCACCCCGGCCTCCATCAGGCGGCGCGCGGCGCGGCGGCGAAAGACCGCATCCACCTCCGCCAGCTCGCGGCGGTCGTTGATGCCGAGGATCTCGTCGGCATCGCCGAGCGGATAGCCGGCGACGCGCTCGCCGGCTTGGGCGAGCAGGGCGATGGTGTCGGTGAGGTAATACTCGCGGTGGGGATTGGCATTGCCCAGCCGCGCCAGGGCGCGCGCCAGCGGCGCGGCCCGGAAGCAGTAAAAACCGGCGTTCAGTTCGCGGATGGCGCGCTGCGCGGGCGTGGCCTGCCGCTCCTCGACGATGGCGACGACCCGGCCGCGGCGGCGCACGATGCGGCCGTAGGCGCGCGGGCTGGCGGGGGTCGCGGTGGCGAGGACGGCGCCGGCGCGCTCGGCGGCGAGCGCCGCGGCCAGGCCGCGGAGCGTCGCGGCGGAGACCAGCGGCATGTCGCCGTGAACCACCAGCACGCAGTCGTAGGCGCTCCAGAAATCGCGCGCGGCGAGCACCGCGTGGCCGGTGCCCAGTTGCGGCTCCTGCACCACCACGCGCACGCCGCCGCGGGCCGCGGCCACCTCGGCTACCCGCTCGGCGGCATACCCGGCGACGACGACGGTGTCGGCGGGCGCGATGCCGGCCGCAACCGCGGCGGAAAGGACATGCCCGAGCAGGCTGTCGCCGCCGGCTTGGTGCAGGACCTTCGGCAAATCCGAGCGCAGCCGGGTGCCCTTGCCCGCGGCCAAGATGACCAAGGCGCAGCGGCCGCCCCCGGCGCCGCCGGCGGGGGCGCCGCGCGGCCGGCGCGATCCGGAAGGCGCTTGCGCCCGCCCGCCCTGCCGCGTCGCTCGGGATCGGCTGGCCATGATTGCGGCGGCCTTAGGCCTGCTCGGGGTAGAGCTCTTCGGTGAAGCGGGGATCGTCCGCCAGCAGCTTGAAATCCTCGTCGTTGCGCGCGATCAGGCGGTAGCGGCGGTCCTGGGTGATGGCGGCGTGCAAGTGCTCCAGCGCGGCCTCGGCTTCGTTGCGCAGCGCGTGCAAGGTGGCCAGGGCGTACTCCAGGTGCGCGGTCTTGCCGTCGAGCTTGATGGCGCGCTGCAGGTGCTCTTCGGCCAGCTCGTAGTTGGCCTGGTTCATCTGGACGACGGCAAAGTTGTAATGCTCCTCGGCGCTGCGCGGCTGCGGCCCGGCGCCCTCCAGGCGCTGGTTGCAGATCGCCAGGTGGATCCGCGCCCGCTCGGCCAGGTCGGCGGCCGAGGACTGCCGCACCTTTTCCAAATAAGCCTTGGCTTTCTCGAACTTCTGCTGCGCGAAAAACTTCATCCCGGCCTCGTATTGCTCGAGCGCGGCCTGGCGTTCGGGGCTGGGGGCGTTGCTGGCGGCGGCAGTGCTCATCATTAGAGTGTCGAGTCGAGCGCGCCCAAACAGGGCGGCAAAGGTTATTAGGCTGCAAAGACGGCAGCGGCGTCAAGGCGCGGGCGGCAGGGGTATCGAATGCGCTTCCGAGCCGGGTGCGCGGCGCTGGCGAATCCGCTAAACTGCCTGGAAGGGCTGCCCACGTGAGCACCATCAACCGCGCCGCGCGCGAAATCAATTGCAAGCTGGTCTATTACGGCCCCGGTCTGGGCGGCAAAACCACCAACTTGCAATATATCTTCGGGCAGGTGCCCGACGAGCGCCGCAGCCAGATGATCTCGCTCGCCACCGAGGGCGACCGCACCCTGTTCTTCGATTTCTTGCCCCTGGAGCTGGGCGAGGTGCGCGGCTACAAAACGCGCTTTCATCTCTACACCGTTCCCGGCCAGGTCTTCTACTCGGCCAGCCGCAAATTGATCTTGCGCAACGTGGACGGGGTGGTGTTCGTGGCCGACAGCCAGTCGCCGCGGCTGGACGCCAATCTCGAGGCGCTCGACGACCTGGAGGAGAACCTGCGGGCGCAAGGCACCGATCCCGCGCGCATTCCCTACGTGCTGCAACTGAACAAGCAGGACTTGGCCAACGCCATGGGCGTCGAGGAGCTGACGGCGCAGTTGAAGCGGTACCAGGAGCCGGTCGTGCCGGCGGTCGCCAGCCAGGGCCGGGGCGTGCTGGAGACGCTGCGCGAGCTCTCCAAGGCGGTGCTGGCGCACTTGGCAAACGGCGCCTAGCGGCGTCAGGATGAGCGGGCCGGCCGGCGCCGGCGACGGGTGGCATCCATGCTGGAAGCGGTTCCCACCATCATCGAAACGCTGTTCCTGGGCAAGAGCATCGGCCGCCGCCTGGCCTTCGCCCCGCATTTGCCGCGCGCCTTGGTCAAGCATGTCTCGCTGGCGCAGTTCCGGGCGACGCTGGAGTGGGTGAACCAGCGCAGCGCGTTTTACCGCGAGCGCTTCCGCGCCGCCGGCATCGAGCCCAAGCGGATAAGGCGGCCGGAAGACTTGGGCGATTTCTTCACCACCTCGGCGGATCTGCGTGAGCGGCCGACGGAGGACTTCGTCTGCGCCAAGCCGGAGGCGGGCTTCGAGACCACCGGCACCACCGCGCGCAACAAGCGCGTGTACTTCTCCAACGAGGAGGTGCGCGACATCGGCTACGAGGGCGCGGTGGGGCTGTGGAACCTCGGCCTGCGGCCGGAAGACCGGGTCGTGGACGCCTTCGATTACGCCTTCTGGAACGCCGGCATCACGCTGCTGCATTCGCTCGAGCGCGTGGGCTGCTTCCACGTGATCGCCTCCAAGCTGCCGCCCGAGGAGTTCTACGAGCGGGTGCGCGAGTACCGCTTCAACGTGCTCATCGTGGATACCGCCTGGCTGGTCACGCTCACCGAAATCGCCGCCCGCCGGGGCACGTGGCCGGTGAAGTTCATCCTCTCGGGCAGCGAAAACATGGCCGAGGCGACGCGCCAGTGGGTGGAGTCGGTCTGGCGCGCCAAGGTCTACCAGGCCTACGGGCAGACGGAGTCGCTGGGCGCCACCGGCGTCGAGTGCCCGCGCCAGCGCGGCTACCACCTCAACGAAGTCAACTTTTATTTCGAAATCCTCCACCCCAACGCGGAGGGCTACGGCGAGCTCGTCTTCACGACGCTGACCCGCAAGGTCATGCCCTTCATCCGCTACCGCTCGAACGACATCACCCGCCTGCTCCCCGATTGCGATTGCCCGCTGCGCTCCATGCGGCGGATCGACAAGATCGTGGGCCGGGCCGACGAGATCATCTCCTGCGGCATGGGCATGATCAGCCCGTGGATCTTCGAGACTTGGTTCGGCGGCGTGCCCGGGCTGGCCGACGACTGGCAGGTGGCGGTCACCCAGCCGGGGCCGCGCGATGTGCTGGAGTTGCGGCTGGAGACGACCGAAGGGGCCGAGCCGCGGGCGGTGCAGGCGGCGCTGGAGCGCGAGCTGGAGCAGCGCTTCCCCTATTACTACAAGAACTACCGCATGGGCATGTACGACCTGCGCTTCGTGTTCTTGCCGCGCGGCACGCTGCGCCCGGCGGGCCCGCGGCGCAAGCTGCGGCGCGTGCTGGATGAGCGCATTCCCGCCGCCGCCGTGGCCGCGCGCGACTGAGCGCCGCAACCAGGGGGCGCACCGTGGCCGGTGCCGCCGAGTTCGCTCCCTGGCGTTCCAATCCGGCTGCGAAATCCCTGCGCTCATCGCGACTCAGATTGGGGTTTCGAGCACGCATCCGTGAATCGCCTTCCCGCCGCCGGCGAGTTACGCGCCGATCGGCGGCGAGACCTCAAGCCTTGCGCCATCGCCGCCCGCGCCGGGCGCGCGCTCGGCCGCGATGTCGAGGCCGCCGCGGCTTGCGCAATGCGCGGCGGCCCCGGAATGAATCATGAAAAACGTTTAATGGTGGTTTAACGCGTGATTAATGCGCAGCCAACACAATGACCAATCGGGAGGCAGAAGGCATGGACTCGGGTACCCCGCGATTGGGAATCTTGATGGTCGGCATGGGCGCGATCTCGACCACGTTGGTGGCCGGAGTCGCGGCGATCGAACGCGAACTGGGAAAGCCCTACGGGGCGCTGACGCAGATGGCGCTGCTCGACGGCGCGCCGATGAGCGAGGCCCTGCAGTTGCCCAAGCTGAATCAGTTGCGCTTCGGCGGCTGGGACATCGCCGACGGCGACGCCTTCGATGCCGCCCAGCGCGCGGCGGTGCTCTCGCCGCTGCTGCTGCGGGAGCTGGAGCCGGCGCTGCGCGAGATCACGCCGATGGCGGGCATTCACGATCCCCGCTATTTGCGGCGCGCGGAGGGGCGGCGGCTGAAGCCGCAGACCAACAAGTTCGAGCAAGCCGAGGCGCTGCGCGAAGACATTCGCGCCTTCCGCCGCCGCCACAACGTGGATCGCGTGGTGGTGCTATGGTGCGGCTCGACGGAGGTGTTTTCCTCCCCCGGCCCGGCGCACCAGAACTCGCGCATCTTCGAGACCGCGCTCAAGCAGGACGAGCCGACGATCGCGCCCAGCATGATTTATGCCTATGCGGCGCTGAAGGAAAAGTGCCCGTTCGTCAACGCCACCCCGACCCTCACCGTGGATCTGCCGGTCATGCTGGAGCTGGCCGAAGCCAACGGCGTGCCCGTCAGCGGCAAGGACCTCAAGACCGGCCAAACCTTGCTCAAGACCATTTTGGCGCCCGGCCTGAAGCAGCGCATGCTGGGCATCGCCGGCTGGTTCTCGATGAACATCCTCGGCAACCAGGATGGCGCGGTGCTTGACGATCCGGCGGCGTTCCGCGCCAAGGAGGAGTCGAAGCTTTCGGCGCTGAATCACATCCTCGAGCCGGCGGTCTATCCCGAGCTTTACGGGCAACTGTCGCACCAGGTCAAGATCAATTACTATCCGCCGCGCGGCGACAACAAAGAGAGCTGGGACAACATCGACGTGATCGGCTGGCTCGGCTACGAGATGCAGATCAAGATCAACTTCCTGTGCCGCGACAGCATCCTGGCGGCGCCGCTGCTGCTGGACCTGGCGCTGCTCAGCGACGCGGCGCAGCGCTCCGGGCGCAAGGGCGTGCAGGAATGGCTGGGCTTTTATTTCAAGAGCCCGCAGGTCAAGCAAGGCCATCCCGAGCACGATCTGTCGGTGCAATACCGGCGGCTGCAAGAGGCGCTGCGGGAGATGGCGCGGCAGACGGAGAAGGTCGGCGTCCGGAGCTAGCGCCGGAGCCGCAAGCGGGCAAGACGCCCAGGAGCCGAGAACAAAGCGTGATCGATCTGAACGGGAAAGTGGCGCTGGTGACGGGCGGGGCGCGCGGCATCGGCCGCGCCATCGCCCTGCGGCTCGGCCAAGCCGGCGCCGACGTGGTGATCAACTACGTGACCAGCGACGAGGCGGCGAAGTCGCTGGCGGCGGAGCTGCGCGGGCTGGGGCGGCGGGCGGAAGTGCTGCAAGCCGACGCGATCAGCCCCGAGGGCATCGCCAAGATGTTCGAGTTCATCCGGACGCAGTTCGGCTACTTGGACATCTTCGTCAACAACGCCATCGACGTGGCCAGCTTCGGCCCCGTGCTGCGCCAGCGCCTGCAAGCCTGGGAGCACACGGTCGAGCGCAACACCACGGCGCTGCTGCTGAGCGCGCAAAAGGCGGTGCCGCTGATGAAGGGGCGGCGGGGCAAGATCCTGAGCCTCTCCAGCCTCGGCTCGCAGTTTTACATACCCAATTACGCGCCGATCGGGGTGGCCAAAGCCTCGACCGAGGCGCTCAGCCGCTATTTGGCGGTGGAGTTGGGCAAGGAAGGCATCAACGTCAACACGTTGTCGGCGGGGCCGATCGATACCGACGCGCTGCGGCTGTTCTCGACCTACGACCAGATGAAAGAGGCGTGCGAGAAGCTGTCGCCGGCGGGGCGCATCGGCCGGCCCGAGGACGTGGCGGACGTGGCGGCGTTTCTCTGTTCGGAGGCGGCGCATTGGATTTACGGTCAGACCATCGTCGCCGACGGCGGCTTGTCGCTGATGAGCGTGCGATAATGCGCGAACAGACGGCGTGCGCCGTCCACATTAGAACCAGGATGGAGGAAGCGACACGATGAGTCAGGGGAGCACCGAGGAAGTATTGCAAATTCGCCAGGGAGCGGACCGGATCCTGGCAACCCGGCACGACGAAATCTTTGCCACCGTGCGTTCGGCGGTGGCCGAGGTGCTGGGCTGCGAGGAAAGCGACGTGACGCCGCGGGCCAGTCTGATGGCGGATTTACACGCCGAGTCGCTGGACTTTCTGGATCTGCTCTTCCGTCTCGAGTCGGCCTTCGGCATCAAGATTCCACGCGGCGGCATTCAGAAAGCGACGCAAGGCTCGCTTTCCGACGCCGAATTCCAGCACAACGGCGTGCTGACCGAGGCGGCGCTGGAGCGGCTGCGGCTCCTGATGCCGGAGGTGGACCCGGCGCGGTTCAAGCCGGGCTTGACAGCGCGCGAGATCCCGACTCTGTTCACCGCCGAGACCTTTGCCCGCCTGGTGGCATGGCGGCTGGCGGAGGCGGAGCCGGCGCAAGCGCCCGTCGCCTAGCCGGGACGACGATTGAGGAGTTGCCAGAGGCTCCGTGAGGAGTCGGGGGATCCGTGCGCTTTTTGTTGATTGACCGAATTTTGCAGTTGGAGCCGGGGCGCTTCGCGGTGGGCGTCAAGAACCCCACCATGAGCGAGGACTACTTCGCCGACCATTTCCCCGCCTTCCCGGTGGTGCCGGGGGTGCTGATCGTGGAGGCGATGGCGCAGCTTTCGGGACGGCTGGTGGCCTACAGCGTGCGCGCCGAGAGCGGCGAGGTAGTGCTGCCGGTGCTGCTGACGATCCAGCAGGCGCGCTTCCGCCGGTTCGTGCGTCCCGGGGATGCGGTGACCATCCGCAGCGATCTGCTGCAACTGACCGACGGCGCCGGCCGCTGCAAGGCGGAGGCGCGCGTCGGCGAGCAGTTGGTGGCGACGGCGGAGGTCATGCTGGGCTACGACACCGGCAGCGGCGCGGGCGTCATCCCCGAGGCGGCGCGGCGCAAGCTCGAAGCCTGGGGCGAGGAAATCAACCGCAGCCTGCTGGGCGAGGAGCTCTACGCGCGGCTGACGCAGCCCGCGGTCAACCGGGAAAGCCGATGAAACGCAACAGCAACAAAGGACGGCGGGTGGTGGTCACGGGCATGGGGGCGGTGACGCCGGTGGGCCATACCGTGGAGCAGACCTGGGAATCGCTGAAAGCCGGGCGCTGCGGCATCGACACCCTCTCGATCTTCGACGCCTCGACCTTCGAGACCCGCATCGGCGGCGAAGTGCGCGGCTTCCAGTTCGACGAGCGGCCGCTGCCCGGCGGCCTGGCCGACGTGCTGGACCGCAAAAACAAGCTGGGCGTAGCGGCGGCGCGGCAAGCGATGGCCGACGCCGGGCTGGAGGGCGGCGGGGCGCAGATCGACGCCAGCCGCTTCGGCGTCAGCTTGGGCACGGAGGGGCGGCGCGACCGGCTGCTGCCGGAGCTGCGGCAGCGCAAGCTGCTGCCCGCCTCGCTCGAGGAGCGGCGCCAGGCGCTGCGCGCCGTGCCGCCCGACGAGTATCTGCGCTATTCGCCCTACGGGCTGGCGTACATCCTCTCCGGCCTGTGGGGCGCGCGCGGCCCGATCATGACCATCTCCACCGCCTGCACCTCCAGCTCGCAGGCGCTGGGCTTCGCGTTCAACAAGATTCGCGCCGGCGAAGCCGACGTGATGCTGGCGGGCGGCGCCGAGAGCCTAATGGAGCCGACGATGGTGGCGGCCTTCATCCTGCTGGGCGCGCTCTCCAAGCGCAACGACGAGCCGGCGACGGCCTCGCGCCCCTTCGACCTGACCCGCGACGGCTTCGTGCTGGCCGAGGGCGGCGCCATGCTGGTGCTCGAAGACGCCTGGCACGCCTACCGCCGCGGCGCGCGCATTTACGGCGAGATCGCCGGCTTCGGCTGCTCGATCAACGCCTACCGCATCACCGATTCCCCGCCCGACGGCGAAGGCCCCTATCTGGCCATGCGCGCCGCGCTCGAGGATGCCGCGCTCGGTCCCGAGGACGTGGACTACATCAACGCCCACGGCACCTCCACGCAGCAAAACGACGCCAGTGAAACCGCCGCCATCAAGCGCTGCCTGGGCAACCGGGCGCGGGAAGTGCCGGTCAGCTCCACCAAATCCATGACCGGCCACATGGTGAACGCGGCGGGCGCGATCGAGGCGATCATTTCGCTGCTCGCGATCCGGGACGGCTTCGTGCCGCCGACGATCAACTACCGCACGCCCGATCCCGCCTGCGATTTGGACTACGTGCCCAACCAAGGCCGCCGCCAGACGGTGCGGACGGTGCTTTCGAATTCCTTCGGATTCGGCGGTTCCAACGGAACCCTGGTGCTGCGAGCCTATGTCGCGTGAGGGCGAGCGCCGGGTCGTGATTACGGGCGTGGGCGTGGTCTCCCCGCTCGGCTGCTCCGCCGAGGAGTTGTGGGCGGCGCTGGCGGCGGGCCGCTCCGGCCTGGGCACGGAAGCGCATCTGGATTTGACGCCGTTCCGCACCAAGGTGTGCGGGGCGGTGCGCGATTTCAACGCCCGGCGCTTCATCGCCGATCCCAAGAGCTTGAAGCTGATGACCCGGCCGGTGCGGCTGGGCGTGGCGGCGGCGGAACTAGCGATTCGCGACGCCGGCATCGAGGCCGGCGCGCTCGACCCCTACCGCATCGCCACCTTCGTGGGCTCGCCCGGCCACGCCGGCGATCGCGACGAGCTGCTGCCGGCGCTGGCGGCGGCGGCGCGCGACCGCAACGGCCACCTCGATCTCAAGGCCTTCGGCGCCGAAGGCATCGCCACCATCAATCCCCTCTGGCTGCTGAAGAGCCTGGCGAACATCGTGCTGTACTTCGTCAGCCTGAAGCTGGGCGCGCAAGGCACGAACGCCAACTTCTGCATGAGCGGCGCCGGCGGCACGATGGCCATCGGCGAGGCCTTTCGCGCGATCCGCGGCGGCGCCGCCGACCTGGCGGTGGCCGGCGGCTACGAGTCGCTGCTGGAAGAAGAGCGGCTGGAGAGCTTCGAGCCCTCCGGCCTGCTGTACTTGGGCGACGGCCCGGCGGCGGCGGCGAGCCGCCCCTTCGACCGCGATCGCGGCGGCTTCGTGGCCGCCGAAGGCGCGGCCTTCTTGGTGCTCGAGGAGCGCGACGCGGCGCGGCGGCGCCAGGCGCGCATTTACGGCGAGATCCAAGGCTACGGCATGGCCAATCCCGGCGTCGCCGAGCGGCCGAGCGAGACCGCGGCGGCCTTTCTCGGCGGCATGGAAGCTTGCCTGAACGACGCGCGCCGCGATCCTTGGGAGCTGGATGCGATCTACGCCTACGGCCTGGCCACGGCGCATGCCGACCGCGCCGAGGCGGAGGCGATCAAGCAGTTGCTGACCGCGCGCGCCGCCTATGTGCCGGTCACGGCGGTGAAATCGGCCACGGGCAATCTGCTGGCCGGCTCGGGACCGCTGGAAACGGTCGCGGCGCTCGGCACCATCGGCGGCTCGATCGGCGGCGTGCCCGCCATCCTCAACTGCGAGCATCCCGACCCGGAGCTGGGCTTGGATTACGTTCGCGGCGCGACGCGCGCAATCGCGGCGCGGCGCGTGCTGGTCAATTCGGCGAGCCTGGCGGGCACCACCGCGTCCCTGCTGCTCGAGGCGGCGAACTAGAAAGACAACGGCGAACATGCAACGGCTCCAGGACAAAGTCGCATTGGTCACCGGCGCCAGCCGCGGCATCGGCCGCGCCATCGCCCTGCGCCTGGCGCAGGAAGGCGCGCGCGTGGCGGTGAATTATCGCTCGCAAGAGGCGGCGGCCGCCGCCGTGGTCGCGGAAATCGTCCATGGCGGCGGCCAGGCCCTCGCGCTCGCCGCCGACGTCAGCCAGGCGGAACCGGCGCGGCGCTTGGTGGAAGACGCGCAGAAGCATTTCGGCCGCCTCGACATCCTGGTCAACAACGCCGGCGTCGTGCGCGACAACCTGCTGCTGACCATGGACGACGACGAGTGGCGGCAGGTGCAGGCGACCAACCTCGACAGCTGCTTCTACTGCTGCCGCGCCGCCGCCCGCTTCATGTTGCGGCAGCGCAGCGGCCGCATCATCAACATTTCCTCGGCGGCGGGCGAGAAGCCGAACCGCGGCCAGGTCAACTATGCCGCCTCCAAGGGCGGCATCAACGCCCTGACGCGGGCGCTGGCGGCGGAGCTGGCGCCGAAGAACATCACCGTCAACGCCGTGGCGCCCGGCATGATCGAGACGGAAATGAGCCGCGAGGTGCGCGAGCTGGCGGGCGACAAGATCCTGCCCTACATCATGCTCAACCGCTACGGCCGCCCCGAGGACATCGCGGCCGCAGTGGCGTTTCTGGCCTCGCCCGACGCCGACTACATCACCGGCGAAGTGCTGCGCGTGGATGGCGGCCTGCGAGGATGATCCGACCACGATGAGCGGCGCGACGGCAGCGAGGCGAGTGGTGATCACCGGGCGCGGGGCGCTGCTGCCCTGGGAGGGCGGCGCGGCGGCGCTCGCCCGGCTGGCGGCGCCGGCGCCCGCCGCCCCGCCCGCGCCCGTGGCCTTCGATGCGCGCGCGTACATCGGCAATCCCAAGGTGCTGCGGGCGATGCATCGCGGCTTTCAACTGACCGCGGCGGCGGCGGTGCTGGCGCTGCGCGAGGCCGGCGTGGCAGCCGGCGGGCTGGCCGCCGCCGGCATCGACCCGGCGCGCGCGGGCACCGCAGTGGCCGCGGGCGAGATCAATCCCGCCACGCCCGATCTGCTGGCGACGCTCGCCGGGCGGCGCCTAGGCACGGCGGAGGAATGGGGCGAATTCGGGCAGGCGGCGCTGCACGGGCTGCATCCCTTCCGGCGGCTGGCGCTGCTCACGAACATGGCGGCGGGGCATGTTTCGATCCTGTTCGACCTGCAAGGCCCCAGCCTGACACTCACCAGCGGCGCCGAGGCGGCGGCGCAAATCTTGCGCGAGAGCTATTGGCTCATCGCCGAGGGCCGCGCCGACTTGATGGTCTGCGAAGCCGCCGACACGCCGGAGCAGGCCTTCGCCCCCGAGCCGGCGGGCGAAGCGGCGGCGGCGATCGTGCTCGAGGCGCTGGAGACGGCGCGAGCGCGGCGGGCGCCCATCGCCCTCGAGGTGGACGCGGCGGCGCTGGAAGCCATCACGGCGGGGCTGGGCGCGGGGTGGGAGAGCTGCTTCCCCGCCTGCGCGCCGCTGCTGGCGGCGCTGGCGTCAGTCGAAGCGGCGGCCACGCGCGAGGTGGCGCGATGAAGCGGCGGGTGGCGATCACCGGCCTCGGGGTGGTGAGCGCGCTCGGCGGCGACGCCGAGAGCAATCGCACCGCCCTGCGCGCCGGCCGCAGCGGCGTGCGGCCCCTGCGTCAGTTCCCCTCACAAAAGTTTCCGGTGACCGCCGGCGGCGAGGTCGCGGACGCGGATCTGCCGCGCGGCGCCGGCCGTATCGCGGCGCTGGCGGAAACGGCGCTGGCAGCGGCGCTGCGCGACGCGCGCCTGGAGCCCGACGCCGCGCCGCGGCCGGAGGTCGCGGCCTGCTGGGCGCTGGGCAAGCCCCGCCTGGATCTAGAACAACTGCGCGGCTGGCTCGACGCGGCCGCGCCCGACGCCGCCGCGCCCGATCAACTGGCCTGGCTGCGCGCGCAGGCCGCCGCCGCCCTGCGCCGCCACGGCCACGGCACGGCGGAGTTGCTCGCCCGCCTCGCCCGGCGCGCGGGCGCCGGCGGCGCGAAGGTGGCCTGCTACACCGCCTGCGCCTCCGGCAACGACGCCCTGGGCATGGGCAAGCGCCTGATCGAACGCGGCGAAGCCGAGCTGGTCGTCGCCGGCGGCGCCGATTCGCAGCTCGATCCGCTGAGCTTGCTGGAATACGAATTGCTGGCGGCGCTGGCGCCCCCGCGCGAGGGCGAGGCGCCGGCCGCCTGGTGCCGTCCCTTCGACCGGCAGCGGCGGGGCTTCGTCGTCGGCGAGGGCGCCGCGGCGCTGGTGCTGGAGGCCGAGGAGCATGCCCGCCGCCGTGGCGCGCGGCCGCGCGCCTGGCTGACCGGCTACGGCAGCTCGCTCGACGCCTTCGGCCTGACCAAGTGCCATCCCGAAGGCCGGGGCGCGGCGCAAGCCATGGCCGCGGCGCTCCGCGACGCCGGCCTGCGCCCGGAGGACATCGATTACATCAACGCCCACGGCACCGGCACCGTGCTCAACGACCGCGCCGAAGCCGCCGGCATTCGCGCCGTATGGGGGGAAGCCGCGCGCGCGGTGCCGATCAGCTCGACCAAGGCCGCAACCGGCCACCTGATCGCGGCGGCCTCGGCCGTGGAGGCGGCGCTGACGATCTTGGCGATGGAGGCGGGGTTCTTGCCGCCGTCGCTGAACTATCGCGAGTTCGATCCGGAGTGCGCGCTCAACGTGGTGGCCGCCGCCGAAGAGCGGCGCTGGCGGCGCGCGCTTTCGAACGGCTTCGGCTTCGGGGGACAAAACGCCTGCGTGATTTTGGAGGCGGCTTGAGGGACGGCAGAGGGGAGTAGCTATGCTGGATCAAATCTTTACCGCGATCGACCGCGGCCTGCTGCGCACGCCGCAGCGGCGGCTGTGGGCCGCCGGGCGGCTGACGCCGGGCCTGATCGCGCGCTTGCAGGAAGGCAAATTCCGCGCCACCGTGCGGTACGCGGTGAAGCATTCGAAGTTCTATCGCGAGAAGTTCCGCGAATACGGCCTGGACCCCGCCAAGGTGCGCACCCACGCCGACCTCGGCGACTTCTTCACGACGCAGGAGGACCTGCGCGAGCGCCCCATCGAGGACTTTCTCTGCGCCAAGCCGGAATTCGGCTTCGAAACCACCGGCACGACGATGGGGATCAACAAGCGGGTGTATTTCTCCTACCGCGAGATGTTCGACTACGGGCGCGACGGCGCCGCGGGACTCTATAACCTCGGCCTGCGCTCCGACGACATCGTCGCCGACGGCTTCGATTACTCCTTCTGGAACGCGCCCTTCACCGCCTATTACTCGATCATGGCCATCGGCGCCTTCCACGTGATCGGCGCCTTCGTCGAGCCCAAGGAATTCTACGAGCGCATCAAGGCCTACAAGCCGACCGTGATCATGGGCGTGCCCACCCATTTGGTGCGGGTGACCGAGGTCGCCGAGCGCGAAGGCACGTGGCCGGTGAAGCTGATCTTCCTGGGCGGCGAGAACCTCAGCGAGCGCACCCGGGAATACATGGCGTCGGTCTGGAAGGGCGCCAAGGTCTACCTCAGCTACGGGCAGACCGAGGCCTTCGGCATGAACGGCGTCGAGTGCCCGCGCGCCGGCGGCTATCACCTCAGCGCGCTGTCGCTGATGAGCGAGATCATCAACCCCGACGAAGAAGGCTACGGCGAGCTCGTGTACACCACGCTCAGCCGCTCGGTCATGCCGCTGATCCGCTACCGCTCGGCGGACCTGACGCGCTGGGCCAAGGGACCGGACTGCGACTGCGCGCTGCGGCTGATGCCGCGCGTGGACAAGATCGTCGGCCGCTGCGACGAGCTGATCAACTGCTCCATGGGCAACATCAGCCCCTACTGGTTCGACACGATGCTCGAGGACGTGCCCGAGGTGACGCACGACTGGCAGGTCTTCGTGCGCCGCGGCGCCCGCGACGACCGCATCGAGTTCCATCTCGAGCTGGTCAACGGCGGCTCGGAACAGCGGGTCAAGGAACGGATCTTCCGCAACATCGAGCAGCACTTCCCCGACTGCTGGCGGTATTACCAGAAGCGGTTTTTCGAGCTCGATTTTCAGTTTCATCCGCCCCACACGCTGAGCGAAGGCCGCAAGCTGCGGCGCTTGATCGACGCGCGGCGCGATGCGTGGAACTAGAGGGATTGCGACCGAGGAGGAACCATGTCCACATTGGCAGTGCAAGGGGGGCCGCGCGCGGTGCCGGCCAGTCTCGAGAAGACGTTCTGGCCGATCGTGACGGAAGCCGAGAAGCGCGCGGTGATGGCCGTGCTCGACCGCAAGGTGATGTGGGCGATGACCACCACCGAGGGCCTGCACTGCCCGGAGCAGGACGCGCTGGAACGGGAGTTCGCGGAGTTCCTGGGCGCGCGGCACGCCCTCGCCGTCAACGGCGGCACCGCCGGCCTGCACCTGGCTTTGGTGGCGGCGGGCGTCGAGGCGGGCGACGAGGTGATCACCTCGGCGTATTCGTTCCTGGCGACACCGGCGGCGATCTTGCATGCCGGCGCCATCCCCGTCTTCGTGGATATCGACGCGCGCACTTGGAACCTCGATCCGCGCCTGATCGAGGCCAAGATCACGCCGCGCACGCGCGCGATCATGCCCGTGCATATCCACGGCCTTTGCGCCGATTGGGACGCCATCGCGGCCATCGCCCGCAAGCACAACCTGCTGCTCGTCGAGGACGCCTGCCAGGCCCCCGGCGCCACCTACCACGGCCGGGCCGCCGGCCGGCTGGGGCGCGCCGCCGGTTTTAGCGTGAATGGGACCAAGAACTTTTCCGTCGGCGAGGGCGGCTTCATGGTCACCGACGACGACGAGACCTATTACCGCGCCAGCTGGCTCAAGCAGGTCGGCGAAACGCTGCCCGCCGCGAACCCCACCATGCGCCACCAGCACTTGCTCGCCTGGAACTACCGCGTGCAGGAGATGCCGTGCGCGTTCGCCCGCGCGCAACTGCGGCGGCTGGCCGGGGTCAACGAGACCGGGCGCCGCAATGCCGCCATCATCGACGGCTACCTCCAGGGGCTCAAAGGCTTTCGCGCGCCGCAGATTCCCGAGGGTTGCGTCTCGGTCTATCACAAGTACCGCATCACCATCGTGCCCGACGAGCTCGATACCCCGCTGCGCGGCGCGGCGCTGCGCGACGCGATCATGACGGCGCTCACCGCCGAAGGCGTGGACGTCGATCTTTGGGGCACCGCGCCGCTGCCCGCGCATCCGATGCTGGCCCGCCGGCACGGGTTCGGCAAGGGCTTTCCCTGGCGGCTGCACCCGGAGCAGAAGTACGAATACCGCGCCGAGGATTATCCGGTCACGCTCCACATGTTCGCCAATTCCTTCTGCCTGACCAACGACGAGCATCCCATCTATGCGCAAAGCGAGAAGGTGATGCACGCCTACGGCGAAGCGCTGCGCAAAGTCGCGTCGCATGCGGGCGAGCTGGCCGCCGCCGCGGCCTGGCAGACGGCGACCTAACCGACGTTGGCAGATCGCGCGTCCGCGCCCGCAAGCCCGCCGGGCGGCGGCGCGGGCACGGCGACGCGGCGGATCGCCGGCGAATGGGTGCAGCAGCACGCCAAGGCAGGCGCTCGCGCCTAGGCCTCCGCGGCCCGGCGCGGAGCGGGCGCGCGCCTCACTGCGCGCGGTTCAGCGAACCCGACCGGAACGGCTCGAGATCGAGCGTCGCGAAGCGGAAGCCGGCCCCGCGGATCGCGGCCGCCAGGGCCGCCGCCGTCGCCGGCTCGAGCGCACGCGGCAGCTCCGCCGCCCCGACTTCCAACCGCGCGATCGCGCCGTGATAGCGCACGCGAAATTCGCGAAAGCCGAGCGCGCGCACGGCCGCTTCGGCGGCTTCGATGCGCGCCAGCACCGCCGGCGTCACTTCCAGCCCGTACGCGACCCGCGAGGCGAGGCACGGCGCGGCGGGCTTATCCCAGAGTTCCAGGCCGGCGGCGCGCGCGAGCGCGCGAATCTCCTCTTTGCCCAGCCCGGCTTCGACCAGCGGTGCGCGCACCCCGTGCGCCTCGGCGGCGCGGCGCCCGGGCCGGAAGTCGCCCCGATCGTCGCAGTTGAGCCCGTAGGCGAGAGCGGCGAAGCCCGGGCGGCGGCGCAGCTCCGCTTCCATGCGCGTGAACAGCTCGTCCTTGCAGAAAAAGCAGCGGTCGGGCGCGTTGCGGCGATACTCCTCGCGCTCGATCTCGCGCGTCTCGATCACCTCGCACGGAATCTCGTGCGCGGCGGCGAAGGCGAGCGCGGCGCGCAGCTCGGCGCGCGCCAAGCTCGGCGAATCGGCGATCAGCGCCAGCATGCCGTCGCCGAGCGCCCTCCGCGCGCTCCAAGCCAAGAACGCCGAATCCACGCCGCCCGAGTAGGCGATCAGCACCGGCCCGCCCCCCGCCAGAGCGGAGCGGAGCGCCGCTTGTTTTGCCGCAAGCGCCGGGGAAAGAACGGGCATCGTCACAAAACTAGCGTAAGCGAAGAGAGCCGGGTAGGACAGAGGGGATGCGCCGGTGCCCGGGACGGCTGCGCCCCGGGATCGGAATCGGCGGCCGGCGCGGCAAGGCCGTCGGCCGGCTGCCGGCCCTGCGCCCGGAGATCGCCAGTGCAATGCGGCCGTGAGCCTCCGCCTCAGGCCGCCGCAGCCGGATCCCCGCCGTGCCCGGCTCCGCGCGCCGCAGGAGCATCCCCGCGACCGCCGCCCTGCGCTGCGGCCGCGACCGCAGCGCCATCCTCAAGTCCACCGCTTCGCATCCGCATGTTCTATGGAGCACATTGACGCCCGAGCCGTTCGCGAGCGCCTGAACCTGATTGCCCTTGCCCTGGCCAACCTGGAAGCCAAACTCGACGCGAGCCAGCGCGAGTTGCTCGGCGGCGCCCAAAGGGCGGTGCGCGAGATCGCCGTTCTCGTCTTCGGCGACGAACAGGAAGAGCACGGCGAGGCGCCGCCTCCCTCCATCCAGGCCGATCGCGAACGCATTCGAGCCGGCGCCAGCTCCGCCGCGCCGGACACTCCCGAAACCAAGCCCGCCGACGATGCGAACTCGGCGACGGAGGCCTAGCGGCATGAACGCGCGGCCGCCGCGCCGCGGGCTACCCAGCGCTTTCGAGAATGGCTTCCGCGATCACCAGCGCCTTATGTGCCAGGTTCTGCGCCCGCACCACATCGCCCTGAGCGAGCGCCTGCCGTGCCTGGCGGATAAACTCGTCGGCCTGGGAGCGGTTGGCTTGCTGCGCGGGCGTGAGGCTGCGCGCCGCCACCAGCGCCAAATCGTGCTGCGCCGCGTCCAGCCATTCGGTGGTGGCGCGGCGCCGGGCTTCGCTTTCGGCCGGCGACAACTGCGGCGTCAACTGCGGCATGTCCGCGGTATTCACCAGCGGCGGCGGCGCGGTCGCGGCCTCCTTTTCCTCGCGATCGGCGCGAGCCCGGCTGGCGTGACGCGGCCGCTCGACCCTGGCGGCCGCCGGTTTGGCCGGAGCGGGCGCCGGCGGCGGCGGCGCCGCCGGCGGCGCCGGCGCGGGCACGTTCAGCACCGGCTCGGTGCTGAGCACGATGGGCTGGTTGATCACCAGCGTCGGCGGCTGCGGCCTGGGGCGATGGAAGAAATAGCAGCCGGAAGCGAAACTCGCGCAAGCGGCTGCGAGTCCGGCCGCAGCGGCGCGGCGCAACATCACAGCGATCGCGTGCCGGCCGGCCCCCACCGGCAAGACTTCGAGGCCGGGCGGCGTGCGCGCCCGCCCCGGGCCTCCGCCGTCGGGCGCCGCAACTTCCGCGACCCGGGACCAACAACTTGGACCCGGCGGAAGACGCAGGCCGGCCGGCGTGTGCGCCCGTCTCCGCCTGCCGGCGCTCTGCCTCCGCTCCCGTTGTCCCCTCATGCTCATGCTTCCGCGGCTTCTTCCGCTGGCGGCGGCTCCGCCGGCGCGCCCGCGCTCATGGGAAAGCGCAGGCAAAAACAGGCGCCCGGCCCGGCGGTGCGCTCCAACTCGATCGAACCATTATGAAGCTGCATGACCCGGGCGGCGATAGCCAGGCCGAGCCCGCTGCCTTCGGCCTTGGTCGAGAAGTAAAGGTCGAAGATCTTTTCGCGAATCTCCTCCGGCACGCCCCCGCCTTGATCGTGCACGCGCACCACGGCCTCCTCGCCCTCCTGCGCGAGGGCGATGCGAACGACCGCCGGCCCGCCCGCGGCGGGAGAAGACCCCGCGGGCGCCGCGGCCAGGCGCTCGGCGGTGGCGTCGAGGGCGTTGTTGACCAAGTTCAGCAGCACCTGCTCGACTAAGTCGCGATCGGCCCAGAATGGCGGCAACTCGCCGTCCGCGGGCGCCTCGACGATGACCTCGATGCCGCGCGTGGCCGCCTGGCCGGCAACCAGATCGCGAACCGTGGTGGCAACCTCGGCCAATTCCACGCGGCGCAGCCGCACCTCCACCGGCCGCGTGAAATCGAGAAAGGTCTTGACCACCCAATCCAGGCGGTCGAGCTCATGGCGAATGATGTCGAGGTGCTGGTCGAGATCGCGGTCCCGCGCCTTCTCGCGCAGCAAATCGAGATGAATGGCCATGGCGTTGAGCGGGTTCTTGACCTCGTGCGCGACGCCGTGGGTGAGGCGGCCGACGGCCGAGAGGCGGCGCGCGACCTCCAGAAGATCTTCGAGGCGATGCACCCGCTCGGCGTCGCGCAGCACTAGCAGGGCGCTGGCCCGGTTGCCCTCGCCCAGCCAGTCGAGCCGCGCCAGCAGCGGCCGGCCGCCGGCGGCGCGCTCGACTTCGCGCCGCGGCAGCGGCGTCCCCCGCCGCACCGCCGCCCGCACCGCGCGGTCGAGGCTCGAGTCGCTGGCGAAGACTTCTTCCACCGGCCGGCCCACGATTTGCGCCGGCGCCATGGCGAGAAAGGTCTGGGCGGCGGCGCTGGCCATCAAGGCGCGGCCGTCGGGGGCGAACAGCACGATGCCTTCTTCCAGCCCTTCCAGCACTTGCGTGACGCTCTCGTGCAGGCTGGTGTAGATCTGGCGCGCGTCCTGAATCTGCCGCCCCAGCGACTCGATCTTGGAGCTGACCTGGCCCACTTCCGCGCCCCAGCGCGCCGCGGGAGTCTCGGCCGCCTCGCCGCGCACGGCGCGGTCGAGTTGCGCGCTCAGCGCGTTCAGCGGCGAGAGCGCGAAATCCGAGAAGGCGACCGCCAGCAGCGTGGCCACGATCACGATCAAGATGCCGTAGAAGGCGATGGAGCGGATGCGCGAGGCGAGGGCCGCGCGCACCAGCGCCGTGTCCACGCCCACGCGGATCGAACCCAGCGGCTGCGTCCCCAGCGTCATCGGCAGCGTGACTTCGTAGACTTCCTCGGCGCCGAAGATGGCGCGCAACTGGCTGGCGAGGCTGCCGCTGGTCACCGCTTGCAATTGCTCGCGCGGCGGCAAGACCTGCCCCACGAGCTGCGGATCGGAGTCGGCGAGCACGCGGTTGTTCTCATCCACCACCGCCACGTCGCGCACGGCGCTGGTCACCGGATAGGAGATCGCCGAGTTCATCAGCGTCGTCAGAGCCGCGCTTTGGTCGAGCGCGCGCATGAATTCCTCGGCTGCCCCCGGCTGCCGCAGGTCCACCAGGCCGGCGGCGGCGGCGCTTTGCAATTCTTGCCGGACCTCGTTGAAAACCTCGCGCGAGACGAAATCGGCGCTCGAGTAGATGCCGTGCATCTGCTCGCGCAGGATGCTGGCCACATACAGCAGGCTCACCGCGGCCACCACCACGAGCACGAGCAGCGACAGCGCCAGCACCAGTTTGGTCTTGAGCTTCATGGCTGGCGGCCGGCTGCCGGAAAGCGGCCGCTAGAAGCCGGCCGTGGGCGGTCTGCCGGCAGCGGGTTGCGGAGACCGTTTGTACCTGGAGGGTTCACGTTGACGCGGATCCTCGGCCCTGCCGCTCCCGGCTCCGGCCGCCCGCTGCGGGGTCGCCGGCGCCTACTCCCGGACCTCCGCTTCCGCCGCGCGGCTGGCGGCGCCATACTCCTTGAGCTTGTTCTGCAGCGTCTTCAGGCTGATGCCGAGCCGCTCGGCGGCGCGAGTCTTGTTGTTATTCTCGCCCGCCAGGGTCTTCAAGATGAGCAGGCGCTCGGCCTCGGCGACGGTGGTGCCCACGGGAACGCGCACCGAGTGCGCGTCGTCTTCGTAGACCGGGCGGGCGCGGCCGAAGTCGGGCGCCAGGTGGCGCGGCTCGAGCATCGGCCCGTCGCAGACGATCACGGCGCGCTCCAGCGCGTTCCGCAATTCGCGCACGTTGCCCGGCCACAGATGGCGGCGGAAGGCGGCCAGCAGCGCCGGCGAGATGCCCAGCACTTGCCGCCCGTGGCGCCGGTTCAGCCGCCGCAGCCAGGTGGTGCAGAGCAGCTCGAGATCTTCCAGGTGCTCGCGCAGCGGCGGCAGATGCAAATGAAAGACGTTGAGCCGGTAATAAAGGTCGCCGCGCAGTTGCCCGCTCGCCACCGCCTTGGCGGGATCCTTGTTGGTGGCGGCGAGCACGCGCACGTTCACCGGCATCTCCGCCTTGCTGCCCAGGCGGCGCAGGCGCCGGTCTTCGAGCACGCGCAGCAGCTTGGCTTGCGTCGGCAGCGGCATTTCGCCGATCTCGTCGAGGAGCAAGGTGCCGTTCTCGGCCAGTTCGAAACAGCCGGCGCGCCGCTCGACGGCGCCGGTGAAGGCGCCCTTCTCGTGCCCGAACAGCTCGCTCTCCATCAGGCTCTCGGGAATCGCCGAGCAGTTGACCGCCAGGAACGTGCGCTCGCGCCGCGGGCTGAGCTGGTGGATGCGGCGGGCAACCACTTCCTTGCCCGTGCCGCTCTCGCCGGTGATCAGCACGCTCGCGGTGGTGGGCGCGACCTGCTGGATCAGCGCGCGAATCTCCTGGACCGCCTTCGATTCGCCCGCGAACTCCCATTCTTCCGCGTCGGCGTCTTCGCGCTCGCGCCCGCCGCCCGCCTCCGCCGGCGCGGCCGCGCGCAGCGCCTCGGAGACCAGATCCGCCAGCCGCTGCTTCAGTTCCCCGCCGCGAATCGGCTTCTCGATGTAGTCGTTGGCGCGCAGGCGCAGACACTCGACCACCGCCTCCTTCGAGCCTTGCCCCGTCAACACCAGCACCGGCAAGTCGCCGAGAGTCTGCCGGATGCGCGCCAAAAGCTGCAAGCCGTCCATGCGCGGCATGCGGATGTCGGTGATCACCACGTGCGCGGGCGCGGCGGCCAGCTTCTCCAGCGCCTGCGCGCCGTCGGCCGCGCCCTCGACGGCGTAGCCCCAGGCGGCGATCAGTTCGGATAGTCCTTGGCGCTCGTGCGGCTCGTCGTCCACGACCAGCACGCGCGGCTTGCCGGCGGCCATATTCGAACTTTACTACGTCGCGGGCGCCGCCGCCCCCCTGCCCTGAATCCGCTCCCGCGCGAAAACGCCCCACGCTAGCCGGATGCTCAATCGCATGCAATCCGCGCTCGGGCCCGGTCGCCGGGCGTTCCGGCGGCCAGAACGACGTTGCGGCAGAATGAGGCTGAGGGTTGCGATGGAAAACGAACCATACGCCGGATACCGCGGGTTGCCTCCGCTCGTCGGGCTGCTGCCTATGAGCCAGGCGGCGGAAATCGGACTCAGCGTCGAAGACGCCGTGGCGCGGCTGAAAAGGCTGCACTGGGCATTCAAGCGCCTCCACGGAGTTTTCGTGACGCGGCTTACCGCCATGCCGATTTACGAACTGAAGATGGCGTTCAGCCTGCACGCGTTCTATTGCGCCGAGCACGTCGCCGCTCTCGCGGCGCGCGTCCAGGAGATGCGCCAGCCGCCCTACGGCTTGGACGCCGCGCCTCACGCGGCGCTCGAGATCTTCTTCGATGAGATCGCGGCGGCGCCGGCGCCCGAAGCGCTGGTCCTGGGGATTTACGACGCCGCGCTGCCCGCCCTGGTTCGCGGCCTGGAGCGGTTTCTCCGCGAGACCCACCGCCTCTTCGACTTCCCGAGTTTCCGGGCCGCGCGCTGGGCGCTCCTCGAGACTCGCGAGATGGCCGAATACGGCGACGCCGCCGCGCGCTGCCTGATGAGCGCCGAGAAGCGGCTCGAGTTGGCGCCTTGGCGCGAAGCGCTGGCGCAGGCGCTGGCGGCGGCCGGCGATCTCGATGGCGCCGCCGCGCCGGCCGGCGCCGCCCCCGAGCGGCAATTTTCCGCCGCGCCTCCCCGCTTCGATCCGGTGCCCAGGCGCGACGAGCGGTTTCGCGACCCCTACAACATGGCGGTGAATGCCGAGGCGTTCCTGTTCGATGAGCGCATTCCTGCCTGGCCGAAAACGCTGATGCTTTATTTCAAGCGCATGCGCGAGATCGACGTGCCGGAAATGATCGCCGGCATCCTCGCGGAAACCGGCGGCCAGCCCTGGGAGTATTACCGCGATCTCACCCGGCAGCTCTGGGACGAGGCGCGGCACGCGATGATGGGCGAGGTCGGCTTTGCCGCGCTCGGCCTCGATTGGCGCCAAGTCCCCCTGCCGATCACCTGGTCGCTCACCCTCAATACTCAGCTCGCGCCGCGCGAGCGCCACGCCGTGCTCTACGCCATCGAGCAAGGCTTGATGCCGCGGCCTCACGGCAAGGAAGGCGAATGGCGCATTGCGCTGGCCAGCTCAGACCGCCTGGCGGCGCTCATGCAGGACTACGACTGGGCCGACGAAGTTCTGCACGCCCGCCTGGGACGCAAATGGCTGGTGCCGGAGTTCGGCTCGCAGTCCGAGGCGCTCGCGGCCGGCGACCGCGCCTGGTCGCAGGTGCTCGGCGGCTGGCGCGAGTGGCGCGAGCAAGGGCTGACCGCGCATCACAACTGGTGGCCGGATCTCTATCGTGCCGCTTGCGCGCAACGAGGCGTGATTCCAGATCCTGATCTGCTCGCCTACGCAACCAGTTACGAGGCGACTCGCCCCGACCTCAAAGCCGTCGCCGGCTGACGCGCGTTCGGCGGGCCAGGGCCGCGGATCGAATTCTCGGGCAAGGGCCGGCCCGGCCCCTGGCGGACGCGCCTCCGTTGCGCGCGATGGAACGGCGAAGCGAAACGTTCGTGCCCGACCGCGATGGTTGGGTTCATCGAGCGGTAGGCAGGATGGAGCCGCTGCCCTCGCTCAGCCTCAACAACGTCTCTCTGGAGCCGGCGTCGTGGATGTCGTTGCGTCAGGTGCAACGCGCTTACCAGCCCCGGCGATTTCCCATACCCATCCGGACCGGCAGCCGCTAGAGTAGGGGGCGCGGATGGATCTTCTCAACTTCTGGATGGACGGCGAGCCGCGCCTGGGCGCGCGGCACGGAGCCCACGGAACCGAGGTGCTCGACATTTCGGCCGCGCTGGCCGCGCCGGAGTTTCGCCATCTCACGGCATTGCTGCGCGCCGGAGAAGCCGCCTGGCGCCAAGTTCAGTCGCTGGCCGCGGCGCCGCCTCCCGGCGTGCCGCGGCGCCCGCTGGCAAGTTTGCGGCACGCGCCGCTGTTGGCGCGGGATTGCCGCATCTTCGCCGTCGGCCTCAACTACGCCGATCATGCCGCGGAAAACAACTTGCCGCCGCCGGCCTCCCCAATCTTTTTCTCGAAGCTGGCGGCGACGATCACCCCCCAGGGCGGCGCCGTGCCGCTGCCCGCCGGCAGCGAGCAGGTGGATTACGAGGCCGAACTCGCCTTCGTCATCGGCCGGCGCCTCGCCGGCGCCTCCGAAGCCGCCGCCGCCGCCGCCATCGCCGGGTACACCATCGTCAATGACGTCACGGCGCGCGATTTTCAGGCCCGCGACGGGCAATGGTTTCGCGGCAAAAACTGCGATGGCTTCACGCCGATGGGGCCGTGGCTGACCTCCGCCGACGCCTTGCCCAACCCTCCTGAGCTGGCGATCAGCCTCCGGCACAATGGCGTGACCCGGCAACGTTCGAACACGCGAAACCTTTTTTTCAAGCCGGCGGCCTTGGCTGCGTTCTTGTCGCAATCGCTGGCGCTCGAGCCGGGCGACGCGATCACCACCGGCACGCCGGCGGGCACCGGGTTCTTTCAGAAGCCGCCGGTCTTTTTGCGTGCCGGGGATGTCGTCGAAGTCGAGATCGAGGGCATCGGGACTTTGCGGCACAGCATGTCGGCGCGATGACTCCCGCACGCGAATACCTGGAAGAACTGCGGCGCAGGCTGGCGCGATTGCAAGAGCGCGACCTCGCGCCCGCGGCGGCCTCCATCGCGGAGGCGCTCGCCTCCGGAGGAGTGCTGCATGCCTTCGGCTGCGGGCACTCGGCGCTCTTAGCCCAGGAAGTCTTCTTTCGTGCCGGTGGCCTCGTCGCCGTCAATCCGATTCTCGACAGCCGCCTGGGCTTCGAACGCGGCGCGCTGGCCAGCAGCCTCTTCGAACGCGCCATCGCCGCCGCCGGCGAGCTCGCCGCGCAAGCCGATTTCCGCGCCGGCGATGCCGGGTTGGTCATTTCCAATTCCGGGCGCAACGGCTTGCCGGTCGAGCTGGCGCTGCGCATGCGGCAGGCCGGGGTCAAAGTGATCGCGCTGACCAACGTCGAGCAATCGCGCGCCGCGCCATCGCGCCATCCCTCCGGCCAGCGGCTCTTTGAAGTCGCCGACGTGGTGCTGGACAACGGCGTTCCCGCCGGCGACGCCGCGGTCCGCGTGCCCGGTATCGGCACGGCGATGGGGCCCGCCAGCACGGCCTTGGGCACGGCGCTCTTGCACGCCTTGCTCATCGAAACCGCCACGCAACTGGCCGCCGCCGGCCGCCCGCCGGCGGTTTTTCCCAGCGCCAACATCGAGGGCGTAACGCTCGAGGACCTCCGCGCGCTTATGGCCCCTTGCGCCGGGCGGATTCGCTATTACCGGGAGAGCCCATCATGAAACGAGCTTTGTTCCTGGCGGTTGCGCTCATGTTCTCGGCTGCGACTGCCATGGCCGCCGCGCCCGGCCACGCCTTGGGAACTTCCCCTTGCGTTTGGGCCGCGCCGCTTACCGCCCCAGGCGGTGCAATCGACGCCGCCGCCACCATCCGTACCCTCCATGCGAACGGATTCTCCTGCTATGTATGGGTGCTCGAGGGCACGAATTGGACCGCGCTTCCGGCCGCTCTCGACGCGGCGCGCGCCGGCGGCATCGCGGTGTGGGTGGTGCTGATTCCCCCGAGCGAGGGGCAGTCCCCGCCCTTCGGGCTCGATTTCGCCCGCTGGATGCGCGAACTGGGCCGGTTGTCGCGCACACACCCGGCGCTGCGCGGCGTGAACATCGACGATCTTGATCAGGGCGCCAATCCCAAGCTGTTCACGCGTTATTACGTTTGCGAACTGCAACGGGCAAAGCGGGCGGTGGCGCCGGATTTGTTGTTTACCCCGACCGTTTACGATCTGGATACGAGCGTCGCCAACCGCCTGGCCGGCTGTGTCGATGGCGTGTGGCTTTGGTGGACCAACCTGGAAAAAAACACCGGCTGGCCCTCGGCGCTTGACAACGTGCGCTTGGCGGTGCGCGGCCGCTTTCCGATCTATGCGGGTGTGTATGCCAGCGCGACTTCCTGGCACCGCGAAGGGCGGCCGCTGCCCCGAATCTTGCGCGAGGGGCTCTCGATCGCCTGCCGCCACGGCGATGGCGCCTTAGTCTACACCCTGCCGCTGTTGCCGAAGGACAACCCTTGGCTCGCCACCGCGCGCAGTTTTGAAGGGCGCTGCGGCGAAAGCTGGTCCGCCGGCGTGGAAGCGACCCGCTAGCACGTTGCCACTGGCCAGACTCGCCTATCTAGGCCGCCGGCCCGCGGCGGCGGGTCTCTAGGACGGAACGCGTGAGAGCGAAACGCAGGCGGCGATCCCCATCCCGGTTGAACGGCGAAGAGACGGTCTCGTAATCGCGGGCCCGCGCGGAGCGCGAAGGGAGATAACCCCAGTAGCCGTTGGCGTAGCCCAGCACCTGCATCCGTACCTGCCGCCACAGGAACGCGCCGGTATCGGCGAAGATCTCGAGCGGAAGCGCCGCCAGCGTGAACGGCCCGAGCTGCCAGAGCACGATCTCGATCCCCAGACTGTTGGCGGCGAAAAGGCGCGAGCGCCGCAACTCTGCCCAGACCTGCGCGCCCTCGCCGGACAGGGGGCCTGCAGCCGCTTCCTCGCGGCTTCGCAACGGCAGTTCGATGCTGCAGGCAATCGTGCGCAAGCGAACCGCAGGCGGCCGGCACCATCGCAGCCGGCGCATTTGCCCCAGCGCCACCGCGGCGAATCGCCCGACTTGCGCCGGCGTGCGCTCTTGCCGCGTGAAGCGAGTGCTCAGATTGGCGGCAGCCCCATTGGCGATCAAAGCGCAGGCAATGCCGCTCGCCTCCAAACCGCGCGCCATCGCGCCCAGCAGGTCGCCGGAATAGCGGTCATTGTCCGGCCCCAGCACGGTCGGATGGCAGCCGTACACCGTAACCATGGCCGCGGCGCCGCCGTCGCGCGGGCGCAGCCGCAGCGCCAGCACCGGCTGCTTGCTCCAGCGCCCGGCGCGATTGCGGTCGCCGGCGACGCCTCCGATCGCGCCGCGCGCCCAGGCGGCTTCGACCGGCCGCAAGGCCGCCAGCGCTTGCGCCGCCGCCGTCTGCATCTTGCGCCGGGCGTGCTGCCAATAAGCGCGAGCGGCGGCATCCGGCGGCATGCCCAAGACAAACGGTCCGGTGGGCACCGCCGGCCCCGCGTGGGTGTGCGTCGCCGCCACGATCACCGCGCTTCGCGGCAACCCGTGGCGCCGCGCCAGCTCCGCACGCAGCGCTTTGCACCAGCGGCTTTCCACCAGCAGCCAATCGATCAGGACCAGAACTGCACGCCGGCGGCCTTGCCGTAGCGCCAAACACCGGACTTCGAGAGGATCGAGCGCGCCGCGGGCCGGTTGCTTGCGCGCTAAGTAACCGGCCATCGGCAGCGCCGGCGGCGGCGTGATGTCGGCGCGCGCCCAACCGGCTTCCAGCGTGCTCGCCGGCGTCGTCCTAGGCATGGCCAAGCCCGCGCAGTTCCGGTGGCAGTTGCCGCACGAAATTCGCCGCAGCCTCCGCCGGCGCCACGCCCCGGCTTTCGAGCGCCAGCCAAAGCGAGCCCGCCAGGGGCGGCAGCGCGGGCGCCACGAGCTGCCCGCGGCGCAACGCCCGCCGCAAGGGGTCGAGCACGATGCGACCCGCCGCAAAGACGGACCCTTGGTAGGAGACGGCCGGCTGCCGCAAGCGCAATTGCGCGACGACGGCGCCGATTTGCGCAGCGAGGCGGCGCATGGCGATGTCAACCAACGCGCGCGCGACGTGATCGCCGCCGCCGGCAGCCCGCGTGACCAACGGCGCCAACGCGCCGTAATCCGCCGGCGTCCATCGCTCCCGATAGGCCTTCTGGACCAAATGCCAAAGTGATGAGGAGCGGGTTTGGTGCAACAACAGGGCGGCCAGGCGCGTCGCCGGGCCGCTTCCATCCGTGGCCCGGGCCGCCGCCGCGATGGCTTGCCGCCCGAGCCATTGCCCGCTGCCTTCGTCTCCAAAGAGCCAGCCCCAGCCGCCGGCGGTGGCCCATCGTCCCGTCGCCGTCCGGCCGAGTACGATCGCCCCCGTGCCGGCGACGACTACCGCCCCCGGGGCTCCGGCGAGGGCGGCGCGCAACGCCGCCGACACATCGGCCTCGACCAGCAACCTCGCCCCTCGCAAGAGTCGCCGGAGCAGCCGCTCCGTCCTTCTTCTCCCCGTTCCGTCACAGCCGACGCCGGCGCTCCCCACGGCGGCAAGCGAGATCGAGGAGGGGGGTCGGCGCGCATCCGCCAAGGCGCGGCGCAGCGCGCGCAACAGGTGCGCTCCCGCCGCGCGCCCGCCGCTGGCGAACGGATTGCCGCCGCCGGCTTCTCCCAGACCCAAGACGTTCCCCGACGGGGTTGCCACGACGGCGCGGGTGTGGCTGGCGCCGGCGTCCACGAGCAGCAATAATTCGCGCCGGTCAAGCGCCATGCGGTGCGCTCCGCGCGCCCTCCGCGCGATGACGCCGGCTGAAACCGGCGATCGCCAGGCCGATCGCCAAAAACAAGAGGCCGACGCCCAGGGTGAGCGGGTTCGCCGCGCCGGGCATCGCCCCGCAACCGAGCAGCGCCAGCACCACGCCCATCGCGGCAAGGATCGTCCCCACCATCGGCGCCGGACTGATGCCGCCGGCGCCGGGCGCCTGGGATGCCGGCCGGCCGAGGCGCGCGAAGAACTCATTCGCGCGCGCCGCCGCCTCGCGCCGCGCCGGGAAGAACACCGCCGCGAAGGCCAGCACCAGCACCGTCAGCGCCGCCGGCACCACGATGCTCAGCGCCTGAAAGCCGGCGCTGCCGCGCGGCAAAAACCGCCACTGATAGAAGAGGAATCCCGCGCCGGCCGCGATTCCCACGCCGAAGCCGGCCAGAGCCCCCGCTGCCGAGAGCCGCCGGCTCAACAGTCCGGCGAGCACGGGCAACACCGTCGGCGGCAAAAAGAAGCCGAAGGCGGCGACCATGGTATCGAAGATCGTCCAATGAAAATACGTCACGGCCAGCGCGATCGCGAGCACGATGATACCCACCGCCGCCGTGAGCCAGCGCCCCATCCAGACCAGCTCCCGCTCGCCGGCCAGCGGCCGCATCAAGCGCCGATAAACATCCACCGTCAGCACCGCCGCCATCACGTTATAACCCGACGCGAGCACGGACATGGTTGCCGCCAGCAGCGCCGCCAGCACCATCCCGAAGATCCCGGGCGGCAGCAACGCCGCCGCGACCTGGGCGTAAATCATCTGCGCATCGGCGGCGCGGAAGGCGACGCGCGCCAGCAGCCCGGTCAGGATCCAAAACGGCGGCAAAAGGAAAAAGAGCGCGCACGCCATCCAACCCGTGGCGCGCGCTTCCCGGTCGTCGCGCGCCGAGTAGAACTTCTGAATCAGCGACCAGTTGCCGGCCAGACCCAGCGTGCTCAGCACCAAGAACGCCCCGACATAGCTCCACCCGTAGGGAGCGTGCGTCGGGCGCAGCAAATCCGCCGGCAGCGCCCGCCAGGCCTGCCCTCCCAGGCGATGCCAGAGCAGCGGCAGCAGCAGCACCACCGCGCAGGTGACCAGCGTGAACTGAATGAAGTCGGTCACGACGACGGCCCATAAGCCGCCGAGCACGGTGTATAGGATCACGACCAGCCCTACCGCGGCCATCGCGAGCAGCGGCGAGATATGCAATCCGGCGGCCAGAAACAGCCCGATCGCGACGATCTTCAGGCCTTCGTCGATGAGCTTCAGGGGAATGCCCGACCATACGAAGACCTGCCGCACGCTCGCCGAAAAGCGCGTCTCGAGAAATTCGGTGGGGGTAATAATGCCCGCTCGGCGCCAGCGCGCCGCGAGCAGCCAGGTGGTGAGCACGGTGGCGGGGATCGTGGTCCAGTACAGCGTCAGCGCCACCAGCCCGTAGCGGTAGCCCAGCGCCGCGTACACGATGATGGACAAGGCGCTGACATAGGACATCAGGAACGACGTGCCGCCCAGCCACCAAGGCAGTTGCTGGCCGCCGGCGAAATACATCTCCGCCGATCGCATCTGCCGCGAGTAACGCACGCCGACGGCGAGCATGGCCGCGAAATAGGCGCACAGCGCGACCCAGTCCGCCGCCCGCATGAATCAGCTCGCCGCCGGAACCGGCGGCGCGACCGGCTCGCTGCGGCCGGTCTCCAGCGAACGATGAATGGCTTCCAGCGTGGCCGTCACCTGCCGGCCGTCTTCGCCGGTGACCGCGGGCGGGCGGTTTTCGCGAATCGCGAACAAGAAGTCCTCCAAGCACTGCGGAAAGGCGCCGCGCAGCCGGCCGAAGATCTCCGCCAGGAGAAAGCCCTTGGGGTAGGAGAATTTTTCCACCGTGCTCACCTCGAGCGATTCGCACTTACGGTCGAGATGCACGTGCCCGGCCGTTCCGATCAGTTCGACGAACGAATCCACGATCGAAGGAAAGCTCCGCGGATAGACCCACGCCGATTCGAAGGTGACGAACGCGCCGGAGGAAAACTTGACCTGCGCCTGAATGACATCGTAGGTGGCGATGCTCCGTCCGGCCAGCACTTCCCGGCGTCCCCAGGCGCGCGCCTCGAGCGGCTCGGCGTCGAGGAACCAGCGCATCAGGTCGATGTCATGCGAGCCGAGGAACCAGGCAGGGGTGGTTTCACCGGCCCAGCGGATGTATTCGGTCGGCACGAAGATCGTGTCGTTCTTGCGGGCATAGCCGGCCAGCGGAGCGCCGATCTCGCCGGCCGCGATCAGCTGTTTGGCCTGGTAATAGGCCGAGAGCCAGCGATGATTGAAGGCGACCTGGATGAGACGGCCGGCGGTGCGCGCCGCGCGCAACAGCTCGTCCGCCTCGGCCACCGACGTGGTCATCGGTTTTTCGATCAGCACGTGCCGTTTCGATTGCAGCGCCGCCAAGGCGGGGCCGAAATGCTCGCGATCCGGCGTGGCCACGACGACGGCGTCGAGATCGGGGCCGTCGAGCAGGGCGCGGTAATCGGTCGCGCCGTGCGGCACCGCGTACCGCGCCTGTATCTCTTCCACGCGCTCGCGGCGGCGCGAGCAGACCGCGACCACCGCCGCCAGCGGATGCTGGCTGTAGATGCGCGCGTACGCTTCGCCCATGATGCCCAGGCCGATAATGCCCAGCCGCACCCGTTCCCCAGCGCCGCTCATGCCGCCGCCTCGCCGAGCAAGCGGCAAAAGTTGCCGCGCAGGATCAGCGTCTTCGCCGCCTCCGGCAATTGCGCCGCCAGCACCCGGCCGAGCGGCGCGGCGGCTTCGAGATAGGGCATGTCGGAGCCGAAAAGAATCCGCTCCGCGCCCACCTCCGCGACGCAACGCTCGAGGATGCCGCGATGCGCCTGCGAACCGCTCAGGTCGAGATAGGTGTTCGGCGCTTGCCGGGCGACGACCATCGCCTGCTCGTAGCCGCGCCAGGTCACGCCGCTATGCCCCAGGATGATGCGCGCGCCGGGATAGGCCCGCGCGATCGGCAGCAGCCGCAGCGGCCCGCAGTTGCCGTCGGAGTCCCAGGTATGCACGAGCACGATGCCGCCGTTGGCGTCGGCGTACTCCCACACCGGCCGGTACCCCGCCGCTTCCACGGGCGCCTGATGCAAATCCGGATGCATTTTGATCAGCGGCGGGCGGTGCCAGTCCGCCCAGCGCTCCAGTTCGCGGACCGCTTCGCCGCGCGGATGCGGATTCACCGTCACATACCCCAGGAACCGATCCCCGTGCCGCGCCAAGCATGCCGCCACTTCGGCGTTGCCGCGCGGCGCGTCGGAATAGCACGCGAGCGTGGAAGTGATCGCCAGGCGCTCGATGTTGAGCGCGTCCATGACCTCGAGCATCTCTTCGGGCTCGGTCTTGTAGGCGGGGAAATCCGGATGCACGCCCAAGTGGCCGTGGCAATCGACAATCGGCACCGGCGCGCGAAAGGGGGCGGGGGTCATGCTTGCACCTCCGCCAGCAGGCGCCGCAGATTGCCGCCGGCCACCGCGCGCCGCTGCGCGTCGCTCATGCGCGCGCTCAGCAGCGTCGCCAGCGCCGCGGCCGGGGTGAAGAGCGGCAAACGGCTGCCGAAGACCGCCTGCTCCGCGCCCATGCGTTCGACGAAGGCTTCGAGCTGCCGGTGGGCCAAGTACCCGGAGGTATCGAAATACAAATGGGAATGGCGGCGCAGCAGCGGCCACAGATAGCGGTCGCCGCGATAGCCCGCATTCACGAACACGACCGGCAAGCCGGGAAAATCGTCCAGCAGCCGCGCCAGCCCCTCCCAGTCCAGGTCGTCGCGCGAGATCACGGTCACCACCCGCCGCGACTGGAGGTATTCGCACAGCTCGCCGCAGCACCAGCGCGCGCTGGAAAAGTTATGGCGCAGCGCCCCGAACGCGAGCTGCGCCGCGCGCGGCCGCAGCCGCTCCAGTTGCGCCAGCGTTTCCGGCGTGGCCGCGAAGACCGGCGTCAGCCAGTCGCGCCGCAGCTCGGCGAGCACGCCGTTGCCGTGGGCGGCGTCGTACTCGAGGCCGGCCCAGTGTGCCGCCAGCGCGCCGGTGATGGCGAAGCTGGCGAGCTCTTGCTCGAGAGCGTCAGCGCCGAGCGTTAGCGCCCCGTGCGGGCCGGAGGCGCCCACGCGCACGTTGGCGTCGAACAATTCGAGCGCGGCGAGGGTCGCCCGCCAGTCAGTAAACGACATCAAGACGGTGCTCCCCGGCCGGCAAGCCCAAGCGGATGGCGCGCCCGGCGCCCGCGCTCCCCTGCTTGTCGAGCCGCACCCGCCGCGCGGCCCGGGCGAAGTTCAGCACTAGATGCGACGGTTGCGCCGCCACCAGCCAAAAATGCGCGCCAGCGGCGACCGGCTCGGCCGCCAGCATGATCGGATGATCCACGCGGGCGCGCCAACCGCCGGCAGCGTCCACTTCCGTCGCGCCGCCCGCCAGGACCCGCGCGCCGCTCACGGCCAGAAGGTCGCCGTCGGTCTTGCAGCCCGCGGCTTCGAGCATGCCGCCGGCGGTGCGGCTGAGCACGATCGCCTGCCGGCGCGCGCTGCGCACGCCTTCCCCGGCGGGCGTGCGAACCGCCGTGAGGTCGGTCGCGGCGCCCGCCTCGCCCATCTCGATGCCGACAAAAAACTGCCGTGATGACGCCGCCGCGGAGGTGAGCGAGAGCGTGACGCGCGGTGGAATCGCAGCGTCGAAATCGGCGAAGTCCCCCTCCGGCACGGGCGCCGCCTGCATGCGCCAGACGCCGCCGCCGGCGGCGACCGCGGTCGCCTGCGCGTGCTCGCCCAGAATCCGCGCGCGGGCGGCGCCGGCGGTCACGCGATCGCCCGCGGGCGCATGCAGCAGCCACGTGTAGGCATGCGGGCCCGGCGCTCGCAGGCGATCGCGCACCACGAGAAGCCCGGGGGACAAAAACAAGTAGTCGCGCACGTAGGCCGTCAGCCGCCCGCCATAGGCCGGCGCCAGGTCGGCGGCCAGGTAGTCCATGCCCGGAGCGAAGAGGTGAGTCGTGATGGCCGGATGATCGCTCCACGCGCGCCAATACCGGCCGGCAATCGGAGCTTCGCTGAATGGATCGCCATCGATCAAGACGGTATTATGGCCGGCCGCTTGCGTGAAGTAGCTGGCATAGAGCGGTTCCTTGTAATAATCCGCGTAGCCCGCCTCGGCGACGACCGCTTCCCCGCCGGTGGCGATTTGAAAGCTGCCCTCGTCGGCGTGCCCATGATTGAACCACGGCCCGGCGCGCAGCGAAACGACGGTGGCTCCGGGCTCCCATCCGCTGCGCAACACGGCGCTGCCCCGTCCGGGAAAAATGCGCGCGAGCGGCGCCGCGGGCTGCGCCGCAACGCCGCGCGCGGGCGCGCCCAGGCGCGCCAAATCCAATAGGTCCGGCGCCGCTTCCAAGGCGCGGCCCGTATCCGCCACCGGCGGCGGCGTGCGCGCCAGGTCGCGCGTGGAACGAGCCAGATCGTACCAGGCTTGCAGCGCGGCGCTGCCTTCATGAGCGGCCGGCCAGGCGAATCCCGAGAGCGCCCCCAGCGCGCCGCCGAAGTCGCCGGTGTCGAGCAGATGCAGTTGCCCCTGCGCGTGCCCGTACTCGGCATAGCGCGGCCACCAAAACGCCTGCGCCATCGCCTCCAGGCCGGGTGGGTGAATTCCGAGCGCGTCGAGCGCCGCCGCGCCCCAGGACATGCCGATCATCGCGAATTCCTCATAGCCGGCCGGCTCGGCCTCGCTGCCGTCGCCCGGAAACAATCCCCGCAACAGGCGCCGGTAGGCGACCAGCAACTCCGCGACCGCCGGAGCCTCTTGACGCCAAAGGACCGGGTCGTCGCCCGCGGTCGCGACCGCCAACGCCAGCGCTCCCCCGACCGCGTGGGCCATGTGATTGCTGGCGGCGATCGGCATGCGGTTGTCGAGGAAATACTCTTGCACCGCCGGCTGCACGGCCTGGCGCCAAAACGCCTCGGCGATCGTGGCGCGCTCGGCGGGCGTGAGCTGATTCGCGATCAGATCGTAGCCGAAGGCCACGCGCTGCGAGAACACGCCCACCTCGTAATACGTGTGCAAGCCGTGGGCGAGAAACCACGGCGGCGTCCAAGTCCGCCAGCGCGCGATCGTTAGCAAGCCGCGCCGCGCCGCCGCCAAGGCTTCCCGGTCGCCGGTCAACCGGTAATCGAGGGCGTTGAACGCGATCGCGTGACTGTAGTTTTCAAGCAGCGTGAAGTATCCCGGCAGGCCCGCCAAGACGGAGACCTTGGACAGCAGGGCAATATTGTCGCCCGCGTCCGGATTCCAGCGTACGCGCGCAGCAGCGGCCTGCGCGGCCGCCTGCACTTCGGCGCACAGGGCGCGCGAATCGCGCAAGGCCCGCCACTGCGTCGCGTCCAGCAGCAGCCGTGGATGGGGCGGCATGCTTGCGGGCAGGACCAAAACGGCGAACTCGGCCCGCGCCGCCCCCCGTTGCACCCGCACGCGCCACAGCCCCGGACCCGCCGCCGCCGGCAGCGTCATCGCACCGCCGGCTGACGGCCAGGAAAAGGCCTCGGCCGGATGCCCTGCGGGGTCGAAAAGACGCGCCTGCACCCCGGCGCGCCCCGCGACCTGGACGAAAAGCGCAGCGCCGGGCGTGAGCGTTGATTGGGCTACCCGTCTTGCCTCGCCGTTGCTGCCCGCCAGCGCCGGCGCCAGCACCGCGAGCCTTGGCGGCCGCTGCGCGTCCACGGAAAGCGAGCGCAGGAACAAGCGCTGATGCGATCCCGTTACGGCCTGCTGAATGCGCGCCTCGATCACCAGCGCCTGGATCCGTGCGCCGGACGCGGGCAGGTGCAGCCGGCTGCCGAGGATCGTCGCCTCGTGCCAGCCGGGCGTCGCCGGCAGCGAGGCCGCATAGCGAGCGCCATCCTCCGCCCCTAACACCAGGCTGAGCGAGGCGGCGCCGCAGGCCTCGAGCCGGTACGCCAGGCGGAGCACGGTGCGGGTCCCGGCCACGAACCGCAAAGGACGAATGACGCCCACCCGCAATCGCTTCTCTCCGTGCGCCTCGACATCGCGCACCAGCATCGGCTGCGGCGACAGCGCGGTGGTGTAAATCGTCGGATCGTAGCCCACGTCCTGCGCCAGCGGGAAGCTCATCCACGCGGGCAGGCCGGCGCGAAAATCCGTCTGGAAATGCCACGGCGCGAGCCCGGCGCCGCCGGGCGGCGCCGCCGCGCCCAGCATCGCCGCCAGCGCGGCCATGGCGACGGTCAGGCGCAAGCGCTCACGCCCCCGAACCGACGCCAGCCCGCGCGAGCGAGGCCGCATTCTCTTGAACCTTGGCGAAGGCCGCAATCATATCGTCGACGTCGCCGCTCTCGCCGAGCAGGAGATGGTGCTCGATCCAGATGCCGTCGCGGCAAGCGCGCTCGGACTCGGGCAGCGACAAATGGCGGTAATCCTGCGGCGGCACCCGGGCGGTGCAGTGACACCGGCCGGCGCCGTTGTGAAAGACCGGGTTGTGATACAGCGGGCGGGGATAGGTCGCCACCAGCGGCACCCCTTCCGCGCGCACGGCTTCGATGAAGCGATCGCGCGGCAGCCCCGCGAAGGCCCCCGCATCGTAGCGCAGCGTGACCAGATAGTGCGGGTCGTTGCCCACGCGCGGGTCCTCGGGCGCGAGCCGCAAGCCCGTGAACCCCGCCAGCCGCCGGCGCAGGTGCGCGGCGTTCGCCTGCCGCCGCCGGTTCTGCTCCTCCAGCCGCTCCAGTTGCGCGCAAAGCAGCGCCGCCTGAAAGCCGGTGATGCGGTAATTCGAACCCAGCGTGAAATGCTCGAACCACCCTCCCTGGAGGCGGCGCCCTTGATTGCAATAGCTCCACATCCGTTCCGCGAGCGGCGCCGAATTGGTGGTCATCATGCCGCCTTCGCCTGCGGTCATCAGTTTGAATGCCTGGAAGCTGAACGTTCCCGCCTCGCCGAAGTTGCCCACCGGCCGCTCGCGCCAGCGCGCGCCGTGCGCATGCGCCGCGTCTTCGATCAGCGTCAGGCCGCGCTGGCGCGCCAGCGGCGCCAGCGAGTCCATGTCGGCGGGCCGGCCGCCGAAGTGCACGGCGATGATCGCGCGCGTGCGCGGCGTGATGGCGGCGGCCACCGCCGCCGGATCCAGGTTCAGCGAATCGCGCTCGATGTCGGCGAAGACCGGCTGCGCATGACACAGCAGCACCGCCGTCGCCGTGGCCACGAAAGTGAACGCCGGCACGATAACTTCGTCGCCGCAGCCGATGCCGCAGGCGCGCAGCACGACTTCCAGCGCCACCGTGCCGTTCGCGCACGAGATGGCGTGCGGCGCCTGATGCAGCGCCGCGAAGCGCTGCTCCAATTTCTGAATCGAATCGTTGTAGCCGCCCCAAAAGCCGCTATGCAGCACGTCGGCGAGAGCTTGCTCTTCCAATTGGCCGTACACGGGCCAGGCCGGGAACGGACGCGTGCGCACCGGAGCGCCGCCCAGCAGGGCGAGGCTCATCGTCCGCCTCCGCCGCTCGCCGCCGCCGGGCGGGGCGCGTAGCCCAGCAGCGTTTCGATCTGCCGCGCCGCCTGGCGCAAGGCTTCCGCGAACTCCCGGTCGCGGCTGGCCGCCACCCGGCTCGAGGGGCCGGAGATGCTGAGCGCGGCCGCCACCTTGCCGTCGGCGCCCATCACCGGCACCCCGACGCAGCGGGCGCCGCGCGCATCTTCTTCGTTGTCCACCGCATAGCCGCGCAGGCGCACCCGGTCCAGCTCCCGGAAGAAATCGAACTTGTTGCGCACCGTGCGCGGCGTCAGGGCGCGGGGCGGCTTCAGCCGCAGAACTTCTTCCACCTCGGCGCGCGTGCGATGCGCCAGCAGCGACTTCCCCAGCGCGCTCGAATACACCGGGCTGCGCATGCCGGCGTGGGCCGCCAGCCGGAACGGATGCGGGCTTTCCAGCACCCGCAGATAGACCACCTCGCCCTCCTCCAGCACGCCCAGGTTCACCGTCTCCTGAAATCGTCGCAGCACTTCGCGCATGAACGGCAGCGCCATGTCCCCGAGCCCGCGCAGCGGCCGTCCGCCGTCCCCGGCGAGCAGCGTCAGCTTCGGGGACACCGAGTACCCGCTCGTCCCGCGCTCGACGTAGCCCAGCCGTTCCAGCGTGAACAAGATCCGGTAGACGGAACTCTTGACCATGCCGGCGCGCCGCGTGAGATCGCGCAAGCTCACGTCGCTTTGCCCCTGAAACGCCTCGAGCACGCGCCACGCCCGCTCGATCGCCACGATGTAGTTGTTGGCAGGCACCTTCCTCGCCTCGCGCACCAGTCTCTCCAATCGCCGCCCGCCTGTAAACAGCAAATCCCGGCGCGCGCGCCAGGCGTTCTGTTCCGCAGAACATTTTGAAACAACCCTGCACTTCCCGGTTGACTTGGGTCCCGCCCCCGAAAACAATGAGCGCCGGTCGAGCTAAATTTCCCGGTGTTCTGATGGCTAGAACGCCGCACGGGCAAGGGAGGATCTCATGATCGGCGGCAGCATCGGCAAGCGGTTTCTGGCGGCTCTCGTGGTTTTGGCGCTGGCGATGGCGGCGGCAGCGCAAAACGCGCGGGGCACTATTCTCGGGCACGTGCAGGACGCCTCCGGCGCGCCCTTGCCGGGCGTGGTCGTGACGGCGACCAATCTCGGCACCGGCATCCCCGCGCGCTTCCTCACCACCGCGAGCGGCGACTACGAATTCGTGAACTTGATTCCCGGCGCCTATCGCGTCAGCGCCGCCCGCAAGGGATTTCAGACCGTGACCTCAAGCAGCCTGGTGCTGCAAGTCGAGGCCACTTTGCGGCAGGATTTCACGCTGCGGGTCAGCCAAGTCGAGCAAGAGGTCACCGTGGCCGCCGACGCGCAAATGGTGCAAACCGACAACGCCACCGTGGGGCAAGTGGTGACCGCCCGCGAAATCGCTGCGCTGCCCCTCAGCGGCCGCGACTTCACCAACCTAATCCAAATCCAAGCCGGCGTGACCACGCCGGCCGGCGGCATCCAGACCACGGTCTTCGATCAGCACGGGCTCAACAGCCAATTCCGCGAGATGAGCGTGGATGGCGCCCGCCCGGCCTCGATCAGCTATGTCATCGACGGCATCTCCGACACCGACTTCTTCTTCAGCAAGCCGATCAATATTCCACCCGCCGACACCATTCAGGAGTTCAAGCTCGAAAACGGCGTGTATCCCGCTTCCGGCGGCTTCGGCTCCGCGCAGGTCGATGTGGCGCTCAAATCCGGCTCCAACACCCTCCATGGCGATGTCTACGACTTCCTCGAGAACAGCGCCTTCCAGCCGCAAAATCCCATCAACGCCTATCTCAACGCCACCAAGGGAACCACCATCCCCACCAAGTCGCCGTTTCGGCAGAATCAGTTCGGCGGCAGCCTCGGCGGGCCGCTCACCCTGCCCTTCGGCCTCTATTCCGGCCGCAATCGAACGTTCTTCTTCGCCAGCTATGAAGGCGGCCGCATTCGCAGCACCTCCGGCGCCGCGACCTATCAGGTGCCCACGGCGGCCGAACGCCAGGGCGATTTTTCCGACTGGCCGTATCCCATCTACGATCCCTCGACCACCGGCAGCCAGCCCGCGACCGGCAGCGACCCCTCCGGGCGCGCGGCGTTTGCCGGCAACAAGATTTCGAGCATCGATCCGATCGCCCAGAAGCTGCTCAACTACTTTCCCCAGCCGAACATCACCTGCACCATGCCCTGCGGCAATTTCGTCGCCACCACGACGACGCCCACCAACACCGACGTCTGGACGGGCCGTCTCGATCATCAGTTGAGCGGCAAGGATCAACTGTCGTTCACGTTCAATGCCGGACGGATCACGGCCCCATCGATCTCGCCGCTGCCGGCGTCAAGCTCGGAGGTTTTCGATCGTTCCTACCTGCTGGGCTTGGAGTGGCAGCGCACGTTCACGCCGAATTTCATCATGGCGCTGCGCGCCGGCTACACCCGCGAGAACTTCCACGAGGGCGCGATGACCGCCTTCGGGCCGAACCTCTCCGCGCAGTTGGGCTTTGCCAACACCAACCCCGTTCCCGCCTTCTTCGGCATCCCCACTTTGGCGATGGGCGACGGTTACAGCGGGCCGGGCAACGGCAACAACGGCTACTCGCAGAAGGACAACATTTACCAAGAGGTCGCGAACTTCAATTACATCCATGGCGCCCACAGCCTGGCCTTCGGCGCCGATATCCGCCGCATCCAGCTTTGGGATGCCGATGGCTTCAGCGTCAACGGCACCCTGCGCTTCACCGGCGCCTATACCGCCTCCGATCCGATCGCCGGCGCCCAAGGCAAACTGGGGCCGACGGCCGGCAACGCTTTCGCCGATCTGCTGCTTGGCGATCCGCTCGCGATCGGCGCGCCGGCGCCGCTGGCCTCCGACCTGTACAACGTGCGCGGTACGGGGTGGGGCTTCTATTTCCAAGACGACTACCACGTCTCGCCGCGGCTCACGCTGAATTTGGGGCTCCGCTACGAAATCCCCTCTACCCTGCATTCCCTCGACAACAGCGGCAGCGTCCTCAACTTCGCGACGCAAGGCGGCGGGCTGATCTGGGCGGACAAGACGTTCGTCAACACCTGGAGCTCGAGCGCGGGCGCCGCCGCCGCCACCTACTTGCAATGCTGCGTCAGCAACAAGCTGGTCCCCGGAGTCAAGAACAACTTCCAGCCGCGCCTGGGTTTCGCTTGGCGCCCGATCTCCATGAACCGCTGGGTCGTGCGCGGCGGCTGGGGCATGTTCAGCAGCGTTTACATGCGCTTCTACGACGGCACGAACTACGACGACAACGCGCTTGCGACTCTCTCGCCCAACCCCAACTATCCCGTGGCCTCGGGCAACGAGTCGGTCTCGCCGCTGGCCCTGAAAACCCTTTGGCTGGCGCCCGTCAACGTGTTTTCCAGTTTCCCGCCCGCCTGGCAGTTCGGCATCCAAACGGAGTGGCCGGGCAACCGCAATCCCTACACCGAGCAGTGGACCCTCGACTCGCAATACGCCCTGACCCCGGACTTGCTGCTCGACCTGGGTTACGTCGGCTCGCACGACATGCATGAACCGTTCCAGTACGAGTTCAACGACGCTCACCTCGCCAGCACGCCCGATATCATTCCCGGCGCAGTCACCGGCGCGCCGGTCATTTGCAACAGTCTGAAGGATGCCTCGCAGGCGACCGGCGAGTACGCCAACTGCCCGGCGACCGGTTCCGCGTTCCAGCCGATCGACACGCGGGTGCCGTTCGCCAATTTCGCCGCCGGCAGCTATGCCAACGCCAACATTGCCAGCGGCAACTACAATGCGCTGCAATTCCGCCTCGATCAGCGGTTCCACAACGGCCTCACGCTGCTCGCGAACTACACTTGGTCGCGCGCCTTGGATGAAATGTCGGAGATCGCGGCTTTCAGCGGCAGCAACAACTTCATCCAGAACACCGCCGATCTCCACGCCAACTACGGTCCCGCCGACTTCAACCAATCCCAGCGCTTGGTCTTGAGCTATCTCTACGACCTGCCCGTGGGCAAAGGCCGGCGCTGGTCGCTCGGTCCCGCGAATTGGGTGCTGGGCGGCTGGCAGACGAGCGGAGTGCTCACCTTCGCCAGCGGCCTGCCGTTCAGCGTTTATTGCTGCAGCCGCGGCGGCGGCCGCGCCGTGGACCTGACCGGCGACCCCTTCGGCGATCGCCTGCGGGCGCAGGTCAACGGCGCGCCGGCCAGCGGTTCGCCCACCGTCGAGCAATGGTTCAACACCTCGGCGTTCGCCACGCCGGCCACCGGCAGCTACGGCAACTCCGGACGCAACATCCTGACCGCGCCCGGCACGCGGCAGGCAAATCTGAGCTTCCTGAAAAATTTCGCGATCACCGAGCGGCAAAATCTCCAATACCGGCTCGATGTCTTCAATTTCCTCTCGAGCTGGCACACCGGCACGCGCTTTCCCGACAATCGCTTGAGCGATGGGCCCTCGTTCGGCTCCCTCATCGGCGCGCCCACGGGCGTGACCTACGCGCTGGGCGCGGAGAACCTTTGGACGCCGCGGGTCATTCAAATGGCGCTGACGTATTCTTTCTAGCGGCATGGAACGGCGCGACTTCTTGGGCGCCCTGGCGGCCGCGCCCGCGGCCCTCGGGCTGGCCGGCGGCAGGATGCCGGAGGACGCGGGGCGCGGAGGAGGCGCAGCCGGCGGCGAGCGCTCCACCCGCGGCGACTACCTCGCCTGGTCGGCGGAAGAACGCGACTACTGGTTCTTCAATGCCGGCGACGGCCTCGACCGGCTGCGCCGGCTCGCCGACCGGCATTGCGCCGCCGCCGACTTTCGCGAGCTCGCCCGCTCCGCCTCGGGCCTGCCGGTCTATGGCTTCCGCCTCGGCTCGGGACCGCGTCCGGTAGCGATTCTTTCCGGCATGCACGGCTGCGAGCCGAGCGGCCCGCGCGGTGTGCTCGCGTTTCTCGACGCGCTGCTGGGCGGCGCCCGGCCCTTCGGCCGCCCGCTTGACGCCGCGCGCCTGCTCGCGCGCCTGACGCTCCTTGTCTTTCCCTTGATCAACCCCGGCGGCGCCGAACGCTTCGCCCTGCATTTTCCCGATTCCTGGCACGGCACGTGGATTCCCGACTGGAACGACGCTAACGCGGCCCGCTTCTACGCCGAGGGCAATGAACCCTGCAAGTTCTTCTACGGCACCTATGTCAAGCAGGCGCCGATGCGCTTCACGCCCGATCAGATCGCGCAATGGGAGGCGACCGGCCACGTGATCGGATCGAGCATGACCGATCAAGGTCTGGACATGTGGTTCGATTGGGACGATACCCATGGGATCGAGACGCGCGCGCTCAAGCAAATCCTCGCCGCCGTCCGCCCCTACTGCGTTCTCGACTTCCACAATTTCATGTTCCCGACCGAGGTCTTTCTGCCCACCATTCCCTCGGCGTCGTACCAGGCCGATGAGAGCGCGCTCGCCGCCGCGATCCACGCCGAATGGCGCGCGCGCCGGCTGCTCTTCAATCCACGGCCGCCGCGCGGCTATCCCAAGCCGCCGGAGAAGTATTACGAAGACGCCTGGTTCCATCAAATCGGCGCGCGCTGCCTGATCGTCGAATTCAACGGCGGCATGCTGGCGACGGCCGGCGCCGAATACGAGCCCATCCCCGGCATGCGCGCCTTGACGCGGCGCGAATCGCTCGAGAGCGCCTACGCCGCCGCTTGCGCGCTCGCGGAAGCCCTGGCCTAGCCGCCCGCCGCATCGCCCCCATGCAGCCGCTCGACTGGTGGATTCTCGGCGCGTATTCGCTGATTGCGCTCCTGATCGGCCTGGTCTTCACCCGCCGCGCCAGCCGCGGCATCGAGGGCTACTTCATGGGCGGCCGTTCGCTCGCCTGGTGGGCGATCGGCTTCTCCGCCGTCGCCACGTTCACCTCCTCGGGCTCGGCCTCGGCCTTCACCATGCTCGTCTATCGCGACGGCCTGCTCGGCAACTGGTGGTGGTGGATTCCCTGGATCCTGTGGATGCCGCTGGTCGCGGTGATCTGGTCGAAATTCTGGCGCCGGCTGCAAATCGTATCCACCGCGGAATTTGTGGAGGTCCGCTACGGCGGCCGCGCCGCGGGCGCCTTCCGCTGGATCTCGGCGCTGTACTTCAGCTTCGGCTGGGCGGTGGTGCTGATGGCTTACGTCACCGGCTGGCTCACCAAATCCATCGGCCCCATCCTCGGCTGGGGGAACGCCGCAACCATCCTGTTCGCCGCCGGCGTCACGCTCGTCTATTCGCTGCTCGGCGGCTTGCTGGGCGCCGTTTATTCGGAAATCTTCCAGTTCATCTTGTTTCTCGCCGCCAATGCCGTTTTCATTCCCGTGGCCATTCATGGCGCCGGGGGCCTGCACGCGATCTACGCCGCCGCCGCCCAACACTTCGGCGCCGGATTTTTCCGCGCCACCCCGCCCGGCGGCGCCTTTGACCGCATCACGATCGCCGCGCTGGTGCTGCAAGGCCTGTTCTTCGCCGCCGCTCCGGCGGGCGGCGGCGGCTTCACCGCGCAAAAGTTCATGGCCGCCAAGAACGAATTTCACGCCCAGGTTGGCCAGCTCTTCAACGCCTTCCTCTCGCTGGTCGTGCGCGTGATCCCCTTCTTCTTCCTCGGCCTGGTGGGCGCCGCCGTCTTCGGCGGCTCCGGCATGGCCGGCCAATTGGTATGGGGAGAGCTGGTCAAGCGCTTCGGATTCGCCGGCCTCACCGGCTTGCTGGTCGCCGGCGAGCTCGCGTCCTACCAGTCCGCGGTGAGCACGGAGATGAACTGGGGCGCATCTTATTTGATCAACGACGTCTACAAGCGCTTCTTCCGCCCGCAGGCGAGCGAGCGCCACTACCTGTGGATCAGCCGCGGCGCCACCGCCCTGCTGCTCGCCTTGGCCCTGCTCATCGGCTACTTCCTCGTCAACGGCATGATGGCCTGGTTCTTGTTCATCAACAACGTGATGATCGCCTTCATCCTGCCGCTGGCCTGGCTGCGTTTCTTCTGGTGGCGCTTGAACATCTGGGGCGAGATTGCCGGCCTGGTCGCCGGTCTGCCGCTCGGCTACCTGATTTGGTTTCCGCTCGGCTTCTCGCAGCGGCCGTTTTGGCAGGGCTTCTTGCTGCTCTTCGGCGCCGGCTGGGTGGTGATCCTGGCGGTGACCTGGCTGACGCCTCCCGAACGCGTCGAAGTGCTGCGCGAGTTCTATCGCCGCTGCCGTCCGCCCGGATTGTGGCGCCCCGTCACCGACGCCCTGACGCCGGCCGAGCGCGACGCGCAGCGGCGGGAATTGCACGGCGATCTTTACGATTGCGCCCTGGGAATCGTGGTCTGCACCGCCGCCGTCGCCGCCACCACCGATCTCTTCGGCCGCCACTGGCTCGCGGCCGCCAGTTGCGCCGCGGCGGGCATCGTCGCGACGGCGCTATTCATTCGCAGTTGGCGGCAAAAGGGCGTCTTCGCGTCGCTGCGCGGCCCGCAGGCGGACGCTGCATCCGCCACCGTCGGCTAGGCGGACGCGCCGTTCCCTCGCGCGTTGCCAGGGAACGCGGTATCGCCCTGTCGGAAATCAAGCGGTGGAGTAGGCTGGCGGAGAGACAGGGATTCGAACCCTGGATACCCTTTCGGATATACACGCTTTCCAAGCGTGCGCCTTCAGCCACTCGGCCATCTCTCCGCGTGCGGGCCAACGCATGCGGGGTAAAGCTAATTGCGCCCGGGCGTAATCGGCAGGCGCACGCGCTCGACCGTCTCCATCTCCCGCCGGCTCAACCCCGGGCGCGGCAGGCCTTCCTCATACGGGTCGAAATGCGCGTTCGTGATCGTGGGCACGAACGGCCCCAGGGTGAACGTCTGGAACCGGTTGAACTCGGTCCGCCTCGGTTTGCGTTGCTGAGTCGTTTCCATCTTGGCCGCGGGGCCGACCGCCCCGTTCATCGCCGCCGTCAAGCCCCGCCCGGAGCAGGCGAGCAGCATGCCTCGCCGCCGCCCGCGGGGGTGGCGACCGCCACGCGCGAAAACTCGATGCGCTCGACGCGCCGGCTGCCGCAGCGGCGGCATTCCGCCGGCTCCGGCGCGCCCTGCAGCGATTCCAGCCGCTCGAAGTCGGAATCGCAGTCACGGCAATGGTATTCGTACAGCGGCATGCCTTGATTATAAAGGTGTCACCCTGCCCGCGTCACCGGCCGCGCGCGGCGCCCCTGCCGGCCGCGGACCCGATGTCCGGGGCGGCGACCGCCGCCGCCTGCGCCCCTACCGGGTCCGCCGGTACATTTGCCGCGCCAGCGCGCGCAGCGGCTCGCCAGCGGCGCCGAACCGCTCCAGCCGCTCGAGCGCGCGCCCGCCCAGCGCCTCGGCCTGCGCCCGCGACAACTCCAACCCGAAGACGGCGGGATAGGTCGCCTTGCGCTGCGCCTGATCCTTGCCGGCGCTCTTGCCCAGTTCCGCGGCGCTGCCGGTGACGTCGAGGATGTCGTCCATGATCTGGAACGCCAGGCCCAGCTCCTCGCCCGCCGCGCCCAAGGCCTCCCGCGCGTCCTCGCCCGCGCCGCCGGCCATCCCGCCCAGCACCAGCGCCGCGCGAATCACCGCCGCCGTCTTGTGCCGATGAATGAACTCGACCTGCTCGGCGCTGGCGCTCCCAGCCTCGGCTTCGAGGTCGGCGCTTTGGCCGGCGACCATGGCGGCGGCCGCCGCCGCCAGCACCGCCGAGTACTCCGCGCCCCGCCCCGCCAGCCGCCGGTCGCCGAACTGCGCGAAGGCCAGCGTCAGCAGCGCGTCGCCGGCCAAGATCGCGGTGGCTTCGCCGAATTGTTTATGACAGGCCGGCCGCCCGCGGCGCAGATCGTCGTTGTCGAGCGCCGGCAGATCGTCATGAATGAGCGAATAGGTGTGCAGCAGCTCCAGCGCCGTGGCCGGCGGCCACGCCGCTTCCGGGGCGGCGCCGCCGCTCGCCGCCTCCGCCGCCGCCAGGCAGAGCAGCGGGCGCAGGCGCTTGCCGCCATCTAGCAAGCTATAGCGCAGGGCGCGATACAGCCGCGCCTCCGGCGCCCCGGCGGGCGCGGCCGGCAGCGCCGCCGCCAACTCCGCTTCCAGGCGCTGGCGCTGCCGCGCGACCCAATCCGACGCCATCGGGCGATCCCGCGCCGGCCTAGCCGCGCGCGTCTTCCAGCTTATAGAGATACTTGACGTTGGCCTTGTAAACCAGCAGGTTCGGCCCGTCTTCGCGATGGATCTTGAGGCAATGGCGGTCGTACCACTCGATCACCCCGCGAATCTCCTGCCCGTCTTGCAGCACCAGCACCATCGGCGTCTTGGCCTGCATCTGCTTGACGTAATAGAAGGCCTCGGCGTTGGTCTGTTCCGGGGGCACCGGCTTTTTGGGAACGCGGTGCGGCCCCGCCGCCGCCGCCGGAGCCGCCAACGGCGGCTTGCTGCCGGCCGCCGCCAGTTGCTCGCGAAAGCCCGAGAGGGAGGGACGTATCAGCTTGCGGTTGGCGATGACTTCGCTATCATTGCCGCGCCGCGCCGCCAAGTCACTGGGAGATGACATAATTTGCTCCCGCTGCCCTGCCTGGCGCGGTCACGCCCGGGCTAATCGCAACGCCCAAGCCTCCAGCGCCAATCCTCGCTGCGCGTTGCGCCGCGTCGCCGCCAGGACTCGATCGGCTTCTTCGGTGGCGAACGCCACACTTCGCAGGTTGAACTGTTGCGCCAGGCCGCTCAACTCGGCCCGGCAGTCCGCGTTGCGAATCGCTTCGGGCCGGTCGGAAAGCAGGTACAAAATATCTTGCAGCAAACTATAAAGAATTTCGACCAGTGATTCAAGTCTTTCTTTGCCTGGCCGCGCGGCCTGCTGGGTCATTTCGAAGAGCGGCGCCCAGGGCCCGCTGCCGCCGGCCGTGGCCAGCAGCAGCAGCGCCTGCCGCCGCAACTCGCGATACTCGGCGGGGTCGAGGCGCAGCGCCCGTCCCGGCCGTCCCTGCGACCAGCGCGCCACCGCCTCGCGCTCGGCGGCGCTCAGCTCGCCCCGCCGCTCCGCCAGCAGCCGCGCCAGCGCCGGCGGCGAGGCGGGGGGCAGGGTCAGCAGCAGCGCCCGCGAGCGCACCGTGGGCAGCAGCTCGAGCGGGTTTTCCGCCAGCAAGAGCAGCGCGGTGCGCGGCGGCGGCTCCTCCAGCGTCTTGAGCAGCGTGGCCTGGGTCATCCAGCGCGCGCGCTCGAACTCCGGCACGATCACCGTCCAATAGCGGCCGCGGTCGCTGCGGCGATGGCCGCGCTCGCCGATGCGCCGCGCCTGCGCCATGCTCAAGAAGTCGCCGTCGGGCGGATAGATCTCGATCTCCGGATGCACGCGCAGCACCAGCGGCGCTTCTTCCCGCGCCCGCGTCTTCCCTTGCTGCTCGCGAAACTCGAGCGCCGCCGCCGTCATCGCCTCGAGATCGCGCCACCCCGGGTCCAACTGCCGGCAACTGGCGCAGGCCCCGCAAAAATCCCCCGGCGCCGGCGGCTGCTCGCAGTTCAGCGCCAGGCCGGCAAAGATCGCCAGCGTCGTCTTGCCCACGCCGCGCGGGCCGGCCAGCAGCAGCGCGCGGTTCAAGCCGCCCGCGGCGATCAGCTCGCGCAGCCGCGCCACGGCCGGGGCGTCGCCGATGAATTCGCCGAATCCCATCACCACCCCAGCCGCGCGGCGGCGGCGCGCCAGACGCGCTCGCGCACCGCCTCGATCGCGCCGCTGGCCGCGATCAGCGCGCAGCGCTCCGGCTCGCGCCGCGCGATCGCGCGATAGGCCTCCGCCACCCGCCGCAAGAACGCCGCGCCCTCGGCCTCGAAGCGGTTCTCGCCGGAAGCGGCGCGCCGCAGCCGCGTTTGCGCCCGCGCCAGCGCCGTCTCCGGGTCCAAGTCGAGGATCAGCGTCAGCTCCGGACGCGCGCCGCCGCAAATCAGCCGGTCGAGCTCGCGCACCAGCTCCGCGCCCAGCCCGCGCCCGGCGCCCTGATAGGCCTCGGTGGCGTCGGTGAAGCGGTCGCAGAGCACGATCGCGCCGCGCGCCCGCGCCGGCTCGATCACTTGCTGCAAGTGCTGCGCCCGCGCCGCGAAGAGCAGCGCCAGCTCCGCCCGCGGCGCCAGCGGCTCTGCCTGCGCCTCCAGCACCCAGCTCCGCACCGCCTGCCCCAGCGCCGTGCCGCCCGGCTCGCGCGTGGTCACCACGTCGCGGCCTTGGGCGCGCAGCCGCTCCGCCAGCAGCTCGAGCTGCGTCGTCTTGCCGCTGCCATCCACGCCCTCGAAGCTGACGAATACGCCGGGCATCGTCCGATTATCATGCCAGGGCGCGCGGCATCCCGGCATCCGGCGCGGGCGGCCCTTTTCCGGCGCCCGCGCCGCCGCTTGGGACATCCGACCGCGGCGCGGCCCGCTGTGCCCCGTTCGCGATCCGCTTCGAGTACGATACCCGGCATGCATCGTCGAGACTTCTGCAAAGTGGCGTCCCTGGGCGCGGCCGCGCTCGCGCTGCCTGCGCGGCTGCTGCGCGCGCAAGCCGCGGACGGAGCGCCGGCGGCGGCGCCGGCGCGGGCGCGCATCGAAGCGGCGCGGGCGGCGCAAGAGATCGCCGGCTTCGGCGCCTCCGGCGCCTTCCACATGGCGGATCTGCTCCAGCACTTCGCCGACGCCGAGCGCGCCCGCGTGCTCGATGCGCTCTTCGCCACCAGCGGCAACGGCGCCGGCCTGAGCATGGTGCGCAACATCATCCCCGCCGGCGACCGGCGCGCCCCGGGCATCGAGCCGGCGGCGGGGCAATGGAACTGGAGCGGCGACGCCGGCCAGATTTGGCTGATGCGCGAAGCCGCGCAGCGCGGCTGCACGCGCTTCGTCAGCACCGCCTGGACGCCGCCCGCCTGGATGAAATCGAACGCCAACATCGTCGGCGGCCGCCTGCGCCGCGAGCGCTACGAGGATTATGCCGAGTACCTGGCGCGCTACGTTTTCGAATACCGCGCCCGCCACGGCCTCGAGATCTACGCCGTCTCCCCGCAGAACGAGCCCGACGTCACCGTCCAATACGCCTCCTGTTATTGGACCGGCGAGGAGTACCGCGACTTCGTCAAGACCGCGCTCGGCCCCGTCTGGCGCCGCCGCCGCGTGCCGGCGCAAGTGATCTTGGGCGAGCCGAGCACCTGGACCGAGGCGCCGGTGGTGCCCGCCCTCGGCGACGCCGAAGCGCGCGACGCCATCGGCATCGTCGCCGCCCACGCCTACTTCGGCGATAACGCCGTGCCCGCGGTGCGCCTCACCGACCGCATCGGCCCGTTTCCCGCCGCCCGCGCCGCCGGCAAGCCCATCTGGCAGACCGAGGTCAGCGCCTTCAACGGCAACGACGCGGGCATCGCCGACGCGCTCTATTGGGCCAAGCTGCTGCATTTTCATCTGGCCGAGGACCAAGTCTCCGGCTGGTTCTACTGGTGGCTGGTCTCCCCGCGCGACAACCGCGAGGCGCTGGTGCAGCTCGATCCCGCGAGCCAAACCTGGATGCCCAACCGCCGCCTCTTCGCGCTGGGCCAGTACAGCCGCTTCGTGCGTCCCGGCGCGCACCGCGTCGCCGCCGACGCGATTCCCGCGCCCGGCGTCTTCGTCTCCGCCTACCGGGATGGGGAGGCGCTGGCGATCGTCGCGATCAACGACAACGCGCAGCCGGTCGCGGCCGAGTTCACGATCGCCGATTTGCAGCCCGCCGCCGTCGCCGCCTATCGCACGTCGGCGTTCGAGGAATTGCGCCCGCTGGCGCAGCCGCTGCCCTTCGGCCCGCCGCTGCGCGGCGAAGCGCCGGTGTTGCGCGGCGGCGCCGCGCCCGTCGTCGCCGCCACCCTCGCCGGGCAAAGCATCACGACGTTCACGCTCCGCTAGCCGAAAGGGACGGTGGACCGTGGACGGGCGGCGGCTTCCGCCCGGCGGCGCGCGTCCGCCGCCGCTCTCCTGGGACGCCGGGCACCGCTTGCCGCCGGGGCCTATCATTGGTGTGAGGCAAAGCACGAGGCCAAGCAGGTGAGCGCGGCAGAACCAAAGGCAACGAAGCTCGGCGCGGCCCATCGCCGCGCCCGCGTTCGCGGCAGGCTGGCGGCGGCGCTGCCGGCGCTGGCGCTGGCTTTGGCATGGTCGGGCGCGTTCGGCGGCACGTTGTCGGGCGCCTCCGCGCCCACGGCGGCGGCGCCCAGTTCGCCCGCGCCCCGCGTGGTCGTCATCGATCTGCAAGGCATCGTCGAGCCGATCACCGCCGAATACGTCACGCGCGGCATCGCCTACGCCAACCGAACCGGCGCGGCGGCGGTGCTGCTGGAGCTGAGCACGCCCGGCGGTCTCGACACCTCGATGCGCCAGATCATCGAGGCCATCCTGGCTTCGCGCGCGCCGGTGATCGGCTACGTCTATCCCAGCGGCGCGCGCAGCGCTTCGGCCGGCTTCTACATTCTCGAGAGCTGCGACGTGGCGGCGATGGCGCCGGGCACCAACACCGGCGCCGCGCATCCGGTGGTGCTCGGCGGCGCGCAGCCCGACAAGATCGAGGCCACCAAGATCCAGAACGACGCCGACGCCTACATGCGCTCGCTCGCCGCCCGCCGCCATCGCAACGTCGCCGCCGCGGAATCGGCGGTGCTGCAAAGCAAGAGCTTCACCGAAAACGAAGCGCTCGCCAACCAGCTCATCAACCTCATCGCCGATTCCCCGGAGCAACTGCTGGCCAAGCTGAGCGGCCAGCCGATCCGCCGCGTCAACGGCGCGACCGACCACATCGACTTCGCCGGCGCGCGCTTCGTGCCCTACACCATGAGCCTGCGCGAGCGCGTGCTGGACATGAACCCCGACCTGGCCTTCGCGCTGCTGGCGATCGGGGCGCTGCTGATCTATATCGAGTTCACGCACCCCGGCGTGATCGTGCCCGGCGTCGCCGGCGTGATCCTGCTCGCGCTCGGCCTCTTCGCGCTTTCGCTGCTGCCGCTGAATTGGGCCGGCGCGGGACTGCTGATCCTGGCCTTCGTGCTCTTCATCCTCGAAGCCAAGTTCCCTTCCCACGGCATCTTGGCGGCGGGCGGCATCGTGGGCATGGTGCTCGGCGCCGTGCTATTAGTGGATACCTCCGTCCCCGGCCTGCGCATTCACATGAGCATCGCCCTCGCCGTCGCCCTGCCCATCGCCGCCATCACCGTGTTCCTGATGCGCCTGGTGCTGCGCGCCCGCGCGCACAAAGTGGTCACCGGCGAGCAAGGCTTGGTGGGCCAGCAGGCGGTCGCACGCTCGCCGCTCGCGCCGCAAGGCCGCGTCTGGGTGCATGGCGAGCTGTGGCAGGCGCATTCGAGCGCTCCCGTCGAAACCGGCGCGCTGGTGAAGATTCGCGCCGTGCACGGCCTGGTGCTCGAGGTCGAGCCGGTCACCCAGGAACAGACCGCCCAGGCCCAGGGGCAAGGGCTGGGCAGTTAGCCGGCCGAGCGGGCGATGGCACGGCCGCCGCGCCTGCGCGCCGCCCGCCGAGCCCCTTCCTTTCCGGGCTCCACGCCCCGGTCCCCTGCGCCCGCGCCCCTATCCCGCCGGTGAAAGCGCTTGTAGTATGGAAGAGGACGTTTCACCGCCGCCCGCCGGGTGCGCCATGGCCACTTTCATCATCGTCGTCATCCTCGTTCTCTTCATCCTTTCCGCCATCAAAGTCGTGGCGGAATACGACCGCCTGGTCGTGTTTCGGCTCGGCCGCCTGCTTCCCAAACCCAAGGGACCGGGCTTGGTGCTGATCTTCCCGATCATTGACCGCGTCGATCGCATCACCCTGCGCGAGTCGGCGCTCGACGTGCCGCCGCAAGACATCATCACCCGCGACAACGTCACCGCGACCGTGGTCGCGGTGGTCTATCACCGCGTGATCGATCCCCAGAAAGCGGTGGTGGAGGTGCAGAACTACCGCTTCGCCGCCTCGCAATTCGCGCAAACCACGCTGCGCTCGGTGCTGGGCGAGGTCGAGCTCGACGACCTGCTCTCGCAGCGCGACAAGATCAACCTCCGCTTGCAGGACATTCTCGACCAGCACACCGATCCCTGGGGCGTCAAGGTCACCAAGGTCGAGATCAAGTCCGTGGATCTGCCCGAAGGCATGCGCCGGGCGATGGCGCGGCAGGCGGAGGCGGAGCGCGAGAAGCGCGCCAAGATCATCCATGCCGAGGGCGAATTCGCGGCCTCGGCGCGGCTGGCGGAAGCCTCGGCGATCATGGCGCGCGAGCCGATGGCGCTGCAACTGCGCTACCTGCAGACCCTCACCGAGATCGGCGTGGAGAAGAACACGACCATCGTCTTTCCCCTGCCGCTCGAGATCTTCGAAGCGCTCACGCAGGCGAAGAAGGCCAAAGCCGCGGGGGCGAACCCGTAAGGCGAGGGCGGCCATGGCGCGCTATCTCGACACTTCGGAAGACTTCGATCGCGGCTCCCCCGACGCCAGCTATCAACTGGAGCTGGGCACGGGCGCGCTGATCGGCCTGCTGGCCGCCGTCGCGGTGCTCTGCGGGCTGTTCTTCGCCTTCGGCTACACGCTGGGCAAGCATGCCGTGCCGGCCTCGTTCACGCTGGGCTCGAACCCGGCGGCGCAGCCGCTCAACGGCTCGCAGACGGCGGTGCCGAAGCCCAATCCCAGCACCCCGGCGCCGCCGCAGCCGGCGGCGAGCGGCGGGGCGCAGCCGCCCAATCCGGCGGAGCTGAGCGCCGCCGAGAGCAACCAGACCCCGGCCACCTTGCAGCCGCCCGCGAGCGGCGCCGCCCAGCCTACGGCCTCCACGCCCGCGACCGCCTCCACGACGGGCCAGCCGGGCGGCGCCGCGGCGGCAGCCGCGCCCGCCAAGACCCCGGCGGCGGCGGCGACCGGCGCCACCGCCGCGCCGCCCGCCGCCACCGCCGGCGGCAGCTACGTCGTGCAGGTCTTCGCCGGCACCAACGGCGCCGACGCGCTCGGCCTGGCGGCGGCGCTCAAGGCGCGCCAGTATCCGGTGTACGTCGTCAATCCGCAGCCCGGCGGCGCCGACCAGCTTTATCGCGTCCAGATCGGCCCTTATGCCACCGAGCAAGAGGCCAACGAGATGCGCTCGCGCCTCGCCGCCGACGGCTACGCCGCCATCATCAAGCATTAGCCGGCGGCACCATCGTGGGGCAGGCATTCGTGCCTGCCGCTCTTGTCCGTTGCGCAGCCGTTCTTGCCCGCCAGCCTTGTGGAGCAGGCATTCCTGCCTGCCAATGTTGTCCGCAGGCCAGCCCACCCCCACAGCGGGACCGAGACACGCAGGCAAAACCGAGGCGGGCAGGCGGGAAATGCCGGCCCGACGCGCCATCCAACCGCCGCGCACCCCGCCTGCATCTCCGCTGCCATGGCGCAAAGACCCTGGAGCTGGTGGATGCGCAACGCCGCCATCGGCCTGCTGGCGCGCAGCGGCCTGGACCTACTCGAAGCCGCCCTCGGGCGCCCGGCGCCCAGCGCGGGCGAGCGCCCCTGGGCGCGGCTCGGCGCCTATGCCAGCGCCGCCGTGCTCGCCTGCGCCTATGCGCAGATCGTGCCGCCGGAACTTTGGGGCGCGCGCTCCGGCATCGCCTTCTCCGAATTGCGCGTGGTGGGCATGCTGGCCAAGCCCTCGCGCGACGCCCTCGCCGCCGAGCTCATGGTTTGGGGCGCCGGCCTGGGACTGCTGATGCGCGCCCTCGGCGAGCGTCCGGCTGCCCCCGGACCGCGCCTGCTTCCCCTGCTCAAAGCCGCGCACGTCTAGCGGCGAATCGAAGCGTTCCGCTTCCCGTGATCCCGGTGACCGGCGGCGGCGCCCCGCCATCCCCCTGTCGCCGCCGGCTCCGGCGATGCCGCATAATTAGACCTGTGTTCGAGATCAGCGTCGAAGAGACTTTCGCCGCCGGCCACGCGCTGCGCGGCTATCGCGGCAAGTGCGAAAATCCCCACGGACACAACTATCGCGTGCGGGTGCACCTGCGCGGCGACGGCCTCGACAACATCGGCCTGCTCTACGACTTTCGCGATCTCAAGCACCATCTGCGCGCGCTGATCGAGCGCTTCGATCATCAGTTCTTGAACGATCTCGAGGACTTTCGCCAGATCAACCCGTCGGCCGAAAACATCGCCAAGCGCTTCTACGACGGCCTGAAGGACCATTTGGCCGCGACGCCGTCGGTGCGCTTGGAAGCGGTGACGGTGTTCGAGACCGACACCACCGCGGCCACTTATTCGGAGCCGGCCGCCGCCGGGGCGCGATCGTCGCGCTAGCCCGGCGGGCGCCGCCGCGCGCGGCCCTCCCATGGCGCTGCAAATCACCGAGATCTTCGAATCGCTGCAAGGGGAAAGCACGCATGCCGGCCGCCCCTGCGTCTTCGTGCGCCTGACCGGCTGCAATCTGCGCTGCGCGTGGTGCGACACCGAATACGCCTTCCACGGCGGGCGCCGCATGGAGCGGGGCGAGGTGCTGGCGGCGGTGGCGCGCTTCCGGGCGCCGCTGGTGGAGATCACCGGCGGCGAGCCGATGCTGCAAGCGCCGGAGGTGATCGCGCTCTCGCGCGAGCTGCTCGCGGCCGGGCGCGAGGTGCTGATCGAGACCAGCGGCGAGCGCGACTTGGCGGGCTTGCCGGCGGGGGTCATCAAGATCGTGGACGTCAAATGCCCGCTCAGCGGCGAAGGCGGCAGCTTCCGCCTCGGCAACCTCGCGCTGCTGACCGCGCGCGACGAGGTGAAGTTCGTGCTCGCCGGGCGCGCCGATTACGAATTCGCCCGCGACTTCATCGCCCGCCACGAGCTGGCGCGGCGCACGCCGCATCTGCATCTCTCCCCGGCCTTCCGCAAGGATGCGGCGGGGGCGCGCAGCGCCGAGCAGTGCCTGCTCGACCCGCGCGAGCTGGCCGCCTGGATGCTGGCGGACGCGGTGCCGGCGCGGCTGGCGCTGCAGATGCACAAGTTCATTTGGGATCCGGCGCGGCATGGAGTCTGAACGCCAACCGGCGGCGGCGCGCCGCGCCGTGGTGCTGCTGAGCGGCGGCATGGATAGCTGCGTCTGCGCGGCGCTGGCCTGCCGCGACTACGCCGAGGCCGCCTTCCTGCACGTGGACTACGGGCAGCGCACGGAGGCGCGCGAGCGCCGCGCCTTCGAGGAGATGGCGCGGCATTTCGGCGTGCGGCGGGCGCTGGTGCTGCCCTGCCCCGGCCTCGCCCGCATCGGCGGCTCGGCGCTCACCGACCCGGCCATCGCCGTGCCGGAAGCGCCGCCCGCGGCGCCGGTCGCGGCCGCGGGCGAGATTCCGGTCACCTATGTGCCCTTTCGCAACGCTCACTTTTTGGCGCTCGCGGTCTCCTGGGCGGAAGTGATCGGCGCAGGCGACATCGTGATTGGCGCCGTCGAGCCGGATAGCTCGGGTTACCCCGACTGCCGCCCGCGCTATTACGAAGTCTTCAATGAGCTGCTACGCGTCGGGACGCGGGAGCCGGGCCTGCGCGTGGTCACGCCGCTGATCCGGCGCAGCAAGGCGGAGATCGTCCGCCTCGGGCTCGAGCTGGGCGCGCCGTTTCATCTTTCTTGGTCCTGCTATCAAGCCTCCGAGCGAGCCTGCGGGCGCTGCGACAGCTGCCGCCTGCGGCGGCGCGCCTTCGCCGAGGCCGGCCACCCCGACCCCATTCCCTATGCCGCCGGCTGAGGCCGCCGGGCGGCGCGCGCGCCGGCGCCCCGGGCCACTTGCCACTTGGCTATGGGCTGTCGCATCGTATAAAAGGAGCTGCACTCGCGGGCAACCGCAAAGGAGAGTGACATGGCGAAATATTGCAGGCTGGGCCTGGCGGCGCTGATCGTCGCCCTGGCGCTGCCGGCGTTCGGACAAATGGGCGCGGTGCAGGGCTACTGCACCGATCAGCAAGGCAAGCCCATCGTCGGCGGCACGGTCGAGTTCAAGCGCCTCGACATCAACGCCATCTATAAGGTCAAGACCGACAAGCACGGCCATTACGGCCATTACGGATTGCCGCTCGGCACCTTCGACATCATCCTCTTCGGCCCCGACGGCAAGCAGCTCTATTCGCTGAACAACGTTCCTACCGCGCCCGGCGAGCCCAAGGAAGTGGATTTCGACCTGCGCAAGCTGCTCAATCCCGAAAACGCCATGCAAGGGTTGAGCAAAGAGCAGCAGGAGGCGCTCAAGAAGCAGCAGGAGGAGGAAGCGCAGACCAAGCAAAAGGTCGGCAACATCAACCAGATGCTGGCGCAAAACCAGCAGCTCGCCGCCGCCGGCCAGTGGGACCAAGCGATCCAGGTCATGCAGCAAGCGGTGACCTTGAGCCAGGGCTTGAAGCTGACTCCGCAGAGCCAGGCGATCATCCAGACGCATCTGGCCGAGGACTACGCCGGCGCCAAGCAATTCGACAAAGCGGTAGCCGCCTACCAGCAGGCGCTGACGCTCGTGCCCGCCACCGACGTCGCCATGCAGGCGAATATCTACAACAACCTGGGCAGCGCCGAGTCGCAAGCGGGCAAGACGGCGGAGGCGCAGGCGGCCTTCGATAAATCCGCGCAGCTCGATCCCGCCAACGCCAAGACCGCCTATTACAACGAGGGCGCGATCTTCTACAACGCCGGCAAAATGGACGCCGCCGCCGCCGCGTTCGACAAGGTGATCAAGCTCGACCCCACCTACGCCAACGCCTGGTATCTGCGCGGCATGGCGCTGCTCGCCAAGGGCACGGTGGACCCGAAGACCGGCAAGGCGTCCTATCCGCCTGGCACCGAGGAGTCGTTCGAGACCTATCTGAAGCTGGCGCCCAACGGCCAGTACGCAGACTCCGCCGCCGGCGCGCTCGAAGGCATCACCGGCAAGGTCGCGACCTCGTACCGCAAGCGGCCGCACTCGCGCTAACCCGCGCGCGCGGCTCGCGACGGGCATGCTTTGCGGCGCCGTCACCGGCGCCTTTGGCCCGCGGCTCCGGGGTCGGAGTCGGAGCCGCCGGCCTCAGCTGCGAAGTTCGGGCTGAGGGGCGGCCTGTACGAAAGGACAGGTCAACGGGGCCCGCGCGGCGGCGTGCGGGGAGATCGTCGTAACTGATTGTGGAGCTTTGACTTAGCGCTTGGCTGCGAGTGCAAAGAAGCGGCGCGCAGTGTTGAGCTTCCCGACGGGGGTCGCCCAAAGACGAGCCCGCAAAAGGAGGGAATCGGCGGGCGCGATTCCCTCCTTCGCTATTGGGAGAGCGAGCGCGAGCCAGATTCAGTTGTCAAACAGCGGCGGGGCGCGACGGCGCGGCCCGCATGGGCTTCCCCTGGGGGACCCCGAAGGTATGATGCTGGCCGGAACTGAGTAGTTGGCCGGAGCAGGACAGGCGGCAACGGCTCAGGCGAAAACGTGCAGCAGGTCATCCGCGGCAGCGCCAAGATCGGCCTAGCGCTTGTGCTTCCTGGCGAAGCCGCCGGGGCCTAGCCTTGCAAAAGGGGACAGCCTGATATTTCCCTATTTATCTTTTTGAAAACGGGGACAGATCCGGGGCCAGCGTCGGGCGTCCGCCCGCGGCGGCGACACGCCGCCGCCT
>JAJPKR010000028.1 GCA_021323595.1 Terriglobia bacterium | reverse complement strand
TTTTGGTCGCCGTTGACGGAGGCGTTGGAGGCGGTGATGGCGAGCAGGGCGGCGTTCATGAAGAGGTGATTGGCGAGGTCGGCGGCGATCCAGCGGCGGAAGGCGGGATTGCGCTGCCAGCGGTAGACGCTGGTGGGTGACACACCGACGCGCTCGCAGAAATCGCGGACGCTGGCCGCAGGTTCTTCCGTTTGCAGGGCTTGGCGGAACTTGCGCTGCTCGGGCGAGGGCTTGAAACGTGTGCCACCACTTTGGGGGGAAGGGGACGGGGAGCAGCGGTCAAGGAGCTGGACGGCGGGCGCAGCCATAGCGATATCCTCCCAGTGAGTCGTTTGAGGGACTCACTAAAGAGTGATGCGGAGTCGGCCCCAAGGGTTGTCTGAGCGGGCGGCGGGAGTCAGGGAAGAAAACGAAGCCCGCGGGCGGGAGCCGATCGCGCGAGCTACAAGACGATTACGCGTGCGGCAGCCGCCCTGGCCGCGCTGCCGGGCTGGGGCGGAACTTGGCGGCGCAGGGGAGCGCTGCCGCGGCGGTTCGGCCGAGGAACCGGGCAGAGTGGACGGCGCGCCCGCGCGCCGCCGGCGGGAGCAACCGACGACCCGACGGCGGCGCGGCGCGACCGGCACGCCGAAGCGCGCCGCCGCCGCGATCCTGTCACGCAGCGATGCAATGTGCGCTAGGGCACCGAGCCCGGCGAAACGGCGGCAGGCGGGCCCACGTCGCACTCGAGTGTGGGCGGATTGCCTTCCGCCCGCGCAGAGGAGGTATAGCCATGCGAAATCGTCCATGGAGCTTGCTGGCGTTGGCCAGCCTGGTGGCGCTCGCCTTGCCGGCGTGGGCCGCGCATACGGAGAAAGCGACGTTGTCGCTGGATCAAACGGCGACGATCGGCACCATGAAGCTCGCGCCCGGGACTTATCAGCTCGAGGCGGTTCCGGGCAGCTCGCAATTGGTTATTCTTCGCAACGGCGAGCGGCTGGGCACGCAGCCGTGCCATTGGTTCCGGCTGCATACGAAGCCGAGCCAAACGGAGGTGTTTCTGACCCGAAACCGCGTACAGCAGGTGCGGTTCAGCGGCAAATTGATGGCCGTGCGCGTCGGCGGCGCAGCGACGGCGAAGGGCTGAGGCCGCCGAACGAGGCGGGGCTGCGCCCGGGGCGCAGCCCGTTCCCCGGCGCGCGGACTCCGGGTGGCGCGCCGGGGGCGGGCCCGCATCCAAATGACCGAGGAGGGCGGGCGGCGATGAAGGCGATCCGGATTCATGAGTTTGGCGGAAGCGAGCAGCTTCGCATCGAGGAAGTAGCGCGGCCGGCGCCGGGGCCGGGCGAGGTGCTGGTGCGGGTGGCGCGGGCGGGAGTGAACCCGGTGGATTGGAAGATCCGCGAGGGCGCGCTGGGGCGGCGCGGGGCGGGGGCGCTGCCGGCGACGCTGGGCCAGGACTTCGCCGGCGAGATCGCGGCGGCCGGCGGCGACGGGCATTTCCGGCCGGGGCAGCGCGTCTTCGGGTTCGCGCGCAGCGGCGCATATGCGGATTTTGCGCTGGCGGCGGAGGAGGAGATCGCGCCGGTGCCCGAGGAACTCAGCCTCGAGATCGCCGCGGCGCTGCCCACGCCGGGGCTGACCGCCTATCAGATCGTGCAGGAGGCGGTGGCGCCGCGGCGGGAGCAAACTGTGCTGGTGGCCGGCGCTGCGGGCGCGGTCGGTTCGCTGGCGGTTCAGCTGCTGCGGCACTGCGGGGCGTACGTGACGGCCGCCGATCGGCCCGGCGAGCGCGGCTACCTGATGGAGCTGGGGGCGCGGCAGGTGATCGATCCGGCGAGCGCGGATTTCGAGCGCGAAGCCGGGACGGTGGACGCCGCGATCGACCTCGTGGGCGGCGAAGTGCAGCGGCGCTGCTTGCGCGTGGTGCGGCGCGGCGGCGTGCTGGCTTCGACGGTGGGCCTCGGCGAGCGCGAGCGCGGGGAAGCCGAGCGGCTGGGCGTGCGCGCCATCGCGTTCTATATGCGGCGCAGCGCCGGGGATCTGGCGAGCGTGGCGGACCTGGCGGCGCAGGGCGTGCTGCGGCCGCGGATCGCGCGGGTGCTGCCGCTCGACCAGGCGCGCGCAGCGCAGGAGATGAGCCAGCAAGGCGAGGCGCACGGCAAGCTGCTGCTCGCCGCATGAACCGACGCCGCGCGCCGGCGCGGAAGCAAGGCGGCGCGGAGCGCGCGCTGAAGGCATCGTGCTGACCTCGCCGCAAAACCTGGTGGTGATGAGCCGGCAAGGGGAGATCGAGCGGCAGGCGTATTATCCGCCGCCGCAACTGCCCGGGCTGCTGCGCGCGCTCTACGCCTTCGGGGCGGTGCGCGCGGGGCTGGATGGGGCGGCCTCGGCGTGGCGTCCCGTGCGGAGTTCGCGCAAGCGGCGCGGCAGGCGAACGACGCGAGCACGCAGCAGTTCGCCGGAGCGCCGGCGGCGGCCTACACTCAGGGGGACGCGAGCTGAAGGGTTATTCGCGGCAGGCGGCGCGGCTGGCGGTGAAACGCTTCACGGCCTCGCTCAACGATCGGGACTTCGTCTTCATGCTGACGCGGGCGGCGGACGGACGCGGCAACGTGCTGCTGCAAGTCAGCAACCGGACGGCCGGGCCCGCGCGTCAGCCTGGGCAAGGAACTGAAGCCGGTGTACGCGATGGACGACGCCATGCTGTCTCGCGAAACCGCGCCCTCCACAATTACCGCCTTCCGCCTCTAGTTTCGTCCCCGCGGCGGGGGTTCGCGCTCGCCGAGCGGGTCGATAGAATGTAGCGCGCAAACACCAATGCAAGAGGTTTAGGGTCCCGCGGTACGCGCCGACTTCCTGCGCGCCGTCGAGAGCCATCGGCGAGCGGCGCGCTGAGCGGCCTGCCGGCAAGATCGCGAACGTGGTTAAGGATGGGCGGGCCCAGCGCGCTATCTCGGGGCTTTGTTCACGGGGCGGTTGTGCCGGGGGCGAGCGGCGGCGTGACGCCGGCGGCGGAGCGCTCGAATGACATGGCGGCGCGGGCGGCGCGGCGCTTCTCAAGCTTGGCGTACTCGGCTTGGGCTTGCCGGAACACGGGAATGCCGGGATCGGCCGCTCGCCACAGCGCGAGAAAGCCGCGATAGGCGTCCGCGGCCTGGGCGGCATCGCCGGCGAGGACGAACGCCCGGCCGAGCTGGAGGCGCGCGAGCGCGGCGATGGGCTCGTTCAAGACGATGCCGGGGTGGGCGAGAATCTTCTGAAACTCGGCGGCGGCTTTGGAGCCGTCGCCGGCGGCGAGGTAGGCTTCGCCGCGCACGTAGACGGGAAACATGGCGGTCCAGTTGAAAGGACTGCGCGTCGAAATCGCCAGTTCGTAGGGCGCCGCCGCTTGCAGGCTCGCGATGGCCGAGGCGGGATCGCCGCGGTCGAGTGCGAGCTTGGCCCGCAGGGTGGGCAGGAAGTTGAACTGCACGAGCGTGTCTTGGGGATATCCCGCCTGCAAGGCGGCGGCGAGCGTTTGCGCCCGCGCATCGTCTCCGGAGTATGCGAAGGCGAGCGCCGCCAGATAGAGGATGTCGCGGCCGGGCGAACCCTGCAACGCCGCGGCGGCGTAACGCCGCGCCTCCCGGGGATTGCCGAACCAGGCTTCGCGCAGGCCGGCGGTGGCGGAATAGACGAGGGCCGGCTCCCGCAGCCCCGCGCGTTCGACCGCGGCGATGGCGCGCGCCGAGAGTTCCCGGGCGTCGCGAAGGCGGCCGGCGTAGGCGGCGGTGTCGCTTTCCAAGTTGAGAAATTGATCTTCGAATCCCGGCAGATTGGCGTTTTTGGCCACCTGGCGCGCCATGCCGGCGGGATCGTTCCGCAAGAATGCGATCTCATACAGACCGATATCGAGCATGGGATTCTCCAGGCGGCGCGCCTGCGCTTGCGCATAGACGGCGCGGGCCGCGTCGATGCGGCCGAGGGCGATTTCAGCCCACATCCGCTGCGCGTAGGCGACGGTGAAATCGGGACGCAGGCGGATAGCGGCGGCGGCTTCGGCGGCGGCGCGATCGTATTGGCCCAAGGCCGGCAGGATCATGCCCGCCAAAACGTCGTGCGCATGGTAGGCGCGCGGATAGGCCTGGAGCCAGAGCGCGCAGGCCTGCTCGGCCTTCTCGAGGTTGCCGGTGACGTGGCCGTGATAGGTGACGGTGATCGAATCTCGTTCCACCTCGCTGGTCCGGTCCCGCAGCTCGTAGGCCTTGCGCTCGTACTCCGCGGCTTTGCCGGTCTCGAGGACGTCGTTTTCCATGATGCCGAGGTAGGCGTAGGCGAGCGCGAAATGGGGATCGAGCGCGACGGCGCGCTGGAAGAAGGGAATGGCCGCGTCCGAGCCCTGGGTGTCGATGACGCGAATGCCGGAACTGAAGGCTTGCAAGGCTTCGAGCGAGGGCGTGGTGGCCTGCTCGAGCGGCGCGTCAAACTTTTCGACGGTGCCGAGGGACTCGCCGAGCTTGTTGCGCATGGCGCGCGACAGGCTGCTCAGGGCGGCGAGCACGTGATTCTCGTCGGCAGCGGTGGCCGCGGCGCTGGCCAGCGACCGGCCGCTGGCGCAATTGACCGCGCGCAGGGTGAGCAGGTACTGGTCGCCGATGCGCGCGATGGCGCCCTCGAGCACGGCGGCGCCGGCGGTGCGCTGGCAAATCTCGCGGGCGACCGCGGGGGTGAGCTTGGTCTCCGGCGGGCGGCCCATCAGGCGCAAGGTTTGCTGGATCTGGTCGTCGGAAACGACGCCGAGAAACGGCGATTGTTCGAGCGAGACGGAGAGTCCCTGCCGCAGCGTGCCGTCGAAGACCGGGTCGCCGGTTTGGTTGGCGAAATCGGCGAGCACGACGGTGTCTTGATCGGTCAGGGGCGGGGTGCGGCGCCAATGGAGGTAGCCGGCGGCGGCCGCGGCCACGATCAGGGCGGCGGCCGCCAGGAACGTCCGCCGGTGGAGGCGGCGCGCGGTCGCGCCCGCCGCGACCGGGAGGCCGACCGAGTCCATCTCGCGGCGCAGGCGCTGCAGGTCGGCGCGAATTTCGGCGGCGGTTTGATAGCGCAAGTTCCGGTCTTTTTCCAGCGCTTTGGCGATGACGCGCTCGATCTCGGCGGGAAGCGCGGGATTCAGGCTGCGCGACGGGTCCGGGACGCGGTGCAGGATCGCGTCTTGCACGAGCGCGGGGACGCCGCCGGGAAAGGCGCGGACGCCGGTCGCCATCTCATACAAGACCGCGCCGAAGGAGAACAAATCGGTGCGGGCGTCGAGAGGCAGCGCTTGCAGTTGCTCAGGCGACATGTAGGCAACCGTTCCCACCACGGCGCCGGGTTGGGTCCACTGGGCGAGGCTGGTGAGGGTCGGGCCTTCGCCGGGCGGCTCCGCAGCGGTATCGAGAATCGCCCCCGGCTTGGCCAGGCCGAAGTCGAGAATCTTGGCGCGCCCCTGCTTGGTCACGAACAGATTGGCCGGCTTGATGTCGCGATGGATGATGCCGGCGGCGTGGGCGGCGGCCAAGCCTTCGGCGATTTGCTCCGCCCAGGTCACGAGCAGGCCGGGAGGGAGCGGGCGCCCGGCGAGGCGGTCGCTGAGCGTCCGCCCGTCGAGAAATTCCATGGTGATGAAGGTTTCGCCTGCGGCCTCGTCCACGTCGTAGATGGTGCAGATGTTGGGGTGATTCAAGGCGGAGGCGGAGCGGGCCTCGTGGCGGAAGCGCGCCAAGGCGCGCGCGTCGCGGGCCACATCGCCGGGCAGGAACTTCAGGGCGACGTGGCGTCGCAGCCGCGTGTCTTCGGCTTTGTACACCACGCCCATGCCGCCGCGGCCGAGCCGCTCCAGGATCCGGTAGCGGGAGGCGATGCGAGCGCCGGGGACGGGGCCGCTCGGGCTGGATGCGGCGACCGCGCCGGGTTCATCAGCGAGGGTTTGCGCGGCCAGCTCGACGGCCGGCGCTTCCAGGAACTCCGCCGCTTCGTCGTGGCGGGCGAGCAAGGCTTCGAGCTCGCGGCGCAGGTCTTCGTCGCCGGCGCATGCCTGAGTGAGGAAGGCCGCGCGCCGGCTCTTCTCCTGTTGGAGCGCGGCATGGAAGAGGTCCTCGATCCGCCGCCAGCGTTCAGCTTGCATGGGAGCGCCCGCCTTGGAGTTCGACCAGCAGCCAGGCCTTGGCCAGCTTCCAGTCGCGCATGACGGTTTCGGGAGAAACCGCCAAGACCTCGGCCGTCTCGCGGACGCTGAGGCCGCCGAAGAACCGCAGCTCCACGACGCGGCTCTTGCGTTCGTCCACGGCGGCCAGCCGCTCGAGGGCGGCGTCGATCGCCAGGAGTTCGCGGCCTGCGCCCGGCCTCAGCACCGCAGATTCGTCGAAGGGCACCAGCGCCGCGCCCGCGCCGCGCTTGCGGACCTGCTTCGCGCGGTAGAGGTCGGTGACGATCCAGCGCATCTGGCGGGCGCAGACGGCCAGGAAGTGGGCGCGGTTCTGCCAGCCGATGTGGTTCATGCCGACCAGCTTGAGATACAGCTCGTTGATCAGCGCCGCCGTTTCGAGGGTTTGGCCGCGGCGGGCGCGCGCGAGGCAGCGCCGCGCGGCGCGGCGCAGCTCTTGGTAGAGGAGCGGAGTCAGCCGTTCGAGCGCTTGGCCGTCGCCGCCGGCCCAGGCGCGGAGTAGCGCGGTGATCTCTTGGTCGGGAGGCGAAGCCATGCAACCGCCTGACTGCCATGCAGTTAGGCTCTGACTTGCGCGCGATTCTATCACAGGTCGCGGGCGGCTCCCGGCGGGCGCGATACGCGGGATTTTTGGGGCGGCTGCCAGTTCCGGCGGCGAATTCCCGATAACCAAGCAGGACGCGCCCTTGCGGTTGACTGCCGGGGCGCGGGCCTCGCGCGGAAGCTGCCGGGCATGGAGATGCCGCAGACCGCGGCCGCGGAAACACCAACTTGGGAGGGCACATATGAAGTCGCGATCATTGCAAACCATCGTCGCCGCGCTGGCGCTCGCGTTTTGGGCAGGCGCGGCATGGCCGCAACAGGCTCCGGGGACGGCGCCGCCCGTCCGCTATCGCGTCACCGATTTGGGGCCGCTGGGAGGGACTTACAGTTTCGGCTATGCGGTCAACGACGCAGGCGTGGTCGTGGGGGGCGCGGCGACGCCGAGCCAGGTCAATTTCGTGGCGCAAACCGCGGTGGTGTGGCTGGGCGGGCTGCCGCCGATCAGCTTGGGCACGCTCGGCGGCGCCACGTGCCCCGATTGCAGCAGTGAAGGCTCGGTGGCGGGGATGAACGGGGCGGTGCTGGCGATCTCCGAGAACGCGGGCCAGGACAAGAACGGCGAGGACTTTTGCGGCTTCGGCACGCACCATCCCTGCCTGGCGGCGATTTGGAAAGGCGGCGCCATGACGGCGCTGCCGCTGCTGCCGGGCGGAAACAACAGCCAGGCGTACTGGATGAACCGGCGGGGCGAAGCCGTCGGCTTCTCGGAAACCGGCGCCGTCGATCCCGGCGATCCGTGCTCGGCGGAGACGCCCTTCCAGCAGATGCAGTTCGAGGGCGTGGTCTGGCAGCCGAGCGGGCGCATGCGCGAACTGCCGCCGCTGGCGGGCGACTCGGTCTCGTTCGCGCTGGGCCTCAACGATCTGGGCCAGGCGGTGGGCGTCTCGGGCGCCTGCGCGAATACCTCGGTGCCGCCGATCAATCCCGGCAGCAGCGCGCCGCACGGCGTCTTGTGGGAGGCGGACGGGACGGCGAGGGACCTCGGCAGCCTGGGGGGCACGGGGTTCGTCGTGCCGGCCGCGATCAACGACCAGGGCGAAGTGGTGGGGGCTTCGCGGGCCGCGGACGGAACCATCCATCCCTTTCTCTGGACCGAGGCCACGGGCATGCAGGATCTGGGCGAGCCCGCGGGCGCATTCGTGACCGGCATTCCCTGCTGCGGCACCATCAACAACCGCGGCCAGATCGTCGGATTCTCCGCCGGGCCCGGCGGGCCGCACGCGTATCTGTGGGATCGGGGCGCGATGTTCGACCTGAACACGCTGATTCCGGCGGATTCGGGCTGGACCTTGCAGTTTTCCGCATCGATCAACGATCGCGGCGAGATCGTGGGCTGGGGAGTCAGCCCCAGCGGCGAAACCCACGGGTTCTTGCTGACACCGCTGGGAATGCCGGCGGGCGCGAGCGGGGGGAGCTTGCGCTAGGCAAGCGGGGCGCCGGCGCGCGCGCCGAGCCGCAGCGGGGGAGCATCGGCGGCTTGGCGCGCGCGCTGCGCGGGCGGCCGCGGCGACCGCAGCGCGGCGGACCTAGCCCGGGCGTAGCTGCTTTTGGGGCAGTCGGCGGCGGCCTGGAACCAGCTCGAGCGCTGGGTTCGGCGGCTTGCGGGGTTGCGCGGCGTCGCGAGATTGCCAATACGCCTCCTGATACCATATCTGGTATAATCGGTTGATGGCGTGGACCGTCGAGACGTTGAACGAGGCGGTCGACGCTGAATTGGCCGAGTTGCCGGCGGACATGCGGGCGCGGCTGGCCCGGATTTCGGAGTTGATCGAATCCGCCGGCCTGCCCAACGTCAGAGAGCCGCACGTCCGCCACATCCGCGGCCAGATGTCGGAGATCCGCCTGAAAGGGAAAGCCGGAATCGCTCGCGCGCTCTACGTCACGGCGAAGGGGCAGCGGGTCGTGATCGTGAGGGTCTTCATCAAGAAGACCGAGAAGACGCCCGCGGGAGAGATCGACCTGGCGCTCCAGAGGGCGAAGGAGGTGAAGCCATGACCAAGATGAGCGAGCTCCATCGTCGCTGGAGCCAAGACCGGGACTACAAGGCCGCGTACGACGCCCTTGGCGAAGAGTTCGACCTGGCGCGCGCGCTGATCGAAGCGCGTACGGCGGCGGGGCTGTCGCAGGCGCAGCTCGCCAAGAGAATGAAGACCTCGCAGTCGTATATCGCACGCATCGAAGGCGGCAAGGTCCGTCCATCCACCGACGCGCTGGAGCGCTTTGCGGCGGCCACCCGCACGCGTCTGCGGATTACTTTCGAGCCGTCATCCGCGAAGTGACCTACCTCTCCCCCGGCTCGTGTTCGGCCGCGACGGCCGCCCCCGCGCCTGCGGCGAGGGGGACCGAGCGATCGCGAGCCGCGCGACTCTCTGATGCAGGACCTCGACCTGCCGTGCGGTGCGGAACGCGAACTTGTCGGTCGGGCGCGCGCGGCGCGCGGCGCGGGGTTGCGCAGCTCGGCGGGGCGGGGGCTGCAAGTGGTTGAAGCCGGTGGTGAGCCGCCCAGGAATCGAACCTGGAACCTACTGATTAAGAGTCAGTTGCTCTGCCAATTGAGCTAGCGGCCCCGCAGGTGGGTACGAAGGGCGCCGCCGCGAGCGTTTCGCAAGCGGAGCCCGGCAGCGCGAGAGCGCGGTGAAGCGGCGCCGGGCGCGTCCATCCAAAATTTAGCACGAAGCGAAGGCGGAGGGCAGCCCGCACAGCGCGGCGGGACGGCGGGTCGGCGGCGGCCGGCAATTTGGGATCGGGTGCTGGCATCGGGAACGGACGATCGGCGGGCAGGCCGCTCGCGGTGGACCGCGCGGCGCTGGCCGCCGAACTCGGCATGAGCGCGGCCAGCCAAGACAGCCTCGACGCCGCGGCGGCGGCCATCGGCCGCGTTCGTGGATAATGCGGGGAAGCGCCGGGCGGCGGGCGTGGGGTGCGACCGCGGGCGCAGCTTGGGATAAGGAGATGGATTATGGGATCCGCAGTCGTGCAAGCGGCATCGGTGTCGAAGGCGAGACTTTGGACGGGGCGCGTTCTCACGGTGCTGGTGGCGATCTTCGGGATCTTCGACGGGGTCACCAAGGTGTTGCTGACGCCGCAGGTGCGGGCGGCTTCCGCGCCTTTGGGCTTCGACGACCGGCATATCGTCGCGATCGGCGTGTTCCTGCTCGTTTTCCTCGCGCTGTATCTCATCCCGCGCACCGCGGTTTTCGGGGCGCTCTTGCTGACCGCGTATCTCGGCGGAGCCTTCGCGATCATGTTTCACGCCGGGATGCCGCCGTTCGAGATGCTGTTTCCGGTGATCTTCGCGGTGTTGGCCTGGGCGGGGCTCTATGCGCGCGAGCCGCGTTTGGCTGCCTTGGTTCCGCTGCGCGCGCCGGGGGAGCGCTGATCGGGAGCGGGGCAGGCGGGAGGCGTCAGGGGGCGGGGCGGGCCACGGACGGGTACCGGGGCTCAGGCCCCCAAGTTTGACGCCGGCGGGCGGCGCCGGATGCCGGCAGAGGGCAGCGCGGCGGGCCGGAAGGGCACCGAAGCGCACACTCCGTCTCCGGGATGACTTGACGCCGGGCTGAAGCCCGGCTCTTCCACCGTTGACGAGGATGGGCGTCCGGGGCCGGAGCCGCGGATCCGGGGTCCGGCCTCGAGTTGCACGCAGACGGCGGGCGCGAACGCCGCGCTGCATGCGCAAACGAACGAGCGGAGCGCCGCTCGCGGGCAAGCCGCGCTTCAGTGAACGAGCAGCACGTCGGCGTTGGCTGCGGCGGCCAGGCCGCTGACGGTCTCCGCGGCTGCGCCGGGGTTGCCGGAGGCATCGAGCGGCATCACCACCAGCGTGCCGTTGGCGGCGCTGGGCTGATCGGTGAGCGCGACCAGGAATTTGCCGTCGGCGGAGATGCCGATGGATTGGGCGTGGTCCAAGACGTAGTTCTGCTGGTCGGAGCCGACGTAGCCGGGCAGCGCCGGGCCGGCGAGGACGGTGGCGGCGCCGGTGGCGGGGTCCACGGTGACGGTGAAGGGGCCGGCGGTGGTGGCGACGACGGCGTACTGGCCGCTGGGGGCGTACGCGATCGAGGTGACGGCAGGCGCGGCGGGCAGCGAGCCGGCGCCGACGACTTGATTGGCGCCCAGGTTCACGATCGTGGTGAGCGTGCCGTCGCCGCTGCCGATCACCACGGTGGTCGTGGTCTTGGGGTTATAGGCCATGGCGCCGCGGCCGGTGACGGAGGAGGGCGAGGTGTTGACGGAGCTGCCGTCGAAGCTGTAGGAGTACGCGTGCGGGCTGGTGGTGGCGGTGGTGGTATAGGCCTGCACGAAGGCGGGGCGGCCGTTCGCCCCCGGGCCGCGCGCCAAGACCGTGGTGCCGTCGGGGGCCGAGACGTAGGCCACAACGCCGGTCGGGCCGTAGGAGACATCCGCGCCGGCGCTGGTGATGTGCAAGCCGCCGGTGAAGCAGGTGCTCGCCCAAGCCTGGGAGTAGACCGACCAGGCGAAGCTGGAGTCGGCGATGGTGGCGGCGGCGAGGGGCGTGCCGGGCGTTTGCAGCGCCAGGGTCTCGGCCATCGCCGGCGAGGTCAGAGCGTTGTTGAAGGTCTGCAAGCCCTGCGGCGTGAGCACCAGGCCCTGGCTGAAATCCGGCGGCTCGGCGATGACGCCGACGGGCCCGCCGCTGGCGGCAAAGTAGGCCACGGCGGGGGCGGAAAGCAGATTGCCGTTGCTGTCCTCGAGATGAATCACGGCGACACCCTTGGCGCCATCGGGCACAAGCACGGTGCCGACCGTGCCGGGCGCCGGCGCGCTGCCGCCGCCGGAGCCGTTATTGCCAGTCGAGCTGGAAGCCGCGGCGTTGCCGCCGCAGCCGGCCAGGCCGAGAACCAAGCCGAGACCCAACGACAGACAGACGAAGCAGGCGCGTTTCAATGGTTTTCCTCCCTCTTCGCGCGCCGCGCGGCGGAAAGAACCGCGCGGGCCCCGGGCGCAACGCAGGCGCCGCCGGGCCGCTCAAATTCGCGGACGAGCGAACTGGGCGGTAGTAGAACACGGACCGATGAAGGAAATCGGCGAAAATCGGCGCGGGTTGCTGACCGGCACGATGCCGTACCCCGGGACAGAGGGCGGCGAGCCGAGAGCGGCGGGCGGAGCGCGGCAGCCGGGGGGGGCGGCCGGCCGGAAGCGAAGCGGGAACCCGGATGGCAATAGCCGGCGCGGCAATCTGAGCCGCAGGCCAGGTGGCGGCGCGGGATGGGGAAAGTTATGCTGGCCCGGCAGTGAAGATCACGACAGGAGGCCGTTCATGAGGGGACGCTTTGCAGCCGCAGCCGGGGTGATGTTGTTCGCGGCGGCGCTGACGTGCGCGGCGCAGCAGCCGAGCGCGAAGCCGCTGGTCTGGATCGATCCGGCGAATCCGTATTCCTCCTATTTGCAGGCGGCGGTGGAGAAGAAGCACACGCCCGTGCTCTTCACCACGCTCAAAGACAAGGCGCAGTACATCGCCACGCTCTCGGCTTCGGCCACCAAGGGCAGCGCCGTGCGCGCGGTGGTGCTGGGCGCGTGGAACAGCGGCGCCCGCACCAATCTGTCGCTCGCGGTCGCCGACGTGCAGACGGGCGCGGTGGTCTTCGCCTATACGTGCGAGAAGAACGGCGAGGGGCACGCCTTCCAAAGCGCCGCCGAGTGCTTGGCCAAGCACTGGAATAGTGCGCTGAAAAAGCACTGAGCGGAGGCGCCGCGGGCGGAAGCCGGGGCTGAAGCCGCGGGTTCCCCGCCGGCGGACGGGCAACGGACGCCGGACGGCGGCGGCGGCCGGCGGCGCCCAGAGAAAAACGGCGGGCTGACGCGGAGCGCGGAGCGCGCGCGCCGTTACAATCGGGGAGCATGGACTGGCACTCCCGCCGCATCGCCGCCTTGATCGAGGCCGCGCTGCGCGAAGATCATGCGCTGGCCGACGCCACCACGGCGCTGGTGGTCGCACCCGGGCAAGAGGCGCAGGGCGAAATCATCGCGAAACAGGATTTGACGCTCGCGGGGCTGGGCATCGTGCCGCGGGTCTTCGCGGGCTGGGCGGAGCTCTGCGCGGCGCAACCGGGCGGCGTGCGCCCGCGTCCGGTGGTGGTCACCAGCCAGGGCGAAGTGCTGGACGGGGTGCGGCTGCGCGCGGGGCAGACGGTGGCGGTGGTGCGGGGCGAAGCGCGGCAGCTGCTGGCTTGCGAGCGCACGATCCTGAATTTTTTGCAGCGGCTGTGCGGCATCGCCACGCTGACGCGGCGCTACGTCGAGGCGGTGGCGGGCACGGCGGCGCGCATTCTCGACACGCGCAAGACGCCGCCGGGGCTGCGCCAGCTCGATAAATACGCGGTGACCTGCGGCGGCGGCCTCAACCATCGCGCCGATCTTTCCGACGGGGTGCTGATCAAGAACAACCACATTCGTCTGGCCGGGGGCGTGGCGGCGGCGCTGGAGCGGGCGCTGGCCCGGCGCCGGCCCGGCCAGCCGATCGAGATCGAAGTGCGCTCGCTGGCGGAGCTGGAGACGGCGCTGCGCGGCGGGGCCGAGCGGATCTTGCTCGACAACATGACGCCGGCGGAGGCGCGGCAGGCGGCGGCGATCGCCGCCGGCCGCGCCGAACTCGAGGCCTCGGGCGGCATCAATTTGACGAACGTGCGCGCCTACGCCGAAGCCGGCGTGCCCTACATCAGCGTCGGCGCGCTGACGCATTCGGCGCCCGCCGCCGACCTCGCCCTGCGCATGGTCCCGGTCTGAAGCCGCATGCCCGAGCCGCCGGAAAGCCCGCGCTATCTCACCAAACTCGCCGAGCTCTTCGTCGCGCATCCCACCGTCGTGCTCTCGGGCACGCGCATGGCGCAAGAGCTGGCGATCAGCCGCTCCAGCGTCTGGCGGGGCATCGAGCTGCTGCGGCAATACGGCATGCGCCTGCGCGGCCACCGCGCCACCGGCTATCAGCTCGAGGCCATGCCCGATCTCCTGCTGCCGGCGCTGCTGGCGCCGTATCGCAAGAGCGGCGTCTTCGGGCGCCGCGTGCATCATTTTTTTCGGGTGGATTCCACGCAGCGCGCGGCGCTCGCCGCCGCCGCCGCGGGCGAGACGCACGGCACGCTGTTCGTCGCCGAAGAGCAGACCGCGGGGCGGGGCCGCCAAGGGCACAGTTGGGCATCGCCGGCGGGGCAGGGCATCTATCTGAGCCTGATCCTGCGCCCGCCCGGCCCGCCCGCCGGCGCGCTGGCGCTGAATCTCGCCGCCGGGATCGCCGTCGCCGACGCCGCCCGCGCCGCGGCCGGCGTGGACGCCGACTTGCGCTGGCCCAACGATCTGCTCGTGCACGGGCGCAAGGCCGGCGGCGTGCTGCTCGAGATGAGCGCCGAAGCCACCCGCATCCAGCATCTGGTGCTCGGCATCGGCGTCAACGTCAACCAAAGCGAGTTTCCGCCCGAGCTCGCCCCGCTCGCCACCTCGCTGCGTCTGGCCGCGGGCCGGCCGCTGTCGCGGCTGGAAGTGCTGGCCGAGATCCTGTTTCAGCTCGAGGCGCGCTATCAGGCGTTTCTGGCCGGCGGCGCCGCCGAGCTGCAGGCGGAGTTCGCGCGCCGCTCGTCGTACGCCGAAGGCCGGCGCGTGCGCGTCGGCGCGGGCGAAGGCGCGTACGAGGGCGTCACCGCCGGGCTCGACGCGCAAGGCTTCCTGCAGGTGCGCCGCGACGACGGCGCGCTGGTCACGGTCATCTCCGGCGAAGTCCGTCCCGCCGGCCGCGGCGACGGGGACGGGGGCTGAGCCGCGCGAGCCGCGGCGGACGGCCGGGAAACGCCGCGCCCCTGCCAGCGCAGGCGTGAGGCAAAATGAGGGACGCGGCTATGTTGCTGGCCATCGACGTCGGGAACTCGCATACCGTCTTCGGCCTCTATGCCGGGGCGCGGTTGGTTGCCCACTGGCGCATCAACACCAATCGCACGCAAACCGCGGACGAGCTGGCGCTGACCTTGCGCGGCCTCTTCGCCGGGGACGGCCGCCGGTTTGACGAGGTGCGGCATGCGATCGCGGCCTCGGTGGTGCCGCCGCTCGACGCCGTGCTGCGGGAAACCTTGCTCCGGCACTTTCACGTCGAAGCGCTTTTCGTCGGTCCCGGACTCAAGACGGGCATGCCGATCTTGTACCAGCCGCCGGCCGATGTCGGCGCCGACCGCATCGCCAACGCGGTGGCCGGCTACGCCCGCCTCGGCGGTCCCTGCGTCATCGTGGATTTCGGCACCGCGACCACCTTCGACGTGGTGAGCGCGCGCGGCGAATACCTCGGCGGCATCATCAGCCCCGGCGTCGGCATCAGCGCCGAAGCCCTCTTCGTCCGCACCGCGCGCTTGCCGCGCGTCGAATTGCGCCGTCCGGAGAAGCTGGTCGGCACGACCACGGTGGGCAGCATTCAATCCGGCCTGTACTTCGGCTATCTGGCGCTGGTGGACGGGATTCTCGACCGGCTGCTCGCCGAATGCGGGCGGGAAACCAAGCTGCTGGCCACCGGCGGCTGGGCGCCGCTGCTCACCGCCGACTCCCGCCACCTGCGGGAGAGCGACGAGAACCTCACGCTGGAAGGCTTGCGATTGATCTGGGAGCGCAATCAGCCCCCGGCGCGATAATAGAAGCATGGCCACGACCGCCGCACCCCCCGCCGACGTCGCCCGTCTTCCGGAGTTCCGCAACGAACCCGCCGCCGACTTCAGCCGCGCGGAAAACCGCCAGCGCTACAGCGCCGCGCTGGCCGTCGCGCGCACCGAACTCGGCGTCGAATATCCCAACCTGATCGGCTGGGAGCGGCGCGAGCGCCGCGCCGAAGCCAAGTTCGATTCCATCAATCCCTCGCGCCCGAGCGAAGTCGTGGGGCGGCATCAGGAAGGGACGATTGAGATGGCGGGCGAAGCGGTGGCGGCGGCGGCCAAGGTCTTCGAGTGCTGGGCGCGAACCGCGCCGGAAAAGCGCATCGGGATTCTGCTGCGCGCGGCCGAGCTGCTGCGCCAGCGCAAGGCCGAATACAGCGCCTGGCTCACGCTCGAAACCGGCAAGACCTTTCCCGAAGCCGACGCCGACGTCAGCGAGACGATCGACTTCGCCGAGTACTACGCCCGCGAAGCGGCGCGGCTGTTCCTGCACCCCGTTCCGCTGACGCAAATTCCCGGCGAACGCGACGAGCTGCGCTATCTGCCCTTGGGCGTGGGCGCGGTCATTCCCCCCTGGAATTTCCCCTCCGCGATCATGGGCGGCATGACCATGGCGGCGATCGTTTGCGGCAACACCGTGGTGCTCAAGCCGTCGAGCGATTCGCCCACCATCGCCGCGCGCTTCCTGGCGATTCTCGAGGAGGCGGGGCTGCCGGCGGGGGTGGTCAACTTCGTCACCGGCGGCGGCGCGACGGTCGGCAACGCCCTCGTCGAGGATCCGCGCGTGCGCTTCATCGCCTTCACCGGCTCCAAGGCGGTGGGCTTGGAGATCAACGAAAAGGCGGCGAAAACGCCTCCGGGCCAGCGCTGGATCAAGCGGGTGATTTTGGAGATGGGCGGCAAGGACGCAATCCTGGTCGATCAAGACGCCGATCTCGACGCCGCGGTCGAGGGCGTCACCGTCTCCGCCTTCGGCTACCAGGGACAGAAGTGCTCGGCCTGCTCGCGCGCGATCGTGCATGAGGCGATTTACGACCGCTTCCTCGCCGCCCTGGTGGAGCGCGTACGGCAGATCACCGTCGGCGACGCCGCCGATCCCGCCAACTACATGGGCCCGGTGATCAGTGAGCGCGCGCGCAAGAAGATTCTCGACTACATCGAAATCGGCAAGCGCGAAGGCCGCCTCATCGCCGGCGGTCCCGTGCCGGGCGAGGGCTATCTGGTCGCCCCGACCGTCTTCGCCGACGTCGCTCCCGACGCGCGCATCGCCCAGGAGGAGATCTTCGGCCCGGTGCTGGCGGTGATCCGCTGCCGCGACTTCGACCACGGCCTCGCGATCGCCAACAACACCGAATACGGCCTGACCGGCGCGGTCTATACCCGCGACGAAGCCAAGCTCGCCAAGGCCGCCGAGTCGTTCCACGTCGGCAACCTCTATTTCAACCGGAAGTGCACCGGCGCCCTCGTCGGCGCTCATCCCTTCGGCGGCTTCAATATGTCCGGCACCGATTCGAAGGCGGGGGGGCCGGATTACTTGCTGCTGTTCACGCAGGCCAAGTCCATCGCGCGCAAGCTGTAGCCGCGGCCGCGGCCGGGCGGGCGGATGACCGCGCGGTGCGGCCGGCGCCGGCGGGCGGACGCCGGGGTTGCGGCGTCAGTGCTTGCCGAAATGGCGGGCGAGGTATTCGACGATGACCGGCTCTTCGGCGGGCGAGACGGCGGCGCCCATGCGCTCCATTTGCGCCACGGTCTGCGTCCAGCCGGCTTCGTCTTGCGGATGGTCGCGCAGCGTGTCCAGGGAATGGCAGCCGCCGCAGCGCTCGAGCACCAACTGGCCGGCGGCGGCATCGCCGCTGCCCGCGGGCGCGCTCTGCCCGGCGGCGGGCGCGGAGGCGGCGGCCTCCTGCGCGCCGGAGCCGAGCCCGGCCGCGCGGCCCGGGTCGCTGACGAAGACGAGCAGCGACAGGACGACGGCGGCAATCAACAACAACAGCGGCGACTTCACTGCTTTTTATGATCGCATGGCCTCATCCCGCCGGCGGGCGGCGCGGCGCATGGGGCGAGCGAACGCCGCAAGCGCGCGCCGCCGCCCGCAGACGCGCATCGGGGCCGGCCGCGCCCTCTGACGCACGCCGAGGCGGCTTCGCCGCGCGCGCCGCCCGCATTCGGCCCGGGAGCCCGGTGAACCGGCATTGCCAAGGGCGCGCGCGGCGGCTACAATGCGCGGGAATCCCCGAGAACCCGCATGCGCAACGCTCGCCTCGCTCCCGTTCTGCTCTCGCTCCTGGTCCTTTCGCCGGCGCTGCCCGCCGCCGCCCAGCGCAATCACCTGGCGCGCACGCCGCCGATGGGCTGGAACAGCTGGAACCACTTCGCCCATCGCGTCAACGACCGCGTCATCCGCGAAGCCGCCGACGCCATGGTGGCGAGCGGCATGAGGGCCGCCGGCTATCAATACGTCAACATCGACGACACCTGGGAGGGCCAGCGCGACGCGCAGGGCAACATCCAGCCGAACGCCAAATTTCCCGACATGAAGGCGCTCGCCGACTACGTGCATTCCAAGGGGCTGAAGCTGGGCATTTACTCGTCGCCCGGGCCGCGCACGTGCGCCGGCTTCGCGGGCAGCTACCAGCACGAGCAGCAAGACGCCAACACCTACGCCCAGTGGGGCATCGACTACTTGAAATACGACTGGTGCAGCGCCAGCCGCGTCTATCGTCCCGACCAGATGCAGGAGGTCTATCGCAAGATGGCGCTGGCGCTGCTCGCGACGCACCGGCCCATCGTGTACAGCCTCTGCCAATACGGGTGGCAGAAGGTCTGGACGTGGGGCGCGAGCGTGGGCGGCAATCTCTGGCGGACCACCGGCGACATCAACGACACCTGGCGGCGCATGTCGCAGATCGGCTTCAATCAGAGCGACCTCGCGCCCTACGCCGGCCCCGGCCACTGGAACGATCCCGACATGCTGGAGGTGGGCAACGGCGGCATGACCGACACCGAGTACCGGACCCACTTCAGCCTGTGGGCGATTCTGGCGGCGCCGCTCATCGCCGGCAACGATCTCGCCCACATGACCCCCGCCACCCTCGCCATCCTCACCAATCGCGACGTGATCGCCGTGGATCAAGACCCGCTGGGCAAGCAAGGCACGCGGCTCAGCCAAGACGGCACGAGCGAAGTGTGGGGCAAGCCGCTGAAAGGCGGCGCCTGGGCCGTGGGTCTCTTCAACCGCGGCGAGCAGCCGGCCTCCATCACGGTGCGCTGGCCGCAACTGCAGCTTGCGGGCGCACGCCATGTGCGCGATCTCTGGGCGCACAAGAATCTCGGCCGCGTGCGCGATCAGTTCACGGCGACCGTCGCGCCGCACGGCGTGGTCATGATTCGCGTCAGCCGCTGACCGGCAGGGAGCGACGGCGGGCCCGGCGCCGGAGGATGGTCTGCCGGGCCCATGACGGGCAGGCAAGAAGGCCTGCGCTGCAAGCCACGCGAAGGGCGGCAGGCAGGAATGCCCGTCCTCCAGGCGGCACCCTGTCCGCTACCGTCAAAAGCTCTTGGTTAACCCGATCGTAAAGCGGCTCAGGCCGTGCGTACCCCAGCGAATCTCGGGGCGAATCTGCCAGCCATTGGCAACCGGGAAACGAACGCCGGCGCCGATCAAGGGCGAGCCGTGCGTCGTGCTCGCGTACTGCGCCAGGCCGACGCCGCCCAGCACGTAGGGCACCGGCTTCGCGTCACGCAGGTGGAAGTTGTAATCGAAGACGCCGTCGAGGGTGAAGACATTGACGTGTCCGGTGTGACCCACGGCAAACGAAGGCTCGAAGATCACGTTGGAGGTCACCGGCAGACCCAGCCCGACTCCGCCCGCAAACCCGGACGGCGTGCCCAAAATGGCGCCGCCGAAAAAGTTGACCGTCGTTTGATTCTGCGCGTGCAGCGGCAGCATCAACCCCAGCGCGCACAGTGCAGTCATGCAAAGCAGTCGAGTGTTGCGCAAGCAGTTCCCTCCTTAATCCATGGTGACTTGCAATCGAGCCGCCAGTCCGCAAGGGCCTGAATTTCAGCCCGCTTGGGCGGAGGCGGCGCGGCCGCTCCTGGTAGCTTTTGCAGGGCAGCGGGGAAAAATGACTCGCTGCCGCGGCTTCTATAATGAGAATTCATGCCCAGAACGCTGGTGGAAAAGATCTGGGAGCGGCATGTGGTGCTGCGCGAGCCGGGCCGTCCCGACCTGCTGTACATCGATTTGCACTTGGTGCACGAAGTGACGTCGCCGCAGGCCTTCGAGGCCCTGCGGGAAAACGGGCGGCGCGTCCGCCGTCCCGATTTGACGGTGGCCACGATGGATCACGACGTGCCCACGGATCCGCGGCCCATCCAGATCCTCGATGCAAGCGCGCGCCAGCAGCTCGAGGTCCTGGCGCAAAACTGCCGCGACGCCGGCATCCGCCTCTACGATCTCGACAGCCCCGAGCAGGGCATCGTGCACGTCATCGGTCCCGAATTGGGACTGACGCAGCCGGGCATGACCATCGTTTGCGGCGACAGCCACACTTCCACCCACGGCGCCTTGGGCGCGCTCGCCTTCGGCATCGGCACCAGCGAAGTCGAGCACGTGCTGGCGACGCAATGCCTGTGGCAGGCGCCGCCGAAAACGCTCGAACTCCGTTTTGACGGCGCGCTCGGCTTCGGGGTTACGGCCAAGGACTTGATCTTGTACACCATCGGCCGCATCGGCACCGGGGGAGCGACCGGCCACGTGATCGAGTACACGGGACCGGCGATTCGCGCGCTCTCGATGGAACAGCGCATGACGGTTTGCAACATGTCCATCGAAGCCGGCGCGCGCGCGGGCCTGATCGCGCCGGATGAGACGACCGTGGCGTATCTGCGCGGCCGCCGCTTCGCGCCCAGCGGCGCCGCCTTCGAGCAGGCGGCGGCGGGCTGGCTGGCGCTGGCGAGCGACGCGGGCGCGCGTTACGACCGCTCGCTGGTGATCGATGCCGCCGAGGTGGCGCCGCAGGTGACCTGGGGCACCAACCCGGGCATGGTGACGGAGGTGACGGGGCGCGTGCCCGATCCCGCCAGCTTCGCCGATGCCGGCGCGCGCCGTTCGGCGGAGCTGGCGCTCGCCTACATGGGGCTGAAGCCGGGGGTGGCGATCGAAGACATCGCGCTCGACCGCGTTTTCATCGGCTCCTGCACCAACGCCCGCCTCGAGGATCTGCAGGCCGCCGCCGCCGTCGTGCGCGGCCGCAAGGTGGCGCGCGGGGTGCGCGCCATGGTCGTGCCGGGTTCGCAGCAGGTGAAGGCGGCGGCGGAGCGGCTGGGCTTGGATCGCGTCTTTCGCGACGCCGGCTTCGAATGGCGCGAGTCCGGATGCAGCATGTGTTTGGGCATGAACCCCGATCTCTTGCAGCCCGGCGAACGCTGCGCCTCCACCAGCAACCGCAACTTCGAGGGCCGGCAGGGCGCCGGCGGGCGCACGCATCTGGTCAGTCCGGCGATGGCCGCCGCCGCCGCCATCGCCGGGCATTTCGTGGATGTGCGGGAGTGGCAAGCATGAAACCGTTCACCACGCTCACCGGCGTCGCCGCGCCGCTCGATCGCGCCAACGTCGACACCGATCAGATCATTCCCAAGCAGTTTCTCAAGCGCATCGTGCGGTCGGGGCTGCGCGACGGCTTGTTCTTCGACTGGCGCCGCGACCCCGCCTTCGTGCTCAACCAGCCCGCGTACCGGCAGGCGCGCATCCTGCTGGCGCGGGAAACCTTCGGCTGCGGCAGCTCGCGCGAGCATGCCGCCTGGGCGCTCAAGGATTTCGGCATCCTGGCGCTGATTGCGCCCTCGTTCGCCGACATTTTCTACAACAACTGCTTCAAGAACGGCATGCTGCCGGCCGCGCTGCCGGCCGCGCAGGTGGATCGGTTGTTCGCGGCGGCGGCGGCCCAGCCAGGGCTGGAGCTGACCGTGGACCTGGCAGGGCAAACGATTCGCGGTCCGGCCGGCGAATTCCGCTTCGAGATCGACGCCTATCGCAAGCAGTGCCTGTTGGAGGGCCTCGACGACATTGCGCTCACGCTGCAGCACGCCGCCGCCATCACCGCCTTCGAACAGGCGCGGCGCTGAGCCGCGGCCGGGCGCCGGCAGGCGCCGGGCCGCGGAGGGCAGGCGGCCCCAGAGGCGGAACCTGGGGCGGGAAGCACAGGAGGGGGCTATTGCACGAGCAGCCCGGCGGCGCTTGAAGCATCAAGAGAGCACGACGGGACAGGGGCAGGGGACGCGGGCTCGAGGGACGGGGCGCAGCGGCGCCATGCCGCCGAGGGCTCCGGTTCGGCGAATCTGCTACGGCGCCGCGGCGCTCGTGCTCGCCACTTTTGCCGCGCGGGGGCAGCGGCCGGCGCCGACCTTTTACGGCGATGTCTTGCCGATTCTCGAGCGGCACTGCCAGGTTTGCCATCGTGCCGGCGGCCTGGCGCCGATGCCGTTCGAAACCTACCGCGAGACCCGGGCGTTCGCGCCTGCGATCGCGCACGCAGCACAAACGCGCGCGATGCCGCCCTGGTTTGCCGATCCGCGCTTCGGCCATTTCGCCAACGATCCCTCGCTGAGCGCCGCCGACATCGCCGCCCTGGTTGCCTGGGCGCGCGCCGGCGCGCCGGCCGGCGACCCCGGCCAGGCGCCGCCGCCGCCGCATTGGACCCGAGGCTGGAATATTCCGCCGCCCGACGCCGTGATCACCATGCCGCAAGCCGTGCCGCTGCCCGCCCGCGGCCAGGTGGATTACACCTACGAGATCGTGCCCACGCACTTCGACCGCGACGAATGGGTGCAGTTCAGCCAGATCGAGCCCTCCGCGCCCGATCACGTGCACCATGCCGTCGTCTATATCCGCCCGCCGGGGTCATCGTGGCTGCGGCATGCCCCGGTGGGCGTGCCGTTCACGGCCAAGGATCTGCGAGATCCGCAAGACCGCCGCGACGCCGAATGGACCGACAGCGATTTGCTCCTCGTCTATGCGCCCGGCAGCAGCCCCGACCACTGGCCGGCGACGATGGCCAAATTCGTCCCGCGCGGCTCCGATCTGGTATTCCAGATGCACTACATCACCAACGGCCGCGCAGCGCGCGACCGCACCCGCATCGGCCTGGTCTTCGACCGCCAACGGCCGCGGTATCGCGTGCTGACACTCCAGCTCACCGACGACCATTTCTTGATCCCGCCCGGCGCGCCCAACTTCGAGGTCGAGGTCCATGGCACGCTGCCGAACCGCGCCCTGCTGCTCGGCTTTTTTCCTCACCTGCATTTGCGCGGCAAGACGTTCGAGTACAACCTCGTGCATCGCGACGGCCGCGTGGAAACGCTGCTGCGCGTGCACTGGAACTTCTACTGGCAGCTCAGCTACAAGCTCGCGCAGCCGCGCCGGCTCGCCGCCGGCACCGAGCTGCAGGCGATCGCCTGGTTCGACAACTCCGCCGCCAACCCGCACAATCCCGATCCCACGCAATGGGTGCACTGGGGCGACCAGACGAGCGAAGAGATGATGGTGGGCTTCTTCGATGTCGCCGTGCCGGCGGGCATGAGCAAGCGGCAGTTCTTCCTGCGCCGCCGCGCGAGCCGGAACCGGAACTGAAGCCGCCGGGTCCTAAATCGGGTTCACGTTGGTGCGCAGAATCTCGGGGCCGGCGGGCGCGCGGGCCCGCGGATTGTTTTCCGCGGTGATGAAGATGTCGAAGCGCTGAGCGAAGATCGTGAAGCGCAGCTTGCCTTGCAGCTTCTCGTCGATGCGCAGCAACCCCTCGTTGATCGCGGGTTTGCGCGGCGGCTCCGCCCAGACGACGTAGCAGCGAAACGGCGGCGACAGCCGGTTCGGCGGCGCCAGGCGCGCGACGCTGACCTCGGCGACGACGCGGCTGCGGCCATCGCGGCTGAGCGCGGCCCGGCCCTTCGCGCCCGGCCAGATCGTGGTCGGGCTCAAAGCCACCTGATGGGGGCAAGCCGTCAGGCCCAGCAACGCGGCCGCGAGAAGGCCTGCTCGTGCCAGCCGCTGCACCGGGGCGCCCACTCGGCGCTAGATTCCGGCTCGCACCGCCGTGTTGCTTGCAACCGCAGGAAGCGGCCCGGCATCGCGCCATTTGGGGAGAGACGCGGGAGGGGCACGATGCCAGCCTGGTTGCAGGGGAAACCGCTCCGGCTTGCGGCCGCGGCCGCAATTTGCCTTTTCATGTTCCTCGCGGGCGAGCGGGTATCCGCCCGCGGCGCGGCGCCGAGCAAGGCGACGCAGGAAGATCTGAGCAAGGCGATGCACGGCGAAGCCTTCGCCTACGCGCAATCCCTGCTGTTCGCCGATCATGCCCGCCGGCAGGGCGACACGGAGCTGGCGGCGTTGTTCGAAAACACCGCCAAGACCGAGCGCTTCGAGCACTTCGCCGAAGAGGCGCGCTTGGCGGGGCTGGTCGGCAGCGACGCCGAGAACCTGCGCACGGCGATCGCCGGCGAGTCGTACGAAGCCGCCACCATGTATCCCGGTTTCGCGCGCGCGGCGCGCGCGCACGGCGATCGCGCCGCCGCCGAGCGCTTCACCGAGATCGCGCAGGACGAGGCGAAGCACCCCGACGCCTTCCGCGCCGCCCTCGTCCGGGTCGAGAAAAAGACCGGGGCGCGGTAGCGGCTCAGTGCGGGTGCGAATGCGGCGGGGCGGCGGCGGGCAAGAGCGCGCAGCCTTCGCTGAGCGCACACAGCCCGTACTCGAACTGGATGGTGGTGTGCAGGATCGCGTAGCGCTCGGCCAGGAATTGCTGCGCCGCACGCAGAATGGTTTCGCTCTCCGACGGCGGAATGTCGGCGATGCAGATGTGGCAGCTCAGCGCGTGGGTATGCGATCCCAGGCTCCAGATGTGCATGTCGTGCACGTTCTCGACGCCGGGAAGCCGCCGCAGCCCGGCCGCCACCTCCTCCGGACGCATGCCGCGCGGCGCTCCTTCCAGCAGGATGTTGATGGTCTCGCGCAGCACGTCCCAGCCGGTCCAGGCGATGAACCCGGCGATGATCAGCGACAGCAGCGGATCGGCGAGGGAGGCGCCGGTGGCGGCGATGACCAGGGCGCCGACGATGATCAGGCCGCTGGAAACGGCATCGCCGACCATGTGCACGAAGGCGGCGCGCAGGTTGACGTCGGAGCCGTGGCGCAGGGCGATGGCGACGACCGCGTTCACCGCGACGCCGATCCCGCCGACGACGAGCATGAGGTGCGAATGCACGGCCACGGGGCGGCGCCAGCGGGCCACGGCCTCGACGACGATGACCGCGGTCAAGGCGAAGAGCAGGAGCACGTTGAAGAACGCCGCCATGACCCCGGCGCGCTGATAGCCGTAGGTGCGGCTCTCATCCGCCGGCCGGGCGGCCAGATGGAGGCCGTACCAGCTCAGAAGCAGCGCCAGCACATCGGTGAAGTTATGGCCCGCCTCCGAGAGCAGCGCCAGCGAATGCGCCACGAGCCCGGCCGCGAACGCCAGCGCCACGTAGCCGAGCGTGACCGCGACGCCGATCCGCAGCGTGCGCCGGTCGCGGTCGCCGGAATGGAGGTGATGCCCCACCGTGCTTCTATTTTAATTCGCGGGGCGGGCATGCTACCGTGACGTGTTGCTCCGGATCCGATCAATGTCAGACGAATGCATCTTTTGCAAAATCATTTCCGGGCAGTTGCCGTCGCGCAAAGTTTTCGAGGATGAGCGCGTCTTCGCGTTTCACGATCTGCATCCCGGCGCGCCGACGCACGTCTTGATCGTGCCGAAGCGCCACTTGCGCGGGCTGGCCGAAGCCGGCGCCGCCGATGAGGCGCTGCTGGGCTACCTGCAACTCGTGGCTGCCCGCCTGGCGCGGGAGCTCGGGCTGGAGCGCGGCTATCGGACGGTCATCAACGCCGGTCCCGATGCCGGCCAGAGCGTGTTTCATCTGCACCTCCATCTGCTGGGAGGCCGCGCCCTCGCCTGGCCGCCCGGATGAAGGCCGGCGGCGGCGCCGGCGCGGCGCCGTCCTACAATCGAAAGCACGAGGCCATGCCGCGCGACACTTCCACGTCCCTGCCGGCGGCGCGCGCGGCGGGTGGGGCCACGGCGCGCCGCGCGCGTCTGCGCCATGTCTTCGAGTACGCGCCGGTATGGCTGGCGAAAACCGTCCTGGGCGCCTTGCCGCGGCCGGCGGCGCGCGCCGCAGGCATCGCCATCGCCGGGGCCTTTTATCTCGCTCACCGCCGCCTCATCACCGTCGGCCGCCGCAACCTCGCCCTGGCTTTTCCCGAAAAGACCGAAGCCGAGCGCCGCCGTCTGCTGCGCCGCCTCTACCGGCATCTGGGGCGGCAGCTCGCCGAGTTCTGCCTCTTTCCGCGCTATCGCCGGGATCAGCTCGAGCGCTGGGTCGAAACCGAAGGGCTCGAGCACTATCTGGCGGCGCGGGCGCGCGGCCGCGGGGTGCTCATCCTCACCGGCCATCTCGGCGCATGGGAGGTCTCGAGCTTCGCGCACAGCCTCAACGGCTATCCCCTGAAATTCGTGATTCGCCCGCTCGACAACCCCTATCTCGACGCGATGGTCAATCGCTACCGCGGTCTCCATGGCAACCGCCCCATCGGCAAGAACCACTTCGCGCGCCAACTGCTCGCCGCCATGCAGGCCAACGAGACGGTGGGGATTTTACTGGATCAGAACTCCTCGCCGCCGCAAGGCGTCTTCGTCCCTTTCTTCGGCCATCTCGCCTGCACCGCCGCCGGTTTGGCGAAGATCGCGGCCCGCACCGGCGCCGCCGTGGTGCCGGGCTTCACGGTTTGGGAGCCGGCCAAGCGCAAATACGTGCTGCGCTTCGCGCCCGCGCTGGATCTGGCCGCCACCGGCGAGGAGGCCGCCGATGCGCTCGCCAATACCGCCGCCTGCACCGCTGAAATCGAGCGCTGGGTTCGCCAATATCCCGACCAGTGGCTGTGGGTGCATCGCCGCTGGAAGACCCGTCCGCCCGGCGAGCCGCCCCTCTACGAGAGCCGTTAGCCCAGCGGGCGGGCGGCGAAGACCATGCGGCCGGCGATGATGGTGTACACCGCCCGGCCCTTCAGCTCCCAGCCGGCGAAGGGGGTGTTACGGCTCTTCGAGCGCAAGCGCGCCGGCTCGCAGGTCCAGACGGCATTGGGATCGAACACGGTGATGTCGGCGATGCCTCCGGGCTCCAGCCTGCCTCCCGGCAGGCTGAAGATGGCGGCGGGGCGGGTTGTGAACGCCTCCACCATCCGCGCCAGCGTCAGCCGCCCCGATTCCACCAGCCGCAGCGCCAGCGGCAGCGCCGTCTCCAATCCGATGATGCCGAAGGGGGCGCGGTTGAACTCCTGCTGCTTTTCGTGCAGGGCGTGGGGAGCATGATCGGTGGCGATGGCGTCGATGGTGCCGTCGGCGAGGGCGGCGATGACGGCTTCGCGGTCGGCGCGCGAGCGCAGCGGCGGATTCATCTTGAAGTTGGGATCGTAGTCGCGGATGTCCTCGTCGCAGAGGGTCAGATGGTGCGGCGTGACTTCGGCGGTGACCCGCAGCCCGCGCGCCTTCGCCGCCCGCACCGCCTCCACCGCCAGCGCGGTCGAGAGATGGGCGATGTGCAGGTGCGCGCCGGTCTGCCGCGCCAGCAGGATGTCGCGCTCGACCATCGCCGCCTCCGATTCGGCGCTGATGCCGCGCAGTCCCAGCCGCAGCGCCGCCGCGCCTTCGTGCATCACGCCGCCCGCCGCCAGATGCAGATCCTCGGCATGTTCCACGATGGGCAGGGCGAACATGGCCGCGTACTCCATCGCCCGCCGCAAGATTTGCGGGTTCATCACCGGCCGGCCGTCATCGCTCAGCGCCACCGCGCCGGCGCGCCGCATCTCGCCGATCGCCGCCAGCGCCTCGCCGCGGCTGCCGACGGTGATCGCCCCCACGGGATAGACGCGCGCCGCGCCGATCTCCACCGCGCGCTGCCGCAAATACGTGGTGGTGCCCGCGCCGTCGTTCACCGGATTGGTGTTGGGCATGGCGCAGACGGCGGTGAACCCGCCCGCCACCGCCGCTTGCGTGCCGGTCTCGATGGTTTCCTTGTATTCGTAGCCGGGCTCGCGCAAGTGCACGTGCAAATCGATCCAGCCGGGCGAGATCACCAACCCGCTGCAATCCAGCACGCCCGGGCCGTCGGCGGCGATGCCGGCGCCGAGATCGCGGATGCGCTCCTCGTGCACGACGACGTCGCCGATGAAGTCGCGCCGGCTGCCGGGATCGAGCACGCGGCCGTTTTTGAGGATCAGGGCCATGCGATCCGCCCTCCCACCAGCCGCGCCAGCACCGCCATGCGGATCAAGACGCCGTTCTCCACCTGCTCGCGAATCACCGACTGCGGGGAGTCGGCGACCTCGGCCCCGATCTCCACGCCGCGGATCATCGGGCCCGGATGCATCACGATCGCGTCCGGCCGCGCCTGGCGCAGGCGGTCGGCGGTGACCGAGTAGAGCTGCACGTATTCGGCTTCGCTCGGGAAGAACGCCTCGCGCATGCGCTCCATCTGGATGCGCAAGACCATCACCACATCGGCGCCCTCCAGCGCCTCCTCCAGGCGGTAGGTGACGCTGACGCCAGGCGCGAACGAGGCGAAGGCGCGCGGCAGCAGGCTGGGCGGGCCGCAAAGCCGCACGTCGGCGCCGAAGCGCGAGAGCAGCCAGAGGTTCGAGCGCGCCACGCGGCTGTGCAAGATATCGCCGATGATCGCCACCTTCAAGCCGGCGATGCGGCCCTTGTGGCGCAAAATCGTGAACGCATCGAGGAGGGCTTGCGTGGGGTGTTCGTGCATGCCGTCGCCGGCGTTGACCACCGGCACGTCCACATGCCGCGCCACCAAGGCGGGCGCGCCGCTGTCGGCGTGGCGCATCACGATGCCGTCGATGGCCATCGCCCGCAGCGTATAGACCGTATCGAGCAGGGATTCGCCCTTCTCGATGCTGCTGCTGGCGGCGGTGATCGAGACCGTCTCCGCGCCCAGGCGGCGCGCCGCCACCTCGAAGCTCGTCCGGGTGCGGGTGGATGCTTCGTAAAACAGCAGCAAAATGCGGCAGCCGGCGAGCAGTTTTTCCGGCGCGTGGCGATGGAAGGCCGCGGCCGTGTCGAGCAGCGCCTGAATTTCAGCGATGCCCAGCGGCTCGATGCCGAGCAGGTGAGGCAAGGCGCGCGGGGAGGCGCCCCCTTCGCTCGGACTGGCCGCCTGCGCCTCCATGCCTACCGGACCGGTTCGACCAGGAGCACGCGCTCGCTGCCATCCACTTCGGTGAGCTTGACTTCGATGATCTCGCGCGCGGTGGTCTGCACGTATTTGCCCACGAAGGTCGCCTCGATCGGCAGCTCGCGATGGCCGCGGTCGATCAAGGCGCACAACTGCACCCGCCGCGGGCGGCCGTGGTCGAACAGCGCGTCGAGGGCGGCGCGAACCGTGCGGCCGGTGTAAAGGACGTCATCCACCAAGACGACGTTGAGGCCGTTGATGTCGAAAGGAATCTGCGCCGGCTTGACCAGCGGCTTCTGGCCGACGGGCGTCAGGTCGTCGCGGTAGAGGGCGATGTCGAGCACGCCCACCGGCACCGGCCGCGACTCGATGCGCGCGATCAGCGCCGCCAACCGCTGCGCCAGCGGCAGCCCGCGGCGCAGAATCCCGATCAGCGCCAGGCCTTCGGCGCCGTTGTTGCGCTCCACGATCTCATGGGCCAAGCGCACCAGCGTGCGCTCGATCTCGCTGGCCGACATGAGCTGGGCCTTTTCCTCGAGCACCACGCGTCCGCTGGCGGTTGGGTCGGCGGCCATCGCGATGCTCATGATAACAGACGGGGCGGGTTCGGCGCCGGGCGCCGCGGGTGCAGCCAGAACCGCGGCGGCCCGCCGCGCGCGGGGGCCGGCGCCGCTTAGCGGCAGAGCAAATCCCCGCTCTCGAGCGGCGTGACGCGCCACGCGCGCGCGAGCGCGGGATGGCGCTGGGCGACGGCCTCATACATGCCCCAGGCGATGCGGCGGTAGGACCAATGGCCGGCGGGAGCGGTGCGCTGCTCGGCGATGTAGTTGACTTCCGCAAGGTCCATTTGGAAGAGCGCCCGGCGGCGGAACGCCAGCGGCAGCAAGTAAATCGCCGCTTCGGGCGAACTCGGCTCGACGCTGCGCGCCCGGTGCCGCGCCTGGGCGATGGCGGCCTCGAACTCGGCCGCGCCGCCGCTCTCGCGGATCACCGGCGGGACCTCGGCCCCGTGCGCCCAAGTGTAGTCCTGCGCGATCTGCACGCAGCGGCGATGGCGGTGCAAGTCGCGGTATGCGCCGATATCCATCAGCAAATCGAAGCGAAACGCCTGGCCGGCTTGGAAGGGGCGCGCCAATTCGTCGTGCGCGCCGCGATGACGCAGGCCCAGGGCGATGATCTCGTCGCGGCGCGCCGCCGGCAGCGCCGCCACGGCGGCGGCGACTTGGCGATAGGGATGATGGCATGCGCCATAGAGCAGCGTGGCGGCGACTTGGAGCTCGAGCGGCTCCGGCTCGAGCAGGGTCACCGGCGGCGCCGGCTCCGGCGCCGCGCCGCCGAGCAGCTCGGCGGCGGCTTGCTCGAGCTCGCGCCGCGTTTCCACCAGATAGGGGCTGACCTCGGCGTACTTGACGAGCGTCGGCGCCACCCGCACCGGCCGCGCCAGCGCCTCGGCCGCGGCCGCCGCCTCCGCCGCGCCGGGGTGGCCGGCGGCAGCGCGCGTGAACGCGGCGACGCGCTCCAGGCGCTCCCGCCGCGGATCATGGGCGGCGCCGCGCGCCGCTTCCCGCAGCGCCGCGCCCACCGCGCGCGGCTCGGAGTAGCGGGAAGAGAGGAGGCGGGAAATTTGCCCCTCCAGCACACGCGCGCTGACGATCTGCCCCAAGCTGGTGGCCGTGCCCAGCGGCAGCAGATAGCGTCCGGCATCGAAGGCGCGCGCACGCAGCGTGCGTTCATACGTCTCCGGCTTCAGCGATTCCGGCCGCGCCACGGCCGCGCGATAGTGCTCGCGCACGCGCGCGGAGAGCCGCTCATAGGCCGCGAACAGCTCCGCCATGCCGGCGTCGTAATCATCCGGCAGCGCCGCCGCCGGCGGCCGCCGCCACGGCCTGCCGCCGCCGCCGGCGAAGTCCTGGTAGCGCGTCGAGCGCTCTTGCCCGTCCCACTTGCTTTCGTCGGCGACCTCGATCGCCGCCAAGATCGAGAGGCGCTCGACCGCCATGGTGACGTGCGCCAAGTCGGCGATCGAGCGATGCCCGTACTGGAAATAGAACGTGTCGAGAAATTTTTCCGCCTTGCTCTCGCTGATCTCGCGCAGGCTCTCGCGCATCGAAAGCGCCGAGCGGCTGTATTTCGCCATGGCATACGCGGCGATCTCCGGCTCGGCGCCGAAAACCGCATACACCTCGGGATCGGGATCGGTGAGGGCCATCGGACTTCTAGAGTAGGACAGGTAACCGCGCCCCGGACGCTTGGCGGAGTTCACGGCTGCCGCGCGCTCCGGCGGCGGCTATCCTGGCGGCATGCCCGCTTCCGCCGCGCGCCGCCTCGCCGCCAGCCTGTTGCGCGCAATCGAAGCCCAAGGGGCGCGCGCCGGCGAGTGGATGCAGGGGGACGAGCCGCGGCGGTGCTCGCCGCGCGATCGCGCGCTGGCGTTCGAACTCGCCCTGGGCGTGCTGCGGCATCGCACGGAACTCGACTGGATCGCGCAGGCGGCCGCGGGCAGGCCGGTGCGCGGTTTGGCGCCCATCGCGCGGACCGCGCTCCGCCTCGGCATTTATCAGCTTCGCTATTTGGACCGCGTGCCGGCGGTGGCGGCGGTCCACGAAAGCGTCGAACTCGCCAAGGCGGCCGGGACCCGCGCGGCGGGCTTCGTGAATGCCGTCCTGCGCCGGGCGACGGCGCTCGAAGCGCCGCTGGAGACCTTGCTGGCGGCCGAGACCGATCCGCTGCGGCGCCGCGAGATTCGTTTCTCCCATCCCGGCTGGCTCCTGGCGCGCTGGCAGCGCCGCTGGGGCGAGGCCGCCGCGGAAGCGATCGCGGCCTTCGACAACGAAGTGCCCCAGCCGGCCCTGCGCCCTTACGGCCCCGCGCTGCGCGATCCGGAGCAAGCGGCGCAACTTTGGCGGGAGCTAGCGGCCGCCGGCGTGGTGCTCGCGCCGGGCCGCCTCTTGACGGCGGCGCGCCGGGTGCACGCGGGCGCGATCACCGACGCGGAGCCTTTCCTCTCCGGCCGCGTGGCGCTGCAGGACGAAGCCTCGCAGCTCATGGCCTATTTGCTCTTGCCCGGCGCCACCGGCCGCATTCTTGACATCTGTGCCGCGCCGGGCGGCAAGACCGCGATCCTGGCGGCGCTCGCGCCGCCTTCAACGCGGCTATTGGCGCTCGATCGCTCCTGGCCGCGCGCCACGGCCATGCGCGAGCGGCTGCCGCCTGCGGTCGCCGTAGCCGTGGCCGATGCCGAGCGGCCGCTGCCCGTCGCCGGCGGCTGGGACCGCATCTTGGTGGATGCGCCGTGCTCGGGCACCGGCACGCTGCAGCGCAATCCCGAGATTCGCTGGCGCCTGCGCCCGGAGGATCTCGAGCGCTTCGCAGCGCGGCAAACGCGCATCCTCGATCAAGCGTTGGCGGTGCTCGCTCCCGGCGGCCGCTTGCTCTATTGCGTTTGCTCGATCGAAGAGGAGGAGGGAGAGCAGGTCGTGCGCGGGGCGCTGGCCTCCCATGCGGACTTGCGCCTGGAGGACCCCGCGGATCTGCTGCAGAACCTGGAAGCAACGGGCTGGCTGATCGCCGGCGCCGCCGCTCAACTCGCGGCTGGACCTCTCCTGGAAATTCGCCCCGGCCAATTCGCGACCGAGGGCTTTTTTGCCGCCGTCCTTACCAAAGCGGGGGCGCGCCGCTCGGCGTCTGCCCGCCCGACGCCCCGGTCTTCTGCACCTTGATCTTGTTGTGAATCTTGGTGCCTTTGGGCGCCGTCGTCTTAACGACCCTTTCCGCCCTCTGTTTGTCGGCCTTGCTCGCGACCGTGCCGGTCAGCGTAACCGTGTTGCCGCTGACCGCCGGGGTGACGCCGCTAAGCGCGGGATCGTTCTTGAGAGCATTCTCGAGCTGGGTTTGCTCATCCTGCGGCGCCGCGGGATTCGCCGCCGCTTGGCCCGAGGGCTGCTGACCGGCTTGCTGGCCCGATAGCTGGCCCTGGTGGTTCCAAGCTAACCCACCGCCCATCGGCGGCTGGCTTGAGGGCGGTTGCGTCGAGGGGGGCTGTTCGCTGGGCGGTTGCTGCGCCGGCTGCGCCGAAGGCGTCGCGCTCGGATTCACGGTCAGCTTGTTATCCACGCTGCTGACGCCGCTGATGCCCTTGGCGAGCGTCTCGGCGTGCTTCTTGTCCGCCTCGCTGGGCACGACGCCTTGCAGCGTCACTTTGCCGGTGCCGGTGACCAGGCCGCTGACGTTGTATTTGGACAGCTCCGGATCGCTTTGCAGGGCTTGCGACAACTGCTGCTGGATTTGCTGGGTCACTTCCGCCGATTGCTCTCCGGTCGCCGGATTGGTTTGTTGCTGTTCCTGCGTCACGGGAGCAGCCGTGCCCGGAGCTGCCTGGGACGGCGGCTCATTCGCGCTCTGCGGTTGCTGCTCCGACGGCGGCTGCTGCTCGGAAGGCGGTTGCTGCGAGGACGGCTGCATGGGCGCCACGCTCGGGTTCACTTGGATCTTGTTGTGGACCTTGTGCACCCCGCTGATGTTCTCCGCCACCGACTTGGCGCGCTTCTTGTCTTCCTTGGTCGGCACGGTGCCGGTCAGCGTCACGTCGTTCTTGTCGTTGACGGACGCGGATACGGCGTATTTGCCCAATTGGGGGTCGTTCATCAGCGCCGAGGTCACCTGGCTCTGCAGGCTTGCAGCCGAACCTGCCGGCTGCCCGCTCGGCTGCTGCGCTTGGGGTTGCTGTCCCGGCTGCTGCTCTTGCTGTTCCTCCTGCTGCTCTTGCTGCGGTGTTTCGCTGGGCTGAGCGGCGGGAGGCTGCGCCTGCGGTTGGGCTGAAGGCTGCGCTGGAGGCTGTGCCGGCTGCGTGGGTTGCTGGCCCGGCTGCTGCTCCTGGCCGGGCTGTGATGCGGGCGGCGTGCCGGCGGGCTGGCCCGGTTGCGCTGAAGGCTGCGCCGGAGGCTGTGCCGGCTGCGCCTGCTGTTCTTGGCCGGGCTGCGTCTGTTGTTGCGGAGTTGCGGCGCTAGGGCTGACGGTGATCAGGTCCTGCACGCCGGTAACGCCGGACACCGAGGACGCGGCGCTCTTGGCTTGCTGGCGCAACGCATCGTTGCTGACCACGCCCATCAACGTGACTTGCCCGTTGGTGACGGTCGCGGTCACGCCGGCCGCCTTGAGTTCGGGATTGGCGTCGATCGCGCTTTGGACTTGCGACTGCAGTTGCGTGTCGCTGGTTGCGCTGGGTTGTCCGGGCTGCTGACCGGGCTGTTGCATTTGTCCCGGTTGCTGGCCGGGCTGCTGCATTTGCCCCGGCTGTTGCTGACCGGGCTGTTGCATGGGTTGTTGCTGCTGGTTGGGGTATTGCTGCCCCCAGCTCATGCCCGCGGCCACGAGCAAGGCAAGCGGCAAATACCACCCTGGGCGGATAAACTTCATCTTGTTGAACCCCTCTGTCCACAGGAGCGCGCCGGCACTCACTGGCGCGCCCTTCAGTGGTGAAATGACGATTTACTCCATGAGAGGGGCGGCGCCGGCCGCAAGTTGCCCTTGGGGCCAGGGTGGAACGCCGGGGACAGCCGCATGCGCCGCTTCCGCTCCCGCCCGGCGTCGACGCAGGCGCGCTGAGGGAAAAGCGTAAACGGGCGAGGGCGGTCGGCCCCGCCCAAGATGCAAAGGACAGGTGACGGTCAGGTTCCCTGTACACCTCCTGCCTTTACCGCAATCGCTTGTGTGACCTATATTTAGTTCATTGCTGGCGCGCTCTGGCCGCGCCGGCGCCGACGTGTGGAAGTGGTGTGGCTATCCCCGGGGCCGCAGCCAGCATTGTCATGTGGACTGTCTCGCTTCCGGTGGTAGCTTCGGCCCTGGTCCTGCTGCTGTTCAGCTATCTGGCCTGGGTCCGTCCGGAGCGTTACGTCCGCGCCTGGATTTGGTTCTGGGGGCTGCTCACCCTCCGAGAAGCGGCGCAAGGCGCTCTTCATTTTTGGCCGCTTTCCGTTCTGCATTGGGCGGAAGCGACCTTGCTTACCGCAGCGGCGGCGGTGCTGCTGCTGAGCGCGCGGGCGCTGCGGCAAATTCCCGTTCAGGGGCGCAACTATCTCTGGCTGGCGACGGTCGGCGCCGGATGGGCGTATGTCGCCTGGTACCGGCCGCTGCCGTTGGCGCCGCTCTCCTCGGGGGCGCTCGCCGCGGCCATGCTGCTGGCGGCGGCCTACTTTTTCCTGCTCAGTCCGGTCGGTTGCTGGGCGCGCCGTTTCTGCGGGGTTGCCGTGCTCGTTTGGGGCGGAATCGAATACCTGCTCTACCGGCACCCTCCGAGTGTGGCCAGCGCTCCCTTGGCCGAAATCGCCGCGCCTTTGCTGCTCGCCATCACCATGGGCGCGGTGGTCTTCGAAGAAGAGCGCCGCGCCATGGAAGAGCATCTGCTCGGCCTGTCGATGCTCAACCTGAGCGGCGGCAGCCAAGCGCAAAGCGGCGGCCTGCCGCAGGTGCTCAACAATTTGCTCGACCGGCTGCGCAACATCGTGCAAGTGCGCCAGGTGGCGCTCTGGGCCGGGCCGCCGCTGCTGCCGGAGCCGATCGAAATGAGCCGGGGCTTCTCCACCGATTTCCGGCAGTTCCTCTCGCTCACCGCCGGCCCGCGCCTGGTCGAGATCCTGCCCCGCTACGGCGGGCTGGTGGTGGGGCGCTGGCGCCATCCCACCGCGCCCATCCCGGGCTTGGAGACCGAGCCCTTCTTCAACCAGCTCCGGCAGCAACTCGCGGCCGAGGGCGACACCGGCTTCACCTGTCTCTCGCTGCAATCGCGCAAGCGCACCTTCGGCTTGCTGTTGCTGGGGCAGATGGGGCACCGCCGCTTTCTCCCCGGCGAGCTGCGCTTCTTGCTGGCGCTGAGCACGCAGACTTCAGTGGCGCTCGAGAATCTCTCGCTGATCAAGGCCTCGCTGCGGCGCAGCGAGGAGTTCGAGATTCTCACTCACATCGGCACCGCGCTCAGCTCCTCGCTGACGCTGGACCACTTGCTGCGCCTGATTCACGCCGAATTGCAGAAGCTCATCGACGTGCGCAACTTCTACGTCGCCTTCCATGACGAAGCCAGCGACGAGATTCGCTTCGAGCTCGAAGTCGAAGACGGCGCGATTCTGCCCAAGCGCGCGCGCCCGCGGCGCAACGCCCTGACCGAGCACGTGCTGGCCACCGGCACGCACTTGCTGGTGCCCGGCGACGTGGCGGAGTTTTCGCGGCAAAACGGCTTCGCGCGCAGCGGCCGCAACGCCCAGAGCTGGCTGGGCGTGCCCATCATCATCCATGGCCGCGCCGTGGGCGTGATGGCGGTGCAGAATTACGAGCGGGCCGGCGCCTACGATCAAGATCATGTCCGCATTCTCGAGATCGTGGCCGGCCAAGCCGCGGTGGCGATCGAGAACGCGCACCTGTTCGCGGAGCAGCAAAGCAAGACCCAGCAGCTCGAGTTCTTGAATCAAATTTCCAAGCTGGCCATCAGCACGCTCGATCCCGAGGAAATGCTCGCGGCGATGGCGCGGGAAATTCAAAAGCATTTTCCCTTCGATCGCATCGGCGTGGGCGTGATCAATTACCAGAACAAGGAGCTGGAGTTCAAGGCCGAAGCCGGCCGCAAGAGCACGGCGGGGGGCAGCCCGCTGCGCCGCCTGCCGCTGGGCGTGGGGATCGTGGGCGCCGCCGCGCGCACCGGGCAGTTGATGCTGGTCAACGATCTGCGTCAGAATCCGCAAGCCATTCCCGTGCACGGCGACTCGGGCTCGGCGCTGGCGATTCCCATCACCTTCGGCGGGCAAACGCTGGGCATCCTGAACCTCGAATGCGACGCGCCGCAGGCGTTTTCGCCGGCGCAGCTGCCCATCCTGCGCACGCTGGCCGACCAGCTGTCGGTGGCGCTCAACAACGCGCTGACCTTCCAGCAGATGCAGCAGCAAGCCATTACCGACAGCTTGACCGGCCTCAAGACGCGGCGCTTCTTCATGGAGTCGCTGCAATCGGAATGGAAGCGCGCCAGCCGCTACGGCCTGCCCTTTTCCGTCGTGCTGGTGGATCTCGACAACTTCAAGAGCATCAACGACACCCTCGGCCACCTGGAAGGCGATCTCACTTTGGCGCGGCTGGCGCGCATCTTGGAAGAGCGCGGCCGCGGCAGCAACATCGTGGCCCGTTACGGCGGCGACGAGTTCACCATCCTCATGCCGGAAGCCAACGCCGAAAAGGCGCGCGCCCTCTGCGAGCGCATGCGCGTCTTGCTCGCCTCCGATCCCAGCCTGAGCGAGCGGCAGTTGCGCGCCAGCTTCGGCTTGGCCTCCTATCCCGAGCACGGCGCGACGCCCGAAGAGGTGCTGCACGCCGCCGACATCGCCATGTATGCGGCGAAGGGCTCGGGCGGGGACCGCGTCATCGCCGCGCACGAGAGCAAGGCCGTGATCGCCGCGCCCTCCGCCCTGCTCTCGTTCGCCGATTCCGAGCAGACCGAATTCGCGGCCGCCTTGAACGGCTTCTTCGCGCTCGCCGTCGCCACCGACAGCAAGGACGCGCTGGGTCCGGAACACAGCTTGCGCGTGTCCCGCTACGGCGTGCTGCTGGCGCAGGGATTGAAGCTGAGCGAGCTCGATCAGGAACGCATTCGCATCGCCGGCCGCCTGCACGACATCGGCAAAAGCTCGATGGCTGCGGAGTTGCTGCACAAGCGGCAGCCCGATCCGGCCGAGTGGGCGATGCTGCGCAGCCATCCGCTCACCGGCGCGGAAATGGTGGCCGGCCTGCGCGGCGGCGAGGAGATCGCGTCCTATATCGCCACCCACCACGAATGGTTCGACGGCAGCGGCTATCCGCGCGGCCTGCGCGGCGACGACATCCCGCTCGGCGGCCGCATCCTGGCGCTCGCCGAAGCCTTCGATGCCATGACCTCCTCCACCGGCCATCGCCCCGCGCTTACCTTCGCCGAAGCCGGGCGCGAACTGGAGGTGCGCGCCGGCCGCCAGTTCGATCCTTTGTTGGTGCGCATTTTCCTGCGCGCCTTGCAGGAAGAGGGCAGCCTGCTCGCCGCCGCCGCCCACAACCCCCAGTAGCTCTCCCTGCCGGCGCGAGCCGCGCGGCCGGCGGTGCAATTGTCAACCTTGCGGACGAACGTCGCCGCCCTCGGGCGGCGGGGGCGGCAGGCGCGGCCCCCAGTTCAAGTAATTGCGCAAGTACTCGTCGTGACTGGCGAGCAATTCCGCCGCCGAGCCGTCGAACCAGACGCGCCCATCGCGCAGCAGCAAGAACGACGTGCGGCCCGCGCCCAGCGGCACCGCGCGCACGCTCTCCTGTGCGTCATCCCAAGCGCGGGTGGCGAGCAGGTAGCCGTCTTGCAGACGATGGGTCGCGAGCAGCGCCGTCACGTGATTCAGGTCGCGCAGCTTGATCACCAGATCCACGATCGTCGTGGCGGTTTCGGGGTCGAGCCCGCCCGTCGGGGAATCGTAAAGCATGACTTCGGGCGAGGTGGCCAGCGCGCGCGCGATCGAGACCCGATGGCGCATGCCGCCCGAGAGTTCGGCGGGCATCTTGTCGATCGCGCTCTCCAGGCCGACAAAGCGCAGGCAGGTGCGCACGCGCTCGTCGATCTGCTCCTCGCTCAATTGGCCCTCTTCGATCAGGCGAAAGGCGATGTTTTCCCGGACGCTCAGGGAATCGAACAGCGCGCTTTCCTGAAACGTCATTCCGATCGAGCGGCGCAGATCGAAGAGTTCCCGCTCCCGCATCCGGCTGACTTCATGCCCCAGGAGCCAGACCTGGCCGCGGGTCGGCCGCAGCAACCCCATCGCCAGCTTCATCAGCACCGTCTTGCCGGAGCCGCTTTCACCCAAGAGCACTTTGGTATCCCCGCGCGCGACGGTGAAGCTGACGTCCTCCAAGACGCTGCCGGAGGCGGGGAACGACAAGCTCACGCGCTCGAACCGAATGACCGGATTGTCCTCTGCCGCGTCCGTCATGGAGCTGCCGCCGGCGGCCGGGTTACGTGCCCAGCAATCCGACCAAGAGCCGGCTGAGCACGAAATCGGAAATGATGATCAGGATCGAGGCCAGCACCACCGCCTGGGTGGTGGCCTTGCCGACGCCCTGCGTGCCGCCGCGCGCCTTCATGCCGTAATAGCAGCCGACGGTGGCGATGATCGCGCCGAAGATCAGCGGCTTGACCAGACCTTGGATCACGTCGGCGGAGTCCAAGATGCGGAACGCGCTGATCCAATATTGGTTGGCGTCGAGATGAATCCCGGCCACCGCGTAGACCAGCCCGCCCACGATGCCGCAGATGTCGGCGATGACCGTCAGGAAAAAGCTCATCACGACGGTCGCGAGCACCCGCGGTGTGACGAGCTTGCGCATCGGGTCGGTGCCCAGCGCGCGCATGGCGTCGATTTGCTCGGTGACCGTCATCGAGCCGAGCTCCGACGCCATGCCCGAGGCGTTGCGCGCGCCGACCATCAAAGCGCTCAGCACCGGTCCCAGCTCCAAGACCAGCGACAAGGAAACCAACTGCCCCAAACGGTCGATTTGGCCGTATTGCGCGAGTGTGGCGGAAAGCTGCAAGGCCATCACCGCCCCGGTGAAAAAGCCGGTCAAGGCCACGATCGGCAGCGATCCCACGCCGATCGAATCCATCTGAAAGAACAGGTCGCCGAGATAAAACGGGGTGGAGAAGATGTTGGCGAAGACGCGCGCCACCAGCAGCCAGAATTCCTGGAAGGAAAACAGCCATCCCTTGAGCGCGCCGCTGAGCGGCGCCCGGGCTGAGCGGGCTTCCAAGGCTTCCTCCGCCATGATGAAAGTCGAATCTAGCACACGCCATGGCGGCGCTCGCCGCCACGCGGCGCCGGGCGGCTAAAATGAAAAGCTTCCTGCTATGGCGAGCCTTCGATTCACGACAGCCGGCGAATCCCATGGCGAGGCGCTGATCGCGCTCGTCGAGGGACTGCCCGCCGGCCTGGCGGTGGACTTCGCCGCGGTCCAGCGCGAGCTCTGGCGGCGCCAGCAGGGCTACGGCCGCGGCGGCCTCATGAAGATCGAGCGCGACGAGGCGCACTTTCTCGCCGGCGTGCGCAACGGCGTCACGATCGGCGCCCCGGTGGCCATCCGGCTGGAGAACCGCGACTGGAAGAATTGGCAGGAGACGTTGGCCGTGGACCGGCCGGCCGGAGAAGCGGCCCGGCCGGTGCGCAGCCCGCGGCCCGGGCACGCCGACCTGGCGGGCGCGATCAAGTTCAACTTTCCCGAGGCGCGCTATGTGCTGGAGCGCGCCAGCGCCCGCGAAACCGCGGCGCGCGTGGCGGCCGGTGCGCTCGCCAAGCAACTGCTCGCGCAACTCGGCATCGAAGTGCTCAGCCATGTGGTCGCCGTCGGCGGCGCGCGCCTGCGGCCGGAGGCGGAAGTGACTTGGGAGGGCTTGCGGGCGCTCGCCGCCCGCGAGGAGACGCTGCTTGGCTGTCTCGATGCGGAGAGCGAAGCGGCGATGAAAGCGGAAGTGGATCGCGCCCTGCGCACCGGCGATTCCGTCGGCGGCATCTTTGAAGTGCGGGCGCGGGGCGTGCCCCCCGGGCTGGGCAGCCACGCGCAATGGCACGAGCGGCTGGACGGCCAACTGGTGCAGGCCCTGGTCGCCATTCAGGCCGTCAAGGCCGCCGAGATCGGCGACGGGGTGTGGGCGGCCACCGCCCTCGGCTCGGCCGCCCAGGATCCGATCAGCTATGATCGCGAGGCGCGCCGTTTTCTCCGGGCCAGCAATCATGCCGGCGGCTTGGAAGGCGGCATGAGCAATGGCGAAGACATTATCGTCCGCGGCTACCTTAAGCCCATCTCCACCCTGCGCCGGCCGCTGGCCTCGGTGGATTTCGCCAGCCGCGAACCCGTCAAAGCCGCCTACGAGCGCAGCGACGTTTGCGTCGTGCCCGCCGCCGCCGTCGTGGGCGAAGCCATGGTGGCGCTAACCCTGGCCCGCGCCGCGCTCGCCAAATTCGGCGGCGACTCCGTCGTCGAGCTGCGCCGGAACGCGGAGGGGTATCGCCGCCAGGTGAGTGAATTCTGATGGTTTATCCGATCGTCAAGTATCCCGATCCCATTCTCGGCCGCCGGGCCCTCGACGTCGCCGAATTCGCGACGGCGGAGCTGCGGCAGTTGATCGCCGACATGTTCGAGAGCATGTACGCCGCCAACGGCGTCGGCCTCGCCGCGCCGCAAATCGGCCTGGGCCGGCGCATCGCCGTCATTGATTGCAGCGTGGGCGAAGATCCGGCGCAAAGGCTGGTGTTGATCAATCCCGAGATCGTGCGCCGCGAGGGCGAGGAAGAAGCCGAAGAGGGCTGCCTCAGCGTTCCCGGGTTTCGCGCCAACGTCGTCCGCGCCGCCGAAGTCACGGCGCGGGCGCAAGACGTGGAGGGCGCCTGGCGCGAAATCTCCGGCACGGGTCTGCTGGCCCGTGCCTTGCAGCACGAGACCGATCATCTCAACGGCATCCTATTTCTCGCCCACCTCACCACCCTCAAACGCGACTTGATCAAGCGCAAAGTGCGCAAACTGCAGAAGACCGGCGCCTGGTAGGTTCGCGATGCGCGTGGTTTACCTGGGCACGCCCGAGTTCGCGGTGCCGCCGCTCGAAGCGCTGGCCGCCGCTCCCGACATCGAATTGCTGGGCGTGATCTGCCAGCCCGACCGCCAAGCCGGACGAGGCCTCGAACGCCGCGAGCCCGCCGTCAAGACGGCAGCCGCGCGGCTGGGCCTGCCGCTGTTGCAGCCGGAGCGGATCAAAGCCGACGAAGCGCAGGCCTGGCTGGAGCAGCGGCGGCCGGAGGCCCTGGCCGTGGTGGCCTACGGCCAGATCTTGCCGCGCCGCGTCTTCGAGCTGCCGCGCTGGGGCGCGATCAACGCGCACGCTTCCTTGCTGCCGCGTTATCGCGGCGCGGCGCCGATCCAGTGGGCGCTGGTCCGGGGGGAGACGGTCACCGGCGTCACCACCATGCGGATCGAAGCCGGGCTCGATAGCGGCCCGATTCTGATGCAGCGCGAGCTCGCGGTCGCGCCCGATGAGACCGCGCCCGAGTTGAGCCGCCGCCTGGCCCCGCTCGCTGCCGAACTCCTGCTCGAAACTTTGCGCGCGCTCGCGCGCGAAGCCGTCGTGCCGCGCCCACAAGATGCCGCCCAGGCGACGCTGGCGCCGCTGCTCACCAAAGACGACGGGCTCGCCGATTGGAGCCAGCCGGCGCGCGAGCTCTACAATCGCTGGCGAGGATTTCAGCCCTGGCCGGGCTTGCATACTTCGTTTCGCGGCCAGCCGCTGCAACTGATCCGCGTCCGGCCGGCCGCCAGCGACGCCGCCGCCGCGCCCGGCACGCTGGCGCTTGACGGCGCGCAGCTCGCGGCGGCATGCGGCAGCGGCGCGCTGGTGCTCGACGAGGTGCGCCTGGCCGGCCGCGCCGCGGTAGCCGGCGCCGCCTTCGCGCGCGGCGCCCGCCTGCGCCCGGGCGAACGTTTGGGCGGCTAGCCGGGTGGGACGGAACGAAACGGGGGCAGGAAATCTGTCATGATCACCATCGACCTGGAGGGACAAGTCGCGGTGCTGACCGGCGGTTCCCGCGGCATCGGCGCCGCCACCGTGCGCCTGCTGGCGCAAGCCGGCGCGCGGGTAGTCTTCACTTATCGCCGCGATCGCGCCGCCGCCGCGCGCAGCCTGGCCGCCGCCGATGCCGCCGCCGGCGCCCCCGGCCGCGTCGCCGCCCTCCGCGCCGACGCGGCGCGGCCCGCCGCCGCCGAGCGGCTCGTGGCCCACGCCGTCCGCCGCTTCGGCCGCCTGGACATCGCCATCGCCAACGCCGGCATCTGGAACGCCGCCGATCTGCCGATCGCGCGCCTGGATGCCCGCGCCTGGCGCGCGATGCTCGCCGCCAATCTCGACAGCGCCTATGCCCTGGCTCGGGCGGCGGCGCGGCAACTCCAGCGCCAGCCGCGGCCCCGCACCGCTCCCCGCGGCCGCATCGTGCTCGTGGCCTCCACCGCCGGCCAGCGCGGGGAGGCTTGGCACACCCATTACGGCGCAGCCAAAGGCGGCGTGATCGCCTTCGTGCGCGGCTTGGCGCCCGAGCTTGCGCGGCAAGGCATCTTGGTCAACTGCGTCGCGCCCGGCTGGGTGGATACCGACATGGCGCGCCCGGCCTTTCGCCGCCATCCCGAGCGCGTCTTCGCCGCCATTCCCTTGGGCCGCCCGGGAAAACCGGAAGAAATCGCGAGCTGCATCGTCTTTCTCTGCACGCCGGGCGCGAACTTCATGACCGGCGCCGTGCTCAGCGTCAACGGTGGCGCCGTGCTCGCTTGACCGAGGCGCCCGCCGCCCCGCGAGCCTCTAGATGGCAAGGAAAGCCCGCACCCATTGGCGCGCGGCCAGATCGCCGCGATGCAGGGGCGCGCCCAGGCGCGTGCCGCAGCAGGCGATCCGGCCCCGGCCCCACGCGCGCCAAACCCCGAAGATCGCGCCGTCGTCGCCGCTGAGGAAGCCGTCGCCGCCGGCGGGGATCACGCCCACGGCTTCGCTGTCGTGGCGCAGCCACCACTGCTCGCGGCCGAGCCGCAGGCGCAAATACGGGCTCGACTGCGGGGTCGGAAACAGATTCAAGGGCGGCGTCGCCGCGGCGATGCCGCCCAGCGATCGCCAAGCCGCGAGGAGTTCCGGCCGGCCCGCGAGCGACGGCGCCTCCCAAATCACAGCTCCGCCCGCGCGCAGCCGGCACGCAAGGTGCGCGGCCAAGCGCTGGTCGAGCGGCGCTTCGGCAGGCACCGCCAGCCACACCGGCCCCTGCTCGCGCAGCAAGTCCGCGGCGTGAACCGGCGCCAGCCCCACGCCGCGCCAGCCCCGCAGGTTGGCGCGCGGATCGTCCGCGGCGTCGAGCACGCACCGCTCGCGGCGCGCGCGCCAGCGCGGCCGGTCCAGCGCCACCGCCAGCGCCGCGCCGCTCAGCTGGCACCATTGCCGCCGCGAAACCTTCATCGCCGCCCTTCCGGCTAATCCAGCCCGATCAGCCGCCGCAGCGCCGCGCCGGTATCGTAGAACTGCTGGTCGGGGCAATAACGGTAGGGCACTTCCATCTCGGCCACGAGATAACCGTCGTAGCCGATCTTGCGCAAGGCGCGCATGATCGCGAGCCAGTTGTTGTCGCCGAGAAAGATGTTCGTGTAGACCGAGCCGCCGCCGCGCCCGCGGCCGCGCAGCGTGTCTTTCACGTGAACCCGCGCGACCCGCGCACCCATCTCCTCCACCCACTGCTCGGGAAAGCCGGTGTCATGGATGTTGCCGACGTCGAGATGCGAGCCGAAGCCGGCGCCCAGCGCGTCGATGAAGAGCCGCATCTCGCGCGGCCCCATCAGGAATCGCTGCTCGGCGTTGCAATTCTCGATGCCCACCACCACCCCCGCGCGCCGCGCGGCCGGGCCCAGCGCCGGCAGCACCTCGAGACAGCGCTGATAACACTCCTCGTAGGTCACCTCCGGCGTCACCAGCCCGGCAACCACGAGAATTTCATCGGCGCCGAAGAGCTGCGCCAGCTCGATCTGCCGCCGCGCGATGGCCAGCGCTTGCGCCCGCACCGCCGGATCGCGGGCGGAAAAGGGCGTATCCCAATGCAGTCCGGTCGAGACGTTCGAAACTTCCAGCCCGTGATCACGGACCAGCGCCAGCAGCCCGCGCGCCTGCGCATCGCTGGTGGCGAGCGTGAGCGGGCCGTCATGATCGAGCCACAGCTCCACGCCGTCGAAGCCCGCGCGCCGGATCAGCGCCAGACCGTCGGCCAGGCTCATGGACTTCGGAATCAGATTGTTGCCGATGCTGGTCTTCATCGCACCGCGGCGCCGCTATTGCAGTTTGGCCATGACATCCGGCGGGAGCTTGTCGGCATGGGCCAGAAGCTGGCTCACCTGCCACATCTGCTGCTCGTTGAGGGTGCCGCTCCAGGCGGGCATGCCGGTCAGGCGAATGCCGTTCTTGACCTTCCAATACGTCACGCCGACGGGATCGTCGGTGACCATGCCGTCGGCCGAGAGCAACTGCGGCGCCGGAGGAAACATGCCGCGCGCAGCCGCGGGCTGCGGCTGCCCGGGAAGGCCGTGGCACTGCGCGCAGTTCGTCTTGTACACGGCGGCGCCGGCCTCGAGATCGGCGGGATCGGCGGGCACGCCCGCCCGCTTCGGCGCCTCGCGCCGCAGCTTGGCGCGGAGAGCGGTCTTGGCGATCAAGGTCTCCATCGGCAGCGGCGATGAAGCCGTGGCGACCGGCAGCATGCCCAGCCGCGCGGCGAAATAGGCGCCCGCCGGAACCAACAAGACGCCGATGATCAAGCCGATGATGAATGTCTTCACAACGCCTCCCTGACCGCACGCTTCCCTCGGCGCGGAGCCGCCGCATACCGGCCGCCCTAAGTTTTTAGGACCTGCCGGCCGAGGCCGGACCGCGCGATCCGAGGTATTCCGGATTATATGCTTGCGGCCCCGGCGGGTCGCGGGCGGTGATCCGCCGCCGTTCGCCATCCGTCGCCGCGCCGGGGCGGCGGCGATGCTTATCGTCCCGGCGGCGCCGGCAGCCGCACGGCTTCTTTCTCCTGCGGTCCGCCCGCGCGCTCGGGATGAAAAATCTTGCCGAGCAGCGCCACCGCGTCGGCCAAGGCGGGGCCCGCCTGATTGAAGTACCGCGGGCCGTCGGTGACCCAAACATTGCCCTGCCGGACCGCCCGCAGTTCCGCGAAGCCGGGATATGCCCATAGGGTTTCGACCTCGCGCAAGGCGCGGTCGCGCGGAAAGCCGCAGACCATGGCCACGATGATCTCGGGATCGTAGGCGCGCAGCTTCTCCCACGCGATCGGCACCGACTTGGCGCCGGCCGCCGCCAATTCATCGCGCCCCCCGGCGAGCGCCACCAGCTCCGGCACCCAATGGCCGGAGTTGTAAAGCGGGCGCGGCCATTCCAGGCAAAAAACGCGGCGGGTGCGCTCCCGCGCCACCAGCGTCGCCGTGGCATCCATGCGCGCTTGCAAGCGCGCGACCAGGCGCTCTCCGCCGGCGACGCCGCGCACTTCCCAGGCGACGCGCCGCATGTCCTCGAACGCCTCGGTCAGCGTCGCCGCCTTCAGGCTGAGCACGCGCGGCTGCGGCTGCAGGCGGCTCAGCATCGCCTGGAAATCGTTCGGCGTCACCGCGCACACCGAGCACAGCTCTTGCACGATCAGCAAATCCGGCTGCAACTCGCGCAAGAGCGGCTCGTTGATGCGGTAAATGCTGCCGCCGCCGGCATAGGTCCGGGTGACGAGCTCGTCGATCTGCTCACCCGTCAACGCGGCATCGTCATAGGTCAATTCACTCACCACGGGCAGATGCCGCACCGCCGCGATGGCGCGATTCTCGTGCGAAATTCCCACCAGCTCATGGCCCGCGCCCAGCGCCAGCAGGATCTCGGTCGCGGTGGGCAAAAAGGAGACGATGCGCACGCCTCAATTCTACCCGGGCGATCGCGCCGGCTGCGCTCCGACGCGCGTGGATTCGCACGCCCGGCGGCCGCCGGCCCCTCGCTCCGTCCTGTGACCGATTCCCGCGGCTGCAGCGCCGGTGTCACGCTATCTTAAAAGCCGCGGCTGAAACGGTGCGAGCCCGCCTTTCCTGGACCGGAGCCTGAAACGGAAACACTCCGAGGCGCAAGACCCGGGAGCCACGACAAGGCCGGGCACAAGCTCGATGGGAAGCTCAGGCGCCGGCTCGAGTGAGCGTGGGGAAAAGGCGGCCGCGCGGGCGCAAGTCTGCCCGAAGGGAAAGGGAGCCTCGGAAGGGCCGGGAACCTAGCCGGGTCCGAGGCAGCCGGAGCTGTTGCGCGGCGCGGGCGCCGAATGTGAAGCCCGCGCGCTTACGCCGGTCATGCGTGAAGCCGGCGTCGCGAGGCTGATGGTCCCAACGGTCTGAGAATGCCGCAAGAGAGCCTCCAAGCGCTGTTCAGCCTTTTCGTCGTCTTCGCCGCCGCCAAAGTCGGCGAAGAGATTTTCGAGCGCCTGGGGCAGCCGCCGCTCGTCGGTCAGATCCTCCTCGGCTTTCTCGTCGGCCCCGGAGCGCTGCATTGGGTCGCGCCTTCGCCGGTGCTCGATTTCATGGCCGAGATCGGCGTGATCTTCCTGCTCTTCGAGACCGGCCTCGAGACGCAGCCGGAAGAGATTCTCCGCTACGGGTATCTGAGCTTCGCCGTGGCGCTGCTCGGAGTCGTCACGCCCTTCGTGGTCGGCTGGTGGTTCGCCGCCGCCATGGGAGAGAACGCCGTCACGGCGCAGTTTGTCGGCACGCTGCTGGTGGCTACGAGCATCGGCATTACGGCCAAGATCCTCGAAGACTTCGGCGCGACCCACACCGCGTTCGGCCATGTGATTCTGGGCGCGGCCGTCCTTGACGACATCTTGGGCCTTCTGGCTCTCTCCGCCCTCGCCAGCTTCACCTCGCCGCGCGTGAAAGTCGCGAACTTGCTGCTGACCGTGGCGTTCGTCGCCGGCTTCGTGGTGCTGGTGCTGGTGCTGCGCCGCACCGCCTTCCCGCGCGTGACGCGGCGCCTCCGCGATCTGCGCGCCCGCGCCCCGATCTGGTCCACGGCGCTGGTCTTGCTGCTCGGCTTTTCCGCGATGTCGGCCTATATCGGCATGGCGGCGATTATCGGCGCGTTCCTGGCCGGGATGTTCGTCAGCGAGCGCCGCGACGTCGCCGAATCGGTTCAGGCGCAAGCCTCGGCGGTCAGCAGCTTTCTCGTCCCTTTCTTTCTCGCCAACATCGGCCTGCGCGTCTCGCTCGGCACGATGGCACACGGGCATGGCCTGATCCTGCTGGCGGCCATCACCGGCATCGCCATCGCCACCAAACTGGCCGCGTGCAGCTTGGCCTCGCTGCCGCTCGGCCGCCGCAGCGCACTCTTGGTCGGGCTGGGCATGATTCCGCGAGGTGAAGTGGGCATCGTCGTCGCCGGCCAAAGCTTGCGCATCCCCGCCATTCCCACGTCCTATTACGACATCGGCATCGGCATGGCGGTGCTGACGTCGCTGATCGGGCCGCTGCTGCTGCGCCTGGTTTTGCGTCCGCAGCGGCGCCCCAGCGTTCCCGGGGTCAGCGGCCGGCGAGTTCTCCGCGAACGGTGACCCCCTGCCTGCTCCTGCCGCGCCAACGCGGCCGCACGGCTTGCTGCAACCGCCGCCCGCCGCCCGGGGTCATCCGCCGTTATACTGGGTCGCGATCCGGAGAATTCCCATGGCCAACAAGCTCGCGCCGAAACTTTATGCGGGGTTACTCGCAGCTCTTCTGTTAGCGTTCGCGCCTTCCGGCCTGCATGCGCAAGCGGCCCCGGCGCCCGCGCCCTTCGGCGGCCTGCACTGGCGTTTGATCGGGCCCTTCCGCGGCGGACGGGTGCTCGCGGTGAGCGGCGTGCCCGGCAATCCGCTGGTGTTCTATTTCGGCGCGGTCGCGGGCGGCGTCTGGAAGACGACCGATGGCGGCCTCTCCTGGCAGCCGCAGTTCCAGCACGAGCCGGTGTCTTCCATCGGCGCGATCGCCGTGGCGCCCTCGAACCCCAACATCATTTATGTCGGAACCGGCGAAGCCTGCATCCGCGGCGACATTTCGTATGGCGACGGTGTTTGGAAATCGCTCGACGGCGGCAAGACCTGGCGGCACATGGGGCTCGACGATACCCAGCACATCGGCCGCCTGATCGTGGATCCCCACGACCCGAACCGCGTCTTCGTCGCCGCCCTCGGCCACGCCTTCGGCCCCAACGCCGAGCGCGGCGTCTTCCGCTCGCTCGACGGCGGCCAGACCTGGCAAAAGGTGCTGTTCAAAGACGATCACACCGGCGCCATCGATCTCTCTTTCGATCCTCAGAACCCGAACATCGTCTTCGCCGCGCTCTGGCAGGCGCAGCGGTATCCCTGGGCGATGGTGAGCGGGGGTCCCGGCAGCGGCCTCTATAGGTCCGTCGACGGGGGCGCCACCTGGAAGCGTCTGGAAGGCCACGGCCTGCCCGCAGGCGTGCTCGGCCGCATCGGCGTGGCCGTCTCCGGCGCCGACGGCGACCGCGTCTATGCGCTGATCGAGGCCAAGAAGGGCGGCTTGTACGTCTCGAGCGACGGCGGCGACAACTGGCAGTTCGTCAACGGCAATCACGACCTTACGCAGCGCGCCTGGTATTTCACGCATATTTTCGCCGACCCCAAGGCGGTGGATACGGTGTACGTGCTCAACACCGGCCTGTTGCGCTCGACCGACGGCGGCAAGAGCTTCCAGCCGCTCCGCGCCCCGCATGGCGACAACCACGGCCTTTGGATCGATCCCACGGATCCCGACCGCATGATCAACGGCAACGACGGCGGCGCCACCATCACGCAGAACGGGGGCCGGAGCTGGACCACGCAGGACAACCAGCCGACCGCCGAGTTCTATCACGTCGCCACCGACCGTCGCTTCCGCTTCTTCGTCTACGGCGCGCAGCAAGACAACAGCACGGTGGCGATCGCCAGCAGCACCGACCACGGCGTGATCGGCGACTCCGACTGGTACGACGCCGGCGGCGGCGAGAGCGGCTTCGTGGTGCCCGATCCCGCCGATCCCAACATCGTCTATGCCGGCTCCTACGACGGCCTGCTGACCCGCTACGATCACCGCACCGGGCAAGAGCAGGATATCGATCCCTGGCCCGATAACCCCATGGGCTCGGGCGCCGCCAACCTCAAGCACCGCTTCCAATGGACCGCGCCGATCCTGGTCTCGGATTTTGCGCCCCACGCCCTCTATTTCGGCGGCGAGGTGCTGTTCAAGAGCCTGGATGGCGGCGCCAGTTGGAAGATCATCAGCCCCGACCTGACGCGCAACGACAAGACCAAGCAGCAATCCTCGGGCGGCCCCATCACCCAGGACAACACCAGCGTCGAGTACTACGACACCATCTTCGCCATCGCCGAATCGCCGCTGCGGCAAGGCGAGCTGTGGGTCGGCAGCGACGACGGGCTGGTGCATCTGACCCGCGACGACGGCGCCCATTGGACCGACGCGACGCCCAAGCGACTCCCCGAATGGACCAAGATCAGCATCATCGAGCCTTCGCATTTCGATCCCGGCGCCGCCTACGTGGCCGCCAACGGCGAAAAGCTCGATGACTTCCACCCCTACATTTACAAGACCGCCGACTACGGCCGCACCTGGACGCCGATCGTCACCGGCCTGCCGGAGAACGTCTACGTGCACGTCGTGCGCGAAGATCCCGTGCGCCGCGGCCTGCTCTATGCCGGCACCGAGCAGGGGGTCTATTACTCGCTCGACGACGGCGCGCACTGGCAATCGCTGCAACTCGGCCTGCCGACGGCGCCGGTGCGCGACTTAGCCATCCATGGCGACACGCTGGTGGCCGCGACCCACGGCCGCGCCTTCTGGGCGCTCGACGACATCACCCCGCTGCGCCAATACACGCCCGCCGTCGCCACCGCCGCCGTCCATCTGTACCAGCCCGCAGTCACCTACCGCACGCGCGGCGGCGGCTTCGGATTCGCTCCGCCCGATGCCGGCGCGAATCCGCCCGGCGGCGCCATCGTGGTTTATTGGCTCGCGCAAGCGCCGGCGAAGCCGATCACGCTGGAGATTCTCGATGCGCGCGGCCGCCTCGTGCGCAAGTTTACGAGCGCCACACATCCCGCTTCGGCCGCGGCCGCGGGCGGCTTCCGCTTCGGGCGCGGCGCGGCGCCGCCGGCGAAGGCCGGCCTCAACCGTTTCGTCTGGGATCTGCGCTATCCCGCGCCTCACCTGATTCCCGGCGAAGCGCATTGGGGCTTCCCGATCGGCGTTCTCGCCGTGCCGGGCGACTACCAAGTCAGGCTCACGGTGGCGGGCCAAAGCTATACCCAGCCGCTCCCGCTCAAGCCCGATCCCCGCCTCTCCACCACCGCCGCCGACTACCAAAAGCAGTTCGACTTGGCGCAGCGCATCAACCAAGATGTGAGCGCCGCGCACGATGCCGTCAACCAGATGCGCGGATTGCAAAAGCAACTCGCCGCCCTGGATCAGCGCATCGCCGCCGACACCCGCGCCAAGGATGCGCTGGCGCAGAGCAAGGCGCTGAACGCGAAATTGGACACCGTGGTGGCGGCGATCGCCCAACTGCAATCGAAGAGCGGCGAAGACGCCCTCAACTTTCCCATCCGGCTCGACGACAAGCTTTCGAACTTGCTCGAAACCGTCGAAAGCGCGGATGCCGCGCCCACCGCCCAGTCGTATGCGGTGTACGACGAGCTGAACGCGCAACTGCAAACCCAGCTCGCCGCCTGGCGGTCGCTCCAAGAGAAAGATCTCGCCGCTCTCAACGAGTCCATCCGCAAGGCCGGGGTGCTGGCGTTATCCGTTCCCGCCACCACCGGCGGTGCAGGCTCGGAGGAGGCGGCCGGCGCTCCCCGGCGCAAATAGGGCTTTCATCTTCGCTTGATGGTTCACAGGGCCCACGATCGGCGTGCGGCTCTTCGTCCGGCCGCGGCGCAGCTCCCTGCGCCGCACCGGCTGCCGGAACCCGTCTTTGCGCGAGGGCAGTAACTAAGGTTCAGCCAGAGGGCGCAGAGAGAAGGCAGGCCGCGCAGCGCGGCGCCGCCTTGCCTTTTTCTTCCGCCCCTGCTTCGAATCGCATCCACTGCAAGACGTGCGACATCGCCGATCCCTACCGGACCATCCACCGGATCCCTCCCGAGGGTGAGGGCATCAGCCCCTGGGATGTCTGCGGTTTGCAGTTGACGGGCGGGCGGCTTTGCGCATATAGGTAGAACATCGATGCATCGAAGATCTAGGCGTGAGGGACGATGAACGAAGACAAGTCGGAGTTTCTCAAAGGCACGCTGGACATGCTCGTCCTGAAGGTGGTCGCGCTGGGACCCATCCACGGCTACGCCATTTCGCAGCGCATCCGCCAGATGTCCAAGGAATTCTTTCAGGTGCAGCAGGGCTCGCTCTACCCCGCACTCCACCGGCTGGAAGATCGCGGCTGGCTGAAGGCAGATTGGCGGGATACGGAGACGGGCCGGGAAGCGAAGTTCTATTCGCTCACGGCCAAGGGCCGGAAACAGCTCGAGACGGTGATGCGGACGTGGGCAAGGCTTTCCGATGCCGTCGCATTGATTTTGCGCACGGCGGAATAGCGAAGACAGCGGGGAGCGGTGAGTGGCTAGGAAGAACGGGCGTGGACATAGCGTCGATCCGCGTCGAGTGCGCCGGGTGGTGAAAGGGATGGCATGCACTGGCTAAGCCGATTCATCCGCAGATCGCGGGCGCAGGAGCAACTGGATGCCGAGCTGCGCTTTCACCTCGAGCAGCAAATCGCGGATTACCTTGCCGCCGGCATGGCGCCGGAGGAAGCGCGGCGGCGTGCGCGGCTGGAATTCGGCGGCCTCGACCAAGTTAAGGAAGAGGTGTACGAGGCTCAGCGCGGCCATCTGCTCGAGACGCTGCTGCAAGACGTTCGCTACGGCCTGCGCAAGCTGCGCAAAGACGCGGGATTCACCGCGATCGCCGTGCTCACGCTGGCGCTCGGCATCGGCGCAAATACCGCGATTTTCAGCCTGGTCAACGCCGTGTTGCTGCGCCCGCTCCCCTTCCGCGAGCCGGGGCGGCTGGTCGGCATACAAAACGCCACCTATCCCAAGGGCGGCTTCGCCGCGATGCGGAGGCAGATCCACACGATGGACCCGGCCGCGTACGACGACGGGCACGAATTCACTCTCACCGGGCTGGGGGAACCGGTCCGGCTGAACGGAACCCTGGTTTCCGCGAACTTCTTCTCCGTGCTGGGCGCAAAACCGCAATTGGGCCGCGCCTTCTCCCCGGGACAAGACGAGGCGGGCCGCGATGCCTACGTGGTGCTTAGCCACGCGCTCTGGGAGAAAGTCTTCCGCGGAAATCCCTCCGCGGTGGGCCGCGTGATCAACCTGGAGGGAACGCCGCGGCAAATTCTGGGCGTGATGCCCGCAGGCTTTCACTTCCCGTCGCCCGGAACCCAGGTGTGGATCCCGCTGGGCATCGATCCGCGCAATGCCACCGACTATTGGGCGCAGGATTACATGCCGGTGATCGGGCGTCTGAAGCCGGGCGTGACGATGGCCCAAGCGCAGGCGGAATTGCGGCTCTTTCAGTCGCATGTGAGGACGATGTTTCCCTGGCCCATGCCGGAGAACTGGAACGCCGGACTTGCGGTCGAGCCGCTGCAGTCCGTGCTGACCGGCAACGTTCAACCGTGGCTGCTCATCCTGCTGGGCGCCGTCGGGCTGGTGTTGCTGGTGGCGTGCGCGAACGTGGCCAATCTGACGCTTTCGCGAGCATCGATCCGCACGAAGGAGATCGCGCTCCGCAACTCGCTGGGCGCCAGCCGTCCTCGAATCGTGCTGCAGCTCATCACCGAAAGCGTGGTGACGGCGCTTGCGGGAGGGACGCTTGGCCTTCTCCTGGGAGGCAGCGCCCTGTCTCTGCTGAAAACCCTTCTGCCCGGAGATACGCCCGGGCTCGGCGACCTCGCGGTCGATTGGCGCGTCCTCGCGTTTACCGCGGCGCTCTCCGTGGCCGCGGGGATCGTTTCCGGCGCGGTTCCCGCCGTGCAGTCCTCGCGCCCGGACCTGAATGTTTCCCTGAAATCCAGCGGGCGCGGTCTGGTATCTTCCGCCAGCCGGCGGGCGAGAAGAGTTTTGGTGATCGCGGAGATCGGCCTCGCCGTGCTGCTGGTGAGCGCCGCGGGCTTGCTGATTCGCAGCTTGTGGTCGCTCTCGCATGTGAATCCCGGATTTTCCGCGACCCACTTGCTGACCGCGCGGATCACACCGAACGAGTCGTTCTGCAACAATGCCGGCCGCTGCGTGGCCTTCTATCGCCAAGTGCTCGACCGCGTTCGAGGACTTCCCGGGGTAAGCGGCGCCGCGATGATCAATACCCTGCCGCTCGACGGGCGCGTGAACAAGCGCTCGCTGTACCTGGAAGGTAGGAGGCAGGTACCGCAAGACTCGCCTCTCGTGTGGCAGAACATCATCTCCGCCGGCTACTTCCGTCTGATGCACATTCCGCTCCTGCGCGGCAGAGGCTTCACGCGGGCGGATTCCACCGGCAATCCGCCGGTGGCCGTCGTGAGCGCTGCCACAGCGCAGCGTTTCTGGCCGAACCAGGACGCCGTGGGCCAGCACATCCGGTTTGCCGATAGCGCCGAATGGATCACGATCGTCGGGGTGGCCGGCGATGTCCGCGCATTCAGCCTGCAGCAGGCCATTCCTCCCTATATGGACGGCGCGATCTACATCCCCTACGGTCCGCTGGCGACGATGGAGAACGGGCGCATCCCCGCCGGAATGACTCTGGCGGTCCGCGTGGACCAGGACACGCCCGAGCTCGCCAGCTCCATCCGCAACATTGTCGGCAACCTCAACCGGGACGTCCCGGTCAGCGAAATCAAGACGATGACCACGGTTCTGTCGGGCGCGACTTCGGCGCCGCGATCGATCACGTTCCTTTTCGTGTCGTTCGCTGGAATCGCTTTCGTGCTGGGCGCAGTGGGCATCTATGGCGTGGTTTCGTTCTTCGTGGGCCAGCGAACCCGCGAGATCGGCATCCGCATGGCCCTGGGCGCGCAAACCGCGGACGTGCTGCGGGTGGTGTTGCGCGAGGGCCTCTCCATGACGTTCGCCGGCATGGCCGCCGGATTCCTGGCCGCGCTGCTTCTGACCCGCCTGCTGCGGCGCTTCCTCTATGGCGTCAGCCCAACCGATCCGTTGGCGCTGGGCGGAGTCGCCATTCTTTTCGCTCTGGTCGCCGCGGCCTCCTGCTATATGCCGGCGCGACGGGCAATGCGCGTCCACCCGGTCATCGCCCTGCGCGAGGAATAGAACTTTCATCTTCGCTTGATGGTTCGCAGAGCCCACAACTAGCGTGCGGCTCTTCGTCCGGTCGCGGCGCAGCCTTGCGGCCCCAAAGGCGCTCGCTCGGCGTTATGAACCCGCCAAGTTCCGGCGGGGCGGTATGCGCCACTCGAGCTGCGGTGCGGCAGAGCATTGCAAGGCGTCGGAGCGGGCGCCGCTGGCCACGGATAGGGCTACTCGTGGCGTAGCACGACGGCGGGCTGGAGGCGCAAAACTTGGATCAGCGGTCCGAGCGCGGAGAGCAGGCATGCAAGCACAATGCCGATCCCTGCCCACGCGCAAGTTGCGGCGCCTGCCGGGCGAAGGCCAAAGAGCCAAACACGCAGCGTGTCCATCAGCAACTCAGCGGCAATGACGCCGCAGACCGCGCCGCCCGCGCCCAGCAGTAGGGGGTGCCGGAGCACGCGGGCGGTTAGATGGCAATATGAGGCGCCGAGGGCCTGTCGAATGGCCATCTCGCGCCGGCGCACGCGCGCCTCAATTGCTGCCACGCTATAGACTCCAGCCAGTGCCAAAAAAAGCGCCGCTACGCCGACGCCCGTAAGAAACGAACTGAAGAAGCGGGGGCGCTCCAGCGCGCGTGAGAGAGCCATCGAGAGATAGGCCGGGGCGGCGACCGAGAATCCGCCGCCTACCGCACGCGCGACAGACCGGCGCAGCGGCGCCGGGCCCGGAAAAGCGCCCGGGTCAACGCGTGCGAACAGGGCGCCAGAGGATGCGAACTGAAAGAGGCTGGTATAGATCGTCGGTGCAGCGCCAGAGCGCCACGCGCCGGCCATTTTGTTGTTTTCCGCGACTCCGACCACCTGCACGCGATGCCATTGCCCGGCAAAAGATACTTCGATACTCTGCCCGACTGCCGGCCTGCCCTCGAAATAATCCTGGTCCAGAGCCCGGTTGACAACCGCGACTGCAGGCGCGCCGAGGTCGTCGCGCACCGAGAATTCACGGCCAGTAGCTAGAGGGATGCGGAGCGTGCCGAAGTAGTTTGGGCTTACGCTGAGCCAGTCGGCGGTCGCCGGCGGCGACCCTTGGGCGCCTGCCACCCTGAAGCGAATCCGGGCCGCTTCACCGTACGGATTGCCAAGGGCGACGGCCTGGATGCCGGGAATTGCGCCGACGGTGGCCCAAACGTGCTCGTATGCGGCGATGATTTTGCGATCGGTCCAGCTTGTGCCGCTGGGCACGATGGGACCGACTTCGAATTTAACTACGTTGGCTGGGTCGAACCCGAGGGCGGTGCGCGAAAGGCGCCAGACGCTCCGAAGCATCACGCCAGACATTGCGACAAGGAGAGTCGCGATCGCGCACTGCGCCAGCACAAGGGCCCTTCCGCTTGGGCCCGGCCCGGAAAGGCGACTGGTGTGCGGGTTTCCAGGCGATGGGGCGAGCGCCAGGCGACGACAGAGCAGAGCTGGCGCGAGCCCCGCCGCAGCTGCGCCGAGGATCGAGGCCGCGAAAAGGAATGCGGCGACGCGCCAATCGACCCCGACGCCTGCGAGCCGGGGGACGATTCCGGCGGGCGCGCCGGAACGGAATGCGCGGAGGGTCCAGAAGCAAATCACGCTCCCAAGCGCTCCGCCGATGAGCCCCACCCAAATGCTCTCGACAAGGGGAAGTAGCATGAGGTCGGCGGGGCTCGCGCCCAGTGCACCGCGAACGCCCATTTCCGGGAGCATGCTGACCCTGCGGACGAGAGCTAACCCAGCGAGGTTCATGCACGCGATGGCCAGAAACGCGAGGGATAGGCCGAACAGGGGCCACAGCGTGGTGCCAGCGGGCCCTACCGCCATGGCCTGGAGCGTGTACAGCCGAAGCTCGCGGAGGTTGGAATCTTCCGGGTGCTCGGCGACCATGCTGCGGACTACCCGGTTAAGGTCCTGTTGGGCGCGGCCGAGGCTGATGCCATTGCGCAGCCGGGCTATCAGGACCGGGAAATAGGCGCCGCCGCCCGGCCCATCCGGCGTAAACGCTCTTGCGCCCCGCGGAGGGATTTGGCGCGCGCCAAAAGTCAGGGGATCCAGACGGCGACCGGCGGGTACATCCACTCGAAACGGAGGCGGAGGCGAGAGGGCACGACACCGATGACGGTGTGCGGCGCCGAATCCAGCACGATGGTCTTGCCCAAGGCGCCAAGCTCCGAGCCAAATTCATCCCTCGCAAATCCCCCGCCTAGAAGGGCAGTTCTGGCTGCGCCAGGCTTGTACTCAGCCGTCGCGAACGCCCGTCCCGGCAGGGGTGTGATGCCTAGCATCGGGAAAAAATTCGGCCGTACCGCCATGGTCCACAGGCGCTCTGGGCCGGCCGGCGTTCCGACGACGCTGAGCCCCAGCGCCCCGAGCGTCGTTGCGGAAAAAAAGCTGCTGCGTGCCGTGATGTCCTGGAAGTCGGAGGGACCGCAGCAGCCCACGGCCATCACCAGGCGGCTCGAATCCTTGAAGGGGAGCGGCCGCAGCACCACCCCGTAGATGAGTGCGAAGGCGCTCCCAATGACAGCGACGCCGACCGCTTGAACCAGCAAAGCACGGGTCAGGTAGCCGCGGGACCGCAAGAGCGCCCGCAGCGCCTCATTGCTAGCGCTGAACAGCCGCTTCATGAGCTTCGACGTCGCAGCGACCTTCTATTACTGCTTAACGGAGCAAGTGCCGGGGTAGGGCCCCGAACATTGGCAGAAAAGGCCGCCCTGGTTGACGCACTCAGAGACAGTGGGACAAGTGCCGCCGCACGTGCCCGGGGAAGCCGCCGCTGCCTCAACCGCGCGGCCCGCCGCGATTGAATAGACGGAAACGACGAGGCCAAGGAGCATCGTCAACAGGAGCAGTGCAAACGCTCCTGTCAGCACCTTGTGACCGATTAATGCGCGCATGGATCAGTCTCCCTAAAATCTGTCGCGCCGCGCCGGTTGCGCCGCGGCTGATGGACTTGGATGAGGCATCCCTTGCTCAGCGGCGCTCAATATGGCACGCAGATCACGTTGTGCCAGAACGCCGGTCCAGACGCCTCGGACCTGCCCGCCGTTGCCGAGCAAAATTGTCTGCGGAGTGAGCCGCAGGTGATACCAGAACACTGAATTGCCGGTTGGGCGGAGCACTCTCGCATGGGCGGCTTGGTGGCGCCGTCCTGTCAGGGATGGGAATGAGGATAATCCACTTAGGCGGGCGGGTCAACAGCTCAACGCGGCAGCGAGGCCGCAGTTACGGAGTGCGAAGGCTGCCGGCCAAGCCGCTTGACTAGGTCGCGGCGATCTCTTCGACCTGCTCGCCGGCTTCGCCGCCGTCGGCGCGGGCGAGCTGATTGAGCACATACGGCAGGATGCCGCCGTCGCGGTAATAGGCGATCTCCATCGGGGTATCCAGGCGCGCGGTCGCGGTGAAGGTCTTGTCTCCCGCGCGCACTTCCACGCTTTGCCCCGGCTGCAAGCGGTCGAGGCCGGTGATTTCGAAGACTTCCTGTCCGGTCAGCCCGAGCGATTCGGCGCTTTCGTTCTCGCGGAATTCGAGCGGCAAGATGCCCATGCCGATGAGGTTGCTGCGGTGAATGCGCTCGAAGCTGCGCGCGATCACGGCCTCCACCCCCAGCAGCCGCGGTCCCTTGGCCGCCCAGTCGCGGCTCGAGCCGGAGCCGTACTCGGCGCCCGCCAAGATGACCGTGGGCACGCCTTCGCGCTGATACTGCATGGCGGCGTCGAAGATGGTCATGGTGGCGCCGTCGGGCCAGTGCCGCGTCCAGCCGCCTTCGGTGCCGGCGGCCAGCAAGTTGCGCAGGCGGATATTGGCGAAGGTGCCGCGCACCATGACTTCGTGATTGCCGCGGCGCGCGCCGTAGGAATTGAAGTCGGCGATCTTCACCCCGTGCGCCAGCAGGTATTCGCCGGCGGGGCTCTTGGCGGCGATGTTGCCGGCGGGGGAGATGTGATCGGTGGTGACGCTGTCGCCCAGCCAGGCCAGCACGCGCGCGCCGCGAATCGCCGCGCGCGCGGCGCCGGCGGCGTCGAAGAACGGCGGCCGCTTGATATAGGTCGAGTCCGGCGCCCACTCGAACAGATCCCCGCCCGCGAGCGGCAGCGACTTCCAGTTGGCGTCGCCCTCGAAGACCTGGGCGTATTCCCGCGCGAACATCTCCGGCCGCACGTGCGCGGTGATCGCCGCCTCGATCTCCGCCGGCGCCGGCCAGATCTCGCGCAAATACACCGGACGGCCGTCGCCGCCGGCGCCCAGAGGCTCCCGGGTCAAGTCGAGGTTCATGTCCCCCGCCAGCGCATAGGCGACCACCAGCGGCGGCGACGCCAGATAGTTGGCGCGCACCTGCGGATGAATGCGCCCCTCGAAGTTGCGGTTGCCGCTGAGCACCGCCGCCACCACGAGCTGGCCTTGCTGCACCGCTTCCGCCACCGGCTCGGGCAGCGGGCCGCTGTTGCCGATGCAGGTGGTGCAGCCGTAGCCGACCAAGTTGAAGCCGAGCTGCTCGAGCGGCGCCAGCAGATTCGCCTGGCGCAGATAGTCGGTCACCACCTTCGAGCCGGGGGCGAGGCTGGTTTTCACCCACGGCTTGCGGCGCAGGCCGCGTGCCACGGCCTTTTGCGCCAGCAGTCCCGCCGCCATCAGCACCGTCGGGTTGGAAGTGTTGGTGCAACTCGTGATGGCGGCGATGACCACGGAGCCGTGATGCAATTCCACCGCTTGTCCGTCGAGCGTCGCCGCCACGCGGCCGTTGCCGGCGGCCTTGGCCGCCGGGTTGAGCAGCTTCGGCAGCGCGGCCGCAAACCCCTGTTTGGCGGCGCTCAGCGGCACCCGATCTTGCGGCCGCTTCGGGCCGGCCAGGCTCGGCTCGACCTTGGCGAGATCCAGATCGACGATGTCGCTATAACTCTCCGCCGGCGTGTCCGACCCGAACATGCCCTGTTCCTTCGCGTAGCGCTCGATCAGCGCCACCCGCGCCGGATCGCGATGCGTGAAACGCAGGTAGCGCAGCGTCTCGTCGTCGATCGGCGAGATCGCCACCGTAGCGCCGTACTCCGGCGACATGTTGCTCAGCGTGGCGCGATCGGCCACCGAGAGATGGCGGACGCCGGCGCCGAAAAACTCGACGAACTTGCCGACTACGCCTTTCTTGCGCAGCGTCTCCGCCACGGTCAGAACCAGATCCGTCGCCGTGGCGCCGGGCTGAAGCTGGTTGTGCAGGCGCACGCCGATCACCTCCGGCAGCAGCATCGAGATCGGCTGCCCCAGCATCGTGGCCTCGGCCTCGATCCCGCCCACGCCCCAGCCGAGCACGCCGAGCCCGTTGACCATCGGCGTGTGCGAGTCCGTGCCCACCAGCGAATCGGGATAGGCCACGACCTCGCCATTCACCCGCGCACACATCACCACGCGCGCCAGATATTCGAGATTGACCTGATGCACGATGCCGGTGTCCGGCGGCACCACCCGGAAGTTCCGCAGCGCCTGCTGTCCCCAGCGCAGAAACACGTAGCGTTCGCGATTGCGCTCGAACTCCATCTTGGCGTTGAAAGCGAACGCATCCGCCGTGCCGAAGCGATCTACCTGCACCGAGTGGTCAATCACCAGCTCCACCGGCTGGAGCGGATTGATCCGCTTGGGATCCCCGCCGCGCCGCCGCATCGCTTCCCGCATCGCCGCCAGATCGGCCACCGCCGGGACGCCGGTGAAGTCTTGCAGCAACACGCGCGCCGGCACGAACGATATTTCCCGCTGCGCGCCGTCGCTCGGGTTCCAGCGAGCCAGGTTCTCGATATCCTCGGCGCGCACCAGCTTGCCGTCTTCGTGGCGCAAAAGATTCTCGAGCAGAATCTTCATCGAGTAAGGCAGCCGGGACACAGGGCCGATGCCCGCCTTTTCCAGCACATCAAGCCGGTAAATCGCGTAGGTTTGCGATCCGGAACGGATTTGGGCACGGGAGCCGAAGCTGTTGCGCATGAAGATATTATCCCCCTTCGAGCCGGGCCCAAGACCGCTGATGGCCGACGGGGACGAGGGGCGGCGGGCGGTGCGAACGCCCGCGTGCGCTGCGGCCGGACGGGTGGCGCGAGGGCGGAGGACGGTTGATTGGCGGCGCACCGTGGGCCCGCTCGGCGGGGAGAAGAGGGGCGAGGTCGAGAGGCTAGCGCATGAGACCAGCCCTGGCGAGCTGAGATCGTGGATAGAGGCGGGAACTGTTTGTCGCTTAATGAGTTCGAGTATGGCGCGACGCTTGGCGGCCGACTGAAAAATGGTCTCCTCCCCATTTGTGGGGATAGCGGAAAGTGGCGCTCCTTGAAGGTGGGAACGGCAGACGGACGGCAGGCACCGGCGACAGCGGGCGAAGGTTGAGAGGGCAGCGCACGAGACCAGCCCTGGCGAGCTGAGATCGTGGATAGAGACGAGATCTCTTTGTCGCTGAATGAGTTCGAGTATGGCGCGGCGCTTGGCGGCGGGCTGAAAAATGGTCTCGTCCCCATTTGGGGGGATAGCGGAAAGCAGCGGATGCGGCGCGGGTTGCGAAGCCGAAGACGTGGCGCAACGCGGCGAGCTTGGTCGCGACCGGCGCAGCGGGCGGGCGAGCGAAGCAAGGGACGGATCGGCCACGGCATTCGGGACGGCGAGGCGGAGGGCCGCGAGGACACGACGCTCGCGAGGAGCGGCGTTGCGCACCACGCGATATCCGCCGGGCCGCGCGGGGCCTGGCTCCACGGCAGCGCGTGGACAGCGCGCAGAACGCTGGGAGCCAGGCGCGAGGATTCGGGGACTTTGGTCGTCCCCTAAAAGAGGGAGATGCAGGACGGAGTGGAAAGGTTGGCCGCCGGGCGGCGGACGGCGGACGAACGCCGGGCGACGGCGGAGGGCGGATCAGCGCGAGGCGACGGCCGACGGTGGGCTAGGGCGGGATCAGGGATCGGGATCGGGGGTTGGGCGGCGTCTGGGCGGGTGTCTGGAGGGGCGGCTTGGCGGCTTCCGGGCGGGCATTCCCCTTGATTTCTAACGTCATATTCACCACCTCCGCTTACGGATTGACAGCGACGGCGTCAAAATCAGCAGTGATCGCCGCGCCGGCGCGGCGGACCGGCGGCGGCTGGGGCCACCGCCGGCCTGTCTCCGGCGCGACCGGGGCCGGCCCCAGGGCCTCCGCATGAACGAACCGAGCGAAAACCGCGACGACGCGACGCTGATTCGCAGCGCGCAAGCGGGGGACCGCTCGGCCTTCGAGGAACTGGTGAGCCGCTACGACAAAAACGTGCTGCGTTTGGCTCGGGGCCTGGTGCGGAGCGAGTCCGACGCCTGGGACATCTACCAGGAGACCTTTCTCAAGGCCTACCGTTCCCTGGCCAGCTTTCGCTTCGAATGTTCCTTTTACACCTGGATCTATCGCATCGCCACCAATGCCGGCCTCGACTATCTCCGCCGCCAAGGGGCGCGCAAGGAAGTGGCGGCGGTCGCCGACGACGGCGACGGCGAGGCGGTGGATTGGCTGCCGGAGATACCCGACGGCGCGCCGGTGGCCGACCCCGAGCGGATGGCCCTCAACGGCGAAGTCCAGGCGCGCATTGCGCTGGCGCTGCGCCGCCTGACGCCGCGCGAGCGGATGGTATTCGAGATGAAGCATTACCAGGGCATGCGCTTGCGGACCATCGGCGAGATCTTGGAGACCACGGAGGAAACGGCGAAGAACGCCTTGTTTCGCGCGACGCAGAAATTGCGCTTTGCCCTGGCCGATCTGACCCGCGCCCACGGCGGCAACGCCGCGCGACTGCGGGCGCGAGGCCAGGCATGAAAGCAGAGTTGGATGGGTGGATGAGAGGACGAACGCCATGAAGTGCGATTGGGCGGAACGAATCATGACGCTGGCCGCCTACGGCGAGGCCGAGGACGCCGAGCGCCACGAATGGGAGCGGCATCTGGCCGAGTGCGCGGCCTGTGCCGAGCGGCGGCGGGAACTGGCAGCGCTGCGGGCCAGTTTGGCGCCGCGCGCAGAAGCAGAGAGCGAGGCGGCGCAGCTGCACGCGTATCGCCGCCGTCTGAGCGCGGCGCTGGCGAGCGAGCCGCGCCCGTCCGCGGCCGCAGCCCGCTGGGGCTGGCTGGGACTGGGACTGGGCGCCCGCTGGGAGCTGAAGCCGGCGCTGGCGGCGATGCTGGTGATCGCCGGTTTTTGCGCCGGCTGGCTGACCCACCCGGCGCGATTCGGCGGCAGCGGGGCGGGGGCGGGCGGCGGGACGCAGGCCTCCATATTCGGCGCCGATCAGCCGCCGGTGCGCGTGGATGCCGTCGAGCCGACCGGCTCGGGGCAAGTGCGGGTGATCTTCGACGCCCTCGAGCGGCGCACCGTGGCCGGCTCGCCCGCCAGCCCGGCCATGCAGCAGTTGCTGCTCTTTGCGGCGCAGCATCCCCTGAACTTGGGCGTCCGCCTGGATACGCTGGAAGCGCTCAAGCCGAGCGCGGCCAACACGGACGTGCGGCGCACGCTGGTGCAGGCGCTGCGGCAGGACCCCAACCCCGGCGTGCGCCTCCAAGCGCTGGACGCGCTGGCGCCGTTGGTGCGCGAAGACGGCGACGTGCGCCAGGCGCTGCTCGAAGCGGTCTTGCACGACGCCAATGCCGGGGTGCGCGCCGAGGCCATCTCCGCGCTCAGCCAAGCTCCGCCCCCCGACGCGGCCGCGCTGCTGCAGGAAATTTCCAGTCAAACGCAGGACATCTACGTGCGGCTGCGCTGTGCCGGCCTGCTGCGGCAAATTGACGCGGCTGCGCCCGGCAACCTGCCCGACAGCCGTTTCGTCCAGCCCGCGCCCTCGCTGCCGCGGTGGGAGGAGCAATGAGCCGCGCCCGAATCTATGCCGCCGCAATCGCGCTCGCCTGCGGCTGCGCCGGTGCGGGCGCGGGCCTCGCGCCGGCACAGCAGACCAACACCCGGCTGGGCGGCGGCGTCGAAACGCGCGAGATTCGCGGCGAGGTGCCGGTGCCGGCGCCGGCGCGCTTGCGCGTGGTCACCGAGGTCGGCAACGTCACGCTCAGCCGCGCCGCCGGCACGACGCTGAGCTATGACATCACCCTGCGTCTGCGCGGCTCGGCGCCGGCGACGCGCACCGCGCTCGACGCTTGGCCGGTGAGCGTGCGGCGCACGGGTTCGCTGATCGAGGTTGCGGTGGGCGCACCCACCGGGGCGGGCGGCGAGGCACGCCTCGAGGTCGCGGTGCCCGATGACGTAGGGCGGATCACGGTGCACTCCGCCGTGGGCAATATCGCCGCGCGCGGCGTGCGCGGCGCGCTGCTGGCGGAGTCCGCCGCCGGCAACGTCAGCGCCGACGATCTGGCCGGCCCGCTGCGAGTCGGGACGGCGGTGGGCAACGTCGTGCTCGGCCGCATCGCCGGGCCCGTGCGCGCCTCCACCGCGGGCGGCAATATCACCCTGGTCTCCGCCGGCGGCGGCGCCACGCTGGAGTCGCAAGGCGGCAACTTACGCGTGCAATCCGCCGCCGGCCCGCTGCGCTTGATCACCGCCGCCGGCTCGATTCAGGTCGGCCAGGCGGAGGGCGACGTCGTCGCCGAAACCGCCGGCGGCAACATCGATCTCGGCGACGTTGCCGGCCGCGTCCGCTCGCAAACCTCCGGCGGCAACATCGCCATCGCGCGCGCCCGCGGCGTGCAGTGCCAGAGCGGGAGCGGCAGCCTGCGCCTGCGCGAAGTCGCCGGGCCGGTTCGCGCCGCCACCGCCGCGGGGTCGATCTTCGCGCGCATCACCGCCTCCCGCTCCACCTTCGGCGATTCCGTGCTGCGCACCGGCATCGGCGACATCACGGTGCTGCTGCCGCCGCGGCTGCCCGTGACCGTGGACGTGGACCTGACCGGGGCCTTCGGCCATCGCTTTTCGAGCGATTTCGCCGCCCTCGAGCGGGCCGCGCACGCGCAAGGCGGCGCCTTGGTGGTGAGCGCGCCGCTCAACGGCGGCGGCCCGCTGCTGCGGCTCGTCTCCGCCAATTCGAACATTTCGATTCGCAAGGAACCCTGATCCCACGACCCATGAGGCTTGCCATGAAAATCGCTCGCTTGCTCTTGTTCGGTTTCGCCGCCTGCTCGCTTGCCGCCGCGCAGAAGCCCGCCGTTCCGCCCGCGCCCGCCGCGGCCCCACCCGCGCCGGCGGCCGCCCCGGCGCTACCGGCTGCGCCGGCGCCGGCGCCGGTTCCGCTGACGCTGGTGGGCCAGGACGTGGTCTATTACGGCGGCAATACCTGGCTCGGCGTCTCCCTCGCCGATCTGGATGCCGAGCGCGCCAAGCAGCTGCATCTGGCCAGCGCCGACGGCGCCGAGGTCAAGGAGGTGTTCCCCAACAGCCCCGCTGCTGCCGCCGGCATCAAGCCCGGCGACGTCATCGTGCGCTTCCACGGCCAGCCGGTGATCAGCGTGCGGGAGCTCACGCGCATGGTCGGCGACGAATTGCCGGACCGAACCGTGCAGGTCGGCTTGGTGCGCCATGGCCAGCCCTTGAGCGTGGAGGTGCGCATCGGCCGCCGCCATGCGGGCGAAGGCTGGCCCGGCCTCAACGTGCGAATTCCTCCCATGCCCAAGATGCCTCCCATGCCCAGGATTGACGTCGCCGTGCCTGCCATGCCGGAGATGATGTCGCAGCTCGACGCGCTGGCGAATGAAGGCGCGAATGGCGGCGGCAGCCTTTATTTCCGCATGCTTTCGCCGGAAGGCGCCTCGCTGGGCGTGGCCGTCGAGCAGATCCCCGCGCAACTCGCCCACTACTTCGGCGCGACCGGCGAGCACGCGATTCTGGTGCGCTCGGTGGCCGCCGGCGGCATCGGCGACAGCGCCGGGCTCAAGGCCGGCGACGTAATTCTAAGCGTGGCCGGGGCCAAGGTCTCGACCGTGGAGGAGTTCTACTCCGCGTTGCGCCAGCACGTGCATGAAAAAGTGGCGCTGCAAATCCTGCGCAAAGGCCAGACCTCGACCATCGAGATTCCCGCGCTGGCGCCGCATCTGCAGGGAGCGGCGAAGGAGGCCTGGCCCGCCGAGGCGAAAGCCGCCGCTGCGGCGGAGCGGCAGGCGTATCTGGCCTCGCTGGCCGCCGAAAAGCAAGCGCTGGCAGCGGCACGGGCGGCGGTGAGTCAATATCGCGGAGAGTTGGAGGCCGCACGTCCAAAAATCGAAGCCGCGGCGCGGCTGGAGCGCTCCAAAGCGATGCAGGCCGTGCGCGAGCAACTGCGCGAACTGCAGCGGCAACTCGAGCAGGTTCGCCGCCAGGCCCGGGGCGGCGTCGTCATCCTCTAGGCCGATGACGGGCGCCCGGCGCGGGCGCGCGAAGAAGCCGGGCGCAACGGAGGGGGGGCAGAGAGCGAAGGATCAGCAAAGAGCAGCGCACTGCGCGCGGGCGCGCGCGGCGCCGCGCGCATTGTGCGCCGCCGAGCGCGATGCTTCCGGCGAAGCCATCGCTTGCAGAGTACGAACCCTGTCGTGGGATGCGCGGCAGGCGAGCCGAAAGCGGGGCCGGAGGCGGTGCGAGGCAAACCGGCCGGCGCTACAGCAGCTTATCCTTCCCCTGTTTTTCCAGCTCCTGCACGAGCTTGCCGACTTTTTGCGCTTGCGTGCGCGGCATGATGAGCAGCGCGTCGGGCGTCTCGACGACGATGAAGTCCTTGACGCCGATCAAGGCGACGGTCTTCCCCGGCGCTTGCACGTAGTTGTTGGCGGCGTCGAGCTCGACCACGCTGCCGCCTTGGGTCACCGTGCCGCCGTTGGGCGCGAGCTCCTCGTAGAGCGCCGCCCAGCTCCCCAGATCGTTCCAGCCCATGCCGCCCGCCGGCAAGCAAACCAGTCCGCGGGCCTTTTCCAGCACGCCGTAATCAATGGAGATGTTCTGGCAGCCGGGATACCAGCGCTCGAGCGCGGCAGTGAATTTCGACCGGGGCGCCTCGGCCACGCGGCGCAGGCGTTCGGAGATCTCCGGCAGATGCTCGGCCAGCGCCTCCAGAATCGAGGACGCACGCCAAAGAAAGATGCCGGCATTCCAGTAGTAATTGCCGGCGGCCACGAACTCGCGCGCCCGCTGCAGATCCGGCTTCTCGATGAAACGCCGCACGCGAAACACCGGCGGGGGCTCGCGCCGGTGCGGCTCCTCGATCACTTCGATATAGCCGTAGCCGGTCTCCGGCCGCGCCGGGGGAATGCCGAGCACGACCAGCCTTCCCGGCCGCTTCGTCTCTTGGATCCCGATGCGAATGATGTTCGCGAATTTCTGCGGATGGGCGATGACGTGATCGGAGGGAAACACGCCCATCGGCACATCCCCGCGCGTGCGCAAGATCAGCTCCGCGCCGAGCGCGATCGCCGCCGCGGTGTTGCGCGGCACCGGCTCGGCGATGACCTGCTGCGGCGGCACCTTGGGCGCCTGCCGCAGGACTGCCACCCGCAGCTCGCGATTGGTGATAATCCAGGTGTTGTCGGGCTTGGCCACCGGGGCAAGGCGGGCCAGCGTCTGCTCCAGCATGGTGCCCTCGCCCAGGATGTTCAGAACCTGTTTGGCGGCGTGACGCCGGCTGCGCGGCCAGAAGCGCGTCCCTCGGCCACCTGCCAAAACTACGGCGCAAAACTCCTCGGGTTTGGGCACCGGTTTGGACATTGGTCGGGTTAGATCAAATTTGCAGAATATCAGGCTTTTCCACTACTTCAGCGGAAATTCCGCAAGCTCCGTTAAGCTAAATCCACGGTGGCCGGCGCACCCCATCTTCAACCCGACCAGGCCCGAGCCCGGGCTTACGCCCGCGCGCGCCTGCGCCTGAGCTTGGCCTCGACGGCGGTGGAATTGGCCGCGCTGGTTATCTTTCTCGGTACTGGCGCCAGCGTGGCTTTGGCCCGGTTCTGGGAGCGACACTCCGCCGGCAGCCCATGGTTCGTAGTTTTGGCCTACACAGCCATAGCCGGCTTCGGCTTAAAGCTCGTGGGCTTGCCCTTCGACCTATGCTCGCGGCGACTGGAAATCGCTTTCGAGCTGAATCGCCAAAGCGGCCGTAGCTGGTGGGGGGATCAGGCCAAAGGCCTGCTGATCGGCGGGGGGCTGGCGCTGGCAGGCGTCGAGCTGGTGTATTGGCTGCTGCGCGCGCAGCCGGAACGCTGGTGGTTGTGGGCCTGGGCCGGATTCACCGCCTTCGTCGTCGTGCTGGCGCAGCTGGCGCCGGTCATCCTGATGCCGCTCTTCTACAAGTTTCGGCCCCTGCGCGAGGACGACGAGCGCGAGGCGGAGCTGCGCCGCCGCTTGGAGCGGCTTTGCGAGCGTGCGGGCACCCGCGTGCGAGGCTGTTTCGAATGGCAGCTCGGCACCCGCACCGTCAAAGCCAACGCCGCGCTCACCGGATGGGGGCCGACCCGGCGCATCATCGTCAGCGACACTTTGCTGGCCGATGCGCCGGCCGAAGAGATCGAGGCCGTGCTGGCCCACGAACTCGGCCATCATGTCCATCACGACATCTGGAACGGCCTCGCCTTGCAAGCGGCGCTGAGCTTTTTCGGCTTTTGGCTGGTGAACCGGGTTTTGCTGGCGCTGGCGCCTTCCCTCCACCTCACCGGCATCGCCGATATCGCCGGCCTGCCGCTCCTGGTTCTGGTCGCCTCAGTGCTTTCACTCCTGTTGCTGCCGGCCGCCAATGCCTTCACCCGCGCGCTGGAACGCCGCGCCGACGATTACTCGTTCGCCGCCATGGGCAGCGCCGAGCCGCTGATCGCAGGACTGGAGCGGCTGGCCGCGCGCAATTTGGCCGAGCACGAGCCGCCGCGCTGGAAAGAAATTTTGTTCTATTCCCATCCCGCCATCGCCACCCGCATCCGGCGCGCCCGCGCCTGGCGCCCGTAACCGGCGGCCAAGGCTGCCTTCCGAAATGCCCTCTGGCCCGCTGCCCGCCCGAAGCTCGTCCCGACCGTGGCCCCGCCCCGCCCAGCAGCTCAGAGCGGGAACCTTAATTAATGGGGAAGGCGATCCATCGGGAAAGCGTGGGGGGGTACTCACAACGACGCTCGTCGCCAAACCGGACGCCGGAGTCGCGAAAACGAACACCCCGGGGCGTTTCACCCCGCTGAACCCATTTGTTTGCAACACCGATCGCGGCAGTTCGGTTGCATTCAGCGGCTAGTAACCCATGGATCTTCTGCGTGAAGCCCGCTATGCAATGCGCACGCTGCGGCGCGCGCCGGGATTTGCCTGCGCCGTAATCTCCATCCTCGCTTTCGCGATCGGGGCCAACACCGCGATCTTCAGCGTGGTCAGCGCGGTGCTGCTGCGGCCGCTCGCGTTCCGCGATCCCGGCCGCCTGGTGCTAGTTCAGGAGCGCATCCCGGAGATTGCCGGCTCCGGCAATGGTTGGGGCGTCTCCGCAGCGGACATCGACCCGCTGCGCCGGATCAATCACGTATTCGCCGGTGTCGCCAGCGCCCAGGGGATGGACTGGGACTTAGCCGGGGAAGGCGCTGCGCCGGAGCGGATTGGCGGCTATCGCGCCAGCTACAATTTATTGCCGCTGCTCGGCCTGCATCCGATCCTGGGCCGGAATTTCACCGAACAAGAAGATCTGGGCTCCGCCCGCGTGGCGCTGATCAGCTACGGGCTGTGGCAGCGGCGTTTTGCCGGCCGCCGCGATGTCTTGGGCCGCAGCTTGCGGCTGGACGCTCGCGCCTACACGATCATCGGCGTGCTGCCGCCGGATATGGAGGCGCTCCCCGATGCCGGCGAAAGGCCGCCGGCGGTGTGGGTGCCGATCTCGTTCACCAAGGACGAGCTCAGCGATATCGGCGACAACTTCGATTACATCGTGATCGGCCGGCTCAAGGCGGGCGTGACCATGGCGCAAGCCAATGCCGACTTGATGCGCGCCGCCGAGGTCATCCAGCAATCGATTTATCCCAGCGCCGCGAAGATCGGGCAAGCCTTCACGTTGCAGATGTTCGAAACTCCGCTCAAGACCGCCATCGTGGGCAACGCCGGCGGCGAGCTTTGGCTGTTGCTCGGCGCGGTCGGCTTGGTGCTGTTGATCGCTTGCGCCAACGTGGCCAATCTGTTGCTGTCGCGCCTGGCGGCGCGCGGCCGCGAATTGGCCCTCCGCGCCGCGCTGGGCGCGAGCCGTCTTGCCCTCCTGCGGCAAACGCTGGTCGAGAGCTGCTTGCTGGCGCTCGCCGGCGGGGCCTTGGGGTTATTGGTCGCGGCATGGGGCGATCAGGCGCTCATGACGCTGGCGCCGGCGTCGCTGCCGCGCGCGGCGACGGTGGCGCTGAACGGGCCGGTGCTGGCCTTCGCCTTGGGTTTGGCCCTCGCCACGGGCGTGATCTTCGGGCTGGCGCCGGCACTGGCCGGCGGCCGCGCCGACCTCCAAACCTGGATGAAAACCGGCGGCCGCGGCGCCAGCTTCGGCCGCGGCCACGCGCGCCTCCGCTCGGCGCTGATCGTCGCCGAGGTGGCGCTCTCGGTCGTCCTGCTGGCCGGCGCCGGCTTGCTGCTGCGCAGCTTCGTGAATGTCTCCGGCGTGGCGCCCGGCTTTCGCTTGCAAGACCTGACGTTCACGCTGGATCCGCCGCAAGCGCGCTATCCAAACCTGACGCAGCTCTCGTCGCTCTATCAAGACCTCACCAAACGTTTAGGCGCGCTTCCCGGCGTCCGTCTCGTCGCCTCGAGTTCCGGCAGGCCCATGAATACCCACTGGAACCGTATCTTCACGATCCAAAACCGGCCGCCGCGCGGGCTGCCGCTCGTCTGGCACGATCTGATCGCCGGAGAATACTTCCGCGCCCTGGGCATTCCTTTGCTGCGGGGGCGTTATTTCAACGATGGCGACCGCGGGGACACGATGCCGGTCGTCATCATCAATCAGGCGATGGCCCAACAGTACTTTGCCAACCAAGATCCCGTCGGCCAGCGCATCGCGTGGGGCACCGCTGGGGGCCATGCGCCTTGGCGCACGATCGTGGGCGTCGTGGGCAACGTCCGCCGGTTGCGGCTGGAACAGCCCTTCGCGCCGCACGCCTATGTGCCCTTTGCGCAAGAGGCGCAAGGCGACAGCGGCACCTGGCGCGAGCGGACGTTCATCCTCTATGCCGCCGGCGATCCGGCAGCGCTGGCCGGCGCCGCGACCGGCGTCGTCCATCAGGTCGATCCCGATCTGGCGCTGGCCGACGTCATGACCACGCGCCGCATCGTCGCCAGGTCGCTGGCGCCGCGCCGGTTCAACACCGGCCTGCTCGCGCTCTTCGCGCTGGCGGCGCTGCTGCTCGCCGCCGCCGGCATCTATGCCGTGATCTCCTACGCGGTGGCACAGCAGACGCGCGAGATCGGCGTGCGGATGGCGCTGGGCGCCCGCCCCGGCGATGTGATCCGGATGGTGCTGCGCTGGGGCTCGCGCTTGCTGCTGGCGGGCGCGGCCTTGGGCCTGGCGGGGGCGGCGCTGGTCGTGCGCGTGCTGCGCAGCCAATTGTTCGGGCTGAGCGCCGCCGACCCCTTGAGCTTCGCGGCCGCGCTCGCGATGCTGGCGCTCGCCGCTCTGGCGGCCTGTTACTGGCCCGCGCGCCGCGCTGCCGCGGTGGATCCGATGGAGGCCCTGCGCTACGAATAACCCATGAGGCTCCCTCCCGGCGCATCCTTCGCTCTCCGCTCTCTCCGCCGTGCGCCGGGCTGCTCCGCCGCCATTCTCACCGTGGCGCTGGGCATCGGCGCCATACCCAACCCGATAAACGGCCCGGGTCCGGCCTAATCGCATCAGGCGGGTTCGTCGGTGGGCGCCCTACTTGGCTTGCAGTTTGTCTTATCGCCGGCCGCCGGCCCTAGCGCCGCGTCGCCTGCCGGCGCTGATAAACGTAAGACACTGCCACCAGCACCAGCCCCAGCAGCAAAAACGAAAGGATGCGGTAGCCGCGCCCCAAAAACGACAGGTCGAAGAGAAAGGCCTTGACCACGGCGATCCCCAGCAGCCCCAGCCCTTGCCAGCGCGCCAGCACCGCTTTTGCCAGTGCGCCTCCGGCCAATAAGGCCGTGGCATAAGCCAACCACAGCACCGTCAGCGCCAGTTGCGGCCCCCCGGATTCCGCCCCCATCCCCGGACGCGAAAACAGCCGCCATACTTCCAGGGAAAGGGCGGTGAGAAGGCAGATGTTGGCGGCGACGTAGAGACCCGGAAATAACTGCCGCTGTTCCAGCCCGATTCGCAAATCCGCGCGAGTCCCGATAAGGGCGGCGGTCGCAAAGCACGCGCTGCAAAACGCCAGCGTCAAGAAGCGCTCATTCCAGAGGAAAGCCGGGCCGGCGTGGAAGGGAACCAGGCATAGTTCCAATCCAACCAAAGCTAGCAGGCCAAGCCCCAGGCTCGCCAGCGCTCTGCGGCTGCGCTCGGTCCCCGCCGCGATCAATCCGACCCCCTCGATCGCCCAGGCAATCGCGATCCACTTTCCCGTCAGCCGGATCGGTACCGCCAGAGTCGCCCAGGCCAGCGCCAGACACGCATGCAACATCCGTGCCTTGGCCTGCCGCTCTGCGCCCAGCGCCCGCATAGCCCTCCAATGCGCCGCGGCCAACGCCAAAACCGCCAGAGTCAACCCCCAGCGGTCCCGTACCCAAAGCATGCTCATCAAGGCGGCGAAATATAGGCCGGCGTTGGCCAGCGCCAATGCGATCTCCTCGCGCTCCAGATCGCGGCTCCGCCGCAGCACGCTGCGCGCCGCGAAGAGCACGAAGAAGACGGTAGCGAAAGCCAGCGTCGCCGCCATCTCGTCTTGGCGATAAAACGCAATGAACCAGCCCCAAAAATAGAGTTGCGCCGCCGCGAAGAGCAGCGGCGCGAGACCTCGCCAATCGTATTTCCATGCCAGCGCCAGAAACCCAGCCGCCAACGCCGTCAGGTAGGCGAAGAGCGCCAGCTCCGCATTGGCGCCGGTCGAGACCAGCGCCGGCGTCAGCGCCCCGCCGACAGCCGCCAGCACCGCGATGCGCTGGCTGCGCCGTCCGGCGGCGATGATCGCGGTAGCCACCGTGACGCCCACCATCATCGCGAACGGGGCGGGTTGCGGAAAGAGCAGGTAGTAATGCCAACCGGCCCAAATGCTCAGAAAGAGGATCGCGGCGCCGAGCCCGACCAGCCCCTCGGAAAAAACCGCCAGTCCGCGCCGCAAAACACGATGGCTGAGCGGATACAGCGCGCCGCCAATTGCCAGCCCGATGCCTACTCGCCCCGCCGGTCCGATCCAGCCGTTGTCGAAGGCGTATTTCAAAAAGAACGCTGCCGCCACAGCCAGCGCCAGCAGGCCGATGTAATTCAACCATCGCCCTGCGAACAGCGCTTCCGCGCCTATCTTCGCATCGCCGTCGTGTGGCATGGCTGGCGCTTCCGCGCGCGGTGCCGGCCCGGTTGCCGGTGGCAACGAGGTCGCCGCCTTGGGTGCCGCCGTCGCCGCCGCCGCCGGTGCCGCGGCCGGCACCGGCGTTGCTTCTCGGATGGGCGCCGCTTGTTGGCGCTCCAGTTTCAGCAGGCGAGACTCGAGGTCGTAGATCCGGTGGGAAAGCTGCTGCCGCGACTGTTCCCACCTGCGCTCGGCCCCCGCGCTCCTCGACAACGCGACGATCGCCAATATGATGGCGGCGGCGAAAAGCACGAGCGCGTAAAGGCCCATTTCCCCTCCCGCAACCGGCTCCGACTTTGTACCACACGCTGCCCTTCGCGGCAACGCGCCACGCGCCGGCTTAAGGCCACGCGCGCGTTGCCGGCGCCCCCTTCCGCCGCGCCTATAATTGAATTTGGTCCAGGCGGGCGGGCAATCGCTGTCGCCGGAAGCGCGCGAGCGCGGTCGGGGGCAGAGGAAAGTCCGGACTCCGCAGGGCGGCGTGCTGGCTAACGGCCAGGGGTGCGGCTCCAAATAGCCGCGTCACGGACAGTGCCACAGAGAACATACCGCCGCGCTCGGAAACGGGCGCGGTAAGGGTGAAAAGGTGCGGTAAGAGCGCACCGCTCCGCCGGCGACGGCGCGAGGCAGGGAAAACCCCACGCGGAGCAAGACCAAATAGGAGGGGAGCGCTCGCCGCGAGGCGGGTGCGCGGGCTGGCCCGGTCCGCCACAACCCTCGGGTAGGTCGCTAGAGGCGGCCAGTAATGGCCGTTCGAGAGGAATGATTGCCGCCCCGCCTTCGGACGGGGCACAGAATCCGGCTTACAGCCCGCCTGGAACCCTCGTTCATGTCCACGCAAGTCATTCGCCCGGCGTGCAATCTCAGCGGCGCCGTGCGGCCGCCGGGCGATAAATCCATCTCCCACCGCTATGGCATGCTGGGCGCCTTGGCGTCGGGAAGGTCGCACCTGGCCAACTATTCCACGGGCGCCGACTGCGCTTCGACGCTGGCGTGCATGGCGGCCCTGGGCGCGAAGATCGAGCGCCGCGACGACGTGGTCGAGATCGAGGGCGCCGGGCTGCGCGGCCTGCGCCCGCCGGCGGCGCCGCTCGACGCCGGCAATTCCGGCTCGACCATCCGCATGCTGGCGGGGATTTTGGCCGGCCAACCGTTCGCCAGCGAAATCGGCGGCGACGCCTCCCTCTCGCGGCGGCCGATGCGGCGCGTCGTCGAGCCGCTGCAGCAGATGGGCGCGGCGATCGCCGCAGCCGAAGGCGGCCTGCCGCCGCTGCGCTTCGCGCCGGCGCCTTCCGGGCTGAGCGGCATCGAATACCGGTTGCCGGTGGCCAGCGCGCAAGTCAAGACCGCGGTGCTGTTCGCCGGGCTTTTCGCCCGGGGGGCGACCGCGGTGATCGAGCCGCAACCGACGCGCGATCACACCGAGATCGCGCTGCGACAATGCGGCGCCAGAATCTCGGTGCAGCGCGGCCGGGTCGAACTGGCCGCCGCCCCCGGCGAGCTGCGCCCGGTGGATCTGACTATCCCGGGCGATCCCAGCTCGGCGGCCTTCTTCCTCTGCGCGGCGGCGATGTTTCCCGAAGCCACGCTGGTGATCCAAGGGGTGAGCGTGAATCCGCGCCGCGCCGTCCTGCTGGATGTGCTGCGGCGCATGGGCGCGCGCATCGGCATTGTCGAGATCGCAGAGACGGCGGGCGAGCTGGTGGGCACGCTGAGCGCCGCCGGCCCGGCCCGCGGACGCCTGCAAGGCACCAGCATCGCGGGCGCGGAGACGGTCGCGCTGATTGACGAAATCCCCGTGCTCGCCGTGCTGGCGACCGCCTGCGAAGGAGGCCTGCACGTCGCCGATGCCGCCGAATTGCGCGTGAAGGAGAGCGACCGGATCGCCGCCATCGCCGAAAATCTCCGGCGGATGGGCGCCCGCTGCGAAGAGCGGCCCGACGGCTTGATCGTGCCCGGCCCGCAGCAGCTCCACGCCGCCGCCGTCGATAGCCGCGGCGACCACCGGATCGCGATGGCCTTCGCCATTGCCGGTTTGGTTGCCGATGGGCCGGTCGAGATCGCCGGCGCCGACTGCGCGGCGATTTCGTACCCGGAGTTCTATTCCACCTTGGCGCGAATCACGGATTAGGCGAGCCGCGAGGCTCGCCGCGGCGGCGGCTCATCCCCGGCGATTCCGGCCAAGGGCCGGACGCGGGACGCGGGACACCGGCGGGCGGGAGACGCGCTCAGGCCGCCCGCCGCGTGGGTGGAAAGGCTTCGTCCACGATCTCGGGGGCGCAACCGGCCAGGAATTCCGCCATGTCCTGTTCCTGGCGGCGAATGCGCTCGAATTGCTGCGCGTGGTCGGAATAGCCGAGGTTGCGAGCGATTTGCGCCAGGGCGGCGTACAAGCCGGCCTCGAAGTGCTCGACGGAATAGTCGGCCAGGGCGTGGGAGAGCGCCCTGTCTTCCTTCTCGCCTTCGAGCGCGGTTTTGACGGCGCCGATCAAGCCGGGGCTGATGGGCGGCTGCACCGTCGCCTTGCCGCTGGTGGGCTGGCTGTGCAGCGCTTCGATCAGGCCGCGGACGGTGTCGCGGTGCGCCATGGTTTCGCTTTGGTGCTGCTCGATGCGCTGCTTGATCTTGGGGTCGCTGATCTCGGCGGCGCGTTTGGCGAGATGGTCCACTAACGCGCTTTCCATCGCCAGGGCATGATTCAGGTGAAGTACGTAGCGCTCTTGCTCGGCTGAGGGCATGGGGACTCTCCGTTCCTGGGCGAGATGCGTAAGGGAGGGCGGGCGTTGCGCGGCGCACGCCGCCGCGCGGCGGCCGCAACCCCGCGCTATGATGGGAGCACGCGGAGGCATCGAAGCATGGCTGAACCGCAACCCCCGCAGCCTCCCCCGAAGCGCCCGCCGCCGACCGCGGAGCCGCTTTCGGAGTGGGACGAGATCGTGGCCGAGAGCTTTCCCGCCAGCGATCCGCCGCCTTGGCCGATTCGCGTCGGCCCACCTCGCCGCCGCGCCGCCTGATCGCACCCGCGCGCGGCGTGCTCGGCTGGCTCGAAGCGCGCCGGCGCCGCTGCCAAGGGTTCAGATCAAGAAAGAACTTCGCGGACGCCGGTTCAATAAATGCCCACGGTGCCGTGCACGTCGGCGAGCAGCCGGGCGGCGTCGTAGCCGACGCCGTCTTTGAACACCAGCTTCACGTTTTCGATGTCGGCGATGTTCCGGGCGGGATCACCGGCGATCACCACCAAATCGGCGTCCTTGCCGGGCGCGATCGCGCCGATGCGATCGTCGTGCAAGAAGCGCGCTCCGTTGGCGGTGGCGATGTGGATGGCCGCGACCGGCGAGAACCCGCCCTCGACCAGCAACTCCACCTCGCGCTGGTCGCCGAATCCGGCGAGATCGCCGCCGTATCCGGTCGGGTCCTCGCCCGCCAGCAGCAGCCCTCCGGCGGCGACGAAGCTGCGCTCGAACTCCTCCTCTTTTTTCAGCAGCACCGGCCAGGGCGAGTCCGCTTGCTCGCCGATGAGGGCGCGGCGGGTCAGGTAGTCCGAACGCGCCTCGGGCGACATCGCTTGCAGAACTCGCTGCTCGAGGGGCGGGCGATTGGGCGCGAACGTCTCAAAGACCGGCAGGGTCGAGGTGACCGCCACGTGATGAGCCACCAGGTCGCGAATGGTCGCTTGCACTTGCGGTCCGGCGACATCGATGGCCGCGAGGGTGCGCGCGGTTTCCGCTTGCGAGGGGCAGAAGTCGGGGCGCTTATCCGGGTCGAATTCGGTGTCCACCATCAGGCCGTGCTCGAGATCGTCGATGCCGAGCGCCGCCGCCTCGCGAAAGCCGATCGAGCAAAGATGGCCGGTGATGGTCAAACCGTGGCGATGGACCGCCGCGACCGCGGCCGCCAACTCGGCGCGGGTGATGTGCATGTAGGCCTTGAAGGACGTCACCCCTTCGCCGGCCCAGTAGTCGACGGTTCGAGCGGCGTCCTCGGGGCCGCGCAGCACGTGCATCTGCAAGGTGTAGGCGCCGGCGCCTTCGAGGTAAGGCCCGGTGACGTGCAGCTTGGGGCCGGGCACGAGCCCGGCATCGATCGCCTGTTTGAGCTGCAGGTCGGTGTAAGGCTCGATGCTGCCGGTCGTGCGCAGGGAGGTGACGCCGCAGGCGAGATAGAGGCGAGGGAAGCTGTATGCCTGCTCGTTATAGAGCGGCGCGCGCCGCCCGGCAGGATAGAACATATGATCGTGCATGCCCACCAGGCCGGGGATCACCGTGGCGCCCTTCAGGTCGAGCACCTTGGCATCCGGCGGCACCGCCACCGCGCCGGCCGCGCCCACGGCCGCGATGCGGCCGCCGCGCAACACGATGGTTTGATCGGCGCGCGGCGGCGCGCCGGAGCCGTCCACGACCCGCACATGTTCGAGCGCCACCACCGGCGCCTCCACGGCGACATAAGCCCGCACCGCGGGTGCGAGTTGGGCGGCCGGCGCCATGGCGGGCGCGGCGCAGGCAAGGGCGGCGGCGAGCAGCCCGGCGACGGCGCCGGCCGGGAGGGCGGCGGGCCGAGTGTTGCGGCGTGGTTCGCGCTTCGGTGTTTTCATCGCAGACCCCCTGTTTGGGCGAATTGACGGCGCGTCCGCCTGCGCCGATGCTGATCCCGCGTCGGTCATGCGCCACTTCGCCGTATGGATGCTGCTCGCGTCGTCGGGCCTGCTTTGGGCCGCCCAGCAGGGCCCGCCGCCGCCCATCGAGCATACTCCGGAACCGGCGGCGCCGGCACGCCTGGCCCCGGGCGACTTAGTCGAAGTCACGGTGTTTGAAACACCGGAACTCACGACGATCGCCCGCCTCGACGCCCAGGGCACGCTGCAAATGCCGGTCATCGGCGCCGTGCCGCTGGCGGGAGCGACGCCGAGCGAGGCGGAGCGCCGCATCGCCGCGCAGTTGCGCGCCACCGGCTATTTGCTGGCGCCGCAAGTGCAACTGCTGGTCCGCCAATACGCGGGCGTGCCGGTGACGGTGCTAGGGGCGGTGCGGAACCCGGGCGTGTATTGGACGCGCCAAAATCGCGGATTAACGGAGATCCTGGCGCAGGCCGGCGGTTTCACCGGCGATGCCGGGGAAGCGGTGGTGATCACGCACGCGGGCCACGGCGGCGCGGCGCCGACGCGCGAGCAGGTGAGCCTGCCGGCGCTGGCGCGAGGCGAGAGCGATCCGGCGCTGACGCTCCGCGCCGGCGACCTCGTGCGCGTCTTGCCCGCCGCCGCGATCTATGTCGGCGGCGAGGTGCGCCAGCCGGGGCGCTTCACCCTGCCGCCGAACGGCTTGACGCTGCTCGAGGCGCTGAGCCTGGCGGGCGGCATCCAGCGCGGGGCGGGGCAGAAGCGAACGTGGATCGTGCACGCCGGCGCGGCCGGCGCGCGGCGGCGGGAGTTGGTGAATCTGGGCCGCATTCGCGCCGGCCGCGCTCCCGATCCGCGCCTCGAGCCCTTCGACTTCGTCTATGTGCCGGCCAACCTCGGCAAGCTGACGCTGATTCGCGGCGGCGAAGTCGCGCTGGCCGCCAGCATGACGATCTTCACCGGATTGATCATCTTTCACTAGCCGCCGCCATGCTTCAAGCGCCGATCTCCCGCGCCCCCGTTGTTGGCGAAAGCTTCTCGCGCCTGGGCGCCGCCCTGCGCCGCCACGGCGCGCGCGCCGCGCTGGCGATCGCGCTGGCGCTGGCGGCGAGCGCCGCTGTGACCTTGGTGCTGCCGGCGACCTATCGCGCGCAGGCGCTGCTGCGGGTGGGCGATTGGGCGCCGGCGCTGGCCCCCGCGCCCGCGGCTGGCCGCGATGACGAGCCCGCCGCGATCGCCGCCCGCCTGTTGCGCAGCCAGCAAATCGCGCAGCCGGTGGCGCGCCGGCTGGACTTGGCTCGCGATCCCGACTATCGCGCCGCGGCGGCGGCCGCGCCCGCGGTGAGCGCCGCCGCCGGCGCCGCGAGCGAGGATGCGCTGGGCGAGGCCTTGCTGCGGCACGTGCAAGTGCAGCGGCGGCCGGGCGGGGATTTGCTCGCGCTCTCGGTGGAAGATCAGCACCCCGCCGTGGCCGCCGCCCTTGCCGACGGCCTCATCGCCGAATTGCGCGGGCAGATGGCCGCGCGGGAAACGCAGTCGGCGGCGTCGGCGGCGGCCTTTCTCGACACGCAGCTCGCCGGCGCGCGCCGCAACTGGCAGGCCGCGGAAGCGGCGCTGTCGCGCTTCCGGGCGGCGCACCCGGCCGACGCCGCGGCGCCGGGGGCAAGCGCGGCGCGGGCGCGGCTCGACGACTTGGCGCAAGCGGTGAACCGCACCGAGATCGATCTTTGGCAACAACGGGCGGCTCAGACCGCAGGCGGCGCCGCAGCCCGGCTAACCGCTGAAGAACAGCGGCCGTGGACCGAACTGCGCGTGCGCCGGGCGGAGCTGGCGGCGCAAGCGAGCCGCCTCGCCGCGCAATACGGGCCGAACGCATTACCCCTGCGCCAGGCGCGCCAGGCCTTGGCGAGCGTGGAGGCCAGCCTGGCTCAGTATCGGCGGGCGACGCTGGCGGGCCACGGCGTTTCGGCCGGCGCCGACCGATGGGCGTTGTCGCGACTGCGGGCGGCGCTCGCGCGGCAACAAGTTTGGCTCGATGCCGCCGCGCGCAACGCCGCTCAGGACGGCTGGCTGGCGGCGCGCGCGCAGGCGCAGATGACGCTCTACGAATCGCTTTGGGAAAGGCGCCGGCAAATGGCCGTGAGCGAGGGGCTACTCCGCAATCCGGTGCAAGTGCTCGCGCCTGCGCGCGTGCCGCTGCGCCCGATTCGGCCGCGCTGGCCGGTGAGTCTCGGATTGGGGCTGTTAGCGGGAATCCTTTGCGCCGCGCTGCTAATAGGTCTTGACGAATGGCGCGCCGTGGCGCGCGCGGGCCCGGCGGCACTGGCGGCGCTGCGGCTGCCCCTGCTGGGCTCGATGCCGGCGATTCCCGAGCTTGGGGATGAGGCGCAGCGAGAAGCGCCGGGGGCGCCCCGAGCGCAACCGGAGCCGAACGAATCGTTGCTGCCGGTCCAAGTTTCTCAACCGACTTCGCGTCCTTCTGCGTGGTCCGTGCGCGGCGGCCTTGCCGCAAGGGCAGAGCGCCGCGGGGCCGGGGCGCGGGCGGCGGAAGCGGATCCGGGAGGACGGCTGCCCGCGGCGTCGAGCAAGCCGCCGTTCGTGCGCGTCCGCATCCACTTGCCCGTGAGCACGCGCCGAAAGGCGCAGCGCGATCCTGTCGCGGGCCCGCGATCGCTCGAAGCCGCCGTGGGGTTGCCGCTGCCGCGCTGCGCGCGCAGCGCCCTGGATGCCTTAACGGCGTCGCTGCTGCTCATGGCCGCCGAGGACACGAGGATCGTGCTGGTCGCCGGCGCCGGCGCGGGCGCCGTCTCGGTTTTGCTGGCGCGAGGGTTGCATGACGCCGGCGAACGGGTTCTGCTCGTGGACTGCCGCGCCGGCGCGGCAGATGCGGACGCGAGCACGGCCGCGCCGGCTGCGCCGGGCCTGGGCGATTACCTGGCGGGTGATTGCGCCCTGGACATGCTGCTCGCGACCGCAGCCCGCAGCGAGGAGGGGCCCAGCGTTATCGGCTCCGGCCGCGGCGCATTTTCCGCGACCGCGCTGGCGGGGCCGGCGATGCGGGGATTCGCGGCCGCGGCCCGCCAGCGCTGGGACTGGATCTTGCTGGACGGCGGTCCGCTGCCTGCGTCGCCGGGCGCGCGCCTGCTCGCGGCGCAAGCCGATGCCGCCGTACTCGTTGCCCGCACCGGCGAGCGCACGGCTTCCTTGAGCCGAGCGGCAGCGCTGCTGCACGAGAACTCAACGCGGTTGCTCGGGGTGGTGCTCCATGCCGTACCACTGCGCATCGTCCGTATCGGGGGCGCGGCTTCGCGGCCAGCCGTCATACCGGTCGCCGCCTCCAACGTCCCGGCGGCACGGGCCCGCGCCGCCGCCGGCTAGCTGGGGAGCTCTTCCAGAACCGGAGCGCGGGGAGACCGCGCCGTCCAGTCTGCGCCCGCACGCCCTGGCGGATGCTGCGCTGCGCCTCCCCTAGCGCCCGCCTGCCCGGCAAGTGCGGCAGGACCGCGGCATGCGCCGGCGGCGACGAAGCCCGCGGAGGCGAAGAATCCAGCGCCGCTTGGTTCGAGGCAAAGGCGCCGCCCCTATAATGGGAAACAGCCCTCGCCGGAGACGTCCTGCCCCATTGCCCTCGTCCTTTCTTTTCCCCGCCAAGGCTGGCTCCCGGGTTTGCTCCTGCGTTTGCATCGCGGGACTTACCGCGGTGCTGGCGGCAACGCTGGCGGCGGCGCCGGCCCTCTATTTGGCGCCCGCCGCCCGCATCACCGCGCAGCAGCGGCAGTTCCAGAACGCGACCTCGGATGTAGCGCGGCTGGTAGCGCTCTATCGCTTCGCCGAGGCCGCCAATCAGACTCCCAACCAACAGGCAATTTTGCCGGCGCTGCGGGCGATGGCCTCGGTTCCCGGCCTGTCACCGCTGGTCGAGGGCGAAGTCGAGGCCGAAATCGCCCGGCAGGAGTTGCGGCAGGGCGATGCCGCCGCCGCGAAAGCGACGTGGCGCAATCTCGGGATGGTCGAAAGCTGGCGCGCTCTCGGCCCCTTCGACAACTCCACGCCGCAGGCCATCAGGCGGGAGGAAGGACCGGAAAAGGGCATCGATCTCGCCGCCAGCTATTCCGGCAAGCAGGCGAAGGTTCACTGGCGCGTGCTCCCGTTTCCGGCGGCCGAGGGCAGCTATAATCTCGGCCTTTACTTCACGCCTTCCCGCAGCGCCTCGGCCTACCTCGTCACTTGGGTGCTGAGCCGCTCGGCGCAGCCGGTGGCGCTGCGCTTCAGCGACGGCGGGGCGACGCGGATCTGGGTGAACGGCCAGCCGGTCTTCGAGGAGGCGGGCAGCCACCGTCTGTTCGCCTTCGACATGCACGCCGTGGGCGCCAATCTAGGCGCGGGCTGGAACGAGATCCTGGTCAAGACCGGCGCGACGGAGTCGGCGAATTGGCATTTCGCGCTGCGCCTGACCACGCCGGCGGGCGCGGCGCTGCCGCTCGAGGCCACCGATACGCCGCCTTTGGCGGGCCGCGCCGCGGCGGCAGCGGCGGCGCCGGCGCCTGCGGTCGCGGACCTGACCGCCGAGGCCAAGCAGGCGGCCGGCACTCCCGATGGCGCCTGGAATTATGCCTGGGTGCTGGCGAAGAAGAGCAACTATAACCAAGGCGATCACAACGCCGCCAACGCGTTCGAGTCCGCCGCCGCGCTCAACGCCGGCAACGCCGCGGTGCTGCTGGACTACGCCGAGCATGATGCCGACGAAAGCCGCCGCTTCCGCACGTTGAGCCGGGCGCTGCTGCTTGCGCCAGCCGATCCCGAGGCGCTGGCCGACCGCGGCTACGTCGAGCTGAGCCGCCGCGAATTTTGGCCCGCGCGGCAAGACTTCGAGGCCGCCCTGCGGGGCGCCGCCAATGCCGCCGACGTCCCGCAGGCGCTGCTGGGGATGTTCGCCACCTATGCCGGATTCGGGGTGCGGCCGGTCGCGCTCGACTATGCCGCGAAACTGCAGCAGGCCGGCTACGACCGCTCTCCGGCGATCGCGGCGATCGTCGCGCACACGCTGGAACAGATGGGGATGGAAGAGGCGGCGCTGCCCTGGGCGGAAGCCCTCGTCGCGCACGATCGCGGCGACCTGAACGGCAGTTTGGCGCTGGCCAACCTGCAGCGGAATGCCGGGAAGTTCGAAGCCGCGGTGGCCACGCTGACCGCCATTCAGGCGCTGACCCCGGACGTGCCGCTGCTCGAAGCCGTGCTCGCACGCGCTGAAGCCGGGCTGGGCCGACGGACGGAGGCGCTGGCCGCCATCCATCGCGCCACCGAACTCGATCCGCAAAACCCCGATTTGCGCGCTACCGCCGGCGACCTGGAACGCCGGTTCGGCGATCGCCGCGCGGCACTGGCAGATTGGCAAGCCGCGCTGGCGCTGAACCCGCAAGATTCCGACCTGCGCGATCGCCTGCAGCTCGAGCGCGGCGCGGGCGGCGGCGAAGCCAGCTTCGAGCAGCCCTACGCGGTGGCCGCCGACGCGGCCATCGCCGCCTACAAGAAGCGTCCCGCGGCGCTGAGCGGCGGGCCGCTGGTCTTGCTGGTCGATTCGACCGTCACGCAGATTTTTCCTTCCGGCAACGTCGGCCGCTACGTCCAGCAGATCTACAAGGTGAACAATCAAGTCGGGGCGCAGCAGCTCGCCACGTATGCGGTCACCTACGATCCCGCGACCGAGCAAGTGCGGTACCTGGCGGCGCGCGTGCGCCATGCGGGGAGCTGGACCCAAGCGCCCGAGGCCGAGGACGCGCCGGTCAGCGAATCGGTCGGCTACGAGACGTTTTACGACGTGCGCAACAAATACGTCGTCTTGCCGGCGATCCAGCCGGGCGATTACGTCGAGATCGCGTACCGGGTGATGCCCACCACGCTGGAATCGCTCTACGGCGATTACTACGGCGATATCGTGGCGTTTCAGGACGAAGCCGCCGCGGTTTTCCGCCAGTTCGTGGTGATCGCACCGGCGGACAAGACGCTAGTCAGCGAGGCGGTGCGCTTCCATGGCGAGCACACGGTCGAAGCCCGCGGCGGCGAAAAGATCTACCGTTGGACGCTGCGCGACGAGCCGGCCTTCGTCGCCGAGCCGGAGTCGCCGCCGGCGATCGAGCAGGTCCCGTATGTCGCGGTCTCGAGCTTCGCCACGTGGGGCCAATTCGCCGACTGGTATCGCGGCCTGGTGCGCGACACCTTCGTGCTCGACGACGCGCTGCGGCAAACGACCGATCAACTGCTCAAGGGCTTGACCACCGAACGGCAGAAAGTCGAAGCGATTTACGATTACGTCATTCGCAACACCCATTACGTCGCGCTGGAGTTCGGCATTCACGGTTACCGGCCCTATCCCGTGGCGCAGGTATTCCACCGGCGCTTCGGCGATTGCAAGGACAAAGCTTCCTTGCTCATCGCCATGCTGGCGCGCGCCGGCGTTCCGGCGGATTTCGTGTTGGTCCGCACGCGCGATCGCGGCCTGGTGGATCCCAAGATCCCTTCCGTCGCCGATTTCGACCATGCGATCGTGTATGTGCCGTCGCTGCATCTTTATCTCGACGGCACCACCGAGTACAACGGCGTCAGCGAGCTGCCCGACCAGGATCAGCGCGCCTTCGTCTTTCGCATTCCCATGCTGCGGGCCTACGATCCGCGGCATGACGCCGGAGCGGCGCTCGCGCCGGTGGTGACGCCGGAGCTGCCGGCTTCGCAAAATTCCATCGTGCGCGTGGTCACCGGCCAATTGGACGCGCAAGGCGATTTGGATTTCAGCGCGCAATGGCAAGCGCAAGGCGAGCGCGCGCCGGAGTTGCGGGCGCGGCTGCAGATCCCCGAGCGGCGCGCCGGCGCGCTGCAGGCGATGCTGCGCGAGCAGCTTCCGGGCATCAGCGTGTTCAGCGCCTCGGCGCCCAATGACGATCATTGGAACGAGCCGGTGCAAGTCCTCTTTCAGGGCCAGGTGCCGCATTTCGCCAGCCCCGATCCCGGCGACGGGCAGGGCCTGCTGCTGATTCCCCGGCAAATGACCGGGCGCGATTGGCTGCCGCGCATGGCGCCGCTGGCGTCGCGGCAGGTGCCGGTCTTGATCGGGCCGCCGCAGAGCATCCGCAACGTCCTTCATATCACGCTGCCGCCGGGCTACAAGGTCGGCTTGCCCGCGCCGTTTCAAGCGCAGGCGCCGTTTGCCCGCGCGAGCAGCACGGCCACCATCGACGACAGCAACACGCTGACGATCGATACCGAGATCGAGGTGACGCAATCGCTGATTCCGGTGAGCGAGTACCCCGCCTTCCGGGCGTTTTGGGCGAACTTGGACCGCGTGCTCGATTTGCCGCTGAGGGCGCGGCCATGAGAGCGCCCCGGCCATCCCGCTTCCGCGCCGGCGGCCGCGCGGCCCGGCCGGCTGGCCGCCGCTTGCGCGGCGGGCTCGCGGCGCGAGGATTTTGGTCCGTTGGCGCGCTCGTGCTGGCGCTGGCGCTGGCCGCCGCCGCGGCCGCTCCCGCCGGCTCGCTGCTGGACCGATTGCCGCGGCCGACCCCGGCCGAATGGCGGGCGGCGGTGGCGCGCGCGCAGGCGCGCGGCGCAGCGGGCCAGGCCGATGCCGCTTGGATCGAGGTCTTTTACGGCGACGCCGCGGCGCACCGCGCCGCCCGCCGCACCTTGCAGGAGCTCGCGGTACGGGCGCCCAATGACGCCGAGGCGGTGTTCGCGCAGTTCGTGCTCGACAAGCTGGAGGGGCGGCAGCGCGAGGAGATGCGCGCGGCGTTGAAGCTGCTGGCGCTGATTCCGAACGATCCGGCCGCGGAACTGGCGGCGCGCGAGCTGAGCGGCGTGCTCGACGGCGAGGGCAGGGAACTGCTCGATGCCGCGCCGGAACTGCGGCAGGTCACGGCGCGCCCGCTGGCGGACCCCACCACCGCCTACATGCTCGGCCGGCCCTTGCTGGCGCTGGTGCGCGCGCCGGGCGTGCCGCTGACCTTGGAGGAGGCGATTGCGCTCGCCGGCCGTCCCGAGCGCTGGACGCTTTACGGTCCGATGGGCCGCTGGCGCAATCTCGACTTCGATCGCGCCTTCGCCATCGAGCGCAGCGCCGCGGCGAGCTACAACGACGACGGGCGCGCCATCACCGGCCGGCCCTTCCTCGCGGTGCGCGGGTTGGTGGATTTCCCCGAGGATTGGCGCAATCGCGGCATCGATTATGCGGTCACGTACGTGCGCGTGCCGCGGCGGGAAGCCTACGCGCTGCGCATCTATTCGCCCGCCTCGGCCGCGATCTTCATCAACGGCCGCGCCGTAGTGCGCAACGACCGGCGCTCGTCGTACGTGCCCGCGACCGCGACGGCGGCGGTCGAGCTGGATGCGGGCTGGAATCGCCTGGTGGTGAAACTGGGCGGCTATGCCGCCCGCAGTTTCAGCCTGATGCTGCGGCCGGTCAGCGCCGCGCCGCCGTCGCCGCTGGCCAGCGCGGCCGCGCTGCCGCCGGGGCAACGGCTGGCGGGCGCGCCCCGCCTGCTGCCGCCGCCGCTGACGCTCGGCGCCTGGAGCGCGGCGCGGCTGCGCGCCCATCCCGACGATTTGGTCGCGCTCTGGGCCGACGGCGTTTGGCGCGGCGAGGATGAAGACGGCGAGACCGCCCGGGTCGAACTGGAGCGCGCCACGAAGCTGGCGCCGGAGGCGGTGCCCGCCTGGCTGGCGCTCACCGACGTCTATTCCAATCTCGACGACGCCAGCCAAACTTGGGCCTCGGCCCAAACCAGCGCCGCCGCCCACGCTGCCGAGCGCATCGACCCCGCCGTATTGCCGGCCATCGAGCATTTGGGCGAAGTCGAAGATTCGCAGGGGCAGTTCACGGCGGCCGCGCGCGATTTCCAGCGCTGCGCCGGACGCGGCTACGCGCCCTGCGATTGGGCCGAATTTCATCTCGCCGCCGGGCGCCATTGGACGCCCGAGGCGCGGCAGGCCCTGGCGCACGCCCTCGCCGCCAGCCCCTCGGATTGGGCCGGGCTCGCCGACGGCCTGGAGTTTTACACCGACCTCGGCGACCAAGAGCAGGCCCGCCAGCTCACGTCCGAGTTGCTGCGCGATCCCCGCGGCCACGCCGCGCTGGCGCGCTTTTTCCTCCATCATGGGCGCGCGGCGGACGCCGCGAGCTTGCTGGCCGCCGAAGTCGAGCTCGATCCCTCCTCCGGGCCGTTGCGCCGCGACTATCTGGAAGCGTTGCTCGAGGCGCGCCGGCTGGATGCCGCGCAAGCAGCGGCGCGGCAGGCGCTGGCCGATTTTCCCGACGACGCGCAGGTCGCCGCCGCCGCCGCCGACATCGCCTTGGCCGCCGATCAACAGGCCGGCCTGGCCGTGCTGCGGAGAGTGGAGTTCGGGCGCAATGCACTGCGCCACGAGGCGGACTTTCTCGCCGGCGATCGCTTCTGGGCGCCGTGGTACCACTCCGCCGCCGAGGTTTTGAAGGACGCGCCGAACGGCGCTGAATACCCGAACGCCGCCTCGATCTTGGTGCTCGACCAGATGGTGGATCGCATCAATCCCGATCACACGCGCGATTCGTACATCCACCAGATCATCCGCGTGCTGAATTCGACCGGCATCGAAACGCAGGGCACGGTGCAGATTCCCGCCGGCAGCGACATCATCACCCTGCGCACGATCAAACCCGACGGCACCGCCCTGCTGCCCGAGATTCACGCGAACCTCAATAGCGTGCAGATGCCGGGGCTCGAGCCGGGCGACTTCATCGAAACCGAGTATGTGATGCATCAGCCCGCGTCCAATGCCGTGCCGGGGACGATCGACAACAACATGTTTTTCGTCTTCAATTCCTCGCGCGAGCCGTATCACTATTCCGATTACATCGTGCTCACGCCCAACGACGACCCGCTGATGATCGAAACCGAGCGGTTCCCCTATCCCGCCAAGGTCACGAAGCTGACCGGCGCGATGGCGGGCTGGACGGCGCGGGAGTGGCTGATTCAAAAGACGCGCATCTTGGGCGTCGAGCCGAATATGCCGCCGGAGCCGCAGTTGGTGCCGATGGTCTGGGTGAGCAGCAAGATGACCTGGAAGGACATCTCCGATTACCTGGCCGACGCCATGTTTCCGGTGGAGCGTTACACGGCGGAGATGCGGCAAACCGCCCGGCAACTCAGCGCTGCGGCCGGCAAGGCCGATCCGGTGGCGCAAGCGCGCAAGATCTTCGATTGGGTGGCGGCCAATATCACCCCCGGCGAGGGCGCGCCGCTGGCGCCGGCGCGCCAGTACTTCACCGACCGTTCCGGCAGCCGTTTGGCGACCTTTCTCGGCTTGCTGGCGGCGGCCGGCATTCACCCCCAGCTGGCAATGGCGCGGCCTTTCACCGATCACTCCGCGCTCGAGATTCCCAACTTCGCCTCCTTCCAATATCCGCTGGTGAAGGTCGGGATGGGCGAGCAGGCAGCTTGGTTCGACCTCAACAACGACTTCGCCCGCAGCGACTACATCAACCCCGCCTTCCGCGGCGGGCAAGCGCTGCTGGCCGGGGCGCCGAACGAAGGCGCGGTCTTCACGACCGTGCCCAATCAGCCCTCGCCCTTGGACGGCATGGCGACGACGGCCGACATTCGCGTCCAGCCCAGCGGCGATGGCCAGCTGCATCTGGTGCTCGAGTTTCGCGGCCCGCTGGGGGAGAAAATTCGCCAAAGCTTGGCCTCGATTCCGGCGTCGCAACTGCCGCAGGTTTATCAGCAGGTCTTGCTGCAAAGCTATCCCAACGCCACCGCGGACAACGGCCAGATTCAGGGCCTGGAAGCGCATGATCAGCCGCTCGTGATCAGTGTGGACGGCACGATTCCCGGTTTCGTGCGCCGCGAAGGCGATAGCTGGGAGATCGATCACTTAATCGGCTCGGTGGGATTGCTTTCGCGCTATGCCTCCTTGCCCGCGCGGATTCATCCGCTGGTCATTCCCGGCGACAGCTTCGAGACCACGCAAGTCAAAGTCACGCTGGCCGCGCCCTTCGCCGCGCCGGCGGTGCCGGGCGGCGCCGACATCTCCAATCCCTTCGGCTCCTACAAGGCCACCTATCAGGTGACCGGCAACGAACTCGATTTGAGCCGCGCCGTTTACCTGAAAGCCAATTACATTACGCCGGATCAGTATGCGAACTTCCGGCGTTTCGGCGAAGTCGTGGATAGCCGCGATCACCTGCCCGTCACCGGCCCAATTCACTAACATCGTTTGTCGCTGTACGGCTCAAGGGCAACATGACGCCCGGAGCTTGACTTCGCATGTTGTCTGGATTAGTTTAATGGCCATGCGGCGCCGGTCAGGGACGCCGCGGAGGTGAAACATGGTTCGCCGTTCGGTTCTCAAGGTCGTGGGCGGGGGGCAGCGGTAATCTGCCTTCTCACTGCCGGTTGCTTCAGCTCCAGCTCGCCGTCCTATTTCGTCGTCAACACCGTTGACAAGCAGTTGGACTCGAGTGGTGCAGTGATCTTCGGCCCTACACCGCACGCGTTCGTCCCTGTCAACGGTTATTGCCAGACGTGCCCGATCTCGGCTGCGCAACAGTACGGGAACGAAACGAGCCTCGTGGGCCAGTACCCCGTGGCTGTCAGTGGCAGCTACGCCTGGACGCACAACGTGGATTGGACCGGCTGCCCATCCTCCCCTTCCGCGACCCAGGTCGTCAACTATGTAACAAGTCCGGGCGGCTCCATCACCTGGGTTTGCCCGCAATATCCCCAAACGGCGTTCCCAACGACGCCGGGCACCGTTTACCAGAATCTGCTTCCGACAACTGTTTCCGTTGCCACCTCGACCAGCGACGGGGAAGTGAACATCATTGATGGCAGCGGGACGGTAAGGTACACGACGAGCGTGAGCCCCGGGACGGTTTCCTTCGTCTGGCCGGTCAACGACGGTTCCGGGCATCCTTTTCAAGCCGGCGAGTACGTAATCACGGTTGACGACGGCCTAGGCTCCAATCCCACGCAGGTGGCCTACGCACCGGTCCTAATGGCGAGCGAGAGCACGGCGATTCCGAGCCCCTTCGGGGTCGCGCCCGCGACGAGCAGCACGACAGAGCACATCGGAGTGTATGACTTCGGGCGCTGCATCTACTCGAACTCCAGCAGCACCGACAATTGGCCGGTTGTTACGTCGTACTCGACCGCGTCCGTCTATGGCGACGCTGGCGCAATTCCGGTGGGCCAGAATCCGACCGCGGTCGCCACCTATGGCACAGCGACGGTAACGAGGAACCTCGGCGGCCAGTGTGATAGCACGGCGACCACCACGCTTACCGGCTACGCGGTGGTCACCAATTCCGGCGCCAATACAGTGAGCATCGTGAGCCTCGCGAACAACAGCAACGTCGCCAGCGTCACCGTTGGCCATGCACCCGTGGCCGTGGCCGTAGATCCGGCCGGCTCGACGGCCTACGTCGCCAACTACGACGATGCGACGATTTCGGTCGTCTCGCTGGGCGCTCACGCTCAGACGAATCTGGTTTCCGTTGGCGCGTACCCGGCCGCAGTCGCAATGGATCCGAGCGGCGCGAGCTTTTGGGTCGGCGGCGACGGGTACATCGACCAATTCTCGACGAGCAGTCTCGCCTTGGAGGCGAGCTACGGCGTGGGCGGGTTTGTGTCGTCGCTTGCCGTCAGCCAGGGGCAGGGTGAGATCTTCTACACGGTTGCTGCCACGTCCGGCGGGGTCGCCGCCGAGGCGCAAAGCATCGGCTCGCACCAGGTCATCGCCAGCTATTCCTTCGGTACTCAGCCGGTCAGCGGCTGCTGGGGCTGCGGCGGCCCGACCGACCCGCCCCTGCAGGCCAACTCGACTCTAGTCAGCAATATCCTTAACAACGGCTTGGCGGTCGGCGCGACGCCCAATGGCTTTGCGCTGGTCTCGTTGATGAGCAACCAAGTTATTTTTCAGGGCGGGACGCCGAACCCCGTACGCGGGATCGCGGTGATGCCGAGCCAGAATCTGGGCTGGGTGACGGTGCCGGACAGCAACCAAGTGCTCACCATTCCGATATCACCGAATAGTTAGCCCGTCCCATGCGATTCCAGTGCGCTGCGATCGTTCTTGCGCTCACGTTGGCCGGGGCGCGGCCGCTGCCGGGCCAGCAGCGGCCGCCAGCCTACGAGCTGGCGGGCGGCTTCGCCGCAGTCAGCACGCGGACAAGCGTGTACTCATGCACATACTGCCCCGGACAGGTACCGGGCTTTGCGGTCAGCTTCGATACCAACCTAAGTTCTTGGTTCGCCTTGGACGGGCAGGTCGACTTCCTGCCGCAGGCCGGAATCGGTGAAACCAGCAATGCGGGCGGTCGCACGACGATAGCGCTATTCGGCGCCCGCATCGGGCGGCGCTTTCGATGGGGCCTGGGACTGCGTGCAAGACAGCGCCTCGGCCTCTTCTTTCTCTTGCGCCCTGGAGTCGTTAGCTATGGCGCAGCCATCGTTGCCGGCCCGCCGCAGTTGCCGGGCAATCGCTTCGTGATCGGCCGCAAGACCTACAACGCCCTCAACTATGGCGGTCTGGCCTTGATCCGCCTGTCACGGCACACCGGCCTGCGCTTGGAACTGAGCGATACCTTCATCTTTGGCCAGCCGGCCGCTCTCGGCGCCCCGCCCGCCGGCACTCATAATCCGCAACTGGGCATCAGCTATGTGTTCTTCTTCTAGGCTGCCCGCCGCGGTCCGGAGCGGCGGGCGCGTGATCGCAATAACTCTGCTCGTTCTCGCCGCCGCGCCGGCGCAGCAGCCGGCGCCGCGCTATTACTTCGGCGAGCAATTTACCGCCCTGCGGACTTTTCAGCCGCACTTGGGAACCGGGCGCACGGTCGCGCAGTTTCTCGGCGGCGGCTGTTTCTGCTATTACCCCGGCTTCGGCGTTCGCTTCGGGTTCAACTCTAACCCGGTGGTCGCGCTCGAAGCCGAACTCGATTATTCTCCGCGGCAAGGTTCGCAAGCGCCCTTCGCCGGCGGACTGGATATCACGGAGTTGAGCGTAGGGTTGCGCCCCGGCTGGCGGTGGCGGCGCCTGGGCGTCTTTTACAAGATCGCGCCAGGCCTGATCGATTTCGGGAACGACTTCGGCGACGTCTTCTCCTGTGGGCAGACGGCGGTGCAGTTCAAGACCCACGACCGCCTCGCCTTCATGTTGGAGAACGCCGGGGTGATCGAGTACTACCTCTCGTACCGGTACGCGCTGCGGCTGGACCTGGCGGATGCGTTCGTGAGCTTGAACGAGAACTACTATCCCGGTGTTTCGCCCTACGATTTCTTGGCGCCTTCCGTATTGAGCTACCACAATTTCCAAGCCAGCTTCGGCTTCATCGTGCGCGTATGGCGCTGAACTGCCCCCGGCCGGGTCCGGCGGGCGGCAAGCCGTTACAATGATTCGCGCATGAAACTCTTGATCCTTGGCGCGAATGGGCAGTTGGGCAGCGATCTGTGCCGGCTGGCGGCAGTTGGGCACGAGGTGGTAGCGATGCGGCACGCCGACCTCGACGTGCGCGATGCGGCGGCGATCGGCCGCGCCCTGGCGGCGCACCGGCCCGAAGCCGTGATCAATACTTCGGCGTTCCACAAGGTTGAGGTCTGCGAGCAGGAGGCGGAATCGGCGTTCGCGGTCAATGCCATCGCGGTGTTGAACTTGGCGCGCGCTTGCGCGGAGGCGGGAGCGGCGCTGGTGCATTTCAGCACCGACTACGTCTTCGATGGCGCAAAAGGAGCGCCTTATGTCGAATCCGATCTGCCGGCGCCGGTGAACGTTTACGGCGCGTCGAAGGCGGCCGGGGAGCTGCTGGCGCGGGCGTTTTGTCCCAAGCATTTCGTGATCCGTACGACCGGCCTCTATGGCAAAGCCGGGAGCAACGGCAAGGGCGGCAATTTCGTCGAAACCATGCTGCGGAAGGCACGCGCCGGCGAGGCGATTCGCGTGGTCCACGATCAGGTGCTGACGCCGACCTACACGGTGGACCTGGCGGCCAAAGTGCTCGAATTGCTCGGCAGCGGCCGCTACGGCCTTTATCACGTCACCAGCGAGGGGCAGTGCTCTTGGTACGACTTCGCCGCCAAGATCTTCGAACTGTCGGGGCTGCGGCCGGACTTGCAGCCGGTGAGTTCGGCGGAATTTCGCAGTCCGGTGCGCCGTCCGGCGTATTCGGTGCTGGCCAAGGCCGGTTTGCGCGCGATCGGGCTGGCGCCGCCGCCCGCCTGGCCCGACGCGCTCGCGCGCTACCTGCGCGAGCCCGCCCGCTGACGGCGCGCCGCCGCGCCGCTGCGCGCGCGCCGCGCGTGGTGTATGATCCGCGGCGATGGGCTCCGCGCGCCTAGTCCTATGCCTCGCGCTGGCGGCGGCGCTGGCCGCCGCCCCGCCGCCGCGGCACCGCCGGCGATTCGACATCCTCATCCGCAACGCCCACGTGATCGACGGCACCGGCAATCCCTGGTACGCCGCCGACATCGGGATTCGCGACGGCCGCATCGCCGCCATCGGCAAACTCGCCGGCGCCTGGGCGCGCCGCACGATCGACGCCCGCGGCCGGGTCGCGGCGCCGGGATTCTTCGACATGCACTCGCACTCCGACGCGGCGCTGCTGAAGAACGGAGGCTGTTGCAGCAAGATCTACGAGGGCGTGACCACCGAAGTGCTCGGCGAGACGACCGCAGTGGCGGTGGCGGGACCACTCTTCGGGCCGGCGCGGGCGCAACAAGGGCGGCTGTTCGAAGATCAAGGCATCACGCTGGACTGGAGTTCCCTGGGCCAGTATTTCGCGCGCTTGGAGCGGCAAGGCATCCGCGTCAACGTCGCCAGCTACGCGACCTTCGGCGCCATTCGCGAAGCCGTGCTCGGCATGGCCGACCGCGATCCGACGGCGGCGGAGCTGGCGCGCGAAGAGCGCCTCATGGCGGGGGCGATGCGCGACGGCGCTTTCGGCCTGGCCACCGGCTTCAGCTACACGCCGGATATCTTCGCCAAGGACCCGGAAGTCATCGCCTTGGCGCGAGTGGCGGCGGGCGCGGGCGGCATCTACGCTTCGCACGTGCGCGGGCTCGACAATCCGCGCGCCGGCGGCATCGCCGAGGGCATCGCCATCGCCCGCGCCGCCGGGTTGCCGTTTCATGTCTTCCATTTGCAGGTCGGGCGCCGCGCCGGGCCCGACGCCGCCACCCAGGCGCTGCGCTTGATCCAACAGGCGCGGGATGACGGCCTGGAGGTGACCGCCGACGCGTATCCTTACCGCGCCGCCGCCAATCCGGCGTTTTCGATGGTGCCCAAGCAATTTCTCGACGGCGGCACCGCCGCGCTCGCCCGGCGGCTGCGCGATCCGAAGCTGCGTCCGGCCATCGTCGCCGGCATCGCCGCCTCGGCGCGTTCCCTGGGCACGCCCGACGACCCGGAGGGCTGGCGCGAAGAATTCATCAGCTCCGTCCGCCGCGCCGAGGACCGCCGCTACGTCGGCCTTACCTTCGAGCAAGCCGGCGCGCTCGATCACTTGCCGCCCGCCGAGGCGATCGCGAACCTGCTCGAGCGCGAGGGCGGTAGTTTCGGCCGCATCTTTTTCAACAAGAGCGCCGCTTCCGTGCGCCAGATCGTCGCCGCGCCTTTCGTCAGCATCGGCGGGGACGCGATCGACATGGATATCGCCGACCGCACCGGCTACGCGGCGCCGCACCCGCGCTTTTTCGGCGCCAACACGCGTGTCTTGGTGTGGGCGCGCGACCAACATCTGTTCACGCTCGCCGAGGCGATTCGCAAAATGACCTCGCTCGCCGCCGAGACCCTCCACATTCAGGATCGCGGCCTGCTCCGGCCCGGCTTCGCCGCCGACGTGGTGATCTTCGATCCCAAGGCCGTGCAGGACCACGCCACCTACGCCGATCCGTGGCGCTATTCCAGCGGCATGGACGACGTCTTGGTCAACGGCGTGCCGGTGCTGCTCGACGGCCGCCTCACTTCCGCCCGTCCCGGCAAGGTGATTCGCGGCCCCGGCAGCGTCGTGCGGTGACCGCGCCGGCGCGGGCGCGGTCCTTCCGCCGGCGGGCTTTCCAGGCAGGGGCAAGACCGGCCGCCGGGACGATTGCCGGGCGCGCGCCGAGCGTTGCTTCAATCGATCGTTGCGTTCGATTTCGGTTGACGATTTGCGTTGGGCTTGCCGAAAATAAATTATATTGATCGAAAGCGCCTCCATCTTGGGCCGGCTGACGGAAGCGGAGATCCTTTCGCAGCCGCGGGTCTGGCGCGCGGCGTTGGAGCGCTGCGGCGACTATCTGCCGTTCTGGCGCACGACGGGGCAAGCGCCCGCCGGTGTCACGTTTTTCGTGGGCTGCGGCACTTCCTACTATCTCGCCGAAGCGGCGGCGGCGGCGTGGCGGGTTTTGGCGGGCGGGGAATCGCGCGCCGTGCCCGCGTCGGAACTGCTGCTGTATCCGGAACTGTATCTGCGGGCTGACCGGGACGACCGCTTTGTCATGGTGTCGCGCTCGGGCGCGACCAGCGAGGTGGTCAAGGCGGCGGAGCGCTGCATGGCGCTGCCGCGGGGCCAGGTACACGTTTTCACTTGCTGCGAAGCCAGCGATTTGGCCGCGCACGCGACGCAAGTCTACGTTTTTCCCGAGGGCTTCGACGAGAGCGTGGTCATGACCCGCTCGTTCACGACGATGCTGGTGGCGCTGCTGGTCTTCGCCGGCGTCGCACCCCAGTCCATGGAGCCGCTCGTGGCCGCCGGCGAAGACGTGCTGCGGCGGTTCGCCGCCCTGGCGGCGAGCTGGCTGCGCAGCGGTCCCGCCGAGTTCGTATTCCTGGGGCAGGGGCCGCTCTTCGGCCTGGCCCGCGAAGCGTCACTCAAGATGAAAGAGATGTCGCTCTCCACCTCCGAAGCCTTTCACTCGCTCGAAGAGCGCCACGGGCCGAAGAGCGTGGTGGGGGAGCGGACCGCCGTCGTGCTGTTGTCGAGCGAAAACTCGCGAGAGTGGGAGCGGCCGCTGTTGAGCGAATTGAAGGAATTGGGCGCGGCCACCTGGCAGATCGACGAAACGGGCGGCGACTTTTCCCTGTCGAGCGGTCTCGAGCTATACCGGCGCCTGCCCCTCTACATTCTGCCCTGCCAATGGCTGGCGCTGACGCGGGCGCGGGCGAAAGCCGTGGATGCCGACCGCCCGCGCGCCCTCTCCGCCGTGGTCGACGTCAGCCTGGAGTAGGGCGCTGGAATGGCGCCATACGACCTCATCGCGGCCGGCGATCTCAACGCCGACCTGATCTTGACCGACGTGGATTGGCCGGCGCTGGGGCGCGAGAGGCTGGCGCGCCAGGGGCTGCTGACGATCGGCGGCTCGGCGGGGATCTTCGCCCATAACGCCGCGCGCCTGGGATTGCGGGTCGCGCTGGTTGCGGTGGTGGGCCAGGATGCGCTGGGCGATTGGCTGCTGGCGCAGCTGCAGGGCGCGGGCGTGGAAATTGCGCCGGTGCGGCGCAGCCGCCGCCCCACGGGTCTGACGGTGGGCTTGCAACCGCGCGGCCGGCGCGAGAAGGCGCTGCTGACCTTTCCCGGCGCGCTTGCCGAAACCAGCGCCGCGCAGGTGGCGCCCTGGCTCGCGCGCGCGCGCCATCTGCATATCGCCTCGTATTTCCTGCTCACCCGCTTGCAGCCGCAGGCGCCGGCGCTGCTGCGCCGGGCGCGCCGTCTCGGCCTCAGCACCTCGCTCGACCCCAATCCCGATCCGTCGCTGCGGTACGGCTCGGGCATTCACGCCGCGCTGGCGGCCACGGATTACTTCTTGCCGAATGAACGCGAAGCCGCGGGGGTGGGCGGCAACGCGGCGGGCGCGGTCATCGTCAAGCGCGGCGGCCGGGGCGCCGAATATCGCCAAGGGACGCAGCGGCTGCGGGTGCCGGCCTTCCGCGCGCGCACGCTCGAAACCACCGGCGCGGGCGACAGCTTCGATGCCGGCTTCGTCGCCGCGCGGCTGCGCGGTTTGCCGTTGCCGACCGCGCTGGCCTTCGCCGCGCGCTGCGCCGCCGCCGCTTGCGGGGCGCTCGGCGGCACCGCCGCCTTCGCCGGTCCCGCCGGCGAGCGCTTGCGGGAGCGGCTGGCGCATCTGGCCGCCGCGCGACGCCCTTAGACCAGGGTGACCTCCACGCCCGCCTCGCGCAGACGCTTGAGGTCGGCGGGCGGGATGCCGCGATCGGTGATCAGGCGGTGCAGGGCGCGCAGCGGCGCGATATGGCAGAGGCTGCGGCGGCCGAACTTCGAGGAATCGCTGACCACCACGACCTCGCGGGCGATCGAGATCATCACGCGGTTGACCTTGGCTTCGAGCAGGTTGGGCGTGGTCACGCCACGCAGCGTATCGATTCCATCCACGCCCAGAAACAGGCGGTCGGCGTTGAGCTGAGCCAGCGTTTCCTCCGCCAGCGGTCCGACCAGCGAAAAGGAATTCTCGCGCAGGGTGCCGCCGGTCAGCACGACTTCGACCTCGCTGCCGGCGAGGGTTTCAGCGATGTTCACGGCGTTCGTCACCACCGTGAGCGGCGTGATCTTGCGCAACTGCTTGGCGATCTCCATGGTCGTCGAGCCGGAGTCGAGCACGATGGTTTCCCCCGCCTGCACCAGCTTGGCGGCGGCTTGCGCGATTGCCGCCTTTTCGCGGCCATGCAGCGCCGCCTTCTGCCTCAGCGCCGGATCGGCGGCGGTAAAACCGACCGAAATGGCGCCGCCATGCACCCGCTGCACCAGCCCCCGCTTGTGCAGCGCCAGCAGGTCATTGCGCGCAGTCACCGGGGAGACGCCGAACCGCTCGGCGACCGTATTGACCAGCACCCTTCCGTCGCGGCGCACCATCGCCAAGATGGCGCGGCGGCGCTCTTCATTGAGCAAATTGCTCTCGCCGGACACGCCCGCTAGCATAGCGCCCTCGGCGGCGCCGGGATCGGCGGCTCCGCTCACGGCCTACCCCGTTCGTCAAAAAGAAAAACTTTTCGAAAGCACTTGACAGAATGAGACATTTTGCACTAACTTGCCGAACCCAGGAGGGTCGTGTATGAACGCGCGATCTCGGGTGACGTGGTCTTCGCTGTGTCTGGCGATGGCATTAGCGTTTGCTTTCGTTTCGCCGCCAGCGAGCGCACAAGTGTTGTACGGCTCGGTCGCCGGCACGGTTACGGATAAGAGCGGCGCCGCCTTGCCCAATGCACAGATCACGGTCAGCAACGTCGCGACCGGCATCCAGCGGCAGACCAAGACCAATCCCAGCGGGCAATATCGCTTCCCGGACCTGCCGGCAGGAACCTACACGGTTACCGTGACCGTCCAGGGTTTCCAGGCGGTGAAGAAGACGGGGGTCTTGATCGTCATCGGCCAGGTCAATGAACAAGACTTCCAGTTGCAGGTGGGCGGGGTGCGCCAAGAGGTCACGGTGCAGGGCTCGGCGGCGGTGCTGCAAACGCAACAGACCGACGTCCACACCACGATCAGCACCTACGCGGTGCAAAATCTGCCGCTGAACGTTTACCACAACTTCCAAACGCTGGAGCTGTTGACCCCGGGCGTGTACTCGACCTCGGGCATTCGCAATAGCTACCCCAACTCCATCGCCGACACGCCCGACCGCTCCTTCGACATCAACACCAACGGCCTGCCGACGCATGCCAATACCACGCGGGTGGATGGCGCGACCGACATCTTCCTCTGGCTGCCGGATCACATGGTGATCGTGCCCCCGGCGGCGAGCGTGGAAGAGGTCAACGTGCAGACCGCGACCTACAACGTGCAGAAGGGCCTGACCGCGGGGGCGGCGACCGATGTCGTCACCAAATCCGGCTCCGATCAGTTCCACGTCTCGCTGTACGGCTACCATACCGACCAAGCGCTCGACGCGAAGAACCTGTTCGCCCCCGCCGGGCCGCGGCCGCAGAACATTCGCAACAACGACGGGTTCACCGTCGGCGGCCCCATCGTCCAGCACAAGCTGTTCTACTTCGGCAACTGGGACGGCTACTTCCAGCGGCAGCAGCCCATCGACGAGAACCTGATCCCGCCGACGGACATGCGCACGGGGGACTTTTCCGCCTATCTCGGCGCGCCGCTCTACAATTCGGCGGGCGCTCCCATCAACGTCTGCACCACCGAGGGGGCGACCGTGCAGTTGCAAGAAGGCATGGTCTTCGACCCCACGACCGGCGATCCCACGTCCGGCACCGGCCGCTGCGTGTTCTCCTCCGGCGGCAAGCTGAACGTGATCCCGGCCAACCGCATGTACGCCGGCGCGCTCAACTACTGGAAGCTGCTGTCGGCGCCCAACCAGAACGTGCCGTTCACGATCGATACGCCCTTCAACGACATTCAGCTCCGCCATCAGGCTTGGAACCGCAACATCTACACCCTGCGGACGGATTACTATCCCAGCGACCGGCAGCAGGTTTGGCTCAAGTACACCATGCAGCGCGCCCGGCTCAACGACGGCTCCGATTACGGGATCGCCGGCCAGGGCGGCGGGACCGGCCTCACCAACGACGTGGCGCAGATGGTCACGCTGGGTGATAACTACACCGCGTCACCCAACATGGTTCTGACCGGGCATATCGGCTTCACGCGCATGAGCGAGGAGAACCATCTGCCCGACTATGGGCAAGATCTCGGGCAATCGGTGCTGGGCTTGGTGAACAGCAACACCCCCACCAACGACAAGCGCTACAGCGGCATGCCGGGCATTCAAATCAGCGATTTCACCACGCTGGGAACGGCCGCCTCCTGGGAGCCGGTGCAGCGCAATGACTGGTCGGTGACTCTGGATGAAAACGTGAGCTGGGTGCGCGGCGCGCACGAGATCTCCTTCGGGTTTGACGCCGCTCACAATCACATGAACCACTGGCAGCCGGAAATCGTCTGCTGCCCGCGCGGCTTCGTCAGCACCGCCGACGACAATACTTTCTTGAACCTGCCGTCGAACCCCCTCGATCCGGCCAGCGCCACCCAGACGGTGTACACCAGCAGCGGCGGCACGCTGACGCCGGTGGGCTTCGATTCCAACCCCTGGAACGGCGTGGCCGAGTTCGATCTTGGTTTGTCGAACGAGGTTCAGAACGGCCAGCAATACATCAAGGCCACGAACAAGGATTGGCAGACGGCGCTCTACGTCGGCGACCGCTGGACCCTCACGCCGCGGTTGACCGCGAATCTCGGCGTGCGCTGGGAATATTTCCCGCTGATCACGCGCGACGGCATCGATAAATTCGAGCTCTACGATCCGGCAACCAACATCCTCAAGCTGGGCGGCATCGGCGGCAACCCCACGCACCTGGGGGTGACCAGCAGCAAGAAGCTGTTTTCGCCGCGCGTCGGCTTCGCCTATCAGTTCAACGACAGCACGGTGGTGCGCACCGGCTTCGGCGTCAGCTACGACACGCTGCCGCTCGAGCGCCCGCTGCGCGGCTTCTATCCGCTGACCATCGGCGCCGACGATTTCGTCTCCGGCAACAGCGCGATCACGCGCTTCTTGCCATACGCCAATTTCAACGCCACCGCCAACGCCGCCAACGCCATTCCCGGGCTGGCCGAGGGCGTGCCGCTCATTCAACCGCCGGCCGGCATCTCCACCGGCGCGATCACGCCGCCTCCGGACGTGACCATCGGCACGCTGGCGCCCGGCGAGTTCCATCGCGGCTACGTGGAGTCTTGGAACTTCGCGGTGGAGAAGAAGCTGCCGAGCCAGATTCTTCTCAACGTCGCCTACGTCGGCAATCACTTCGTGCACGAGTTCAATGGCCAGGAACTGAACGCGGCGCCCTTCAACAGCGGCGCCAACGGCCAGCCGCTCTACGCCGCCTTCGGGCGCACGGCCGACACCTACGCGTTCCAAGGCTATCTGGATTCGCACTACAACTCCCTGCAGGTTTCGCTCAATCGCCACGTCACGACCGGCCTCTTCTTGCAGGGCGCGTACACCTATTCCCACGCCATCAGCTACGTGGACGACGAAGGCTGGGAAAACGGCCTGCGGTTCAACTGCCCGTCGTCGCCGTCGATGCCGCAAGGCTGTATGGGACTGAATCGCGGCGCTCCGAGCTTCGATCACACCCACATGCTGGAGATGGCGTATGTCTACGAACTGCCGTTCGGCGGCGGCAAGAGGTGGGCCAACACCGGCGCCGCGAGCAAGGTGCTGGGCGGCTGGCAAGTGAACGGCATCTTCACCTGGATGAACGGCGCGCCGCTCACCATCGGCCAAACGTCGCTCTACCTCAACACTCCCTGGACCGCGGCCGATCCCAATTTCACCGGGCCGCTGCAAGTCTCGCACGGCCGGGGGCCGGGCCAATTCTGGTTCAATACCAACGCGTTCACGCCGGTCACGACGGCGCAGTTCGGCACCTCGGGGCGCGGCTTATCCTGGCTGCGCGGGCCGGGATTGGCGCAGCTCGATTTCAGCCTGTTCCGCCATTTCCGGGTGGGTGAGAAATACGATTTGGAGGCCAGAGCGGAGGCGCAGAACCTGACCAACACGCCGCACTGGAACAATCCCGGTACGACGTGCTCCATCCGGAACGGCGTTTGCGCCGGCAGCTTCGGCCAGATCTTTTCCACCTACGGCGAACGTTTGGTGCAGTTGGGAGCGCAGTTGAGCTTCTAACGCCAAGTTCGGGCAGCGATCGCGCCGCCGCGCGTTACCCTGCGGCGGCGCGGTCGAAATCGCCTATTCTTGGGCCATGCGGTTGGCGCTCAGGGCGGCATTCGCGGCGGCGGTGTTGGCTGGCGTTTTATCCGGCGCGGCCACCGCGGGCCAGAGCGGCGCCGATTCGCTCGCCGAACAGTCGCATCAAGCCCGCGAATTCATGGCGGCAGGGCAGTTTGATCGCGCCATTCCGCTGTATCGCGCGCTGACGCGGGCCTTACCCGATAACTCCGGATTAGCCTTCGATCTGGGTTTGGCCTTGCACATGGCCGGCCGCGAGCGCGAAGCGGCGGCAGTCCTGCGCCGCAGTCTGGCGCTCGATCCCGATTCGCTGCCGGCGCGGTTGTATTTGGGGAATGCCGAGCTGAGCCTGGGGCGTCCCGCCGCCGCCGTGCCGCTGCTGCGGGCGGTATTGCGGGCCAAGCCGGAGGAGGCTGCGGCGCGCCAGAGCTTGGCGGCGGCGCTGCTCGAGCTCGGCCGCGGTGGCGAGGCGGCCGCGGAGTATCGCCGTTCGATCGGCAACGGTCCGGGCACCGCGGCGGCCTGGTACGGGCTCGGGCGCAGCTATGCCGCGATCGCGCAACAGGCCTTCGACCGGCTGGGCCGAGCCGCGCCCGGCTCGGCGTACTGGCTGGCGCTCGCCGCCGGCGCGCGCGCCAAGGCCGGCCAGCTCAGCGGCGCGTTTTACCTCTATCGTCAGGCGCAGACCAAACTGCCGGGCTTGCCCGGCCTCCACGCCGCCGTAGCCGCCATTTACCGGCAGAGCGGCCACGCCGACTGGGCGGCGGCGGAAGCGGCGCGCGAGCGCCCGCTCGATGGGAGCGCCTGCGAACGGCAGCCGTTGGCCTGCGCCTATCAGGCCGGCAGCTACGACCGGATCCTCGCAGCCACCGCCGCGACCCCGGCCGCGCTGTACTGGCGCGCGCGGGCCGCCGATCGGCTTGCGATGCAAGCGTTCGCCCGATTGGGCGACTTTCCCGACTCAGCCGAGCGGCATGAGCTGCTGGCGACGCTCCACGCCAATGCCTTGGATTACGCCCAAGCAGCCGCGGAATGGCGGGCCGCGTACGAGCGCTCCGGCCATGATCCGGCCATCGGCACGCAATTAGCCATGGCCTGGATGCAGCTGCATGATTTTGCCGACGCCGGGCCGTTACTCGAGACGCTGCGCCGGCAGCAGCCGGATTCGCCGCAACTGAGCTTCCTGCTCGGTTATATCCGCCTCCAGCAGCAGCAGCCCCAGCGCGCAATTCCGCTGCTCGCGGCCAGCTTGCGCGCCGATCCCGCGCTCGCCGACGCGCAGCGCGCGCTGGCGGAAGCGTATCTCGAGACGGGGCAAACGAAATTGGCGATTCCGCACCTGAAAGCCGCGCTGCCGCTCGACGAAGACGGCAGCTTGCATTACCAATTGGCGCGAGCCTATCAGGCCGGCGGCGCGACGCAAGCGGCGCAGGCGGCCCTGCGCGAGTACCAGCGGCTTCATCAAGCCGCCGAAAGCGCCCAGCAAACCGCGCAGGCGCAGGTGCAGATCTTGCCGCCGCAGCCCTAACCGCGCCCAGCGGCGGGCGGCTACGGTTCGCGCACGGGGAGCACTTGGTCGGCGGCGACGTCGCGCAGCACCTGGCGGCGGCCGCTCGGCCAGCGAATCTCGATCTCGGCGATCTTGGCGCTTCGCCCCAGCCCGAAATGCACTCCGGCGTGGCTGGACGAGGCATAGCCGACGGCGCTGGTCATGTGATTGACTTGATCGCCGATGCGGATCGTCGCGCCGATGCCGTCGCGATTGCTGCGCGTGCCGGTCAGCTTGACGATGATCCAATGATTGCCGCCGGGGCTGACGTTCTCCCAAAGCTCGGCGGGGCCGCCGAGCGCGGAGGTCACGACGTCCATGCGCCCGTCGCCGTTGAAGTCGGCGAAGGCGGCGCCGCGATGAGCGCGCGGCACTTGGAAGTCGGCGCCGGCGCCGCGGCTGACGTCGGCAAAGCGGCCATCGCGGGTATTGCGGAAGATGGCGTTGGGCTGCTCGTAGACCGTGGCTTCGAAACGGGAGACGTTGCTATCCACGTGGGAATTGGCGGTGAACAGGTCCTTCCAGCCGTCGTTGTCGAAATCGTAGAGGCCGGCGCCCCAGCCGCTCAGCCGCGCGCTCAGCGCGCCCAGCCCGCTGCGATAGCGGGCGTCTTCGAAGAGGCCATGTCCCTGGTTGCGAAAAAGCTGGAAGGTCTCGCGCGCCAAATCCGTCACCACCAGGTCCGGCCGGCCGTCGTTATCGTAATCGCGAAACTCGGCGCCCATGCTCGACACCGGCTCGCCGTTGTCGCCCAGCGCCACGCCCGCGAGCAAGCCGGCTTCCTCGAAGCGGCCGTCGCCGAGGTTGTGGAATAGGAAGTTCGGCTGGTTATCGTTGGTGACGAAGAGATCGAGGTAGCCGTCGCCGTCGTAGTCGGCCACGGCGGCGCTCATGCCCCGGCCCACGTGTGCCCCGATGCCGGAGCGCGCGGTCACGTCCTCGAAGGTGCCGTCGCCACGATTGCGATAGAGCGTGCCGGTCAGCCCCTCGAAGTAGCGGGGGTGGCAATAGGTGCGCAGGTTGCGGTCGCGGTCGCCGCAGAAGCGATGGTCGGCGAACGAGAACTTGGCGTAGTTGGCGACGAACAGGTCGAGCCAGCCGTCGTTGTCATAGTCGAACCAGGCCGCCGCCACCGACCATTGCCCGCCGCGAATGCCGGCGCGGGCCGTCACGTCTTCGAAGCGGCCGTTGCCGAGATTGCGATATAACGTGGTGCGGAACACGCCCGGCACGAGCAGGTCCACGCGGCCGTCGTTGTCGTAGTCGGCGGCGGCGGCGCCCATGGCATAGCCGGCGCCGGCAAGGCCGGCCTCGGCGGTGACATCGGTGAATTTCATGCCACCGTCGTTGCGAAACAGGCGGTTGTAGTATTTGGGGTCGTTCTTTTCGAGCGAAGGGATGGCGGCGCCGTTGGCGAAGAAGATGTCCGGGCGGCCGTCGTTGTTGTAATCGAAGACGGCAATGCCGCCGGGCATCGTCTCGATCAGATACTTGTCGGGCGTGGGGTGATTTTCCAGCGTGAAGCGCAGGCCGGCTTCCGCCGCGACATTGCGAAAGCGAATCGGCCCGGCAGCCGCGAGGGGCGCGCCGGCGCGCCGCCACGCCGGCAGGGCGCAAAATCCCAGCCCCGCCGCCAGCCACTCCCGCCGATTCCAATGCTTCACGCCGTGTCCGCGCCCACGACCAGCCGGCTCATGCGGCTGCTGACGTCGCGCAAGTACGCCTCGTCTCCGGCCGGCAACTCGCAGGTAGCCGAGCCGCGGAAGCCCACCGCGCGCAGCGCTTCCCGCACCGCCGGCCAATCCACCGCGCCCTCGCCCAGATTCACCCAATGGTAGCAGTTGCCGGTGAGCTTGAAGTCCTTTACGTGCAGGCGGGCGATGCGCGAACCCAGCGTGCGGATCCAATCCTGCGGATAGCCGTAGAGCACGACGTTGCCCACGTCGAACCACGACCGCACCCAGGGGCTGTGGAACTGATCGATATAGCGCGCCATCTCGAGCGGGCTCAGCAAGAACTTGCTCCACACCTCCTCGAGCGCGATCACGACCCGCAACTGCCCGGCCAGTTCGGCCAGCTCGCGAATGCGCGGCACCGAGCGCCGCCACGCCTCTTCGTAACGGGTTTCCGGATTGACCACGCCCGCGACCATCAACACCGCGCCCGCGCCCCAAAGCTTGGCGTTGCGCAGCGAGGTGCGAGCGATCTCCATGCCCTGCTCGGCCACCGCCGGATCGGCGGAACTGAAGGGATAGCGCCAGTGGCCGAGATTCTCGACCGAATCGATGGGAATGCCGGCCTCGCGCGAGGCGCGGCCAATCGCCTCGGCCTCGGCGGGATCCGAGATCGTCTGCGCCTGGATGACCGCGAACCCCGCTGCGCGCGCCAAGCGAAAGCGCTCGACATAGCTCAACTGGCGCGGCAGCATGCTGATCAGCACGCCTTTTTGGATCGGCAGCGGTCCCGGTCCCAGCGGCGGCGCCGCCGCGAGCAGCGGCTCGTCGCCCCGGGCGGCGGTGGCCAACGCGCTTCCGGCAAGCGCCGAGCCAGCGGAAATTTTGAGGAATTCGCGCCGCGTCGCATGGTTCGCCATGGGTCCGGTCCCTACGCGAACTGGGCGAGATTGACCGGCAGATCCCAGCTCAGGCCGCTGCCCACCAGGCCGTCCCAGGTCACCGGCTCGCCGCGATAGGCGGCTTCGCGCGCCAGCATCGCGCTCAGCGCCGACTCCACGCCCTGCGCCGCTTGGTTGTGGTATTTGCCGCTGAGGATGCTTTCGACGAACGACGCCTTTTTCTCCGGATCGGCTTGCGCCAGATTGTCGGTGAATTCGCCGGTGGCCGAGAAAGCCCCGCCGGAAGCCGGCGCCGGGCCGCTCTGCCACTGCCAGGGCTGGTCGCCGTAAATGGCCACTGGACCGGAGTAATGCGCTTCGGAGGTGCCCTTATCGCCGAAGAAGCGCCACGCCACGTCCCACCAGCCCTTGTCGAACTGCGTCGAGCTGAACGTCATGGTGACGCCGTTGGGATACTCGAAGATGACGTTGTAGTTGGTGTACGCGTTGCCGCGATCGGGACGGAACGGCGCCCGGCCGCCGCCGGCCTGCGCGCGCAGCGGATGCGCGCCCAACACCCAATTCCAAACGTCGATGACGTGAATGTTTTGCTCGACGATGATGTCGCCCGAGGGAATGCGATAGTGCACCCAATTGCGGATCAGGCGCTCGTCGTTCGAGGCGCCGGGCCAGGCCGGCCTCTGCAAATAGCTGGAGAAGTAATAGCCCTCGCCGCAGGCGATCGTGCCCAGCGCGCCCGCCTGAATGCGCTTGGTCTGCTCGACATAAGGCGGGGCGTTGCGCAACTGAAAGCCGACTTCGAGGCTGAGCCGGCCGTCGGCGCGGCGGCCGCAGTCGAGCACGCGGTTGCAGCCTGCGACATCCACGGCGACCGGCTTCTCGCAGTAGACGTGCTTGCCGGCCGTGACCACGGCGTCGAGATGCTGCGGGTGGAAGTAGGGCGGCGTGGTGATCACGACCACGTCCACCTCGCGCGAGTCGGCGATGGCCTCGAAGGCGCGCGGGCCGCGAAACATTTGCGAAGAAGGGACGGCGCCGAAGCCCTGCTGCTGGTTCAGCGCGTCGTAGGCCTGCTTGGCCTTATCCAACTGATCTTGGAACAAGTCGGCCAGGGCGGTGACCCGGCACTTGCCGGTCTTGAGCAGATAGCTGGTGTCGGCGTGGCCGCGGCCGCCGCAGCCGAGCAGCCCGACGCGCAGCGCGGAATTGGCCTGGCTGCCGCGCACCTGCTGCGGCTTCACGATCAAAAAGCCCGCCGCCGCGGCCGTGGCCGCCGCCGTCTGTCCGATGAAGTCCCGCCGGGTGATGGCAGTTTTCGTTGCGCTCATGTTCCTCTCCTTGCCTACGCCGCGATCAGGCGCCGCAGATAGTCACGCTCCGCCCTCACGTCTGCCATTTGCTGCGGCCCCGAGATTTCGCGCTCGATGGTGATCGGCCCTTGGTAGTTCAGCTCCTTGAGGCGCGCGATCAGACGCGGGAAATCCACCTTGCCGTGCGGAATCGCCACCTCCTGACCGAGCTCGCGCGTGCCGGTCGGATAGAGGCCGTCCTTGGCGTGGGTGTTCTTGACGTACTTGCCGATCATGTCGAGCGCATCCACGGGATTGGCCTTGCCGTAAAGAATGAAATTGCCGGTGTCGAGGTTGACGCCTTGATTGTCGAAGCCGACGTCTTCGATCGCGCGCAGGAGGGTCACCGGCGACTCCGTGCCCGTCTCGTAGAGAAAGTCCTGGCCGTTGCGGCGGCAGTAGCCGACGACTTGCCGCAGCGCCTCGATGACTTCGCGATACAGCAGCAGATTGGGATCCTCCGGGATGAAGCCGACGTGAATGCGAATCGCCGGCACGCCGAGCTGCTTGGCGTAATCGGAGAGCTGGAGGATCTTCTCGATGCGCTGGGCGCGAAAGGTCCGCGGCACCAAGCCCAGCGTCAGCGGGCCGTTATAGAAGTCGTAAATGTCGGGACCGGGGCCGGAAGTGCCAAGCGCCGTGCAAACGATGTCATTGGCGCGCAACGCATCGCCGAGCTGGCGGATGCGCTCCGGATCGAGCTCGCCGAGCTCGACCTGGCAGGTGGGCATCTCCAGCGCCTTGACCCGCGCGATCGCCGCCGCCGGATCGTTGCCGAGGCCGGTGATCACGCCCAGCGCGAACGGCGCGGGTCGGCCGGCCGCCTCGGCCTGCGCGGCTCCCGCCGCCGCGGGCGCCGCCGCGCGGGCGGCAACGGGCAACACCTGGGCCGCCAGCGCGGCGGCGGCGGTGCGTTTGAGGAACTCACGGCGATTTTCGGAATTCATCGTTTAGGCTCGATTCTTGTCGGATTCAGGCGCATTGTGCTCAGATACGGCGGCGCAAGTCAAGCGCCGATCGCGCCCGAGCGAGCCGAGCGGCGCCGGGGGTTTTGGCGATGTTGCGCGGCAGCGCGCCGCCCGCCGCTACCGCGCCGCTTCGAGCCGGCGCAGATCGGCGGCGATGGACTCGGCCAGGGCGCCTTGGCCGTGGCGGCGGGCGTCTTCCTGCGCTTGGCGCAAGGCGGCGCGGGCCTGAACCGGCTGGCCGGCGCGCGCGTAGGTCGCGCCCAAGGCGTACAAGTACGCCGGGGTCTGCGCGTCGTCGGGCGCGAGGATTTGGCGAAATTGCGCGATGGCCTCGGCATAGCGGCCTTGCGCCACCAAGAGCTGGCCGAGATGAAAGCGGGCCAGCCGGTAGCCCGGCCTGGCGGCGATGGCCTTGCCGAACGCGGCCTCGGCGCCGGCGGCGTCGCCCTGCCGCGCCAGCAGGAATCCAAGATTGTTGAGCGCCTCCGGATCGTTGGGATCGAGCGCGAGAGCTTGGCGGAAGGCCGCGGCGGCGGCGTCGAATTGGCCTTCGCGGAACAGCAGGACGCCATGGTTGTAGTAGCAGTCGGCGCGCTTGGGATCGAGCTTCACCGCCGTCTGGTAGGCGGCTTCGGCTTTGTCGTTCTCGCCGAGGCGCGCGTAGAGCTCGATCAAATTGACATAGGCGTCGGCCAGGCGGGGCTCGATGCGCGCGGCCTCTTCCTCGGCGGCGACGGCGCCCGCCAAGTCGCCCGCCTGCGCCCGCACTTTGGCGCGCTCGAGGTAGCTCTGCGGCGTGTGATCGAGCGCCAGCACGGCGGCGCGCTCGGGATCGGCGGCGGGCGGTTCGCGATCCCGGCCGGCCTGGAAGGCCGCCATCTCCGCCGCCGCTTGCTGGGAGCGGCCCAAACGGCGGTAGGCCAGCGCTAGCGCATAGTGCGCGCGGCCGTAAGCGGGGAAGAGCGCGCAAGCGCGCGTGAAGTCCCGCAGGGCGGCGGCGGCATCGCCGGCGGCGGCGGCGACCTGGCCGCGTCCGAAGTAGGCGCGCGCGTCGCCGGCATGTTCGCGGAGAATCGCGTCGTAGAGCGCGGCGCTCTCCCCGAGCCGGCCCTCGGCCCGCAAGGTCTCGGCCAGGTGCAGGCGCGCGGGAAGATAGTCCGGGCGGCGGCGCAGGGACTCGCGGAAGGCGGCGGCGGCCTCGGCATAGCGTCCCTGCCGGCTCTCGACGAAGGCCAGGTCGTAGATCCAGGCGAAGCGGCTGGGGTCGAGCCGGTGCGCGCGGCGGTAACAGACCGCCGCGGCGCCGTACTGCTGGTACGCGTCCAGCGTCATCGCCAGGCGGCCGTTGGCGGCGGCATCGAGCGGACGCGCCCGCGCCGCCGCTTCCGCCCGCTGCAGCTCGGCGCGAATGGCGGGATAGGGACTGTCATAGCGCACCGCCGGCAGCGGCGGCAGCGCCGGCCCGCTCGCCACGGTCGCCATGCCCAGCCACGCGACTAAGACCCAAGATCCGGTCATGAAGCTCTCGCCCGCTAGCCGGATGGTAGCGCGACCGCGCCGCCAGGGTCACGCCGTGCCGTCGGTGCCGGCAGATCCGACGGAGCTGATTGCGTGCGGCTAAAGTCAGCAGCGGAGCATGGTCTGACTCATTCCGGGAAGTCCCGCCTGCCGCAGCGCTGATCCCAAGTACAATGAATCCGAGCAATTCGAGAGAGGGCCGTTTCACATGCCGGTGAGATCGTGGACTCGAAGTGCGGCCTGCGCTGGCGCGCTCTGCCTAGCGGCGGCTGCCGTGCCGCCGCTGCGCTTGGCGGCCAAGTTTCGGATGCCGGCTTCGGTGACGGGCCGCTTCGACCATCTCGCTGCCGATCCGGCAAGCAACCGGCTTTTTCTTGCCGCCGAGAGCGCGCATGAAGTGCTGGTATTCAATCTGCGCACCGGCCGGTACGAGCGAGCGATCCCCGGCATCGGCATACCGCATGCCGTTTTGGTGCGACCGCGGTTGGGCCGCATCTTCGTCACGGACGGCGGCGCGGGGGCGGTCCGTATTTACAATGCTCGTACCTATGCACTGCTGGCCACCGTGCCATTAAAGAAGGATGCCGATTCCATTGCCTTCGATCGCGCGACCGGCGTCCTCTATGTGGACAATGGCGGCGGCGATGCGGGCGAGTCCTTTTCCATTTTTAGCGCCATCGACACCGCCACCGGCAGGATGGCCTGGCAAATCAAGATCGACGGCGATACGCTCGAGGCGATGGCCCTCGCGCGCCAGAGCCCGCTCATCTACATCAATAACCGCGCGAAGAACCAGATCACGATTGTCGACCGCACGACGCACCGCATCGTCGCCAATTGGCCGGTAACGCTTTCCAGGGAAAACGTAGCCATGGCGCTGGACGAGGCCCATCACCGCTTGTTCATTGGCTGCCGCGGCGGCGCAATCGTGGTGTTCGACACGCAAACCGGCAAGCAGTTGCGAGCCTTGCCGATACCGACCGGCATTGACGACCTCATCTTCGACGCGGCACGTCAGCGGCTTTACGCTAGTTGCGGCAGCGGCTCCGGCGCGATCGCGGTGTATCAGGAAGAAAGTCCGGATCAGTACCGTTCACTGACTACTGTGGCCTCCGCGCCCGGCGGGAAGAACGAAGTGCTGGTACCGCAACTTGACCGGCTTTACGTGACGATTCCGCCGCACGGCGGCGCCGCCGGCGCCGTTTACGTCTACGAAGTGAATTAGGCACGGGTCTGTCCCGCTTCGGGCTGCACATTGCCCGCAGTGAGATCACGTGCGGCACGTATCTCGGGCGGGCGCCGCTCAAAGCTGGCCCTTGTGGATCGCGTCCGCGGAAATCTTGGACACTTCTCGGCGCCGTTCGTAGCGTCAGTTTGAATTGCAGCGCAAGCGGCTCAACGGCCTCCGCACGGCACACTACGCTCCCGAGAGAGCCGCCCGTGCAGCCTCGGAGAAAAACCATGGGGCGCACGAGCTTTCCGGAGGGAAGTTTGAAGTTGGTGGAGCGCAGCGAGGGCGAGGTTTGGGATTTCCGATGGCGAGAGGTTCAGGGCGACGGCTCGATACGACGGAAGAACGTCATGCTGAGCTCCGCACAGGATTCGCCCGGGCGGCTAGTTCAGTTGGCGTCCCCGGCGGGATTCGAACCCGCGTTACCGCCGTGAAAGGGCGATGTCCTAGGCCGGGCTAGACGACGGGGACGCGCTGGGCGGGAAGCGCCGCCGCGCGGGGGCGCGGAGCGCTCAATTCAGTTTAGCAGGCAAGGCCGCGAGGAAGCGGGCCAGGTAGCCGCCCCAGACGGCGGGCAGGCTGTGCGTGCCGTGGCCGCGGGTGGCGTCGGTGACGGGCAGCAGCACGAACTCGCCGTGCGGCACGCGGGCGATATCGCGGGGCATGATGCCGAGGCCGGGCGGGTTGACGAAATCGTCGGCGGAGTTGATCGCCAGCACATGGGCGCGAATCGTGCCCAGCCGCGGCGCGGGATCGTAGTCGCGGGAAGCAGCGAAGGCGTATAGCAGATCGTTGGCGTCGAGCCGGCCCGAGGCCATGCGCGCGCGCACGCCGCGATTGAAGCGCGCCAGCATGGCGTCGGCGGCGGCGCCCGTGGGCGCTAAGCGCCGCCAATACCGCGGCGCGCTGACCATGATCCATTCGAACTGCGCGGCGGTGAGCAGGCCGGCGGGCTCGGTCTTGTAATTGCCGCCGTCGTAGCCGGGATCGTTGACGATGGCGTCATGGATCAGGTCGCGCATGATGCGATTGCGGCCGGCGATCGGCTCCGGCAAGCAGGCGAGAGGCACCAGGCCGTCCTCGAAGTCGGGATACATCTCACCCCACATCCAGCTATGCATGCAGCCCATCGAGGTGCCCATGACCAGGCGCAAATGATTGACGCCGAGGACTTGCGTGACCAGCGCGTGTTCCAGCCGCACCATGTCGGTGTAGGTGTAATGCGGGAAGCGTGCGCGCAGGCCGTCGCTCGGCTTGCTGGAACCGCCGTGGCCGACGTCGTCGGGCAGGATGAGGAAATAGCGCGCGGCATCGAGCAGCTCGCCGGGAGCGAAGAGCACGCCCGCAAAGCGCGGATTCAGGAAGTTGCGGCCGGAGCCGCCGGTGCCGTGCAGCACCAAGACGGCGTTGGTGACGCGGCCGGCGGCATCGCGGCGCGGGGCGCCCAGCGTGTAATAGTGCAACCGCAAGGTGGGCAGCGTCTCGCCGGAGGCGAACCGATAGTTATGAAGCACGAAGTCGCCCGGCCGAGGCGCGGGATAGGGCTTCGATTGCGCACCCAATGCCGCGGCGAATGCGGCGAGCGCCGCCAGTACGAGCCAAGTACGAGCCATGGGCGATAGAGTATCAGGCGACCAGCGCCGCCGGCAGGCCGCGGAGCGGCCTCACTGCCGATGGCCGACGGGGGCGGGCGAGGGGGGCTGCGAATCGGGATGGGAGGCGTTAGGACGGCGCGCGTGATTGCGCCTTTCCCGCCAGCGGCCGATTAAGAACGCAGCGATAAAGAGCGCGGCCACCACCGCGACCAGCACCTCCGGATGGTGCTGGAAAAACTGCTCGGCTTGCGGTCCGTAGCGCAACGCCAGCCAGGCCTCGAGGTAATAGCGCACGAAGCGAGCCGCGGCCATCGCGCCGATGAAGTGCAGCCAGGACATCTCGAATAAGCCGGCGACGAGCACGAACAGTTTGAAAGGCACCGGCGGCGGCGCCACCGCCGGCACCGCCACCGCCACAAGCTCGTTGCGTTCGAACCAGCGATGGATGCGGTGAAACCGCTCCGGCGACATGTGCTTCTCCACCCAGTGCAGGCCCAGCTCCCGGGCGATAAAAAATAGGATGAGGCTGCCGATCACCGTCCCCGCCACCGTGATCAGGATGTACTCGAACATGCGGTGGGGATGGTGGAGGGTGAGATCCACCATGAGGATTTCCGGCACCAGCGCGATTCCGGCCGAATCCTCGATGCTCATGAGGAACAAGCCGAGCGGGCCCAGCCCGAGGAAAAATAGCTCGAAATGCAGAAAAAGACGGGTTAAGTGTCCCAAATCTCAGGATAGCTTACGGCTTGCCGAACCAAAGGCGGGAACCACGCGGCAGGAGCCGATGCGGCCGCACTTCGGGCGATGACGAAAATCGGGGCCTGCGACGGGCGCCCGGGCGAGGAAGGCCAAGCCGCAGGGGCCGGCTGCGGCGCGAGGGCGCGCGAATCCACACTGGCGCAAGCGTCTGGATTCTGCTACGTTTAGCGCCTTAGCGGTTGTTGCGGCGAAGGGAGAGGCAATGGAAGCGTTGGGACTGATCGAAACCAAGGGGCTGGTCGGCTCGATCGAGGCAGCCGACGCCATGGTCAAGGCGGCAAACGTGGTGCTGATCGGCCGCGAATACATCGGCGCCGGCTACGTGACGGTGATGGTGCGCGGCGACGTCGGCGCGGTGAAGGCCGCCACCGACGCCGGCGCGGCGGCGGCGCGGCGGGTAGGCGAGTTGGTGAGCGTGCACGTCATCCCGCGGCCGCACGCGGAAGTCGAAAAGATCCTCCCCAACAAGGGCCAGGCCCCCAAGTAGCGCGCGCGCGCGGCAGCCGCGCGCGCCGCCCTTCGCCGCGCGCGGGCCGGCCATGGACAAGGATCTCCAATCCGTACAAGAGGCGCGCGACTTGATCGAGCGCGCCCACGCCGCCTTTCTCACCTATCGCGGCTTTGCGCAGGCGCAGGTGGATGGCATCGTCGGCGCCATGGCCGCCGCCGCCACCGCCAACGCCGAGCGGCTGGCGCGGCTGGCGGTGGAGGAGACGACCTACGGCAAGGTCGCCGACAAGATCCAAAAGAATCTCTTCGCCTCGCAGCGCGTCTATGAGGCGATTCGCGCGCTGCCCACGATCGGCGTGATCCGCGACGACCCTGCCGCCGGCATCACGGAGATCGCCGAGCCGGTGGGCGTGGTCGCGGCGGTGCTGCCTTGCACGAATCCCACGAGCACGGCGATTTACAAGATCTTGATCGCGCTCAAGGCCGGCAACGCGATCGTCGTCAGCCCCCATCCGGCGGCGATGCGCTGCATCTGCGAAACCGTAGGGTTGATGTGGCAGGCGGCGAAAAGCGCGGGCGCGCCCGAGGGCCTGATCGGCTGCTTCGCGCTGCCTTCCATGGCCGGCACACAGGAATTGATGCGGCACCGCCGCACCGGCGTCATCTTGGCCACCGGCGGCATGAGCATCGTGCGGGCGGCGTATAGCTCGGGCAAGCCCGCCTTCGGCGTGGGCCCGGGGAACGTGCCCGCGTTCGTGGATCGTTCCGCCCAGCTTGCCAAGGCCGTCGCCGACGTCGTCGCCGGCAAGACCTTCGACTGGGGTACGATCTGCTCTTCCGAGCAGGCGCTGGTGGCCGAGGAGGCGCTGCGCGCGCCGGTCACCGAAGAGCTGCGCAAGAACGGCGCCTATTTCCTCAATGCGGAGGAGACCGAGAAGCTCGGCAATACGCTCATCCTCCGCGAATCGTTCACCGTCAATCCCAAATGCGTCGGCCAGTCGCCGCAGCGGTTGGGCGAGCTGGCCGGCTTCGCAGTGCCGGCGGAGGCGCGGGTGCTGGTGGCCGAGCTGAAGGGCATGGGCAAGCAAGTGCCGCTGTCGGCGGAAAAGCTCTCGCCGGTGCTGGCCCTCTATTTCACCGCCGACCGCGCGGCGGCCTTCGAGTTGTGCTCGAATCTGCTGCACTTCGGCGGGCTCGGCCATACCTGCGTCATTCATGCCCAGGATCGGGATGTAATCCGCGAATATGGCCTGCGCATGCCGGCGTTTCGCGTGGTCGTGAACAGCCCGGCACCGCAGGGCTCGATCGGAGCGACGACGAACTTGTTTCCGGCGATGACGCTGGGCTGCGGCGCCGCCGGCGGCAACATCACCTCCGACAACATCGGCCCGCAACACCTGATCAACATCAAACGCATCGCGCGCGAAACCCGGCCGCCGGCCGCCGCCGCTGCCGTGGCATCGCCGGACGGCGCCGGGGCGGCCTGCGCCTGCCAGCACGCGCCGGCCCCGCCGCCGGCCGTCGCGGCCCGCGAGCCGGCTTTCACGCCGCCGGCCGCCGGCGGTTTGGACCGGGCGGCGATTCGCCAAGTGATCGAGCGCTTCTTGGCGGAAAAGCTTGCCGGCGGCGCCGCCGGTATACCGGCGCCGGCCCTGGCGCCGGCGGCCATGCCGGCGGCAACGCCGCCGCCTGCGCCGACGGCGGAACCGCAGTCGCCGCCCTCTCCGCCGGCGCGGCCCGCAGCGGCGCCGCCAGCGCCGCCGGCCGAGTTCGTCTGCGAGAGCGATGTGCGCGAGGCGCTGCGCGAGCGCCGCCGGATCCGCATCGGGCCGAAGACCCTGCTGACGCCCTCGGCGCGCGACCTGGGCTTCGAAAAGGGCATTTTCGAGGAGGTCTAATCGCGGCGCAGCGGAGAAGCTCTGAGCGCCGCGGGCGGCCGCCGCGCGCGACTCTGCCGTTCCGCCGCGGCGCGTGCCGGCGCAAGACGGTTCATCGGCCCAGGCCCGGCGCGGCAAGCGCTTGGCCCTGGGAGTAATGGATGTGGCAGATGGCCACGGCGAGGGCATCGCTGGCGTCGAGCGAGACCGGCGCAACGGCCAGCCGCAGCAGCTCTTGCACCATCCGCTGAACCTGGTGCTTCTCCGCGCGCCCATAACCGGTCAAGGCGCTCTTGACCTCGAGCGGCGAATACTCGGCGATGGTCAGCCCCTGTGCCGCCGCCGCTTGCATGGCGACGCCGCGCACGTGCCCGAGCTTGAGCGCCGAGCGCACATTTTCGGCATAAAAAACGTTTTCGATCGCCACGCAATCGGGCTGATGCGCCAGGATCAGCTCCGTCAGGCGGCAATGAATGCGGTGCAGGCGCGGCGCGAAAGCCTCGCGCGCTCCGGCGCGCACGACACCGAAGTCGAGCGCCTGATGGCGGCGTCCGTCACTCTCGACGAGGCCGTACCCGGTGGCCATGCTGCCGCAATCAATCCCGAGGACGCGCATGGAGAAACAATAGCTCACCGTTTGCCGCCCGGCGGTATAAAGGTCCAGGCGCGCTCCGGCCGGCCGCTCACGGTGCCGGCAGTTCCGAGCTAGGTTCACCTTGATCCGGAATAACAGAGCCGACGCGAACCGCACCGCGCCAGCTCGCCGCTTGGACACGAGTGCCTGCGCAGGCCTGGCAAGAAGAGGGCCGCGCCCGAGGAGGAGCAAGGGCAGAAGCAGCCCGGTCGCGGGCGGGTCGTGCGCTCTCCTGGCCCCGCGGCCGCTCCGGTCTTGGTCAGCCGGTGGGCAGCGCTCGGCGCCCGCGCGCGGCGCCGGGGACGGGGCCCGCCCGCGGCGCCGGGGACGGTTAGGCGACGCGGCGCAGCTCGCCCTCCGAGCCGAGCTGCTTCACGAGCTTGTTATAGAGCCCCATGATCAAAAATGGCGCCGCCCATTGGCCCACAAAGAGCGCCATTCTCTCCTTGCGCGCCATCATGAGAATTGCCGATATCCCCATCGAGCCGAGCGCCGCTCCCAAGTAGCCGCCGGAGGGAATGCGGGCGGTGCCGCGCTCGACCGTCTTGGTGAACTCACCTTCGCGGATTGGTTCAGGGTCCATAGGCTTTCTAGATGCCTTCGGAGGGCGCCGGGAAAGCCGCTTCGCGGAGCGGATCCGTCCACGGCGCAGCCGGACCAGGCTGAGCGGAGCCCAATCCTAAAGAAGCGGCGGATGGCGTGCGCGGGCCGCTGATGCGGATTGCGAACGCTGGGCGTGACTGGGCACGCGTTCTGCCCGGAATCTGATCCCGATCGGCGGCTCCTGACCGCTGTTTCGTCGTGGCGTATACTCTAGCGCGTGACTCGACGCCTTTGTCCTTACTTGCTCGCTTTGGCGGCGCTGCCGCTGGCGGCGCAAACGTTCGCGCCCGGGCCCACGGCGATGCGCTGGCGCTTGGTGGGGCCGTTCCGCGGCGGACGTTCGCTGAGCGCCGTCGGCGTGCCTGGCCAGCCCAGCGTTTTCTACTTCGGTGCGGTCGGCGGCGGCGTTTGGAAGACTACCGATGCCGGCAACACTTGGAAGCCGATCTTCGATGGCGAGCCGATCGCTTCGATCGGCGCCGTCGCGGTTGCTCCCTCCGATCCGAAGGTGATCTACGCCGGTTCGGGCGAGGCGGACATGCGCTCGGATATTTCGTACGGCGACGGGATGTACAAGTCCACCGATGGCGGCAAGACGTGGACGCACATCGGCCTCGACGACACGCGGCACATCGGCGCGATCCTGATCGATCCGGCGAATCCCGACGTCGTGTACGTGGCGGCGCTGGGCCACGCGTACGGGCCCAACCAGGAGCGCGGCGTGTTCAAGTCCACGAACGGCGGGCAGACCTGGCAGAAGGTTCTGTACAAGGACGAGAACACGGGGGCGATCGCGCTCGCCTTCGAGCCCGGCAATGCCAACGTGATCTATGCCGCCTTGTGGCAGACGCGGCGCCCGCCGTGGAATATCTATCCGCCTGCAAACGGCCCGGGCAGCGGGCTGTACAAGTCCACCGACGGCGGCGCGACCTGGACGCAACTCACGCAGGGTTTGCCCCGCCAGGTCGGCCGCATCGGCATTGCCGTGGCGCCGAGTGCGCCGCAGCGCGTTTATCTCATCGTGGATGCCGAGCACGGCGGCGTTTACCGTTCCGACGACGGCGGCCAGAGCTTCAGCCTCGTGGATGGCGAACGGCGCATATGGGGCCGGGGATGGTACTTCGGCGGGATTACGGTGGACCCGAAGAATGCCGACGTGGTTTACGTGGCGAATACCTCGACGTATCGCTCCACCGACGGCGGCCATTCCTTCGACGCGCTGAAGGGCGCGCCCGGCGGCGACGATTATCACTCGATCTGGGTGTCGCCCGACGATTCCAATCACATCATTCTGGCCAGCGATCAGGGCGTGATCGTCAGCCTGAACGACGGGCGCACGTGGAGCAGTTGGTACAACCAGCCGACGGCGCAGTTCTATCACGTTTCCGCCGACAACCGCTTTCCCTTCTGGCTGTACGGCGCGCAGCAGGATAGCGGGGCGATGGCGGTGCCGAGCGCCAGCCATTACGGGACCATCAGCTTTCGCGATTGGCATCCGATCGGCGCCGGGGGCGAGAGCGGCACGGTCGTGCCCGATCCGCTGGATGGCAACATCCTTTACGGCGGGACGGTCACGCGCTACGACCAAGCCACGGGGGCGACGCGCAACATTTCGCCCATGCTCGGGCGCACGCAGGTATTTCGCCATACCTGGACGTTGCCTCTAATTTTCTCGCCCGCCGATCCGCACGCGCTCTACTTCAGCAATCAATACTTGTTCGTCACCCGCGACGGCGGCCAGTCGTGGCGGCGCATCAGCCCCGATCTCACGCGCCCCGACCCGGGCGTGCCCTCCAATCTCGACCCGGTGACCGCGAAAGACGCCTTCGGCGGGCCGCGGCGCGGCGTGATCTACACCATCGCGCCGTCACCGCTCGACGCCCACACGATCTGGATCGGCACCGATGACGGCTTGATCCAACTCTCGCGCGATGACGGCCGGAGCTGGCGCAACGTCACCCCCGCCGCGCTCACGCCCTGGAGCAAAGTGGGGATGATCGAGGCCTCGCATTTCCACGTCGACACCGCCTACGCGGCCGTGGACCGGCATCGCCTCGACGACCTCGCGCCGTATATCTATCGCACCCGCGACGGCGGGCGCACGTGGCAGAAGATCGTCGCCGGCATTCCCGAGGGGGCCTTCGTCAATGCCATCCGCGAGGACCCCAAGCGCGCCGGGCTGCTGTATGCCGGCACCGAACTCGGCATCTACGTCAGCTTCGACGACGGCGGCGCGTGGCAGCCGCTGCAGATGAACCTGCCGGTCACCTCGATCCGCGACATCGTCGTGCATGACAACGACCTCGCGGTGGCGACTCACGGGCGCGCGTTCTGGATTCTCGATGACATCACCCTGCTGCGCCAGTGGAGCGCGCTGAAACAGTCCGTGGGCGGCGGCGCGAAGGCGTTTCTGTTCGCGCCCGAAACCGCGTACCGGGTGCGTCCCGGCTCGAACGACGGCACGCCCCTGCCGCCGGAGACGCCGACCGGCGAGGAGCCGCCGAGCGGTGCGATCCTCGATTACTATCTCGCGGCGCCGGCACAGGGGGCGGTGACGCTCGAGATTCTCGACGGCGCCGGGCGCCTCGTGCGGCGCTATTCGAGCGCGGACCATCCGCCCGCGGTCAATCCCAAGTCGCTCGATATTCCCATGTACTGGATTCACCCCGCGCCGGTGCTCGCCGCCGGCGCCGGACTGCACCGCTGGGTGTGGGACTTGCACTATGCCACGCCGGCCGGGGCGGGCGGCGTCGGGCGCGGCTTCGGGTTCTTCCGCGGCGGGGGCGGATTGTGGGCGGTGCCGGGCCAGTATCAGGTGCGGCTGACCGTGGATGGGCGTGCGTACACGCGGCCGCTGACGCTGGTCATGGATCCTCGCGTGCATGTGCCGCTGGCGGTCCTGCGCCGGCAGTTCGAGCTGGGGCAGCAAGTGCAAGCGGCGAGCGTCGAGGCGGCACGGCTCCTGCGGCTCGCGCGCGCGCGGCATTTGGCGGCGCTCTTGGGCGAGCAGCCGGCGCTCGGCGCGGATTTTTCCGGCGAAGGCGGACCGGAAACCGATCACACCAGCTTGCGTTATCTCAGCGGCCTGTTGCGCCAGATCGAGTTCAGCATCGAGGGCGCGGATGCGCCGCCCACGGCCGAGGCGCTGCGCGCCTGGCGCGAGGCACAGGCGCTTCTCGCCTCCGCTCGCGCGCAAGTACGCGCCGGGGAGGCGAGCGCCGGCCGTCGCTGAAGCGGTTGTCGGGCGCAGGCGGCGAACGGCCGGCCGCGGCTAGTGCGGCGGCATCGCGGGCATGGCGCGGCAATTCTGCGGCGGCGTCAGCAACGACGCCGCCGGCGGAGCCAAGCTGATGTCGCGGTAATCCATGCGCATCGGCCCGCGTTCCGTTTGCGTCTCCACCCGCACCGGGAAGCCCTGGAGGTCCTGTGCCTCCCAGGCCTTCATGACCACTGGGGCGCCGCCTTCGGCGGGCGTGACGGTGATGCGCTCCACCTTGCACGGGTGGCCGTCCACGGTTTCGGCGCCGAGCGGCTCGCGCTTCACGGTGCCGCGCGCGGCGAACGGATTGGGCGCGCCGAGACGGTGGGTCGTGTCCATCTCCATGCACATCTGCGGGCTCATCACCATGTACATCTTGTGTGCGGAGAGATCCATGATCGAATACGCGCCGGCGCGGCGCGGCATCTCCATGCGGATCTTGTCACCCAGCTTGTAGATCTTTTGGCTGACCTCGCCCTGCGGTCCGTTGAACACCATCGTCGCCGAGAAATTCTCGATGCCGAAGGGCCCCGAGGACATGGACGTTTGCGCGGCCAGCACCGCGACGAAAACCGGAAGCAGCCAGGCCCAACGCCAACACCGGCGATTCCCATGACGCATGTTTCCCCTCCGAGACTTGCTGGCCTCATCATACGCCCGGGGACCGCAGGGCGGCGGCTGGCAGCCAGGCGCTCAGATGGGCGGCCGGTGAAGGTGGAAGTCGGAGTGGGCTTGCAGGAAGCGGCCCGCCTCCAGCACGAGATCGTCGCGCAGCGCGCGCCCCATGAACTGGACGTTGATCGGCAGGCGCTCGGCGCTGAGGCCGGCGGGCACGCTCAGCGCCGGCAAGCCGCAGAGGCTGGAGATCGCGTCCGGCTGCTTGCTGTCGTATTGATAGCGGCGGCGCGGGCGGGTTTCGGACCGCGGCCGCGGCGCGAGCGGCGTGGTTCCCGGCGGCGGCCCGATCGGCGAGGCGGTTTCGCCCTCGCCGGGAGCGGCCAGCACATCGAAACGATCGAAGAGGCGGTCGATATCGCGTTGCAGCACCGTGCGCAGGCGCTCGATGTGCAGCAGATCGTGAGCGGAAAACAGGCGGCTCACGTAGCCGTTGATTTGGCCGAGCGGATCTTCCAGTTGGGCGCAGCGGCCCGAGTCAATCAGGCGCGAAAACGACGAAGCCGCTTCGATCAAGATCACCAACTCCGCCGCTTCTTCGAAGGGTCCATCGGGCAACTGCGCGTCGGCGACCTGCGCGCCCTGGCGCTCCATAATGCGCAGCGCGGCATCGGTGGCGGCGTGGATTTCGGGGCGGGCGTCGGGGAAGACGTTCGTGAGCCGGCCGATGCGCAGGCGGGCGCCGCTCGCGCCGCCGTTCCAGCGAAAGGCCGCCTGCGGCGCGGGCAAGCTGTCGAAGTCGCGGGGATCGTGGCCGGCGATGGCCTCCAGCACGAGCGCGCAGCAATCGGCGCTGCGCGCCATCGGCCCGATCTTGTCCATGGACCAGGCGATCGCCATCGCGCCGTGCCGGCTGACCCGGCCGAAGCTGGGCCGCAGGCCGGAGATGCCGCACCAGGAGGAAGGGCAAATGATCGAACCGCGGGTGTCGGAACCGAGGGCGAAGGCGGCCAGCGCGGCCGAGGCGATGGCGCCGGAGCCGCTCGAGGAGCCGCACGTCCAGCGGGTGACGTCCCAGGGGTTGTGGCAAGGGCCGGTGAGCGACGCGTAAGGACCGGTGTAACCGAGTCCGCCTGCCAGCTCGATCATCGCCGCCTTGCCGATCAGGACGGCGCCGGCGGCGTTCAGCCGCTCGATCACGGCGGCGTCGTAGTCGAAGCGCTGCGCGGCGAAGGGGCGCGCGCCCCAGGTGGTCGGATAGCCTAGGACGGCGAGCAGATCTTTGGCGGCGTAAGGAATGCCGTGCAGCGGGCCGCGATAATGGCCGGCGGCGATCTCCCGCTCGGCGCGCCGCGCCTGCGCGCGCGCCAGCTCCGGCGTCAGCGTCACATAGGCGTGCAAGCGCCGGCCGATGCGTTCGCTGCGCGCAAGATACGCGTCGGTCAGCTCGACCGGCGAGAGCCGGCGGGCGCGAATGCGCTCGGCGAGCTGGCGGATGGGCAGATAGAGGACGTCGTCACTCACCATGGGCGTTTTCGCCGGTCACCAACCGCAGCACCGTGGCGGGCGCATCGCCGTTGGCCATCGAGTAGCGCCGCACCGCCTCGAGCATGCGCACGTGCTCGGCGATGGTGCGGCGGGCGCGCGCCAATTGCGCCGGCGTCATGCGCTGGCCGTATTCGGCCACAAGGCGTTGATATTTCGCGGCGACTTCGGCCTCGGGCGGCGTCGCCGGCGCGGCGGGCGCGGCCGGCGCGGCGGCGCGCTTCCCCAGCAGCGGCAATCCCGCCGCCGCCAGCGCCGCACCGCGTCCGAACTGCCGCCGGGAAATTTGTGTCTTAACGTCGCTCATTCCGCTCACGATCCTATCACTCGCGCGCCGGCGGGCGGCCGCCGGCGAGACTCGGCCACGGGGGGTCGGAAGTTTGCGGCCACGGCTGACCTGCTGAGGGCGTGCAAGCCGGTGTTGTGAGGAAGTCCCGGGTGCGAAGCCATGGATTCCCGGCGCGGAGAGCCGGGGCGGCGAACGAGCGAGCCGGGAGCGGTTTAGGCTAGATGAGATGGCTCACCTGTTCGCTCCTCTGCAGCTGCGCGGCGTGGTGCTCTCGAACCGCGTTGTCGTGTCGCCGATGTGCCAGTACTCGAGCCGCGACGGTTTCGCGAACGAGTGGCACCTGGTGCATCTCGGCAGCCGCGCCGTGGGCGGCGCCGCGCTGATTTTCACCGAAGCCGCCGCGGTTTTGCCGGAAGGCCGCATCAGCCCGCAAGATTTAGGCATTTGGGACGACCGGCATGTGGAGATGCTGGCGCGGATCGTGAGGTTCATTCATGGCCAGGGCGCGCTCGCGGGAATTCAATTGGCGCACGCCGGACGCAAGGCGAGTACGCGGCGGCCCTGGGATGGGCGGGGCATGGTGCCGCCGGAGGAAGGCGGCTGGCAGCCGGTCGCGCCCAGCGCGGTTCCTTTTGCGCCCGGCGACCCGCCGCCCGCGGCGCTGAGCGCCGGGGGCATCGCGGCGATCGTGGAGGCATTCGCGGCGGCGGCGCGGCGCGCTCGCAGCGCGGGCTTCGACGTGATCGAAATTCACGGAGCGCACGGCTATTTGCTGCATGAGTTCCTTTCGCCGCTGGCCAACCGGCGCCAGGACGCTTACGGCGGCTCGTTCGAAGGGCGGACGCGGATGTTGCAGGAGACGGTCGCGGCGATTCGCCGCGAGTGGCCGGAGCAACAGCCGCTATTCGTGCGCATTTCGACCACCGACTGGGCCCAGGGCGGCTGGGAGGTGGAGGACTCGGTGGCGCTGGCGCGGCAATTGGCGGCCTGGGGGGTGGATATTGTGGACTGCTCCTCCGGCGGCATAGTGCCGCTCGAAGACCCTGCCAGCCGGACGATTCCCGCCGGCCCCGGTTACCAGACCGAGTTTGCGGCGCGGCTGCGGCGGGAGGCCGGCGTGGCCACCGCCGCCGTGGGCATGATCACCAGTCCGGCGCAGGCCGATCACATCATCCGCTCCGGCCAGGCGGATCTGGTCGTCTTGGCGCGCGAGGAGCTGCGCGATCCCTATTTTCCGCTGCGCGCCGCCAGGGAGCTGGGGCAGGCCGCGGCGTGGCCGCCGCAGTATCTGCGCGCCGCTCCCGCCGGCTCTCCGGCGCGCCCGGATTCGACGCATGGATGAGCCGGCCTACGACCTGCTGGCGGCGAAGCTGGCGAGCGATTTGCCGGCGATTCTGCCGCGCCAGCGCTGGTACGGAGACAAGAATCTGGCGATCGCCCGCTGCGAATTGCTGGACGCGATCGAATTGGCCGCAGTTGGGAAGGAACGGTTGGTGCTCGCGCTCGCCGGCGTGCGCTTCAAGAACACGCAGCGGGCTACCTATTTGTGCCCCATGCGCATCCTCGACGGGGGCGAGATGGATCTGGAGACGCCGCTGGACCGCGCGGAGATGCAAGCCGCTCTGATCGGCGCCAGCGCGGCGAGCCGCCGCATCCGCGGCCGCAGCGGCACGGCGGTTTTCACCGCCGGCTCGCGCCATGGCCACTGGCTCTCCGAACTCGCCGGCGGCTTTCGCGGGCGCCTCTCGCGCGCCGAGCAAAGCAATTCGAGCGTCATTTTCTCGTCGCCCGCAGGCGCGGAGCGGCTCGTGCTGAAATGCTTCCGGCGGCTGGCGCCGGGCGTGAACCCGGATTCCGAGATCAGCGAATTTTTGAGCGAGCGCACCGCGTTCGCGGCCACACCGCTCTTCGCCGGTTCGGCCGTGTACCAGCCCGACTCGGGCGGCGACGCCTGGACGCTGGCGATATGGCAGCAGTACGTAGCCAATCGCGGCGATGGCTGGAGCTACCTGATCGAAGCGCTGACGGCGGGGGATTCGGCGGCGGCGGTGCTGCCGCAACTGCAGGCCCTGGGGGCGACGACCGCCGATCTGCATCTGGCGCTGGCTTCAGGCGGCGAGCCCGCCTTCGCCCCGGAGCCGATTGCCGCCGCCGACCTCGCGCGCTGGCGCGGCGATTTGGGGCAGTGGGTGGGGCGGCTGGCGCCGGATTTGAAGCGCGCGGCCGGCGACCTGCCTGCGGGCGACGGCGCACTGGCGCGCCAGGTATTGGTGCGCCTGGCGGCGCTGCCAGCCTCGGCGGCGGATCTCGAGCCGCTGGCGGGCTTGAGAAAAATTCGCATTCACGGCGACTATCATCTGGGCCAGGTCTTGCGAACGACGCGGGACGACTGGGCGATCTTCGATTTCGAGGGTGAACCGGCGCGCCCGCTGCCCGAGCGGCGCCGCAAGCATGCGGTGCTCAAGGACGTCGCGGGCATGCTGCGCTCGCTCGATTACCTGGCCTTTGCCGCCGGGCGCGCGCGCGCTGCGGCGGCGCGTCCGGCGCTCGACGCCGGCTGGCGCGGCGCGGCGCGGCAGGCATTCTGGAATGGCTATCGCGACCGGCTGCAGGCCGCGCCGGGCGGCCCGGACTTGCTGCCGCGCGCGAGCGGGGCGGCGGAGCGGGCGCTGGCGTTTTTCGAGATCGAAAAGGCGGTGTATGAGGTCGCCTATGAACTCAGCCATCGCCCCGACTGGCTGCCGATCCCGCTGGCGGGGCTGGCGCGCTTGCTGGGCGTGACGCCGGCCGAGTGACGTATGATGGCACGTCATGTTCGCGCCATCGCTCCGCCAACTCGCGTTCGTGCCATCGCTCCGCCGCCTCTTGCCGGCCGTCGCCATTGCCTTCGCCTTGTCCGCGCGGCTGCTGCCGCAAGCGCCGCCGCCGGCGACGAGCTTTCCGCCGGGGGTGGCGCAGGTCGCGATTCCCGCGGTGGGCGGCGTCAACGCAGCGCTGCTCCATGCCATCGCGCCGGTGGTCGAGCGCGCGATCGCGCGGGGAGCGTTTCCCGGCGCCGTGGTGCTGGCGGCGCACCACGGCCGCGTGATCTACCGCGGCGTGTTCGGCAATCGCAGCATCGTGCCGAGCGTGCAGCCGATGCGCTTCGACACGATGTTCGACCTCGCCTCCCTCACCAAGGTCATCGCCACCACCCCCGCGATCATGCAATTGCTCGAAGAGGGCAAGATTCGCCTGGACGAGCCGGTGGCGCACTACTGGCCGGAGTTCGCCGAGAACGGCAAAGGCAAGGTGACGATTCGCGAGCTGCTGACCCATACCTCGGGGCTGCCGCCGGACATTCCTTCGCCGGAGCTGCTGCTGCTGTTGCATCTGCCGCCGACCGGTTTTCCCGGCTGGCCGCCCGACAAAAATGTCGCCGCGCCCTGGCACGGCGAGGCGGCGGCGCTGAAGCTGGTCGAGCAGGTCGCGCTGATCAATCCGCCGGGCAAGAAGTTCGTGTATAGCGACATCAACTTCATCGTGCTCGGCTACCTGGTCGAGCGGCTGGGCGGCGAGCCGCTCAACGTCTATGCCGCCCGGCACATCTACACTCCGCTGGGGATGACGAGCACGATGTTCTTGCCGCCGGCGGCGCTGAAGAACCGCATCGCGCCCACGCAGATCATCAACGGCGTGTTGCGCTGGGGCGTCGTGCACGATCCCACGGCCAAGGCGATGGGCGGCGTCTCGGGCCTGGCGGGATTGTTCTCCGACGCGCACGACCTGGGCCGGTACGCGCAGTGCCTGCTCAACGGCGGGGTGCTCCGCGTCTCCGACGGCCACGGCCACCGCCGCGCGGCGCGCATCCTGGGCCCGCTGGCGGTGCTGAAGATGACCACGCCGCAGACGCCGCTCGGGCTCACGGACATCCGCGGGCTGGGGTGGGATCTCGACTCGGCGTACTCGCGCAATCGCGGCGTGCTGTTTCCGATCGGCTCGTTCGGCCACACCGGCTGGACCGGCACCTCCATCTGGATCGATCCGGTCACCCAGACCTATCTCATCATTCTCACCAGCCGCGTCCATCCGGAGGCCGCGCCCGGCGCCGGAGTCATGGCGGTGCGCGAAGAGGTCGCGAATATCGTGGCCGCCAGCCTCGACGACGTGAACCTGCGCGGGCTCAGCAACACCGGCCGCGGCGAACGCGCCCGCGCTTACCCCGTCAACTGACGCCGGCGCCGGCGGCACGCGGCGCGCGGCGGAGCCGCTGGGAGAGGTTCTTCCAGGCCGGATAGCCGGCGATAAACGAGAACGTCACGCCGAAGCTGGCCAACGTGCGGAGCAAAGCCCAAGGCGCAAAAACCGTGGCGTTGGCCGCGATCACCGCCGCCGCGACGGCGCTGCCGCCGAGCAACACCCAGCCGGGTCGCTGGCGAACCGCCCACCGTTGCAGCGCCAGGCCCGGGCGCAGCAGCAGCGCCGTGCCGGCCACCGCCAACAGGAACAGCGCCAGCCCGTGCGGCATGAGCTGCTCCAACACGCGGATCACGAACATGTGGAGGATGTAAAACACCAGCGAGTTCGCTCCCCAGCGCCGCACTTCCGCGAGCGGCGGCCGCCGAATCCGCGCCAGCAGCCGCTTCAACCCGGCAAACGACCAGGCCGCCAGCATGCAGGCGATGAGGAAGTAGTCGATGCTCATCCACCACTTGTTGAACGAGAACGGCTGAAACGCCAGATAGGCGCCGAGGCTCACCGCCGCGCCGCCGCCGATCAGCCAGCCCTGCGTTTGGCTGCCGTACTTCTTCAAGTGGGCTCCGAGCAGATAGAAACTGAGCCAAGGCAGCAGGGGAAAGAGCCCCGGAGTGAGGAAGAACGAGCTCACGCCGCCGTCCGCGATCTTCCAATAGAAGTGCTGATTGGCAAGATGAATCAGGAACGGCAGCGGGAACAGCCAGGTCCAATAACGCGGCCAGAGCCGGCGCAGCAGCAACATCGCCAGCATCGCCAGGCCCGCGCTTTGAAAGACGTCGGCCTGCCAGAGCGTGCCTTGGACATAGTTGTCGGCAAAGCCGGCAAAGATCAAGAACAGGGCATTGGCAGCCAGGCGCGGCTCGTCGCCGCGGCGGCGCTCGACGATGCCGACGAGGTTCATGCCCGTGGAGGCGAAGAACAGCACCGAAGCCATCGTCGCTTCGCGCAGCCAGGGCGCATCCGCGAAGCGTACGTGCGCCAGCACCATCAGCAGGCAGGCGACGCCCTTGATCAGGTCAACCGCATGGTCGCGGTCGATTCCGGAGCGAATCGCAAGCGGCGCGGCCGGCTTGAACTGCAAGGCCGGCGGCTCGAAGTGAAACGTAGCAGCGGACAGATCCAAACCCCTCGCGAGCTTCCCACCATTGTAGGCGAGCGCTGGCGCGCGCGCCGGTGCGCGAGCTCACGTTAGAATCGAAGTTCTCTCGTGACGGAAACCGTTCTGCCGATCGTGCAAGCCGTCGAGGTTTCAAAAACCTACTTCCTCGGTCGCCTCGCCGTGCCCGCCCTGCGCAACGTCAGCCTCGAAGTCGCACCGGGCGAGTTCGTGGCCATCGTCGGCGCCTCCGGCAGCGGCAAGAGCACGCTGCTGCACGTGTTGGGCGGCTTGACGCGGCCCACCGCCGGACGCGTGATCATTGCCGGGCAGGAGTACGGTTCGCTGTCGGATGCCGCGCGCACCGCGCTGCGCCGCAACCGCATCGGCTTCGTCTTCCAGCGCTTCAACTTGCTGCCCACGCTCGATGCCGCCGGCAACATCGACCTGGCGCGCCATATCGCCGGGCGCGCCGCCGGCGATGCGCGCTGGCGCGACCGGCTGATCGAGTTGCTGGGGATCGGGGCGCGCCTGCGCCACCGTCCCGCAGAGCTTTCCGGCGGCGAGCAGCAGCGAGTGGCGATTGCGCGCGCGCTCGTGAATCGCCCCAGCATCCTGCTCGCCGACGAGCCGACCGGCAACCTCGATTCGAAAAATTCCGCCGCCGTGCTGCAGATCCTTTCCGACCTCAACCGCGACTTGGGCCAGACGATCTTGATGATCACGCACAATCCCGCGGCTGCCGCCGTCGCCCGGCGCACGCTGCATCTGCGCGATGGGGAGATCGTCCCCGACGGGCCCATTTGAAGCCGAGCTGCCGGAGCAGACCGCGAAGGGCGCGGCGGGCGGGATGGAACCGGGCTCGGCGAGGCTGTGCCCGGCTTTTCCCCCGGGACGCGCCGGTGCGGGCGCCTAGGGAAGCGGCTGGCCGGCGGCTTGGAGCTGCGCCAGCAGTCGCGTGTCCGCGGCGACCAGCGACGGCGGCAGCGGCGCGTAGTTCATCTCCGCGGCCGAGGTCTGGCCGGTGCTCAACACCCAGGCAATGAAGTCCTTGAGCGCAATGCGCTGCGCCCGATCCGGACCGTCGCGGGGCACGATCAAGAAGGTCAGGCCGGTGATCGGGTAGGCGCCCGGCGCGCGTTCGTTCACCATCGGCGCCCGCACGTCGCGCGCCAGGCTGGCAGCGCCGGCGGCGATGGCGGCGGTGGCGCTTTCCGTCGAGGGGGTGACCCAGTCGCCGTTGGGATTCTGGATCGCCGCCACCGGCAACTGATTGGCTTGGGCGTAGTTCAGCTCGACATAGCCGATCGCGCCTTCCGTCTGCCGCGCCAGGCCGGTCACGCCTTCGCTGCCCTTTCCCCCCAAGCCCACCGGCCATGCGACCGACAATCCCGCGCCGATGCGCTTGGCCCACTCCGCGCTGACTGCGGCAAGGTAGGTGGTGAAGATATTGCTGGTGCCGCTGCCATCGGAGCGATGCACGACCAAGATCGGGCGATTCGGCAGGGACACGCCGGGATTGGCGCGGAGAATGGCGGGATCGCGCCAATTCTTGATCTTGCCTAGGTAGATGCCGGCGAGCACGACGCCGGTGAGGTGTAACGGCTCTTGCAATCCCGGCAGGTTGTAGGTGATACAAACGGGCCCCGCGCTTTCGGCAAGCTGCACGACCGGCGGCATCGTGGCGAGTTGGGCGTCGCTCAACGCCATGTCGCTGGCGCCGAATTGCACCGTGCCGTTCTTGACTTGCTGAATCCCCCCGCCGCTGCCGATGGATTGGTAGTTGAGCCGCACGGTGGGATGGGCCCGTTCGTAGTCGTTGATCCAGCGCGACATGATCGGATAGACAAACGTGCTGCCCGCGCCGGTCAGCGAGACATTGCCGCTCGCGCCGCCGCTCTTGGAGGACGGGCTGCACGCCCAACTTGCGAGGGCCAGCGCGGCAACGCCCGCCGAAAAGAAAGTGCGAGATGAGGCCTTCATGGCGAGTGGTTCCTTTCTAGATTTTGCGGGCACCGCCGTTACGGCAGCGTGTACCGGAGGTCGACCCAAACCATGTTCGATTTGGCGGTGCGCGGCGAGCCGGCGGCCACCGACCAGGGCGCGCGCACGAGATAGGAGTATTGCGTGATCAGGGCCAGCGCGCCGTAGCTCGGCTTGTGCCAGAAGGTGTGGATGATGCCCATCGTCCCTTCTTGGATGGCGCGATTGGCAGCCGAGGGCGAGCCGGCGTAGCCGAAACCGATATCGCCGGCAGCCGTGGTCTCGAAGTTGCGCTGGAAGTAGGCGCCGCCATAGTACCCGTAGAGCATCCAGGCCGGGGTGGCCTGCCACTCGAAGCCGCCGATTCCGGAAGCGGAATGGACCGCCGAAAGCGTGCCGTCGGCGTGAACCACCAGATCCGGCCCCAAGCCGAAGATATAGCGCCCCCCGCCGTCGCTGTAGAAGCTGGTGGCGATCACGCGGAAATTCTTCACCACCTCGATGTTTCCGTTCAGCGAAACGCCGCCGCCGGCAAGGGTGTTCTTCACATTCGTTGCCGGGTTGACATCGCGGAACGTGCGCTCCAGGCCGGCGAGTTCGAGATGGACAGCGTGGCCCGCGGCGGTCGTGTCGTACGCCAGCTTGGCGACAATGTCGGGATGAAGGTTGGGGGTGGCGGAGTTGGCGCCGGTGCTGAACTGGGAGGCATAGGAAGCCGCCGGCAGCGTCACCGTGCCGGCGCTGCCGATGTATTGCTCGGGATTTTCGAAAGAGACGCCCAAGGCCCAGCTCGAGCCGAAGTGCCGGATGACGCGCAATTGCGGGTCGCGCGACCAGGTCAACCCGACTTGGTAGTTGGTGTCCATGTCCTGGCTATAAAAGATATCGGAGGGCATGGGCGAGAGGCCCTTGCGGTTGGGCGTGAGCAGGCTCCAGGACTGGCCGGCCAAGACCTCCCAGCCGCCCTTGCGGATGTCCAGCCAGTAGAGGCGCATGCGCAGCGTGTTGCTGTTGCTGCCGACCACCAGATTGGCCGGGGCGTTGCCGAGAAAATCGGCTTCGACATAGCCGGTCAGCTTGGCGCCGCCCGGCTGGGAATCCACCCGCAGCGACAGGCGTGAGTTCTGCGCGCTGAAGCGGAATTCCGAGAGCTGGCCGGCGGCGGTGTTGCTGAACGGGATCGAGCCGAAGGACGTGCCGATGCCGCTGCCCACGTTGGTGGTGCGGAAGACCGAGGTCAGATCCAAAAAGCCGCCCGGCGTGAATTGGGCGCCGCCGATCTGCACGGAGAGCGGGGCAGCGGTCTGCGTGCCGCCCTGCGCCCAAGCCCCGGCCAGCAAAAGCAAGGCTCCTGCTGCGATGCGAACGGTTCGTGTCAGAGGATGTGTCATGGAGTCGTCATTCCTGTGTTAATAAAATCTGCTCCCTAACAGCATGCCCAATCGCGGCGGCGTGTTGGATTACGGATCGATGACGCGCGGAGAAATCCGCCCGCGGCCAAGCGCGGGACCGGCGGCCGGAGATTATTAAGGACGGGCAGATACGACGCGCCGCCGTGATCCCGCCGGGCGCCTGCGCGGGCAGGCGGATCTGGCGGGATCCGCCTGATTGATTACAGATCGATGACAGCGCGCCGGGCGGGCGCGCGGCAGCGCGCGCGGTTGGGATAATTGCAGCAGCAATCGCCTCTTCCCATGTCCCGCCTGGTCAGAGACGCGAGCAGACGCGCGGCGACGCCGCGCCGCCGTTTCGGCGACGCCGTTTTTGCCTGGATCGCGCGGGCGCTGGCCGCGGTCGCGCCGCTGCTGATCGTGGGCATCGGCTGGCAGCTGGTGCGCGGTTCGGCGCTGACGCGCCATGCCTTCGGCTGGCGCTTCTTGTCGAGCTCGGCGTGGGACCCGGTCTTCAGTCACTTCGGCGCCTGGCCGTTCCTGTTCGGCACCCTCGTCACCACCGCCGTCGCGCTGATCCTGGCCGTGCCCCTGAGCATCGCGGTGGCGATTTTTCTGGTGGAGCAGGCGCCGTTTTGGCTGCGCGGGCCGGTCGGGTATCTGGTCGAGCTGCTGGCGGCGGTGCCGAGCGTCGTGTACGGGCTGTGGGGCATTTTCGTTCTCGCGCCCTGGCTGCAACGAAATGCGGAACCGTGGCTGGCGGCGCGCCTCGGCTGGCTGCCGCTGTTTCGCGGGCCCGCCTACGGCGTCGGGTTTCTCGCCGCCGGGCTGATCTTGGCGGTGATGATCGCGCCCTACATCATCGGCATTTCGCGGGAAGTGATTGCCGCCGTCCCGCGCGCCTACCGCGATGGCGCCTATGCCTTGGCGGCCACGCACTGGGACGCGATTTGGGGCGTGGTGCTGCCCGCCGCCCGCACCGGCATCTGGGGCGGGGTGATGCTGGGCATGGGCCGGGCTTTGGGCGAGACCATGGCGGTCACGATGGTCATCGGCAATCGTCCGGCGGTCAGCGCTTCGCTCTTCGCGCCCGGCTACACCTTGGCCAGCGTCATTGCCAATGAGTTCACCGAAGCAACGACCGCGATGTACGTCTCGGCGCTGCTGGAAATCGGTCTGGTCCTTTTCGCCATCACCCTGCTCGTCAACATCGTCGCCCGGGTGATGGTCTGGCGCGCCGAACGCCGCTGGGGAGGCCGCGCCGCATGATGACGCCCGCGCCGGCCGCCGACCGCCGCCGCTTGCGCCGGCGCCATTGGCGCAGCCGCTTCATGCTGGCGCTCACGGCTGCGGCAACCGCGCTGATCTTGGCGCCGCTGTTTCTGATCCTGTATTATGTCGCGCGCGAAGGCGCGGCGGCGCTGACTCCGGCGTTCTTCCTGCAAACGCCGCGGCCGGTGGGGATGCCCGGCGGGGGGATGGCGAATGCCATCGGCGGCACGCTCGAGCTGCTGGCGATCGCGATCCTGGCGGGGGTGCCGCTGGGGTTGATCGGCGGGATCTATGTCGCCGAGTTTCGCCGCGAGCGCTTCGCTTCCGGCGTGCGGTTCGCCGCCGACGTCCTCAACGGCACGCCCACCATCGTCGTCGGCCTGTTCATTTACGCGGTCGTCGTCGTGCCCATGCGCCGCTTTTCGGCGCTGGCGGGCGGTTTGGCGCTGGCGGTCATCATGATTCCGGTGGTGCTGCGGGCGGCGGAGGAAGTCTTGCGGGGCGTGCCCAAGGGCTATCGCGACGCCGCGCTCGCGCTCGGCGCCAGCCGCTGGCGCATGGTCGCCGGCGTGGTCTTGCCGTCCGCGCGGGTGGGGCTGGTCAGCGGTGCGCTACTGGGCGTGGCGCGGGTCGCCGGCGAAACCGCGCCGCTGCTCTTCACCGCCTTCAACAATTCGTTTTGGTCGGGCTACATCGATCAGCCGATCTCCTCGCTCACCGTGCAAATCTACGATTACGCCATTTCGCCCTATGCGAGCTGGCATGCGCAGGCGTGGGCGGCGTCGTTGACCCTCATCGCGATCATCGTCGGCATCGGCGCGGCCGCCCGGCTGACGTTCGCCCGGCGGCGGAAAGGGATGGCGTGAAGCGCGCGCTCCTTCTGCTCGCCTTGGCCGCGAGCGTGGCGTTGGCGCTGGCGCTGCCTTGGGGACCGCTCTGGATCGGCCCCGGGGCCCTGGCGGCGCTCGCGGTCCGGCGCTGGGGCGGCGGCAACCCGCGGTCCGCCGCGCCGCCGCCGGCGGCCGCTCCGGGCGGCGAGCGCGCGCAGGAAACGCATCGCCTGCGGCAGATGGTCGAGAGTCTCGACACCGCGGTGATCGCCGTGGACGCCGATCACCGCCTGCTGTACCTCAACCCCGCCGGCCAGGCGCTGCTCCATTTGAGCGAGAAGCCCATCGTCGGCGCGCGCCTGACCGCCTTGGCCCGCGTGCCCGAGCTGGCGCGCGAGCTGGACCGGCTGGCGACCGCCGCCACCGTTCGCCTGGACCGTCTGGAATTGGCCGACGGACGGGTCTGGCAGTTGGAGTTGGTCGCGCTCGACGATCCCCCGGGCAGCGCCGCGGTTTTGGCCCGCGACATCACCGGGCTCGCCCGGCTCGAAAATCTGCGGCGCGATTTCATTGCCGCGGTCTCGCACGAGCTGCGCACGCCGCTCACGTCCATCCGCGGCTACGCGGAGCTGCTCCGCGAGGACGCCGCGGCGTCGCCCGAGCAGCGCCGCGAGTTCGTGGAGACCATCGCCGCCAACGCGCGGCGCCTGGAACGGCTGGCGCAGGATCTGGTGACGCTCTCCTCGCTCGAGACCGGCCAGTATCCGTTCCACTTTCAACTGCTGGACCCCGGCCAACTGCTCGCGCCTGCAGTCGCGGTGCTGGCGCCGCTCGCGGCGGAACGCGGCTGCCGCCTGCGGGTGGAAGCGGCCGCGAGCGGCTGCGTGCGCGCCGATGCCGACGCCTTGCATCGCGTCTTGCTGAACCTGATCGAAAACGCGATTCTCCACGGCGGCGCCGGCGCCGAGATCTTTGTCGCCGGGCGGCCCGCGGCCCTAGAATCGGGGAAGCAGGCGTATCGTCTCGAGGTGCGCGATACTGGGGCCGGCATCGGTTCGGCCGATCAGGCCCGGGTCTTTGAGCGCTTTTATCGCGTGGATCGCAGCCATGCCCGCGCCAACGGCGGCAGCGGCCTGGGGTTGGCCCTGGTCAAGCATATCGTGCGCGAGCATGGAGGCGAGGTTTCGGTGACCAGCCAACTGGGACAAGGCAGCACGTTCGTTTGCACGCTGCCGCAAGCGCCCGGCGCCGCTCCGAGCAGCAGCCATGTCTGACCTGCACCCGACTCCCGCTCTCGCCCGCGCGGCTGCGCCGGCTCCGCCGGCCGCCAGCGCCAACGTCCTGGAGGCGCGCCATGTGAATTTCTTCTACGGCGCCAACCAGGTGCTCTTCGACATCAGCCTCGAGATCCGGCACGGCGAAATCTTCGCCTTGATCGGCCCCTCGGGCTGCGGCAAGAGCACGTTCCTGCGCACGCTCAACCGCATGAACGACACCATTCCCGAGGCGCGCTTCGAGGGCAGCGTCCTGCTCGATGGCGAGGACATCTACGCGCCCGGCGCCGACGTGATCAGCCTGCGGCGGCGCGTGGGGATGATCTTTCAGCGCTCGAATCCCTTCCCCTTTTCGGTGCGCGACAACGTCGCTTTCGGATTGCGCGTGAACGGTCTGGCGCGCGGCCACGGCGAACGCGAAGCGGTCATCGAGCGCAGCCTGCGCGCCGCCGGGCTCTGGGACGAGGTTCGGGACCGGCTCGACGCCCCCGCCTTGTCTCTCTCCGGCGGCCAGCAGCAGCGGCTCTGCATCGCGCGCGCGCTGGCGATCGAGCCGGAAATCCTGCTCATGGACGAGCCCGCCTCCGCCCTCGATCCCATCGCCACCGGCCGCATCGAGGAGCTGGCGCTCGAGCTGAAGCAGCGTTACACCATCGTCATCGTCACCCACAACTTGCAGCAAGCGGCGCGCATCAGCGACCGCACGGCCTTTTTCCTCTCCGGACGCCTCATCGAGGTCGGCCGCACGCAGCAGCTCTTCACCACGCCGGCGCGGAAAGAAACCGAGGATTACATTACCGGGCGCTTCGGCTAGGCTCGGCTGGGGGCTTCATGAGAAGACATTTTTCCGAAGAACTCGACGAGCTCAAGGAGCGCGTCGTCTATATGGGCGGGCTGGTGGAAACCGCCATCCACCGCTGCATGCGCGCTCTCACCGAGCGCGATCCCTCGGAAGCGGAAAAGGTCATCCAGGGCATCGAGCCGGAAATCAACGCCCTCGAGGTCGAGGTGGATGAGCGCGCGCTGCGCCTCTTCGCCCTGCAGCAGCCGCTGGCGGTGGATTTGCGCTTCTTGGCGGCGGTGGTCAAGATCAACAACAATCTCGAGCGCATGGGGGATTTGGCGGTGAACATCTGCCAGGCGGTGCCGCACATGATCGAGCAGCCCTTGGCCCGGCCCCTGGTGGACCTGCCCCTGATGGCCGCCAAGGTGGAAGGCATGGTGCGGCAGGCGCTCGATGCGCTCATGGCCCGCGACGTGGCGCTGGCGCGGCAGGTGCTCGAGACCGACGACGAAGTGGACGCGCTGCGCGACCAGGTCTTCCGCAATCTGCTCGACAAGATGCTGCACGACCCCTCGCTCGTCGAGCGGGCGCTGAGCTTGATCCTGGTGGCGCGGAATTTGGAGCGCATCGCCGACCATGCCACCAACATCGCCGAAGAGGTCATTTTTTGGGTCGAGGGCGTGGATGTGCGCCACCACATGCGCGAAGAGCGCCGCGAGGCCGCGCCCGAGCCCGGCAGCTAGCGCGCCGCGGGCATGAGCGCCGAGCACATCCTGATCGTCGAAGACGACGCCGACGTGGCGCGCCTGGTCCGGCTGCATCTCGAGCGCGAAGGGTATCGCACCAGCGTCAACTCCACCGGCGCCGGCCTGCTGCCCCAGATCGAGGCCGAGCAGCCGAACTTGGTGGTGCTCGACCTCATGCTGCCCGCCGCGCCCGGGCTGGCGCTGCTGCGCCAGTTGCGCCAGGATCCGCGCTTCGCCGCGCTGCCGGTGATCGTGCTCACCGCCCTGGGCGGAGAAGCCGACCGCATCCGCGGGCTCGATCTCGGCGCCGCCGATTACATCAGCAAGCCCTTCAGCGGGCGCGAGCTGGCCGCGCGCGTGCGCGCCCGCCTGCGCGACCGCGCCGCCGCGCCCGCTCCGGCGCTCGCCGCCGGGCCGCTGCGCCTCGACCTGGCGCGCCGCTCGGCGAGTTGGGCCGGGCAGCCGCTCGACCTCAGCGCCACGGAATACCGGCTGCTGGCTTTCCTCATGCGCCATCCCGGCCGCGCGCTCACCCGCCGGGAAATTCTCGACGGCGTCTGGGCGCCGGGCCATTTCATCACCGAGCGCGCGGTGGATGTCTACGTGCGCCGCTTGCGCGCCAAGATCGAGCCCGCCGGCAGCCCGCGCTGCGTGACCGCGGTCCGCCAGGTCGGCTACCGCTTCGATCCGCCGCAAGCCGATCGCTCCTGAGCGGCGATCTCCAGAGTCACTGGCACATGACCCAGTCATGATGAGGCAAGGTATTCGGCTTTGTGGTGATTGCCTTGAACTGTGCCGGACGTGTGTGGCCCTGCGCACAGGTGGATCGGATTGCGCTCACCGCGTCTGCGGCGAGGCGTGGGTAGGTAGGCACGCGGTAGCAGCAGGGACGACGGCTCCGGTCGGTCGTTCCCTGCACGCAGCAATGCTGGTGGCGACCGAAGATCTTGTAGCCGGTCTTGCGGGAAATCCCGAACTCTCCGCCCAGGTCCGCATCGGCTCGCCCGCTAGCCGGCGAGCTACAAACCGCGTCCTTTCATCCATCATTGAACGCCCCTTTTAGGGCGCCTTAAGCTATTCGCGAGAGGTATTCAATTATGAGCAAGCAAATAAAATCGCCGGCGCAGAGCGTACTTGCTGATCTGAGTACGCTGATTCCTGAGCTAGAATCCGTTTACAAAGATATCCACTCTCATCCCGAGCTATCGATGCAGGAAAACCGGACGGCCGGCATCGCCGCGGACCGTCTCCGTGAAGCCGGCTATGACGTGACGACTGGTGTTGGCAAAACGGGAGTGGTCGGCGTACTCCGCAACGGTGAAGGCCCAACGATCATGCTGCGTGCGGACATGGACGCCCTGCCGGTTCATGAGGCCACAGGACTGCCCTATGCCAGCAACGTGACCGCAGAACAAAACGGGAAATCTGTACCCGTCATGCATGCCTGCGGCCATGACATGCACGTAACGTGGCTGATCGGAGCGGCGACATTGTTGGCTCGAAATTGACACGCTTGGCGAGGTACACTGATGCCGCTTTTTCAACCTGCAGAGGAAACAGGCGCTGGCGCACGAGCGATGATCGACGACAGATTGTTTAAGCGCTTTTCGAAGCCGACGGCCATCCTCGGACAACACGTTATGGTCGGACCTTCAGGCGTGATTGGCACGCGTTCCGGCGTGATCACCTCAGAGGGGGACAGCTTCGAAATCCGAATGTTCGGGCGAGGGGCGCACGGCTCGATGCCGCAAGCGAGCATTGATCCGGTTGTTATGGCGGCTGCTACCGTCCTCCGCCTGCAAACCATTGTGTCCCGCGAGATCGCCCCCACGGACTCCGCTGTCGTAACCGTCGGCTCGCTCCAGGTCGGTACGAAAGAGAACGTGATCCCTGACGAAGCGGTCATAAAGCTGAACGTGCGTACTTTTGACGAAGGTGTCCGAAAGCACGTGCTGGCTGCGATCGAACGCATCGTCAATGCCGAAGCCGAAGCATCTCGATCGCCTAAGAAGCCGGAGGTCACTTCGCTTGACCGTTACCCTCTTGTGAAAAATGATTCAGAGGCAACAAGACGCGCGGTCGACGCGTTTCGAAGCTACTTCACGGCGGACCGGGTGAAAGACGCTCAACCAACCACGGCCAGCGAAGATTTTGGAACTTTTGGAGCTGAGTGGCAGGTGCCTTCTGTCTTTTGGTTTGTGGGGGGCACCGATCCCGAGACGTACGCCAAGGCTGAGAATTCGGGCACAATCGCCGATCTCCCGACCAATCACAACCCACGCTTCGCGCCCACCATTCATCCAACCCTGGAGGCCGGGGTGGAGGCGTTGATAGTCGCATCTCAGGCATGGTTGTCACCTCTAGCTAAATGACAGCCAGCGACCACGTCGTTGTGAATACGCTGCTGGTCGCTTTCGACCTTGGCGGCACGTTCGTCTTCGCGCTCAGCGGCGCAACAGCGGGGGTCAAGCACAAACTAGATTTGTTCGGCGTGCTGGTTTTATCTTTTGCCGCCGGCAACGCGGGCGGGATCACACGCGACTTGATGATTGGAGCGATTCCGCCTGCAGCGATGAGCGAGTGGCGATACGTGACGGTGTCGATCCTCGCGGGTCTGATTACATTCTATGGATTTCGAATCATCGACCGGCTGAGCAGCCCGGTGCTGGTATTTGATGCCGCCGGACTCGCGCTCTTCGCGGTTGCTGGTGCGGGCAAGGCGCTCGCCTTTCACGCCGGCCCGGTTGCGGCGACGCTGCTCGGCATGCTTACAGGAATTGGCGGTGGCATGGTGCGCGACATCCTCGTAACGGAAATTCCTACCGTTTTGCGAACCGAACTCTACGCGGTCGCGGCGCTGCTTGGCTCTGCCGTGGTTGTTGTTGGAAGCATGCTGCATCTCCCCGCGTCAGCGGTGGCTGGAGTTGGCGCGGTCCTCTGTTTTGGACTCAGGTTTGTCGCAATGCGCCGAGGCTGGCGGCTTCCGATTGCGCGCCCGACAGCATAATCGGCATGTTGATCTCAAACGGACTTCTCAGCGCCTGCTTGACCATGAAAATGACACAGGGGCGGGACTCTCCGACTTCGACCCGCCACATTGCAAGCTGCCGAGCACCTTGCTCGCTTCGCTCAATTGCACGAAGAATTGTGGAAGATAACCCAGACCTAAAATTTCCCGCCCAATACGATCCTGACGCGCGAAGCGGGGAGGCAAGCGGCTGGACCAGCGTTCGCTCGAAGGCGGGGTCGGTGGTCTAGCGCCGGGCTCGGTCTCTGCACCTGCAAATGCCGCTTGCCCCTGCACCGCGTCCGGCAAACGCGTGACCGACACCTTCCGTGCGCCCGCCTTCGCCCGCAGTGCGATCCGATAAGCGTTCATGCAGACGGCGGGCGGACGGCTACTCGTAGCGCAGGGCTTCGATGGGATCGAGGCGCGCCGCCTTGCGCGCCGGATAGAAGCCGAAAAAGATGCCGATGGCGCCGGAGAAGACGAGCGCGCCGATGACCGCGACGCTCGACACGTCCACCTGCCATTTGGCCAGCGCCGATATCAGCCAGGAACAGGCCACGCCGAAGAAGACGCCCACCAAGCCGCCCAGCGCGCTCAGCACCACCGCCTCCACCAAGAACTGGCTCTGCACATCCTCTTCGGTCGCGCCCACCGCCATGCGGATGCCGATTTCGCGCGTGCGCTCGGTGACCGAGACCAGCATGATGTTCATGATCCCGATGCCGCCCACCAGCAGCGA
>JAJPKR010000005.1 GCA_021323595.1 Terriglobia bacterium | reverse complement strand
TCTACCTCGCCCCGCTCCCGGTGCCAGAGATCAAAACTCACTTCCCGATTCACGTCAACCCTCGCCACCTCCCGGCCGCCTGCCCCATTCATACCAGGTACGACGCCATGGGTCGGCCCACCGCTATTTACGAGGCGACGCCCAGCTCGGCGGGCTGGTACCATGTCAGCCAGGTGTATACGCTCACCGGCGGGACGCAGAGCGTCACTATTCCCGGTGTACCGGGTATCACCTACGCGTTCGACGTCGAGGGGCGCCCGGATTCGGTCACCGCAACCTCGGGCCAGAATCCCCTGACCAGCGCCGCCTACGATTCTTGGGGCCACGTTACGGGCCTGACCTTCGGTTCGGGCGACAGCGACGCCTACTCGTTTGACCCGAAAACCGGCCGAATGTTGATGTACTCGCTGGGCGTCAACGGCCAGTCCGTTTCCGGCACGCTAAGCTGGAATTCCAACGGATCGCTCGCCTCGCTTGACATCACAGACCCATTTAGCGCCGGCGACACGCAGAATTGCTCATTCTCCCACGACGATCTGGGCCGCATCTCGGCTGCGAACTGCGGCGGCGAATGGGCGCAAACCTTCTCAAGCGATCCGTTCGGCAACGTTTCTGTGCCGGCGGGCGGGAACGACCCGTTTCCGGCGACGTTCGCCAACAACCGGATCAGCGGCGTCAGCGGCTTCGCTCCGAACTACGACGCCGACGGCAACCTCCTGGACAACCCGATAAGCCAAACCCGCAACGCCTACGCCTGGGATGCCGAGGGTCGGCCGATTGGGGTGGACGGCGCAACCCAGGTCTTCGACGCCATGGGCAGGGTCGTCCAAAGCTCGGAGAACTCGACGGCCTTCGTTTGGTCGCCCGGCGGCCGCAAGATTGCCCTGATGAGCGGGCAGGGCCTGGCCTTCTCCTGGGTGCCGCTGCCCGGTGGCGCAGCGGCGATGTACAATGCCAGCGGCCTGTGGTACTACGGCCACGCCGATTGGCTAGGCAGTTGGCGGCTGGCCTCTAGCCCCTCGCGCACCTTCATCGGCGGCCTCGCCTACTCGCCGTTTGGCGCTGCCTACGCCGGCTCAGGGCCGGACAACTTCACGGGCGCCATCGCTGACACCCCCGACAACCTCAACGACTTCACTTATCGCCTCCTACAACCCGCCATGGCCCGCTGGCTTTCGCCCGACCCGGCGGGCCTGGGCGCCGTCAACCCCGCCGACCCGCAGTCGTGGAATCGCTACGCCTATGTAGAGAACGAGCCGCTTAGTTCGGTGGACCCGCTCGGACTGTTCGCGCCCGGCCCCGGGCCGGATCCGTTTACGACCGACCCGTTTTTCTTTTGCGGCCTCGACGGCCTGTGCGGGGACGGGTTTGGGTTCGCGCCCTTCGCGCCCCCGGACCTGCCCGGTGCGCCCGGCGGGGGCGTGTCGAGCAAGGGGCCGCCGAGCGCGAAGAAGGCCCAACCGCCGCAACCCCCGACCCCCAAGCAGCGCTACGACGCGTGTTTAGCCAAACTTCAACCTCTATTGAAGCTGGCGGATTCCTTCGGATTTTGGGGCCTCGGGTCCGCCTTAATCAGCACTGGACAGACGCTGGTAACCTCCGGACTCCAGCAAACGCTATCGAGGACAGCCGCCAATCTGAGCGAAACTATCGCCACCCAGACCCCAACGCCGGGTGCCGGCTCCGTTCTCCTCGACTGGAAAGAGTCTTCCCTCTTCTGGAAGGGGACGCTGGGCACACTGGGCAAGGCGACTTTGTGGCTTGGCGCCAGCGCGACGGCGGTGTCGGGCGGCGCGCGGGCCTACTGCGCGGCCGAGGCGGGGACGCTCTGATGAACTCGTTGCGGGACCCGGGCTTCGCGACGCCCGGCGCGGCGCGCGCACGACGCCGGCTCGGCTTGATAGGCATCCTACTCGCAGCCTGCCTGGCTTTGGGCTGGCTTTTGGCTCGTGCCGAGCCCGCCTCCCTTCAGGGAATACTTTTGCTTCTTGGCTGCGTGGGCGCCCTTTGCTCAGTCGGCGCGGCGCCCCAGCGACCCACCGCCCGGATCGCCATCGCCGCCCCTTTGGCCGCCGACTTTGCGGCGGCACTCCTATTGCAGTTCCGACAGGACACGTTGGCCGCGCTCGTGATCGGCGCATCAGTCCTCGTTTTGACCCCCCTTGCAGCCTCAGCGTCCGATCGCCTCTTGGTGTCGCTTGCGGTCGCCGGCCAGGTCGCGGCGCTGCTTGCGGTAATGGGAACCCCCTTGCTCCTCATCGGCGCTGAGATCGGGCCCCGGGCCGGGCGGGCGCTTGTGGTCGGCCTGCTGTCCCCGGCGTTGATTGCGTACCTCTTTGCTGTGGGACTCGACACGGCGTATGTGTTGTTGGGCGCTGCTATTTGCGCTGGACAGGCCGGGATTGGCCTCTTTGACCTTGGGGTCGCGCTCGAGCGCCCCGCGCTAAGACTCGCCGCTTGGGCGCTAGCCGCAGTGTTCGCCCTGCTCGTCGGCGCGGCCGCCGCATTCATCTGGGGAGGCCGCCGAGGCCGCTCCACTGCGCCGCGCTGAATCCCTCCGTGAAAATAGCCGAAGGCACGCGCTCTTTGTTTTCTTTATGGCACAGGCCCGATAGTGACACAAAGCCCGAGGGTGCCCCGTTCCCAGCGACGGCCAGCCCTGGCAGCTCACCTACAACACTTGGAGCGCGACGAACACACTTCAGTACCCGTGGGGCGCGACGATCGACGCCAATGGCAACGTCACCTCGGGCGATGACAACGGCACGCTGCGCAAGCTGATCTTCCCGAACAACGCCGTGACCGGCCAGCTTCAAATGCGATCCCTTCGGGCGCCGCATCGAGGAGACGGTGAACGGGCAGACGACGTATGATCTCTACGGAGCGAGCGAGGGCGGCCACCCCATCGCCGAATATGCGGGCGGCGGCTGGTACCGGGAGGCGATCATGGGCGGCGTGCGCTGGGGCTGGCTGTACCAAAATGGCGACGGGCGCTTCACGCTGCCCGACGCGCTCGGCTCGACGGCGGTTTTAGCCCAGGACGGCACGGTCCAGGCCTCGCGCCTTTATCCCTTTGGCGAGGAGGCGCAGGCGACTTCGGCCGAGTACAAGTGGACGAACCAGATTCGCGACGCCAACGCGCTCGATCATTTCGCGTTTCGCACCTACTCCTCGAACCTGGCGCGGTGGCTCTCGCCCGATCCCGCGGGCCTCGCCGCCGCCAACCCCGCTGAGCCGTCGTCGTGGAACCGCTACGCGTACGTCGAGAATCGGCCGCTCAGCGCGGTCGACCCGCTAGGGCTGACGTGCCCGAGCGGCTCGTGCGCCAGCATCGAAGGTGAGGTGCTGACGATCCTCAACACGTACGGCGCTGGCAACGGCTGCAGCGTCAACGGGGTTGACACCGGGTGTGCGCAGGCGCGGGCGGTCGCCGCGTCAGGCGACGTGGACCTCGCCGCAAACAATTCGGGCATCTCGACAACGACTGCGGCCGCAAACTTCACGGCGCCGCCGGGCACCAGCGCCGCTACCCTGGCCGCCGCGGAGCAGCGGTGGGCCGCTGAGTTCGGGACCGCCAACTTTACTTCGTGCGAAAATGCCGCTGACTCGGCCACCGGCTACTCGGTCGTGGCGTGCCAGGTGGTCGCGCTCGCTATTGACAGCAACGACGACCCGGTGCTGAGCGGGTTCCAATTTTTCAATCCGTCGGCCGACTATCGCCAGTTCAGCTTTTCAACTCCCTATTCGCCAGTCGAAGCTTCAGCCCGGCTGCAGGCGGCGGGCTATTCCCCAGATACAATCGACTGGGTCCACGGATCGAAGGTGCTGAACTTCCGCGAGAACACAGCGTATTGCTCGGTCCACTTCGTACTCGATCCCGCCGGTCCGGGTGTGGGGGGCACACTCCACGTCGATACTTTCAATCCTCTTTTCTTTTCGGCGACCAGCCAGCTCGGTGCGGCGGGATTGGTGGGTCACGGCGTGGTGGATTGGCTCGGGGCGCCATTCGGATTCACAGGCGCTGGGTGCCCCGCCCTATGAGCGCGCCGCGGGCTGCGCTGGGCTGGCTCTTGGCGCTGCTGTCTGCAGCCTCGTGCGGGGTGATGGCGCGCTTCGTTGTCGGGGCTTCGCACGCGCCTCCGCTTGCGCGCGCAAGCGTCCAGGTCGGGCTCTTTGGCGCCACGCTCGGCCTCGGCGCGGCGGCGGCGCTGCTCGGGCCGGTTCGACCCAGGCTCATCGCCTTCTCGGCGGTGGCCGTCTCGTTGGCGCTCGCGGCCCTGGCATCGCTGCAGGTTTAGGCGGTAGCGGCGTCCCGGTTTTCGCAAAGGTGTTGCCGCGTTCCCCGGCTTTCGTTTCTGCCGGCACGGCGCCGGCGGCCTTCGGGCAGCGCGTCGGGCGACGCGACGACGTATGATCCCTACGGAGCGAGCGACGGCGGCCACCCCATCGCTGAGTATGCGGGCGGCGGCTGGTATCGGTAGGCGATCATGGAGGGCGTGCGCTGGGGCTGGCTGTACCAGAATGGCGATGGGCGCTACACGCTGCCCGACGCGCTCGGCTCGACGGCGGTTTTCGCCCAGGACGGCACGGTCGAGGCGTCGCGCTTCTATCCGTTCGGCGAGGAGGCGCAGACGACCTCGGCCGAGTACCAGTGGACGAACCAGATCCGCGACGGCAACGCGCTCGACCACTTCGCCTTCCGCACCTACTCGTCGAACCTCGCTCGATGGCTCTCGGCCGACCCGGCGGGCCTCGCCGCCGTCAACCCCGCCGAGCCGTCGTCGTGGAACCGCTACGCGTACGTCGAGAATCGGCCGCTCAGCGCCGCCGACCCGCTCGGGCTGTTCTGCCGACCCGGGGGCGCCTGCATAGCCATGGATGCGGCCACCGGGGGGCTTGATGGGCTCGGCGATCTGGGTTCTGGGTGGGACGAACTCGCTATTTTGACCAGGGCGTTCACGCCCACCCTCGGGATCTTCGCGATCGACCCGGAATTTCCAGCCAGCGACAATTCGATGCTGTACCTTTATTTTGGCAACCAGGACCTCTTGAAAATCATGCCGTATTTGGACAGCCTTATCCAACGTGGCGACACCGTGGACATATTCCCTGGTCCCGACTTGGGCAGGGGCTCCGACGTCTCGCTGGGGTCGCCTCAGCCCGCCACCGCGCCGCACTCGAAGTACGACACTTGCGATTCGGTATACGAGCGGAGAGTCCAAACCGCCGCGACCCAATTTACCGATGGGGTCGTCACACTCGGCGCGCTTTGGTCTATCCCCGGGGACCTCGTGGTTGGAGCGTGCCTTGCAAGCGGCAACCCTTTATGCGGTGAGGCGGCGGAGGCGGTGCTGTTGGCGCCCCTCGGCGTCGGCATCGCCGCGTTCGAGGTGCAATTCCAGCAATCCATTGCCGCCGCTCGGCGCGAGCGCGCTCATTGCACCGCGCCATGAATTTTTCTGAGCGCCACGCTGCCATCTCTAGACTGTTTATCGCCCTGGCCTTCGTATCCGTCACAGTCGGGGTCTGGTTGCTGACAAGTGCGCGCGCCAGGGGCTATTTGCTCACAAACGGCTTCTTTGTCTGGCTGTTCTTCGTTGCGGCATATCTCGCCCTTTGGCTGCATGCCTTTCGAACCGCGAGAGCGGGAGGGTATGGCGCCCATCCGGTGGCACTCTTCGCTGCCCGAACGATCTCCGAGGGGCTTTTCCTGGTCTTGCTGGCGGCGCTGTTATTTATGAACCCATCGCCGGACGCGCTCCTGCTCCTTGGGGCGCTGACCGCCGCGGCGTTTGGCTGCCGTGCGGCGATTGCTTGGTGGGGCCTACTGTCTCGCGGGCGAGCGCAGGGGCCTCCCGCCCCAGGCCGACCGCGTTAGGCGCCCGGCTGCACGGTTCGGCCGGCCCGTTCAACGGCGCGACGACGTATGATCTCTGCGGAGCGAGCGAGGGCGGCCACCCCATCGCCGAGTATGCGGGCGGCGGCTGGTATCGGGAGGCGATCATGGGCGGCGTGCGCTGGGGCTGGCTGTACCAGAATGGCGACGGGCGCTTCACGCTGCCCGACGCGCTGGGCTCGACGGCGGTCCTCGCCCAGGACGGCACGGTCCAGGCCTCGCGCCTTTATCCGTTCGGGGAGGAGGCGCAGGCGACCGGGGCCG
>JAJPKR010000026.1 GCA_021323595.1 Terriglobia bacterium | reverse complement strand
GTGTAGGCGGCCGTACCGTCGCCCGTGAGCCGCCCGTCGTTGTCGTAGCTAAAGCCCTGGATTTGGTTGGTGCCGGAATTGATCGCAACGTTCCAGTTCTCCGAGCCTGTCGCTTGGTAGAGGTTGCCCCAGCGGTCGTAAACGAAGCTGGAATCCGCGCTGGGCGTGTTCGGCGCCGTCATGCTCGTCAGCCTTGAGAAAAAGTCGTAGCCGTAGCTGCGATTATAGGCGCTGTTCACGCCGTCGTCGTCGATTGTGACCAGAACTTTGCCTGGCCATGGCCTCGGTGAGGAGCCGCTCGGAACATTGGTCAACAGGCTGGTGCACAAACCGCTCGGCGCGGCGCAGAACGTCCAATGCCGTCAACCCGGCGTCGTTGCGGGAGCCATGGGTCGGCGCCCAAGCTTAGGAGGGCTTGCACGTTGAGGGGATTGACTGTCGCGGCCATCAGCGGGGTTTCGCCGCCCTCGCCACGCGCGTTTGGGTTAGCACCGTGCGCAACGAGTGCTTCGATCGCTCCGGCTTGGTCGAAGGGCGGCCCGCTTGCGGCCCGGGCGAAGAGCCCCATATTGAGCGAGCGCTGTGCGAGGTTCTGCGTACTAAGGGTGCATAGGAGATGGAGCATGTCTCCGTAGCCAAGCACCGCGAGGAGGGCGCCTGGTCCGGATGGCAATTTAGAGGGGTTCGGAGCGAGCGTGGCGGTAGGCCGCAAGTAAACTGCGAACCCTGGGGCGCCCTCGGCGTCAAAGAGGATGACCGCGACGTTGACGCGGCGCCCCTCCAGGCGAAAACCCTTCTGGTCGTGAGGGAGCATTGGAAGCGCCCGTTGCGCCCTGGCGGCGGCTGCGGCATCGAGAGCCGCCGGCAGGGGCGAGCACGCAAATCGTGAAAGCCGCCGGGCATCCGTGATTTCTGAAAAGGCGCAGTCGTAGCAGCGGTAGTACTGGGGGGAGCCCATGGCCCTGGCTTTCGCGACGCGCCCGTGCTGCCATACGCCTTCGACGTCCACGGTCGCCCGCCTGACTCGAAGCTCCTGCATAAGCTTCATGTAGGGTTCGGTCGGACCCGAGATTGGCCTTGGCGTGAAGTTGCGCAGCGCGCTACAGGGCGGCACGAGACTGCCGTCAGGGCCCGCTGGGGCGGGGGAACGAACGCGTCACTAGCCTGGTTCCCGGCGGCCTCTACGGCGCCGAGCTGACCCGCTGCGTGCGGCAACGCGAGGAGCATAAGTGCGGCTGCGGTCAGGGCGCGCTTGCTCACTGGCTTTTCGGCGGCGAAATCACCTGAGACACGGTAACGCTCGCGCTGGCGTAGTTTTCGAGGAAGGTGATCTGCGGCGGTCATTGGCTTGACGGGCTGGACGCGAGGGTGACGCCCTGGTTGCAGGATGGCGCCCCGGGCGGGCGGAATGGGACGGAGAACTCGAGTAGAAGGTGGGCCTGCTGGGTGGCGGGTGTGAGAAGCCAGAGCCGGGACACCGAACGGGACCCCCTGATCTCGCCTGTCCAAAGGTGAAGGGAGTCGGTACCCTGCCAGAAAAACTCGCAGAGCGACTGGGCGCGCGGCAGGGACCACCGCCAGGTAGCACCGTCTTTACCCCGTACGATTACCTCGGTGAGCGAGCCGTTATTGGTGGGGAGGGTAGCGATCTGGGCGATGAGGTCCGCGCCCGGAGCCCAGGCCGCATTATGCTCGAAAATGTCACCGGGCGCGGCCGGATATCTTCGCACAATGCCGCCATTCGGGTCGACCAGGGCCGGTATGTGGGCGATCGACTCGGTGGCCGAGTCCCAGCCCCTCAGGGCCACTCCGAAAAGGCCCGGGGCGACGAGTTGTTGGTAATCGGCGTCGACGCGCCAAAGTTGCTTGCCGGTCCTGGCGCTGCGGCAGAATAGGGCCATGCCGTCGAAGCCGGCTCTGGCGACTAGGAAAAGTCGCTCCGACGGTGAATCCCACCGGATCAGCCAGGGATCGCCTTCGCCGGCTGACGTCAAATCGCGCGCGTTCACAAGGGGGCGAATCACGCCATCGCGCCAGGCGGCGAGGTCGCGCGTGGCACAGCCCGATTGGCCTGGGAAGCAGCGGGCGGAGGAGTTGGGTGGCAGTGATAGCAGCAGCTGCCGGCCGTCGGACGACCAGCCGAGAGCCAGGGCGCCGCATGCGGCCGGCAGGGCCTCAGCCCTGGGGGCCGGGTTGTGGGCGGAGACGAGCGCGACCGTCGTGCCGCAACCCTTTGCCCGGACGTTCACGTAGAGGCGGTCGCCCGCGGGCGACCAAGCTAGAAGAGGGGAGTCGAGCGCCAGATTTAGAAGCTGCGGCACTGCAGTCCCAGGAAGCTTAACCTCCCTTGCCTGCCCTCCCCCGAGTACGAGTAAGCGATCAGGAAAGAGGATAGCGGTAAGGTGGCGTTGCGGCCCCTGTGCGATCTCGATTGGTTGCCGTCGGAGCGGCGCCACAAGGATGGGACCGTGCGGAACGACGCTAAAGAGGGCGCTCGCAAGGGCAAACTGGGCCGGGGGAGGGGAGGCGCGCTGCTGCGGAGCGCCAGGTGTATGGGGAGAGGTGTTGGCGCCCATCGCCTGACCAGCGACCCAGGACGTGGCGGCGAGGAGCACCAATACGCCAATCCCCGCGGACGCCAGCGGCGAGGGGTTCCCCCGGTTGTCGCCGGCCAAGGGGCGCGTGTTCGGGGAGCGAAGGCGTTTCGCGACGGGCGCCGCTTTTCCAAGGCGCCGGCTCTGCCGCGACGGGCTAGCGCTCTTTTGCGCTTCGGGCGTCATTGAAGCCTATAGGTAATTATGTCGTGACCTGTTGGGTCTCGAGGTCCTGCAGCGTCAGCCACTCCCAGTAAAGCTCGTCCAAAAGATAGGCCTCCGCCGCCGCTCGGTGGAGAGCCCGGGCCGTTGGTGGCACTGCCGCCGCTAGAGCTGTCCTGTTTGCCGGGCGGATTCTTCTTTACGGCCGGACAGTTGATCCGGTTCAATATCGCCTGGATTGCGGATATTGTGCTTGAGGGGAATTTCGCTTCGCTGGCGTTAAATTGATTGGGGCCTGCGTTCAGGTCGGCGACAAACGCCTCCGGTGACCCCGCGCCGGCCACCTGCGGGCCGTAGCGCCTTAGAAACCACGCGGCGGATGGTCCGATTCCTTGGGGACCTAGAAACTTAGTGAACGGGAGGGCGCGGTTGCTGTTTTTGAGGGGGATCGCGACGGAGGGGTACCCATGCATCGGCTGGACGCCGAAATAGTTGTTGCCGAGGATGGCGACTCGGCTTGTGCCGTACCTGCTTTCACTACCGGAGAGCCCGAGGACGAATAGGGGGTTGACGCCCAGCGAGGCCGCTTGGATTTGCGCTTGGAGCGTGGGAAGGTTCGCGTTGATAAAATCAATTAATCGTTTGTTGGTCGGGTCTTCGTAATCGCAAAGGTCCTTTTTGAGCCCGAGGGGATCCGGCTGATGGATGGGCGCTGGGTGCGGATCCTGACGGTGGGGGACCAGTTCACGCGGGAGTGTGTGCTGCTGGCCGCCGCGGGCCGCTTCAGCGGCGAGCACGTGGGCGAGGTGCTGGAGGCGGGTCTGCGGGCACGCGGCAAGCCGCTTTCGATTACCGTGGACAACGGCGCCGAGTTCGCCAGTCGCGCGCTCGATGCCTGGGCTTACCGGTGCGGCATCGAACTGCACTTCATCCGGCCCGGCAAGCCGGTGGAGAATGGGTACATTGAGAGCTTCAACGGCCGGCTGCGGGACGAGTGCCTCAATCCGCACGTGTTCCTCAGCCTGGAGCAGCTGCGGATGTGCCTGGACCGCTGGCGGGACGACTACAACCGGGTCCGGCCGCACAGCGCGCTGGGCGACCGCGCTCCGGAGGAGTTCGCTGCCGATTGGAATCCGCCTCCCCCGCTCGCTACGCTCGCGGAGGAGGCGGATTCCATGGGAACCGCCCCGTCACTGGAGGTTCTCAGTTGAGTCTCCAAAGACTCGCCCGGCCGCTGAAAACGGCCATTTCCGCCTTGCCAAGGCCAAAAGCTCTGGTTTCCCCTGGTACAAAGTTGGGTAGCGGTTCACGGCTGAGCCTTTGACGGCGAACGGTGGGCCTGAATTGTGGGGCCGGACGCCCAGCCCCAGCTCATCGCCGCCTTTTAGGGCCGGTACCCGCCAGTAGCCTCCGAATCGAACAGAACAACCGAGCGGCCTTTGAGCGGCTGTGACCCGACTCGCGAAACAGCCGCGGTCTGAGCTGAGCAATCGTCGCAAACGGCCTGCCAATCGCCATTGGATGTGCGAAACCTTGCAGCCCCCGCCGGCGTTCGCCGGCCAACCTTTCCACTCTGCACTGCATCTCCTCTCAAAAGGGTCTTTCTATTTCTTGGGGCCTTTGCCCGTGCCGGTCCGCGGTCGCCGACTTTCTAGGTCGGCTGGCAGTCGGGCCCTGCGCGCTGCAGCGGGTAGAAACGGCTCTTCAGGATCGACGACCGGTTCAACGCGGCCCGGTAGCTCGGCCTTACCCAATGGCACAGCCGCACCTCGCCGGCGGCGAATACGAACGATGCAACCGCTTCGAGCGCGAATGCGCAGCTTCGCTGCAATAGAGCTTCATGGACGCGCTTCTGCGGCCAGTTGCCGGCGGCAAGCTTTCGTGCCCGCCCAAGGTCGGGTGTCGCCTCTGCGTCGCTTGAAGTTCGGAAGCCGTCCGCTCTCCGCCGGCCGCGATCCCGACCTTCGTCCTCGCAACCGACGGCGCCCTTGCCAAATTCCGACTCCCCCCAAATGGGGACGAGACCATTTTCAATCCCCCAACGGCTCTCGGGTGCGCTTCTACGTTATTGAAATAAAAATACTTATATCTCAACACTTCCTGCGTCGCTGCCGTTCCCTGGTCTCGCGCCAATCACCGGGTCGCGGCGCGCTCTCGGATCGCCCGGCGCTCTCAACCGCAATTCGCCCAGGGCTCATGGCCAAGTGCTGTCAAGCGCCGACCGCCGCCCGGCGCAGCCGCTCATCGCATGCTCCTGTAACCAGATGCCCGAAACGTCGTATCGTTATCGGTTGCGCTGGCGGCACGCCTGCCGTGGCGCTGCGGGTCAAATCGCGATACATTCCCTTGCGGAGGATTCCCCCCATGTCCGTAAAGCCGTTCCTGCTGGCCCTCCTCGCCGGCGCCTTGACGTTTCCCGTCGTCGGCCAAAACCCGAATCGGAACGCCAACGAAACCCAGGAGCAGCGCGATGCCCTGGGCTCGTTGAAATGGCGCAACCTCGGCCCCGCCGTGGCCGGCGGCCGGGTGGCGGCAGTGGCTGGCATCCCCGGCAATCCGCTGGTCTATTACGTCGGCGCGGCCGGCGGCGGCGTTTGGAAGACCACCGACGGCGGCTTTACCTGGAAGGCGATCTTTACCAAAGAGCCGGTGACGTCGATCGGCGCCATCGCCTTGGCCCCCTCCAATCCCAATTTGGTCTGGGTGGGCACCGGCGAGGCCAACATCCGTAACGACGTGATTGCTGGCCGCGGCGTGTATTTTTCCCCCGACGCCGGCGCTACCTGGAAGTTCATGGGCCTGGCCGACGCCGGTCAGATCGGCCGCATCGTGGTCAGCCCGCAGGACCCGAACACCGTCTTCGTCGCCGTCCTAGGCCACGCCTGGGGGCCGAACGACACGCGCGGCGTCTATCGCACCACCGATGGCGGCAAGTCTTGGCAGCGCGTGCTCTATGTCAATGACACGACCGGCGCCGTGGATATCGTCATGGAGCCCGGCAACCCGATGGTGCTGTTGGCGGCGATGTGGCAGGCGCAACGCCATCCCTGGACCCTCGACGACGGCGGCCCCGGCAGCGGCATCTACCGCTCCACCGACGGCGGCTCGACCTGGCAGAAGCTGACCCACGGCTTGCCGCAAGAGCCGCTCGGCCGCATCGGCTTGGCCATGGCGCCCAGCGACCCGCAGCGCGTCTATGCCTTGATCGAAGCCAAAAACGGCCGCCTCTGGACCAGCGACGATCTCGGAGATCACTGGACGATGGTCAGCAATAGTCACGAGATTGACGGCCGCCCTTGGTACTTCTCGCGCGTCGAAGTGGCGCCCAATGACGCCAATCGCGTCTATTTCCTCTCCGTCGAAATGTTCGTCAGCCAGGACGGCGGCAAGACCGTCGAGCCCATGGGGCGCGGCGTGCATCCCGATAATCACGACATCTGGATCGATCCCAAGAATCCCGAACGCATGATCGAGGGCAACGACGGCGGCGTCGTGCTCTCGACCGACGGCGGCGCACATTGGCGCTTTCTGGCCGATTTGCCCATCGAGCAGTTTTATCAGGTGGCGGCCGACACCAAGCTGGCCTATGACGTTTGCGGCGGCTTGCAGGACAACAGCGCCTGGTGCGGGCCCACGCGCAGCGGCTTCGCCATCAGCGGCAACGATTGGCATCCGGTGGTCGGCGGCGATGGCGAATATTCAGTGCCGGCGCCCAGCGATCCCAATATCGTCTATTCCGATTCCCAAAACGGCTCCATCGTACGCCTCAACCTCCAGACCGGCGAGTCGCGCTTCATCCGCCCCTACATTCTCGGCGTCGAGGATTACGCCGCCAAGGATCTGAAATACCGCTTCAATTGGACGACCCCCATCGCGGTTTCGCCCACGGACGCCAACACCGTTTATATCGGCGGCAACGTGCTGTTCAAGAGCACCGACGGCGGCATGCACTGGTCGCCGATCAGCCCCGACTTGACACGCAACGATAAAAGCAAGCAGCAAATCCCGGGCGGCGACATCGAGTACGACATCAGCGGCGCCGAAACCTATGACACCATTCTTTCCTTCCGCGTCTCGCCCGTCGATCCCAAGGTGATCTGGGTGGGAACCGACGACGGCTTGGTGCAGGTCACCAAGGATGGCGGCGCGCATTGGACCAACGTCACCGCCAACATCCCCAATCTTCCCGAGTGGGGTCGCGTGCAGCAGATCGAGGCCTCGCCCTTCGATCCCGCGACCGGCTACGTGGCCGTGGACTTCCACGAGACCGACAACATGAAGCCGTATGTCTTCAAAACCCACGACTACGGCCAGACCTGGACCTCGATCTCGGCAGGACTGCCGCAGGACGAGCCGGCGCGCGTGATCCGCGAGGACCCGAACAAGAAGGGCTTCTTGGTCGTCGGCACCGACACCGGCGTTTTCTACTCGGCCAACGACGGCGACACTTGGCAGCCGCTCAAAGGCAATCTGCCCACGGTGACGGTTTATGACTTGCTGTTCGTCAAGCGCCATCACGATCTCGTCATGGCCACCCACGGCCGCGGCTTGTGGGTTCTCGACAATCTCACCCCGCTCGAGGATGCGACGCCGGAGACCGAATCCGCCGCCCTGCATCTGTTCCCCGCGCTGCCCGGCTACATGATGAACCTGCGCCCGCTGCGCACGCCCAGCATCAGCAGCTTCACCACCCCCAACCCGCCCGGCGGCGTGGTCATCGACTACTACCTCAAATCCGAGCTCAAGGCGACGCCGCAGGAAAAGCAGCGCCATCAGACTCCGGTGAAGATCACGATCACCGACGCCAAGGGCAACGTCGTGAATACGCTCTACGGCCCCGCCGAGAAAGGCATCAACCGCTTCAGTTGGATGATGGACTATGCGGGCGCCACGCCGCTCAGCTTCGTGCGGCAGTCCTCCGAACAAAGTTTCTTCCGCCGCCGCGGCGGTCCCCCGGTCGTGCCGGGAACCTACAAAATTACCGTCAGCGCGGCCGGCGAAACCCAGTCCATCGAAGCGCAAGTGCGTCCCGATCCCCGCTTCCCGGTCGATATGGCGAACTTCGAGGAGAACACGCGCTTCGCCTTGCAGGTCCGCGACGAAGTCTCGGCCTTAAACCAAATGATCAACCGGCTCCATGATCTGCACACGCAGTTGGGCTCGGTCGAGAAGATGCTGCAGCCCGCCGATCCTACCGCGGAGATCTCGCCCGCGTATCGCCAGGTGCTGGAGCGCGCGCGCGCCTTGGACAAGCAGGTCACCAGCCTCGAGGAAACCGTCTATAACGACAAGCTGCAGCCCGGCGGCGAAGACGATTTGCATTACTTGGCCAAGCTGCACGATCTGCTGAGCCGGGCCATGTACAGCGCTTCGCCCGGCTACGACCTTCCGGTGCGCCAGGACGCGATCGCGTTGCAGCAGCAACTGCGCGCACAGCTCAGCCAAAGCTTGACCAGCTTCAATACTCTCTTGCACACCGAAGTGGCGGCGTTCAACAAGCTCGCCTTGCAGAACAATGCGGCGACGCTCTACGCCGGCGAACCGATCGCGCTCAAGACTGCTGGTGGCGGGATGTAAGGGTGCGTGGCCGCGGGCGGCTGCGGCGCCCGCTTAGAATAAAACGAGCGAGAAGCGGTTGCCTAATTGTCCCGGCTTTCGGCGCGGAAGAGGAGTGAGGCCTTTCCTCCGGGAAACGCCGCCGCCTCGCGGCGGCGGAAGAGCCCGTCGGCATTATGAAACCGCTTGGAGCTCCGATGCCGCATTGTCTCGACCAGCGCCAAGTGCCGGGGGCTAGCCGGCTCTTCACCGACTATCTCTACGCCTACGAGCGCGTCGGCCAGTGGTATGGCGCGGAACTGCCGCCGTTCGCGCCGGAGTCGCTGGCGGTAGCGGCGCGCCGCGTCTCGCTTCCTGCCGCCCGGCGCCAGGCGCTGGTCGAAGCATTGGCGCAAGCGCACCGGGATTTGCCCCCGAGCGCCGCGCGCGAAGCCAATTTGGCCCGCTTGCGCTTGCCCGATACGGTCGCCATCGTGGCCGGCCAGCAGGTGGGGCTCTTCGGCGGCCCGTTGCTGACGATCTTGAAGGCGCTGACCGCCATCAAGCTGGCCGAGCGGCTGCAGAGCCAGGGCCAGAACGCCGTGCCTTTGTTTTGGCTCGCCAGCCAAGATCACGACTTGGCGGAAATCAATGCCGCCTGGGCGCTGGATCGCGAGGCCCGGCTTCAACGCATCGCGGTCGAGCTCGCCGCCTCCGCCCAGCGTGTCCCGGTCGGACGGGTGCGGCTGGGCAACGGCATTGCGACGGCGCTGGCGCAATGGCGCGCCGTGACCGGCGGCGATGGCGGCTTGGCCGACTGTTATCGCCCCGAGGCCACGTTCGCGAGCGCATTTCGCGAACTCACGGCCCGATGGTTCGAGCCATGGGGTTTGCTCTTCATCGATCCTCTCGATCCTCCCATGACGGAGCTGGCGGCGGAGACGTTAAGCGCGGCAGTCGCGCGGGCGCCGGAACTGCTTGTCGCCCTGAGCCAAAGGTCCGTGGAGCTCAAGGCGGCGGGGTATCATGCCCAGGTCGAAACCGAAGACGGGGCGACGCTGCTCTTCGGCGAGCAGCAGGGCCAGCGCGTGGCGCTCCGCTACGAAGCGGGAACTTGGAGCTGGGGCGCGCAGCGGCTGGAATCGCCGGAGTTGATGCGCCGGATCGCCGCCGAGCCGCACCTCTTTTTCCCGGCGGTCCTGCTCCGGCCGGTAGTGCAAGACGCGCTGCTGCCCACCGCCGCTCAGGTCTGCGGTCCGGCCGAGACCGCCTATCTGGCGCAGTCCGCGGCCTTGTATCACGTGTTGGAGCGCCGCCAGCCGTTGGTGTATCCGCGTGTCAGCGCCACCCTCCTCGAGCCGCGCGTGCGCCGCTGGCTGGAAAAATATGGCTTGACGCTGCCGCAAATCTGGCAGCAGCCGCCGAGCCCCGACCCGGGCGCCAGCTTGGGTGCGAAGCTTGCCCGGGAAACGCTGCCGCCCGGGCTCGAACAGGCCCTGGGGGCGCTGCGCGGCGCCTGGGAGCGAGATTTTCAGAGTGTGGTGGAGCAGATTCGCGCGCTCGACCCGACCTTATCCGACTTCGCCGCGACCGCCGGGGCGAAGATGCGGCATCAGTTGGATCAGATTGAAAATCGCGTCAGCCGCGCGTTGGCGCGGCGGCAAGACGACCTCGAACGCCATGCACGCGGTCTGGTCGGCGCGCTCTTTCCCGAGCGCCACTTGCAAGAGCGCCTGTTGACGGGAGCGATCTGGGCTGACGCGATTCCGGTGCTGCACGCGCGTATCGTTCCCGAATGTGCCGACCACCAAGCCATCGAACTCTGATTTCGAAACTAGCCGCCGATTCCGTGTCACGCCCTTCGTGCGGCGCAGGGCAGCTTGGGCGCAGACGCTTTTATTGCCCCGTGCATCGCGGTCAGCTGGGCTGCTGCTGCTCTTCTTCCTCTACTTCTGCTTCCTCGAGGCCTGCGTAAATCGAGAAACTGTAATCGATGTCGTCGTCGTGATTGACCCGGGAGGCCTTCTCATGGCTGCGCTGCAAACGCCGCTCCATCTTTTCTTTTTGTCTTTCCTGACGCGCTTTTTCTTTTTGGCGTTTTTGGAAACTGGGACGGGAGCGACCGGCCATGATCCACCTCCAAAATCAAGAATCCGCGCCACTGGCCAACAAGCACGGCGGCGCAACAAGCCCCTCCTCTCGGCCGCCCGGCGCGCCGAGGGCCGCAAGTACCGGAAGTGCCGGTATGAGAGGCGCTTGCGGGAGTTGCCTTTTATAGTTTAGCAGCTTCGGCGCGCGGGAGAAAATGCGCGCGAAGTCCGCTTGCGCTGGAGCAGGCGAGCGCAGCGCGAAATCGCAAATTTTGGCGGAAATCTCCCGCGATCACGCTTCGAAGCGCAGGGCGTCGAGACGTTGCAGCGCCAGCTTATATCGGCCGGCTTGGTGGGCGGCAAGGAGCTGGAGCTGGCGATGGGCCCAATCCGAAAACAGCACGCCCGCCATATTCATCGAAACGGCATAAAAGCCCACCCAGAACTCCGACCGCAAGGTGACCGCTGGCGACATGGTGTGAATGAGACGGGTCAGCGTGCGGTAGTCCTTGTGCGGATCGCCGGACAGCAGGCCCGCCTGCTTCAGCTCCGCCAAAAGGGAAAGCTTGGCGCCGGCGACGCGGGAATGCGCATAACGGAGGGTGAAGAAGATGAGCGCAATCGCGCTGATCGCAAGCTCGATCAGCGAGCGGCCCAGGTCCGGCGGCGGCGGAATCGCGATCATGCCGCCCCCTGTTGCGGAAGCGCCAGCGGCAAGTCCGCGCGCCTCGGCCGCGGCGGCTGGCCTTCTTCCCGCTCCGCCATCGCATATGCGAGCAGGACGATCGAAGCGGTAGAAAGAAGCGGCACGGCCCAGCTCAAGATGTAGCCGAACACCGCGACCAAGGACCACGCGCAGGCGCTGGCGCTGTAAAAGATGCCGCAGCCGGCCGCGATGCGGCGAATACGCAGCCCGGGCACGTGCATCGCCCCGATGGCTCCCCACAGCACGAATGAGCCGAGCATGCCGGCGGCCGCCAGGTTCTGCTCGGCCTCGTTGGCGAAGGCGATCAGGTGCCGCAGGCTGAAGGCAGCCGGGCCGAGGCGGCTGAACACGGCGGCAAAACTGACGATCGCAATTCCGGCCAAAATGGCCACGGCTGTGCCGCGGACCATGGGGAGGGAAATCCTGGTTTTGGCGAGAACGGTCTCAGCCAGCCGCAGCAGCACCAGCAGGCCGAAAAAGACGACAATCAGGTCGGACCAGTAGTAGACCTGCGCGTAAAGAATCGAAGTCTTGGGATTGAAGCCGAGCCAGAGGACGCCATAAAGCGCAATGTCCTCCAACAGCATGAGGAGGAGCCAGAGCTTTACGACGAGCCACCTTTTGAGCGGAAGTCGAAACGCGAGGGCCAGTCCCCCGGCCTTCGCCAGTGTACCGATCAGGCCCGGAATAAGACTAAGGCTCAACTGGGGCACCCTCTGGCGCCCCAGTATAGCACCTGAAGCGCTCTACCAGCCGCTGCCCGGGATCGGGAGGCCTGTTCCGCTCCGTAGCCCGCTGCCCGGGATCGGGAGGCCCGTTCCGCTCTTCGCCACGCCGCTGCCCGGGATCGGGAGGCCAGTTCCGCTCTTCGCCACGCCGCTGCCCGGGATCGGGAGGCCTGTTCCGCTCCGTAGCCCGCTGCCCGGGATCGGGAGGCCTGTTCCGCTCCGTAGCCCGCTGCCCGGGATCGGGAGGCCCGTGCCGCTCTTGGCAAGCCCGCTGCCCGGAATTGGAAAACCTGTTCCACTCGTAGCCGCCGTCGCGTAGGGGCTAATGCCCGGAGCCGGCATCGCGGTGGACATGGCGTAAACCACGTCGCCGCTGGGCCCTGGGCTCAGCCACTGGCGCACGCCTACAATCGCGCAAAGGGAGAATAACACCGTGATGGCAGCAAGTTGAAAACGACGCATGGTACAGGTATCCTTTCTGTCGGCGACCAGGTTGAGTAGGCCCGCCGCCGAACTGCAAAAACTTGATAATCCCAGAGTTAGGCTAGCAAGCAGGAACAGCGGCTTCCCCCTAGGGTCAGCAAAAAACCTGACCTAAAAGTCAGGGCGAGGAGGCCCGAGGCCAGTCCCAAAAGCGGGCTTTCGCTTTTTTTTTGCCTCGAGTTCCTGCCGGTGAGCCAGTGTTATACTGCCAACGTCGGGGCGTGGCTCAGCCTGGTAGAGCACCTGGTTCGGGACCAGGGGGTCGGAGGTTCAAATCCTCTCGCCCCGACCATTTCACCCAAGTTTCATCGGTAAAATGGTGGCGGCTGCGGCCTCGCCCGCTCGCTAAACTCCAACTCTCCAGCCTTCGCGATCACGGGAAGGAATTCCTCGCCACCGCAAGGGCCGACGCCTGCACTATGTAGCAGCCGCGCCCGCTTGCCTAGGCCCTGTTCGGCGGAACAGTTACTACTCTGGTTCCCTGTACTCGGTCTGCACGATGGGACGAGGCCCGCGCGGGCCCCCGGACTTTGGCAGCATCTCTTTGGTAAACATGAATTTCCAGGTTTGAGTCGCCGGGGGCTGCAGGGAAGCGGGGCGGTCCTCGACGGCGGGTGCGACCTGTACTTTTTTTTCACATGGCGGCGGTTGGCGGGAATGTCCGGATCCGCTTAAAGCTCGCCTGCCAGCGCCAGGGCTCGGGAAACACCGGCGGCGAAGTCCGATGGGTCTGGCAAGAGGCTCAGGACGAGCGCGGATTCACTGGCGAAGTCATAGAAATGACCGGGATGCAGCAATACGTCGGCGCGATCGAGCAGCATCCGCGCCCAGGCTTCATCGCTGCGCACATTCGGCCAGCGCAGCACCGCGCTCCAGCCGCCCTCGGCGGCGTAGCGTGTGACCAACGTGGCGGACTCGGGCGGCAAGGATGCAAGCGCGCGATCGAGCACGGCCAAATTGGAGGCGACCCGCGCGGAAATCTGCGACCGCACCGTTGCGCCGGCGGCCAGCAGCGCCGCCGCGCCTATTTGCACTGCGCCGCCCACGGAAAGAAAGGTATCAGCGATGATTTCGAGCTTCTCGAGCGCGGAGCGGCGCATGGCGCCATCGCCGCCCGCGACTGCGATCCAAGCCAGCTTAGCCTGCGGCAAACCGCAAAGTTTTGAAAACCCATTGAGAACGAAAACGAGCGGCGCAGCCGTTTCCGGCGCACAGTAGGCTTGCATGGGCGGCGCGACGCCGGCGAAATCCCAAACGTAATCGAAGAAGACTTCATCCACGATCAGCGCCAGCCGTCGCCGCGCCGCCATTTGCGACAGCGCCTGCCACTCTTCCGTGCGGCAGTAAGAGCCGGTGGGGTTATTGGGGTGAATGACGAGGATGGCGCGGGAGCGCTCCCCCAACTGCTGTTCCAGTGCGGCCAAATCGCAATGCCAGGTTTGCTCGTACCAGAGCGGATAGCGAGCGATCTCGACGTCGGCGAGCGCAGCCAGGTGGTCCAGCAAGGGATAGCTCGGGCTCGGCACGTGGATGCGATCGCCGGGGTCGCACAGCAAGCGCAACAAGTGTGCATAACCTTCACTGGTGCTGGCGGTCAGGATCAATTGCTCAGGGGCGACCGCGACGCCGCGCTCACGATAATAGTTGGCGATCGCCTCGCGCGCCGGCAGCCAGCCGCGCGGATCGGGGCGGTAGCGAAGCGCCGCGAGCGAAGCCCATGCGGCGGCAATTTCCGCGGCCGGGTAGTCCAACCCGACGGCGGTGGGATTCGAGACGGTGAGATCGGTCCACGGCCGGGTGCGGTGCGCCAGCGCCGCGGCGAGCGCATTCGGGCGCAGATCCCATTGCGTGCGTCGCGCGAACATTGCTTTAAAAGCGCCAAAGCATGAAGTAAATCCAGAGCCAAGTCAAACCCAAGCAGTGCCAGAAAAGCGAAGCGGCGCGCAGAGGTGCGGGCGCGTCGGGGCGGAGCCGCCCGCGCCAAGCCAAGCTAAAGACGGCCGCGATGGCCACCAAGCCGGCGGTGATATGGGCGGCATGGGCCGCCGTGAGGACATAAAAGAAGCGGCTGGCGGGCGCGCTCTTGAGAAACACTCCCGCCTGCCACCACTCCCGCCACGCCAGAACCTGGCCGCCAACGAAGACGCAGCCCAGGCCCAAGGCGATCACAAGCCAGCGCAGCATCGAGCGCACGTGTTCGGCCGCCAAGTCACGGCCGGCGTTCCACAAAGCCAAGCTGCTCGCCAGCAACACACCCGTGTTGGGGAACAAGATGGGCGGCAGGGGAATGAGTACGCGTGCGGCCGCGGGGCGGCTCAAGTAGCCGAAACTCAGGACCGAAAAAAAGCAGATTACGGCCAAGCTCAGCGCGGCGCTTAAACGCAGCAGCCGCTGGCCGCGGCGGCGCGAACTCATCAGGGAGGCCCAATCAGATTGCACTAGCATTCGCCAAGCAGCGTTTTGATAACGACGGCCTTTCGCCCGGCGGTGGCTGCGGCCGTTCCCGGCGGGGAACCCGCGTTCTTGTTCCACTTTGTGCGCGGCCACTCGTGATTTCATCGCCGCAGCGGGCGGTACCTACGATGGGCGGGCAGGGCGGAAGGAGTGGCGTTGCCGCGCTCGCGCTCGGTGCTGTTTTCACCGGCTACGATGTTAGCGCAGGCGAGCGAGAATCCGCGCCCGACCCCGAGTCCGCAAAATCGGGTTCACGATTCCCGCGGGAAGCGCGGTTGGATGCTAATTGTGATCAGGGCTGACCGCGGGATTGGCGGCCGCGCTGACTTCGTGCATTGACGGCGGCGGCGCCCGCCGCGCCACGTCCGCCTGCACGCCGCCCAACGATTTGACATAGCGCGCGATGCCGCGATAGAGGCCTTCGGCGATGCGTTGGCGGTAGCTGGGGCGCGCGAGCAAGCGCGCGTCATGAGCATTGCTTAGGAAGGAGATCTCGGCCAATACCGAGGGCATATGCGCGCCGATGAGCACGATGAACGGCGCGCTCTTGACGCCGCGATTGTCTTCATGCAGCGCGTGGGAGAGGCTGACTTCGAGATCATGGCCCAGCGCCTGCGACTCTTGCCGCTTATCGTCGGCGGTGATGGATTGGAGCAGTGTTTGCAGCTCGTGTTCGCCCATTTGCCCAGCGGCGTTTTCGCGCGCGGCGACATTGAGCGCGCGCGCATTCTGCGTCAGATTGAGGAAGTAAGTTTCGACGCCTTCGGCATCCTTTTCTGGACTTGAGTTGGCATGGATGGAAACGAATAGATCCGCGTGAGCGCGATTGGCGATGGCCGTGCGTTCCCGCAGCGGGATGAACGTATCGTCGTGACGGGTGTAAATGACGTCGGCGCCAAGCCGGCGGTGCAACAAGCGACCCAGCCGAAGAGTGACATCGAGCACAACGTTCTTTTCAGCCAGGCCATTCGGCCCGATCGTGCCGGTGTCATGGCCGCCGTGGCCGGCATCAAGGACGATGCGGCCGATCTTGAGCCCAAGCGCGCGGGTCAGCGAGCGATTGCCATCGGCCAACGGACTGGCTTCCACGACCGAGTCTGCATTGTCGCGCGCGGACTCGGCGGGTGTCTTACCGTGGTTCGCTTTGGCGATGACGCCATGCGCTGGGGCTGGGTGAGAGGACTCCAGATTGCTCCGGCCGATGCCGGCGTCTGCCCGTTCTGATGGCGCGGAATGTGAGTTGCTCTTGGGAACGGGGCCTGCGGCGAGCGGCGCGGCGGCGGCGTTGGTCTTCGGCTGATGCGCGCGAACCTGCGCCACGTCCGAAGCGTGATCGGAATCCGCGTGCACGGCCACGACGAGTCGCGAGGGGTTGGGAAACCAAAGCGCGGTGTCGTGTTCGCCGGCGCGATTCTCATGGATCACCAAACGAATCACCCCGTCGCGATTTTGCGCGATGACGATACGCTGAACCAGAGGATTGGAGAGATCGACACTGCGGCGATCCATGAGCCGGCCAAAGTCGCCCTTTAGGTCGAAATAGACGGAATGGGTTTCGGGCACGGTACCGCGCTGCCAGTCGGGCCGACCGCTGACGTCCACAATAATGCTGATGCCATCGGGCGTTGTCGTCCACCGAAGTCCTTCGATACTTACCGGAGCGGCGGAAGAGGGCGCCGGCGCGTCCGCCTGGGCCTGGGCTTGATCGTTCAATTCCCAGGGAGGGCGGGCGACAATCGGCTCGAAACGCACGGCGCCGGGAGCGGAACTGGGCGCGCCCGCCGGGGCGGAGTCCCCGGCCGCGCCCGTGGTCGGCCAGAGCGCCGGCGGCGGCTCGACTCGTTCGCCGCGCACTTGCCTGCGCGCCACGGGCGCGCGCGGATCGGCGGGGTAGCGCCGGAGGAAGTCGCGCAAATAGCGGCGCGCGGTCAGGGGCTCCCGGCGATGATACCAATCGATTTGCGCCAGCGCCCATTCCGCGTTGCGCCGGTAGAGGGTCGAGGGGAACCGTTGCAAAAGCAGTTCGAGGTCTTGCGCCGCGGACGACCAAGCGGGCGCATGCTGCAGATCGGTGGCCAGGGCGATCTCGATGCCGGCGGCATCGAAAAGAGCCTCCTCCGCGGGCGTCGCGTGTACGTCTTTCGTAGGATCCACGCGCGGCTGATGGCGCCAGACGGTAGCCAGCAGATCCGTGATCTTGGTGTAGTCGCCGACCGTGCGGTCGCTTACAGGTCGCTGCTCCAAACGCAAGTGCAGCTCATGCGCGCGCTCCAAGATCGCCTGCGGCGCGGGCGACGAAAGGGGAGTAGAGCGGGCGCAAAGCCAACCGCATGCGGCCAAGACCAACGCCGCCGTTCCTAGACTGTGACTGGTACTGCGCAACACCAAAAGCTACGGAATCCAGAGCTTCGTTTACTGTAAGCCGTCGTACTCCGCTAGGCAATCCCCAAAACTGTTTCCGGCTTGATGCCAGGGATTCCGCGCGTTGGGCCGCCGTGATTGCCCGAAGCAGCAGTCCCTTGGTACAGTTCGAGTGAACCCGGCACGCCAGCGAGAACCAAACTGACCCGAGCGAAGGCAAAAGGAGAAACGGGCGCGAGTCCCCCGCGTTCGGACCCAAGCGCCGCGGAAGGCGCATCCGGCCTCACCCGCCGCGCGTTGGAAACCGAGGTTATCGGGCTTTACCGGGAAACCGCGCCGGACTTGTTGCGCTACGCCGAACGGATCGCCGGCACGCCGGAGTTGGCACAAGATGCGGTGCAAGAGGCGTTTCTTCGCTATTATGCGGCGCGGGTCGAGGGCCGGTTGGGAGCGGCCGGCCGCCCGTGGCTGTTTCGCGTGGTGCGCAACTATATTTTCGACCGTTTCAAAAAGTTGGACCGCGGAGCCGAAGCGCAGAGCGAAGGCGCGGAAACCAGCGACGCCGGCATTTCGCCGGAATCGCTGTATCGGTTGACCGAGCTGTCGCGCTTGATTCACCGGCGCCTTTCGAAGCGCGAATTCGAATGCCTTAGTCTGCGCCTGCACGGTTTGAGTTACCGGGAGATCGCCCGCGAAATGGGCGTCGAAACCGGCAGTGTAGCGACGTTTTTGGCGCGGGCGCTGAAAAAGCTGCGCCGCGAACTTGCCATCGAGACCGGAGCAGGGGAGCCCAGGGGAGGGGAGCCATGATCCGCGCGTGGCCATTTCATCCGCGCGCGTCACAGCTTTGGGCCTGGCATGATCGGGCCGCCGGCAAGGCGAGCGAACGGATCGGACGGCATGTGGCGCGGTGCCGCTGCTGCCAAGGCCGCGTCGCGGAAATGGATGCCGTTTGGCGGGAGTTGAACGCGCGCTGGTCGCGCCAGACACAAGCGGCAGCGGCCCGTCCGGACGAACGTTCCCTGCTGTTTGCGATCCGGCGGCAGGAGAGCGAGCGGTTCGCCGATTTCAAGGAGCGCTGGCAGTTGCTCGCACCCTACTTCGCGCCCGAGGCGGCACGCTCGTTGACCGCTGCGGGCGGGATCACGGTCGAAACACAACTACGCCTTTGGCTCGGCCGCCGCTACGGCCAAGCGTTGCTGAAGGAGTGGGCAGGGCGGTGAGACCGAACGCTTCCCTAGGGGTGGATTGGCCTCGTGTCTTCCTTTGGGCGACGGTGGGACTGTTGGCATCGGCGGCGCCGTTTTATCTCGCCTGGGCATGGACCCACAGCTTCGCGCCGGTGAGGTTCTTCTATGACTATCCCGCCAACGTCTTTTTCGTGGTGATCGCCATCATCGGCTGTTGGCTGTGCTGGATTGCATGGCTCGAGTTTGGTCCCGGCGACCTGCTGCGTCCCGCTTGGTTTTTGATTGCCGTCGCGGCGACGTGGCAAGCGATCGGCTATATCATCGCGCATTGGCTGGCCCAGGCGACCTGGCTGAACCCCCTGCGGGCTTATCTGCTGGCTGGAGCTCCGCGCCGCGGCGCGACCTTATACCAGATCGGGCTTGACGTTAGCGGCACGCTTTCGATGGCCTTTCTGGCCGCCGGCCTCGCGGTAGTGCTCGTTTGCTATCGGCGCTCCGGTCTGGTACGCCGCTTCGTGGCGTGGGACTGGGTCGTCTGCGGACTGGTGGCTGCATATGCGTTGCACGTCATTTATGTCGTCGTAAGGATTCAGCTTCACGCCCATGCCGTGGTGACGTTCACAAGCGTGCTCGATTGGATGAACGATCCGCTCTTGGCGCTGCTGGTGGCGGAGGCCTTGCTGCTGCGGCGGGGCGTGCTCGTCATGGGCTGGGGCTTGCTTGGCCGCTGCTGGGGCGCAGTGGCGGCGGCGGTGCTGTTGACGGCGGCGGGCAGCGCCTTGATGTGGGCCGTTGACTTCGGCCTGATCCGCTGGCCGTATTTCAGCGTGACCTGGCTGATTTGGTATCCGGCGGCAGCGGCGTTCGCGGCTTGTCCGGCTTATCAGGTGCAAGCGTTCCGGGTCACGCAGCGGCGGCTGGAACTCTATCGCGCTGCCCGGCACACGGCCTAACGGCCACACCTTCAAGCACGGGGGAGGTTCACACGCCTGGACAAATGGCCAGGCGGAAATGACGTACGGTCCTCGGGCCCTGTCATGAATGCGGCATCGTGAACAGTTGTATAGGGTAGTGGTTCCCCCCGGAAGATGGGCATTGGTGGCTCATGCACGATTCCGGGGACTCCTTCTGTGACGGGCGGCGCCAAGCGCCGGCGAGGTCAGGCGCCGCCCGTGCTGTTCCAGTTGCAAATGGCAGCCGGGCGCGGCCCGACAAAAACACTTGCGCCGTAGGCTCTCCCGCGGCCCGGCCATCGCGACGGCAAACCGCCGGCTTTTCGCTGGCTGAACTCCTCATTGCGGTTTGCGTGCTGCTCATCATGGTCGCCCTGGCAGCGACGGTATTTCCGAGCATGTACGCCGGCTTGCGTGCCGATTCATCTTGGGAATCGCTGATGGCCCTGCTGCGCACCACGCGGCAGCAAGCGCTGACGCAACGGCGGACTTACCAGATAACCTTCACCGCGCCCGATCAAGTTCAGGTGGCGCGCATCGAGCTGAATGGGGCGCTCACGAACGAACCGCTATGGACGTTGCCGAACCACTTGAACTTCACCTTGTTCGCCGGTGAGCCCGACACTCCGGATGCCTTCGGCAACGGCCAGCCGATCGATTTCGTGGATGGCACCGGCGGCATGGCCGGCGACACCCTGTATTTCCGTAGCGACGGCTCGATCGTGGACGCGACGGGAAACTTCGTAAACGGGACGCTTTTCATCGGCCAATCCGGCCAGATCGGAACCGCCCGTGCCATCACCCTGATGGGGGCGACGGGCATTTTTCACGGCTATCGCTATGACGTTTCGACGAACTCCTTCCAATAGCCGGCGTCCGCGGCGGCGGAGCGAAGGCTTTTCGCTGCTCGAGGTCATCGTCGCGGGTATGGTGCTGACCATCAGCCTGCTCACGATGGCCTACGCCTACGCGCAGGGCATGACCTTGGTTGCGGCGACTCAAGAGGAAACGATTGCGCGCCAGAAAGCGCGCGAGGCCTTGGAGAGCGTCATCACCGCCCGCAACGACCAAACCCTCACGTTCAGTCAAATTGCCAACGTCAGCAACGGGGGGATTTTTCTCGACGGCTTTACGCCCTTGACCACCGACGGCGCCGACGGCTTGCCCAACACTGCCGACGACGGCCCGGTCGAAACCGTCATCGAGCCTGGGCCGGACGGAATCCTGGGCACCGCCGACGATGTCAACGTTCCTTTAAACCAATTTCAGCGCCGCATCGCAATCACCAGCCTGTCTCCCAATCTGTCTCAGATCACGGTGACGATTCAGTACACGACGCAAAAGGGCCTGCGGCGGCAAATTTCGGTGACCACCGATGTCTCGAACTATATCTAGACGGGCGCCATTCTCCATGCGGCCGCGGGCGGCGGGCTTCACGCTGCTCGAGATCTTGGTGGCGGCGAGCTTGGCGCTGCTGATGCTGGGCTTGGGGATGATGCTCTTCAGCTCCCTGCTCAATATCTCCGACGAGGCGACCGCGACCGCTGAGATGAACCAAAACTTGCGTGCGGCGGCCAATCTGATTTCGCAGGATCTGATGATGGCGGCGGCGGGGGTCCCGATCGGCGGCTTGCCGCTGCCCTCCGGCGCCAATGCTCAGCCGGTGAACCGGCCCGGGCCCTGCTGCAATACCTTTCCCGCCGCGCTTGGCGTCATTCCGGCCATTTCACCGGGATATGGGCTGGGTCCATCGCAGGCGTCGGCCAATGTCGACACCTCGTATTTGGCGGGCGCCATCACCAACAGCGACGAAATCACGATTCTCGAGGTCGATCCTTTGTCGCAGATCAATCAATATCCCTTGGCCGCGGAATCGCCGACCTCGATCACCTTCAATGCCGCCACCAATTTGGGGTCGGGGGTTTCGCAGTTGCGCACCGGCGACCTCTTGATGCTGCAAAACGCGAACGGCTCGGCGCTGGCGATGGTCACGAACATCAACGGCGATGTAGTCAGCCTCAACGCGGGCGATCCGCTGCAGATCAATCAGCCTAACGCGGCGGCAGGGAACTTCGCCGCGATCTTAAGCGGCTCGCCGCCGACCACGGCCTACCGGCTGCTGATGATCTCGTATTACCTCGATTTTTCGAATCCGAACGAACCGGTGCTGATGCGGCAGCTGGACGATCAGGCGGCGATGAAGGTCGCCGCCTATATCACCGGCCTCCAGTTCACCTACGACCTATCGGACGGCAAGACGATCGACCAGCGCACCGTCCTCCAGCCCAACCAAATTCGCAAGGTCAATTTCGTCATCTCCGCCCGTTCCACGCACCGTTCGCTGAAGACGGGCCGCTATTACACGAACTCGATCGCCACGGCGGTCATGATCCGCAACTTGGAGTATCGCAACCGCTACTGAGCGGCATGGCTCGCGCTCTTCCCCCCGGCGCCGCCTCCGGAGGCACGCACACATGAACCCCCACAGACGCCAACGCCAAGCCGGCATCGCTTTGATCACGGTGATGATGATCAGCGTGGTTTTTGCGCTGATGCTGGTGGGATTCTTCTTCATCGTCAACGGCGAGCAGAAGATCTCGGCCAGCGATCGCGACAACACCATCGCGTTTTACGGCGCGGAAGCCGGCATGGAGAAGATGGCGGCCGATCTGGGCACGTTTTTCGCGCATCATACGTCGCCGACGGCGGCGCAAGTCGCCGCCTTGGCCGGCCCCGGCCACGAGCCCAGCATTCCGGGAGTCATTTTCCCGGCGCCCGGCAGCACCGATTACCCGGCGGGCGGCTACATCATCAGCTTTCAACAGAACCCCGACGGCAGTCTGAAGTCGACTTCGGGGACGATCGGCGGCACCGGCCCCCTCGCCGGATTGCAGGGCATAATCACGCCTTTCACGCTGACCGTGGTGGCGCAGGGGCCGAACGGCACCGAAGTGAAGATGACCCGGGGCGTGCAGGAAGTCTCGGTGCCGGTCTTCGAGTTCGGAATCTTCTCCGATACCGACCTTTCTTTTTTTGCCGGTCCGGATTTCGATTTTGGCGGCCGGGTGCATACCAACGGCGACTTGTATTTGGCCCAGGGCGACGGCGGCACCCTGAAGTTGAGCGACAAGGTCACAACAGCAAAAGACATCATTCGCACGCAACTGTCGAACGGTTGGCCGCTCACCTCCAACTACAACGGCACGGTGGACGCAATTACGGCTCCCGGGACCTATCGGGCGTTGGCGATGAGCGAGGGCAGCCTAACCGGTGGCCCGGGAAGCGGCCATAATCCGAACTGGCCGGCAATTTCGCTGACCACCTACAACGGCAATATCACCAGCAGCGAAACCGGCGGCAAGCCGCTGAACCTCGATCTGGCCGTGAGCGGCAACGCCTCGCCCATCGAGATTATCCGCCGGCCGGCTCCGGGCGAAGATCCCGCTTCGGTGATCGGACAAGCTCGGCTCTTCAACCAGGCGAATCTGATCATTTTAATCTTCGATCCGCAAACCGAGGCCAACACGTTTGGCAATTCGGATCCCTTCTTGAGCATGGGCGTAAGTTTAGACAACAGTTCCAACGGGTTCGGCAATGGCGCGGCCGAGAGCCAGCCGGGCTTCGGCCCGGCGAGTTGGTATAGCAGCGCAAGCGCGTTTGACGCGTGCCATCCTCCGGTTGCCGAATCGCCCGGTCCCATTTCCGGTTCCTATCTGCTGGCGGCAGGCACGCCTTTGCTGGGCGGCCTGCCGAGCGGTTCGGGATTTCAACCGGCGCGCATCGTGATCCTGATTCAAAACGGCCAAGGGAGCTGGACCGATGTGACCAAAGACGTCCTGGCGCAGGGTATCGCGCCGGTGCCTTCTGGCTGTTCGAACCACCCCATCGTGCAGCTCGAACAATATGCCTATTCCGGCGCGACTTGTTCCGCCACTGGTTGCGGCAGCAAAAGCCCCGATGCCTATATCCCGATTTCGATCTACGACACGCGCGAGGGCGAGCTGCGCGACATGGCCTGCGGCAGCCCCTGCAATACCGTCGCCCTGAACGGCGTGATGGACGTGGTCAATCTCGATGTGAAGAACCTGCAGCAGTATTTTGCCGGCGCGGTCGGTACGACTGGGAGCCAGGCAATTCCCAATGGCGGCTATATCGTTTATTTTTCCGATCGCCGTGGCAATGTCGATAGCCTCGCGAGCTCTTGCAGCCAGCGCTACCCGGGGGCGCCGGTCGCGTCTCCGTGTTCGACCGGTGAATACGGCAACGAAGATATCGTCAACCCCAGTTGTGGGTTAAGCACATCGTGCCTGCCCGACGGCATCCTCGAGCCGGCTGAAGACGTCAATGGCAACGGCATCCTCGATACCTACGGCGCGACTCCCATCTGGCAAACCAGCGCGGAACAGGGCCAATGGACGACGTTTGGCCTGCCGGGTGGCGCCAGTCCCACTCCTGAAACGAGGGTATCCGGAGGCGCAACGGCAAGCTGGTCGTCGAGGTCGAATTGTTCGGTGCCTGCTGGCCGCGGTACGGTCGCCTGTTCCTATCCCTCGATCCCGCAGGCCAATCCGCCGTTGTTCTTCCGCCGCGCGCTGCGGCTCATGGATGGCTCGCTTGGCAGCCTGCCCCCTTTGGCAACGGCGAATTGCTCCAGCGCCACCGGCGGGGGATTCACGGTGGTATCGGAAAACCCGCTCTATGTTCAAGGCGACTACAACGCCACGGCGGCGAGCGCGGCATCCGTCCCCTCCGGGACGGATTGGCCCGATCAGCCGGGCGCGTGTCATGTGCCCGCGTCGGTAATGGCGGATGCGGTGACGGTGCTATCGAACAATTGGAACGATAGCTGGAGCTTCAGCAGTCCCGATTCCCCCAGCGGGCGGTCCGCATCCACAAGCGCGTACCGCGTCGGGATCATTGCCGGCAAGAACCTTTCCTTCCCGCATCCCTCCGGCACGTATCAAGATTTCGGAACTGACGGCGGCGTGCACAACTTTGTCCGCTACCTCGAGTCATGGAGCGGAAAAGACTACTACTATCGTGGCTCGCTCGTGAGCCTCTACATATCACGGCAGGCGACCGGCGTGTACAAGTGCTGCACGACAGTTTACGGAGCGCCGACGCGCGCGGAGAATTTCGACACCGATTTCGAAGACATCAGCACGCTGCCGCCGGGCACGCCGCGCTTCACGGATATCAATACCCTGTCGTTTCAGCAGGCCGTCCTTGCGACGCAGTAGATTCCTGCCGCACCTGGACGTGAGTCTAGGTGCGACCCCTGGTCGATCGCCCGTCGCGGAGAAGGCCGCCCACGTCCTATAATCGCCGTCAGCTTTTGCCCAGCACGGGGGAGACACATGCGTGCGCGCCACTTCCTGAGTAGTGTGTTCGCTTGCGCCTTGGCCTGGCCCTTGGCGGGGCAAACACCCGCACCGGCTTTGCCGGCGCGGATTGGCGCCATCGTCGCGGTGCGGCAGAGCGATGGATCCGTCGTCTTTACCAATCTGCCGGGCTTAGACGCATCCACGCCGCATGTGGTGGGCCAACAACGGCCTGAAGCACGGCAGTCGGCCGCCGCCTCCGCCGGAATCGCTGCCAATGTACATGGGCCTGCCGCCCCCCGTCCCGCTCGCGCGGTGCCGGCGCGCGCCAGCCGGGTAGCGCGCGTTCGCCGACCTTCCATCGCCGCCTTGCTCGACGCCGCCGCTCGCCGCTATCGCTTGGATCCCCGCCTAGTGCGGGAAGTGGCGTGGCAGGAATCGGGCTTCGATCCGCGCTCCGTCTCCGACAAAGGAGCCATGGGTGTAATGCAGCTCATGCCGGAGACCGCGCGGATTTTGGGCGTCACCGATCCTTTCGATCCGCGGCAAAACATTGATGGCGGCACCCGCTACTTGCGTGATCTATTGCATCTTTATCGCGGCGACATCCGCCTCAGCTTGGCGGCATACAATGCTGGCCCGGCGGTGGTCGCGCACTACGGCAACCGCATCCCGCCATTCAACGAAACCCGCGATTATGTGCGCGTCATCACGCGGCGGCTGCGCGCCGACGGCGTGCGCGTGGCGCGTCCGGCGCGCAGCGAGGCGATCGTCTTGACAGGCCGGGATGCGACGGGGGCCTTGGTGTACAGCGACGTGCAGTGATCACTGCACAAGGCGGATGACGTTAGCGGTCCGATCGGCGTACAGCAGGAAGCTGGCGTCCGGCGCCGCCGCGATTCCGAAGGTTACGTTGTAGCGGACTGGACCGGTGAGTGTGCCGGGGACTTCGGTGTATTGACCATCCGCCATGTGCAGCACGCCCGGCGCGGCGGCAAGTGTATAGACTTGCCCGGTCGCCAGATCCAGGCAGCGTACCAAGCCCGTCGTCGAGTCGCCCCAGAACACAGTCCGGCCATCACTGGCGAGCAGCGCCGGCGAGCAAAGCGTGGCGGTGGTGCCGAAACCGTCGGCATGCCCGCACACGCCGGGCTCGCCGGCGACGGTGACGACGGCGCCGGTGGCGAGCGCGATCGCGCGGATGGTGTGGTTGCCGTAATCGCTCACGTACAAGATCTTGCCGGTGGCGTCGAGCGCCAAACCGGTGGGATCGTTGAATTGCGCTGCCGTGCCGGTGCCGTCATTGTGCCCCGAGCTGCCGCCCGCCAGCGTGCTCACGTTGCCCGAGGCGAGATCGACGACACGAATCGCGTTGTTTCCGCTGTCCGCGACATAAAGCTTGCCGCCATCGGCGGAGAGCGCGACGCCCTGCGGCGCATCGAAACGGGCGGCATTGAGCGCGCCATCGGCGAAACCCGGGCTCGTGGCGCCGGCAAGGGTGGTGACCACCTGGGCGGTCAGATCCAGTTTGCGGATTTCGTTATTGCCGGTGTCGGCGATATAGAGGATGCGTTGGGAAGTATCGAACGCCAGACCCTCCGGCTCGTTGAAGCGAGCGTCGGCGGCGGGGCCGTCGGCGGCGCCGAATCCCGGCCCGGCGATCGTCGTGACCTGGGTGCTGGAGAGGTCGATAGCGCGGATCGCCGCGTTGTTGGTGTCGGCGACATAAGCGGTGGCGCCGTCGGTAGCGATGCCGGTGGGACCGTCAAAGAGGGCGATCGAGGGAGAGCCGAAACCTGCGCCCGTGCCCGGGCCATCGGCGAAGCCGCGATGCGAGGGCTGGCCGGCGATCGAGCTGACGCCCGTGTTGGCGGTGGCGGTTGACGTGGCGGAGAGAGGGTTGGCGAAATCCAGGCGGCGAATCAACCCGTTGCCGCTGTCGGCGATGAAAAGTGAACTGGTGTTATTGCCGACCAGTTCGGGGATCACGGTGATCCCGCGAGGGTTGAAGAATGAAGCTTCCGCGCCGCTCCCATTCGCTTCGCCCGCGCCGGTTTGCCCCGCGAGCGTGTACACGACGGGATCGGAACCAAGAGTCACGACGCGGATGCGGTTGCCGTCGCAGACATAGAGCAGCTTGCCGCCGTTGGCGCCTGCGTGCTGGGGATCGACCGCGAGCGCGCTCAAATCGCTGAAGCTCGCCGAGAGCGCCGGACCGCCGCTGGCCCCGGACTGGCCGTTGCCGGCAATCGTCGTAACCGAGTTGTCTACCAAGTGCAGGCGGCGAATCGTGAACGAACAAGAATCCGCTATATAGAGATCAGCGCCCGCGGGGTCCACGTCCAAGCCCCAGGGATGGCAAAACGCTGCCGCCGCGCCGTCGCCGTCGATCGAGCGGGCGACGCCAGGCTGGCCGGCAAGGGTCGTGACCGCGCCGCTCGCGACATCGATGCTGCGAATCACGTCGTTCTGCGTATCGGCGATGTAAAGGGTGGTGCGGTCGAGCGAGAGTGCCAGGCCGCGCGGGCCGTTGAACGACGCCGCCGTGCCGGCGCCGTCGCCGTAGGCGGCCGCTCCGCTCCCCGCGAGCACGCGCGTCACGCGATCGCCGACCGTATAGGCGAAGATTTGGTTGTCATGGGCATCGGCGATGTAGAAGGTTTGCGTGCGCCGATCCATGGCCAAGGCTTCGCCGTCGGCGAACGTGAAGAGGTACGGAGAGCCGATCAGCGTTGTTACCGTGCCCGAGGTGAGGCCCAATTGCCGCAGCGCGTATCCTTCCAGATCGGTGAAATAAAGGTTGCCGCCGCCGTCGCTGGTGATGGCCAGGGGCGTGGCTTCGTCTTGCTCGCCGGCGCCGTCTTCGAAGCCTATGCCGCCCGGTCCGCCGGCGAGAGTATGCACGACACCGCTCCAGCCCTGGATCGTCAGCAGCACAGTTGCCGTTTGAGTGTTAGGATTCGCACCGCCCGTTGCCGTTCCTTCAATGGTGATCGGCACGTTGGCCGCCGCCAAGCTGATGCTGGCGGTGGTTAACGTGAGTTGCACGGTGCTGCCCGTGGTCAAACCGTTGTGATCGAAGGTGGCGCTGACGTTGGGCGGCAATCCCAGCGCCTGGAGCGTGATCGTGCCCGAGAAGCCGTCGCCGGTCGTCACTTGCAGCGGAATGGTGGCGGAGGCCGCCTTGGGCAGCGATAACGTGGTCGAAGCGGGTGAGATGTTGAACGTATTGGGCGCGACCTTCAGCGTGACGGTAGCGGAACCGGAAGCGGCGGGGTCAGCCAAGCTCGTGGCCGTAATCGCAACCTGCGAGGAGGGCGGCATGCCGGCGGGAGCGGTGTAGACGCCTTGGGCGGTGATTACGCCCACCGACGCGCTGCCGCCGGGCTGGCCATCCACGCTCCAGCTCACCGCGGAATCGTTAGTTCCGCTCACTGTCGCGGTGAAAGTCTGGCTGGCGCCCAATTGCACGGTCACCGCCGCCGGGCTGACGCTGACGACGATGCCGCTGGTCAGGGTGACTGTGGCCGAGGCGCTGATCTTAGGATCTTGAATGCTGGTCGCAGTCACGGTCACTTGCGCCAGGCCGGGGAACGTAGCCGGTGCGGAATAGAGGCCGGTGGGGGAGATCGTGCCGACAGTGGTGTTGCCGCCCACCGTGCCATTCACCGCCCAAGTTACGGCGGTGTTCAAAGCGTTGTTCACGATGGCCGTAAACTGCGCCTGCCCGCTCTGCGCGACCTCGGTGGTCGCGGGCGCCACGGCGATCGTCACCGCGGGAGTGATGGTCACGCTGGCGCTGGCGGAGTTGCGGGAATCGGCCACGCTCACGGCCGTCACCGTCACTTGCGGTGGGTTGGGCATAGCCGCGGGCGCGGTATAGAGGCCGGTAGGGCTGATCGTGCCGTAAAGCGCGTTGCCGCCGAGGATCTTATTCACCCGCCAAATGACGTTCTGATTGGCGTCGTTTTGCACCGTGGCCACGAACTGCTGACTGCCCAAGTCCGCTTGCAGCGTGGCCTGTGCCGGCGCGATCGAGACGATCGGATCGTCCTTGGGCTGATGCGAACTGCAAGCGACGGCGGCGCCGACCGCGAGAACCGCAACCAGCGCCCAAGCGTAGCTGGAGCGCGGGCGCCGGCGGCCGGCCTCAAGGATGGCTCCCACGGCAGTCCCCAATCACTGCAACAGGGCGATTTGCCGCTGTCGCCGATGAATCGCTTCCCAGGTATGCCGAATCGCCCACGCGTGGAGCAGCATGGGCACCGCTTGCAGCGCCAGCGCCCAATGCGTATGGCCAGCCCGGCCCAAACCCCAGGCGGGGCTGGTGAAGGCCAAGATTTCCAACGGCGTGGCCACCAGCATCGCCCGCTTCAAGGAGAACGGATGACAACCGTTCATCGCGGTCGAGCTGCGCAGCAAGATATTGCTCTCGCAGAGCCCGAATCGCCGCCCTTTCGCTTCGGCGGCATAATGCTCGGCGATCAGCACGCTCTCGGTTTCCAACTCGATCGCGAACGGCCGATGCCAGCGAGTTGTCAATTCCCGATGCTCGGCACAGCCCAAGCACGGCTGGTAGGTCTGCGCGCCGGCCGCGGCTGCCAGCGCTAACGCCAGCGCCAGCGCGCGCGCTAGTCCCCAACGCATCACCACTCTTCTCCCTTGTCAGTCACACCGGGGTTGGAACTCGCGGGCAGCTACATAGGATGCACATCGGCGCGACGGCTTGCGGCGAATGCTACCTTGGCAGCCAGATGGCATTGGGCCAAAAGTAGAGCAAGTCAACTCGCCTCGAACCAGCAGCATCTGCAAACCTGGAGATGGGAGGAGAGGCGGGAGCGGCGACAGAGGAAAGGAGCGGCGCTGGCCGCGCCGCGAACATCTCTTTCTCAGCGCTCCAATTCGAACCGCATCCGCGCCGGCCGGTCTTCCTCGCCAGCGCCGTAATCCAGGTGTTGCTTTGGGCGGGCTTGGCCTGGCTGCTCAACGTTCCGCCGCAGCCCGATTATCCGGTCTTGTCGAGCCCGAGGAACATTACCTGGCTAACCGCGCCGGAGCCGAGCCTGCCGCCGCCCCCAACCATTGCGCGGCGGCGGCCGCCGGTGCACCACACATTCGCCCACCTTTCGGTGCGACGCTTGCATGCACGCAGCGGGCCTCCGCGACGCCTGCCCCGTGGGCTGCCGCCGGCGCCGGAAGTGAGCGAGGATCCGCCTTCGGTACGCAACGCCCTCCCGGTGACCGCTGACATAATTCCTGTCGCACCCGTCGCCCAGCCGCCGCAACCGCACTCGACCGCGACCGTGAAAGTCGGCAGCTTCGCCGCTGCGGATCCTTCCGGAGCACCGGCCCCGGCCGCGTACGGTCCGGTCCGCACTGGTTTGTTCAGGGATCAGCAGCCGGCATCCACTGCCATAGGCGATGAGATGCCGCAGATCGGGACGTTTGGTGCGGCGCCGGAGCATCCGCCAGTTCTGAGAGCGGCATCTCACCCGGCAGTGTCCGCGGCGCCTGAATTCGGATTTGGTGCAACCGGCGCGCCCCGGCCGCCGATCCAGCCGCGGGCGGCGCGACCGCCGCTCGCGCGCTATCAGCCGCCGCTCATTTTGTCGAAACCAACGCCTCGCTACACGGCTCAGGCGCGCGCCCTACGTCTGCAGGGCGACGTGGTGTTGCGGGTCATCCTTACGGCCACTGGAGCAGTGCGGGTGCTGGGCATCGTTCACGGCCTCGGCGCCGGACTGGACCGCGCCGCGCAAGACTCCGTTCGAGCGATACGCTTTCGGCCCGCTCGGCGCGATGGATATCCGGTGGACGCGACGGTCTTGGTGCGCGTCAGCTTTCGTCTGGCGGAATAATGGCCTCGCGCGCCGTTCTCACGCTCTTGATCGTGTGTTCGCTAGGCAGCGCCGGCTGGGCGCGCGGGCTGCCGCAAGCGCCGGCGGCCAGTTCCGAAGCCGCGGCGCAGGGACAACGCGCCGCCCAGGCAATCCTCGATCGCATGGCGGCGCATGAGCGCGATCTGGTGCGCCGCCTTCAGCATTTATCCCCCCGCATCGAGACCTATTTGCAAAATTTCCGGCCCGATTCGTTGGGGGGCGAGGTGCCCGCCAGCGACCGTTATCATTTGGGGCGCCTGGTGTGGCGCGATGGCCGCTTCGAGACCGTTTCCTTCATCGCCGATGCGGCGCCGCCGTGGCTGACGGAAATGGGCCCGATCAGCGGCGGCCTGGCCGCGCCGATCGCGCACTTGTTCAAGGACCAGCCGGCCGGCCGCAACGGTTTTGCGCGCATGCTGTTTCCCGATGCCGCGCACTTCGATCGTGCGCACTACGACTTCGCCTATGTGCGCCGGGTCTTCCTGGGGGACGTGCGCTGTTACGTCTTCGATGTGGCGCCGCGCCGGGAAGCGGAGTCGGGCTTTTGGGGACGCATTTGGATCGAGGATCAAGACGACTTCCTGGTTCGATTCAACGGCGCATTCTACCGGCCGCGGCCGCTCCATCCCGCCGTGCACTTCGATAGCTGGCGCTACAACGTCGCGCCGGATCTGTGGGTGCCCGCCTTCATCTACAGCGAAGAGTCGAATTGGGATTACGTGTTTGCGCGCAACGTGCGCTTCCGCGCGCAGACGCGGCTCTGGGGCTACAACCTCCGCCGCGCCAACAACCTCGAACAATTGACCAACATCGCCGTCGAGAACAACGCAGCCACCGATCCGACGCAAGTCCCTCAGCACCTTTCGCCGGTCGAGAGCTTTCGCGCTTGGCAAAGGCAAGCCGAAGACAACATCCTCGACCGGCTCCAGCGCGCCGGCCTTCTGGCCCCGCCGGGCCCCGTTGATCACGTTTTGGAGACGGTCACCAACAACCTGATCGTCACCAACCATCTCGACATCGAGCCGCCCGTGCGATGCCGGGTGTTGATGACCACCCCGCTGGAATCGATGGCGATCGGCCACACGATCGTGCTGAGCCGCGGATTGATCGATACGCTGCCGAACGAAGCCAGCCTCGCCGCAATCCTGGCGCATGAACTCGGCCATATTTCCCTCGGGCAGACCATCAATAGCGACTACGCCTTCTCCGACCGCATGCTGTTCCCCGACCGCGATGTCTATCAAGTCATCGAGTTGACGCGGCCGCAATGGCAGGAGCAGCAAGCCGATCGCCGGGCGTTGGCGCTGCTCAAGCGATCCCCGTACAGGAACGAACTTGGCGCGGCGGGACTTTATCTGCGCGAACTGATGAAGCAGGCGGGAGAAAGAAATCTCGTCGGCTCGCATCTCAGCAACGGGTTTTTCGTGGACGGTTACTTGGACCGCTTGGCCGCGCTGGTGCCGGGCGCGCCCAAGCTGCAGCCCGAGCGCGTGGATCAGATCGCCGCCTTGCCGCTGGGCGCCTGGGTCTATATGAACCCTTGGACCGACGATTTGACTCTCGAAACCGCGCCACGGCCGCACCTGCTCTCGGCGCTCGAAAAAATGCCGTTTCAGGTGACGCCGCTGCTTCCCAATTTGCGCCGGGCGACGGAAACAAGCGGCACCGCCGCCGGAACCCCATTGACATACAAGAACGACGCTCCCACTCAAAAATAGAAGCGCAAATATCGGCCGACTTGATCCATGCCCCGGCGGTCCAGGTTGTCGAGGTTCGGCAACGCCGAATAGATGCCGATGACGTTGGAACTGGAGTTTTGATCGGTGATCGCGCAGCCGTAGCGCTGAAAAGCCTTGAGGATGGCTTTGGTCGTGGAGCCGACGTCGAGGCTATCAACGTTCAAATTCGGGTCCACGCCGATTTTGCCGCCTTCGCTGAGCGGCCCGTTCGAACTGCCGTCGGTCTTGGCCGCCGGGGCTTGATCGCCGAGCGAAGAGTTGTTCCACGCGCCCGGAACGATACAGCTCAAGGCATGGTCAATGCCGTTTTGAATCTCTCCGGGCATCAGGTCGCCGGCTGCGCCGGAGATATCCGCCGCAGTCGTGCCGGGGTTGCCATTGCCATCGAGCGGCCCGGAAACGATCTGACCAACTCGCGTGCTGGTGGGGCGGCCGCTGCCGTCAACCGTTAGCTTCCAGAAGTCGTAAAACCGGTTGTTGGACCGATCGATGACCACCAAGTGGCCGTCGTCGGCGCCCCAACCGCCGACGGATGGGGCAAAGCCGCCGTCGGGAACGGGGACGTTCTCGCTGCCGCCGTAGCCGTCCGTGAAGTGAACCCAACCGTTGCCGCCATCCGCCGATTGCACAGGAAAATCGAAGCCGCCGCGGTGATCGTTGATGCTCAGTGTGGCGTGTAAGTAGCCGATATCCACGCTGGGTCCGGACGGTGCGCGATAGAGCCAGGCCGCATTAGGGAAGATCCGCGCGCCAGGCGCGGCGGCGGTATTGACGAGCGGGTCGCCGGCGGCCGAGGAACTGGAACCGGGCGAGCCGCCGCAGCTGGCATATCCGATAACGAGAGCGACGGCGCACGCCGCTTTGGCAAGACCCCAACGGTACTGCATTAGACCCCCTACGGCCGCGGGTGCGGCCAACTCGGTTCAGAGTGGGGGTTAGTAGAAGATCCCTGGATCGGTGGAACCCCGCCAAACGCGCTAGAAAGCCCACTAAGCAGGCCAAGGCATCCGCCTTAGTCGCGGCATCTATGACGAAAGAGGCCAGGAGGGGCTTATGGCAGGTCAGCTTCAAGGAATCCGCATCGCGGCGCTGGTGGACGATCATTTCGAACAGGTCGAGATGACCGAGCCCAAGCGAATTTGGGAAGAAGCAGGCGCGACGGTCAGCATCGTTTCGCGCAACCCGCGGCTCACCGCCATGCGGCACGACCAGCCGGGCGATCGGTTCACGACCGATGTCGCACTGGAGAATGCGCGGCCGGGGGACTTCGACGCGCTGTTTCTGCCGGGGGGCGTGATGAACGGCGACAGCTTGCGCATTGTGCCGGAAGCGCAGAATTTCGCGCGCGCGCTCGTGGATGCCGGCAAGCCGGTCGCCGTGATCTGCCACGGCGGCTGGCTGCTGATCTCCTGCGGATTGGTGCAAGGCCGCACTGTGACGAGCTGACCAACTCTCCAAGACGACTACCGCAATGCCGGCGCCAAATGGGTGGATGAACCGGTCGTGGTGGACAACGACTGGATTTCGAGCCGCAAGCCCACCGATATCCCCGTGTTCGCGGCGGAAGCCGTTCGCGTCTTTGCCGCTCATGCGCGCCCGAGCCGGGCGGCCTAGCGCATTGCGGCGTCAAGCCCAGTAGGTGCGGTCGAGCGTGCGGTACTGAATGGCCTCGGAGATGTGCGCCGGCTCGATCTGCTCGCAGCCGGACAAATCGGCAATCGTGCGCGCCACCTTGAGGATGCGGTCATGAGCGCGGGCGCTCAGTGCCATGCGCTCCATGGCGCGCTCCAGCAACCGGCTGCAGTCTGTGGAGAGTTCGCAGTACATCGCCACTTGACGCGTCGTCATTTGCGCGTTGGCATAAATCTTCTCGCCGCGAAAGCGCGCGATCTGGCGTTCGCGCGCTTGCATGACGCGCTCGCGGATGGCCGCCGAGGTTTCGGTGCGGCCGCTGCTGCCGCGCAATTCCTGGTACTTCACCATCGGTACGTCGATGTGAATGTCAATGCGATCCAGCAGCGGCCCCGACAGCCGCGCGGTATAGCGCTGAATCTGGGTCGGCGTGCAATGACATTCGCGCGCGGGATCGTTGAAATAGCCGCACGGACACGGGTTCATCGCCGCCGCCAGCATGAATCGCGCGGGGAAGCGCACGGAATTGCCGACGCGCACGATGGTGACGTGCCCGTCCTCGAGCGGCTGGCGCAGCGATTCCAGCACCGCATGAGGAAATTCCGGCAGTTCGTCGAGAAACAGCACACCGAAGTGAGCCAGGCTCACTTCCCCCGGCCTCGGGGGGGAGCCGCCGCCGATCAGACCGGCGTCGGAGATCGTGTGATGGGGCGCGCGGAAGGGCCGCCGGCTAACCAGCCCGCCGTTATCGAGAGTTCCGGCGACGCTGTGCACCTTGGTCGTTTCCAGCGCCTCCTCGAAGCTCAAGGCAGGCAGAATGGACGGGATGCGCCGGGCCAACATCGTCTTGCCGGAACCCGGCGGGCCGATCATCAGGATGTTATGGCCGCCGGCGCAGGCCACCTCCAGCGCCCGCTTGACGGCATGCTGGCCTTTGACGTCGCTGAAATCCTCTTTGTATTCGCCACCCTCCTCGAGCAACCGCCCGACGTTCACCTTGACCGGAGCCGGGACGGCGCGGCCGTTGATCCAATCCATCACTTCGGGCAAATTCTTGGCGGCGAGCACCTCGATGCCGGTCACCACCGCGGCCTCGCCGGCGTTATCGCGAGGCACGACTACTTTGGACAGGCCCTTTTCCCGCGCCAGCAAGGCGATCGGCAAGGCGCCGCGCACCGGCCGCAAGCTGCCATCGAGCGCTAGTTCGCCGACGAACAAGTAATCAGAAATACCGTAAATACCCGCGCCATTTGCCCCTTCTTCCCCGGCTTGGGCGCCCCGGGGCCGGCTCAATGCACCCCAGGCGCCGAGCAGCGCGAGGGCCATCGGCAGATCGAGCCCCGAACCTTCTTTGCGCACGTCGGCGGGCGCCAGGTTGATTACGACGTCGGCATTGGGTGGATCGTAGCCGCAGTTGCGCAGCGCGGCGCGCAGCCGCTCCCGGCTCTCCCGCACTGCGGCATCGGGCAATCCGACCGTCGAAAATTGGGCATTGATGCGCGCGGCCGGCGCCGTATCCACCTCTACTTCGACCAGGGTGGAGTCGATACCCACCACTGATGCGCTCCGCGTGCGAAATAACATGGCGCGAGCCTTGATGAGAACCCGCGCCAGCACAGGCGTCAATTCCCCCGAAAAGGGGGCCCGCAACCGTTCCTAAGCACTGACGGCCGGGGAATTCAGATTGTGATCGTTTCTTGAAATTCGCCGAACTGCCGGCGCAAGGCGTCGGCGATCTCCCCGGTCGTGGCGCCTGCTTCGACGGCGGCTAGGATGGGCGGCATCACGTTGCCAGTGCCGGCGGCGGTCTCCTGGATGGCGGCGAGGGCGTTTTGCACGCGAGCGGCGTCGCGCGCCGCGCGCCATTGCCGCAGGCGGGCGATCTGTTCCTGCTCGCGCTGCGGCTCGATCTTCTGTGCCGGGGTTGCGGCGCTCTCATCGGCTTGAAAACGATTGACGCCCACCACGATGCGCTCACCGCTTTCGACGCGGCGCTGGTCGGCGTAGGCGGCGTTCTCGATTTCCTTTTGCACGAAACCGATTTCTATGGCGCGCAGCATGCCACCGAGCGCGTCAATTCGGGCCAGGTAGTCCTCGGCTTGGCGCTCCAGTTCGTTGGTGAGGCTCTCGACGCAGTAAGAGCCGGCCAAGGGGTCGATGAACTCCGCGACGCCGCTTTCGTGCGCCAACACCTGTTGCGTGCGGACGGCGAGCCGGGCGGCGGCTTCGGTGGGCAAGCCCAAGGCTTCGTCGTAGGAATTGGTATGCAATGATTGCGTTCCGCCCAGCACTGCCGCCAGCGCCTGATACGCGGTACGGACGACGTTATTCAACGGCTGCTGCGCGGTCAAAGTCGAACCCGCGGTTTGCACGTGGAAGCGCAGCATCATCGAGCGCTCGTTGCGCGCCTGGAAGCGCTCTTTCATGATGCGCGCCCACATGCGGCGAGCGGCGCGGAATTTCGCCGCCTCCTCGAGCAGATTGTTATGGGCGTTGAAGAAGAAGGAGAGGCGAGGCGCGAAAGCGTCGATCTCCAAGCCACGTTCCCGCGCGGCGGCGACGTAGGTCATGCCGTTGGCCAGGGTGAAGGCAATCTCTTGCGCCGCCGTGCACCCGGCTTCGCGCATGTGATAGCCGGAAATGGAGATGACGTTCCACTGCGGCAATTCCCGCGCGGCGTATTCGAACACGTCGGTCACCAAGCGCAGCGCCGGCGCCGGGGGATAAATATAAGTTCCGCGGGCGATATATTCTTTGAGAATATCGTTTTGGACGGTGCCGGCAAGACGCCGAAGATCGGTGCCTCGCCGCTTCGCGACCGCGACGTAATAGGCGAGCAGGATCGCTGCCGTGGCATTGATCGTCATCGATGACGAGATGCGATCGAGAGGAATGCCTGCGAGCAGGCGCTCCATGTCGCCGAGATGGGCGACCGGCACTCCCACCCGGCCGACTTCGCCCTGGGCCAGAGGATGGTCGCTATCGAGGCCGATCTGAGTGGGCAGATCAAAGGCGATGGATAAGCCGGTCGCGCCCTGGCTCAACAGGTATTGGTAGCGGCGGTTGGACTCCGCGGCGTCGGCGAAGCCGGCGTATTGGCGCATGGTCCAGAGCCGGCCGCGGTACATGCTTTCGCGTATGCCGCGCGTGAAAGGAAAGTGACCGGGCTCGCCCAGATCACGGGCGGGGTCGAAGCCGGCCAGGTCCGCGGCGCGGTACAGCCCGGTTTGCGCCGGGAGGGGAGAATCTGAAGACGGCGGCATCTATTTGCCGGTTTTGGCGTGGCCGGCGCGGAAAAAACTGCTGATTCCGAAATAGGCGAAGAGAATCGCCAGCACGGATTCGGTTACCGCGAGGGAATTCGGGCCGCCGCCATGCTCGAAGCGGCGCCATTCCAGCAGCCCGTGGTAGGCGAACCCGGCGGCAAAAAACAAGAACGTCACCCCGACAATTTGCAGCGTCATCTGCCGCACCACCGCCCAGGCGTGCCCAATCATGCGTCGCGCGCCCGCTTGCGCTGCGCGCCAGAGCACGCCGCCGGCGGGAGCGCGGCGACGCCGCACCACCAGCCAGGCGACCGCGCGCGCCGCGCGCGTGGGCATGGAAGCCGAAGGCATCGAGGCCAGTATAGCTAGAGGCGGCGAATTTCGCGCCGTCGCGCCGCCGGCCGCGCCGGTTGGAGCGGTTCGATCACCACGTGCCGCTGCGGCCCGACTCCCTGGCTGCCGGTTTGAATCCCCTGCGTGCCGCGCAGCGCCATGTGGATGACGCGGCGCTCCCGGCTGCTCATCGGCCCGAAAGCGTAGGGCAGGCCGGTCTTAAGCACCCGTTGCGCCGCGAGTTCCGCGGCGGTGCGCAATTCGTCCACGCGCAGCATGCGGCGGTTATGGCAATCGAAGACCAACCGCTCGTGCTCATCGCTGCCGAGGCGCAGAATCTCGTGCGCTAAATGCTCGGTCGCGCGCAACAACTCGCCGCCGTTGGCCAGCAGAAGCGGTGCGTCCTCGCCATCGAAATCCACCAGGAGTTCGGGGTTCTCGAAATCCCGGGCCTCGCCCGCCGGCCGTGCCAAGAAGCGATAGGTCAGTCGAAAATGGCCCTCGCGCAACAGCGTGTCAAGGAATTGGCGGAGGAGAGCTTCGTCGAGGGGCTTCATTTCGTCCCTTGGTAGGCTTTGCCCGAAGGTTTTGCGGCGGGCTTGGACCCGCTCTTGGCCTTGGCGACGCCTTTGATTTTGTGGCCGCCCGCAGTCAGGCCGAAGTGCTTGTTGATCCAGACTTGCTGGCCGACGCTGATGCCGGTGCTCGCCAGGTAGTAAAGATTAACACCGCTGGGCAAGAAGAAGAAGATATAGCCCAGAAAGGCTGGCATCACCCACTTCATCATGCGCATTTGCCGCGGATCGGCCCCCGGGGTGGGCGGCATCAGGCTCATCGATACGAACTGCGCCACGACCAACAGGATGGGCAGGAGGTAATAAGGGTCCTTTGCCGAGAGGTCGGTGAGGTAGCCGATCCAGGGCGCGTGGCGCAGTTCAATCGCCAGCTCCAATACTTTATAAAACGGCCAGATGACGATCAGCGGCACGAGCATCGGCAAGCACCCGCTCATCGGGTTCACGCCGTGCTCCTGGAAGAGCCGCATCTGCTCTTTTTGCAGCTCCTGCCGGCGCGGATCGTTCATCTTGAACTTCTTCATCTTGTCGTTGATGGCCTTGATCTTGGGCTGAATGGCGGCCATCTTGATCTGGGTTTTCTGCGCGTTCCAACGGAACGGGAACATCGCCATCATGATCACGAACGTGATCCAGACGATCACCCAGCCGTAGTTGTGGATCCAATGGACATACGTCCATTTCATCCACGCGAAGATCGGATCGGCCAAAAAACTGAACCATCCGAAATCGACTAGGCCGCGCAAGCGTGGATTGATCGACTCCAGCAGGTCGATGCGCTTGGGTCCGACGAAGAGATGAAAGGAGTTCTGCGCGCCGGTGTTGAGCGCCACGCCTATGGTCTCCACCGGTTTGGCGCTCGGCGATGGTTGGAATTGGGTCTGAAAGGTCGTTACCCTTTGCTTGCCGGAGGAATTCGGCAAAAAGGCGACGGCGAAGTAGAGATCTTCCAGTCCGATGAAATTGTAGCTGCCCTCCGTGGTTTGGCCGTTACCGACCTTCTTTTGCGAGACGACGCTCAGCGTCGCGCCTTGATCTTCGAAGAGCTCCTGCGCGCTGTAATGGTTAGGAAGTGTGCGGTCGCCGAAATCCCCCGGCCACGCGATGGCGGCATCGGCGATGGGCTGGCCGTTCTGCGAGGCCGAAGCTTGCACGTCCACCACATAGCCGCGATCGAAGGTCAATTGCTTGTGGGCGGCCAATGTTCCGTTCGACCAGTCGAATGCGACGGAGGTGAGGCCGGGTTTGGGATGGGTTTCGGTGACTGTGTAGAGCGCCGAATTCAGCTTTTCGGTCACGCTCCCGTCCGGGGTCCAGAAGGAGAGCGGATATTCATGCTGCTCGGAGAACTTCGGACTGACGAGATCAAGCGGCTTGCGGTTGTTGTCGGTGTACTGCGTCAGGATCCAGGCACGCGCCACGCCGCCGCGATTGTCGAATTCCAGGCGGAAGACCGGCGTTGTGACCCAGAATTCTTCTTCGCGGGAGGCGGCCAGCGGCGCCGTAGGACCCACGCTGACCGTGGGCGCGGCGAGCGCGGGTTTCGGCTGCGCTTTCGGCGCGGGCGCGGTGGCCGTCGGCCGTGTCGCTTGCGAACTCGGGGCGGAGGCGGGTCGGCGCTGCATGAAAGGCAGCGCAATCAAGAACACCAAGGCCGAAAGAATAAAGGCCAGGATCAGGTTGCGTTCGATGTTCGGATCGTCGTTCAAAGCTCGTGTTCCTGCTAGCGGACCGGGTCGAAGCCTCCGGCATGAAATGGATGGCAGCGGGCCAAGCGCCGCACGGCCATCCAGCTCCCGCGCGCGGCGCCATATTTGCGGATCGCCTCGATGGCGTATTCACTGCACGTGGGCGAATAGCGGCAAGCGGGCGGCAGCCAGGGCGAAATCACGGCCTGGTAGCCGCGCAATAAACTGATGAGCACAACCTTCATCGCTTTTCCTTCCCCGCGCCCGGGCCCGCGCCCGGGCCCGCGCCCGGCCGCGCGCCCGGCGGCGCGCCGAGTCGTGCCACCGCCTGCCGCCATTCGGCTTCCAGCGCCGCGAATGTCGCCTCGGCAGCTTCCCGGCGCGGGTGGATCACCAAGTGCCAGCCCGCCGGCGCCGCCCGCCAATTGCGGCGGATCACTTCACGCAGCCGCCGCCGCAGCCGATTGCGCGCCACCGCGCCGCCCAATTGGCGCGAGGTGGTGATCCCCACGCGCGATTCGTGCTCTTGCGGCGGCGCGGGGCGTGCCAAGAGCACGAAATGCGGCTGCGGCCAGCGTCGCCCGCCTTGGTAGACGGCGCGGTACTCCGCGCTGCGATGCAAGCGCGGCGGCCGGGAGCGCGTGGCTTTAATCGCGGTACCCGGCACTCACGGCGACCCGCTTGCGCCCCTTGGCCCGGCGGCGGGCCAGCACGGCTCTTCCATTCTTGCTGGCCATGCGCGCGCGGAAGCCATGGGTCTTGGCGCGATGGCGGCGATTCGGCTGAAAAGTGCGTTTCGGCATGGCTATTCCCGTTCCGCCACCCGGCGAGATCAACGGCGCGTGGAAGGCTGGAGATTTGGGACGGCGGCGTGCAGGCCGCCGCGACTACAGTTCCGATTATAACGTGGCCTTCGCGCCGCGCCCAAGGCGGCCAGCGTTGGCGTGCCGCCTGCGCTAGCCCTCAGCACATTTGCGTTCGTTTGTCACGCGTCCTGGTAGGCAGGATTCACCACCGGGAACTTTCCTGTTGATAATTTTTTGGGGGAAGCGTAAAAAACATACCTCCCGCAAATTTCCCGGCTTGCCCACGCTCTGGAAGGCGCGGGGCGGGAGAGCAAGTCCATGGCCCAGTCATCGGCGAAAACGCGCTCTACGTGGGACGAGATTCTCGGCGAAGTCCAAAAGCAGATCAATCCCCACACCTACAACACTTGGCTGCGCCCCACCCGCCAGGAGCGGCTCGAAAACGGTACCCTCTACATCGCCGTCCCTACCGTCGATTTTGAGCGGGTCGGCGAGAAGTTCGGCCCGCAGATCGAGCAAGCCATCGCCCGTCTGCATCTCGAAGGCGTGGTGCGCGACTTGCGTTTCGTGCCGCCTCTCGTCTCCGGCGCGCGCGCGGCATCCGCCCCGCCCTTGCAGCAAAACTTGGATTTCGAGAGTGTGGTCAATAGCCTCAACCCCCGCTACACCTTCGACACGTTTGTCGTGGGCGGGTCCAACCAGTTTGCGCATGCTGCCGCCATGGCGGCCGCCGATCGTCCCGGCCACGCTTACAATCCCCTGTTTCTCTACGGGGGCGTGGGCATGGGCAAGACCCATCTCATGCACGCCATCGGTCACCAGGCCAAGCAGCTTTACCCCAGCCTGCGCATCGAGTACGTGACCGCCGAGCGATTTGTCAACGAATTGATCGGGGCGTTGGTCAACAACCAGACCATCGCCTTCCGGGACCGTTACCGCTCGATTGACGTGCTCCTGATTGACGACATTCAGTTCATCGCCAACAAGGAGCGCATGCAGGAAGAGTTCTTCCACACGTTCAACAGCCTGCATGGCGCCGAGAAACAAATCGTGATCTCGAGCGACCGCCCGCCCAAGGAACTCTCCCAACTGGAAGAGCGGTTGCGGTCGCGATTCGAATGGGGCCTGATTGCCGATCTGCAACCTCCCGATTTGGAAACCCGAATCGCGATCCTGATGCGCAAGGCGCAGACGGAGCGGGCCAGCCACAATGTCGCTCCCGATCTCACGCCGGAGGTGGCGGAATTCATCGCCGGCAACGTGAAGAGCAACGTGCGCGAGCTCGAGGGCGCGCTCGTGCGCCTACTGGCCTATTGCTCGGTGAAAAAGCTGCCGGTGACCATCCCCGTGGCGCAAGAGGCGCTCAAGCACATCATTGACCAGCAGCAGCGCAAGGTGGATATCGAAGGCATCGCCAAGCAGGTCGCCGAGCATTTTTCCATGCGCGTGGCGGATCTGAAGGCGCGGAACAACTCCAAGCACATCGTGTACCCGCGCCAGATCGCGATGTTTCTGGCCAAACAACTGACCGAAGCCTCGTTACCGGAGATCGCGCGTTTTTACGGCGGCAAACATCACTCCACCGTCATCCATTCCGTGCGCAAGATCGAAAACGAGCGGAAAACGAACAAGGAACTGGATCGCCTGCTCCAACACTTGAGCGAAAAGTTGAGCTGAGGCCGCTTCCCGCACGTGGGCGCTGCTAGAGTTCGAGATCCGCGCGGGTAAGTTTCAGACCGTTGAGATTGCCCAGAGCGGTCAGGCCGATTTTTTCGCCGACGAAACAGTCGCGGGCGATTTCCTGAATCTCCTCGCCGGTGACCTCTTCGATGTGGTTCAGCATCTCGTCGAGGCTGACGCGCCGGTCGAAGTAAATCTCCTGCCGCGCCAAATTGGACATGCGCGCGCCCGTGGACTCGAGCCCGAGCATTAGGCTGCCTTTCAAGCCGTCCTTCGCCCGCCGCAATTCCTCGGCGGAGACGGGAGTCTCCTTGAGGGACTTCAGTTCGCCAAGTACCGAACGCACAACCTGGGGCACGGTTTGAATGCTGGTTCCAGCGTAAATGCAAAACATGCCCGTGTCGCGATATGGGTTCAGATCGCTGAAAACCGAGTAGGCCAAGCCTTGGCGTTCGCGAATGGCCTGGAAGAGCCGCGAAGACATGCCGCCTCCCAACAGCATGTTCAAAACCGACAACGCGTAGCGGCGGTCGTGGGCGATGGGATAGGCCGGCATCCCAAAGAAAAGCTGCACTTGCTCTAATTGCTTCTTGTTGCGGAGCACGATCCGGGCGTGGCTCTTGGGCGTGGTTTCGACGTGGCCGTTGGGGCGCGGCTTGAGATCTTCGAACAATCGGCTCGTCAGCTGCACGAGCTGCTCATGCTCGAGGTTTCCCGCGGCCGCCACCACGAGGTTTTCCGGCGAGAAGCAGGCCTGGTAGTACTCGAAGAGCCGCTTTTGGGTCAAACCGCGAATGGTGTCCTTGGTCCCGAGGATCGGCCGTCCCAGAGGGTGATCTTTCCAGAAGTTCTGAGTGAAGATTTCATGAACGAGGTAATCGGGATTGTCCTCGTCCATCTTGATCTCTTGCAGGATCACCCCTTGCTCGCGCTCGATATCTTCATCACGGAAGAGCGGGCGGCGGACCAGGTCCGCGAGAACGTCAAGCGCCACCGGCAAGTGCTCGTCAAGCACTTTGGCGCTGAAGCAAACTGTTTCCTTCGACGTGAAAGCATCGAGATTTCCGCCAATCGCGTCCACCGAGCGGGCGATTTCCTCCGCCGTCCGCCGCTCGGTTCCCTTAAACACCATGTGCTCAATGAAATGCGTAATGCCGTTGTCTTGCGCCTCTTCGCGACGCGAGCCCGACTTGACCCAGATGCCCAGCGAAACCGAGCGCACATGACGCATCGTCTCGGAAACGATCGACAGGCCATTCGGCAACACCGTGCGTTCGGTCGTGCGCGGGTCTGAGGAAAGACCGATGGCGGTCGGGGTGGGGGCGGTCATGGATTTTTATCCTCGGGTGCCGCGAAGACGTCCAAATTTCGGTCGAGCGCCCATCGCCTCGGGGGCGGTCCCTTTTATTGTGACACAAAGATCGCCCCCCCCGGATTGGATAATAAGATCTGTGTTTTCATAATGTTAGGTTCATCGTGCCAGCCTTGGCATGTTACGATGGGGCAAATGGCCCTGCACGCCCAACCCGGCTTGGACTCGTTTGCCGCCGCGGGAGGAGACCCGCTGGCCTTGAGTCGCGAGGGATGGGGCGCCTTGCTTCAGAGTTGGGGCTGGGAACGCTTCCACGGCTTCCAGGCGTTCCGGGCGCTGCACCGCCGCCATCTCGCATCGTGGGATGAGGCCAGGGAAGTGCCCAGGCGGTTGCGGGAGCAACTCGAGAACCGATTGCCGATCATCTGGCCCGTCATCGACGAACGCTTCATCTCCGGTGACGGAACCGTCCGCTCCTTGCTGCGCCTGAAGGACGGCGAGCATGTCGAGGCGGTCTTTCTGCCCGACGAGGTGTTCGAGGGCCCGGCTGGCTTGAAGCGAAGGCGGACGACTCTGTGCATCTCCAGCCAAGCCGGCTGTCCCGTCAATTGCCAATTTTGCTTGACCGCCTTGCTGGGCTTGCGCCGCAATCTCGGCGCCGGCGAGATCGCGGGGCAAGTGCTGACCCTCGTCCACGAACATGGGCTGCGGCGCGGAACGGGCCCATGCGACCGGCTCAACGTCGTCTATATGGGCATGGGCGAGCCAATGCTCAACTATGAAGCGGTGATGCAATCGGTGCGCTTGCTTTGTGATGACGAGGGATTGGCCCTGCCGCCACGCCGGGTCACGATTTCGACGGCGGGCATCGTGGAGAAAATTCGACGCTTCGGAACGGAGCCGGTCCGGCCACGCCTGGCCATTTCGCTGAACGCCAGCAGCGAGGACCAGCGCCAGGCATTGATGCCGATTCACCGCGGCCAAGGCGGCTTTGCGGCACTTCTCGCTGCCGCCCGCGAATTTCCACTGGCAAAGCGCGAGCGCCTGACGTTCGAGTATGTCTTGCTCGCCGGCATCAACGACACCGATGCCGATGCCGGCCGCCTTCTCCAGCTTCTTCAAGGGATTCGCGCCAAAGTGAACTTGATCCCCTGGAATCAAGGTCCCGAACTGTCCTGGCAAACGCCCTCGCCGGAGCGGGTGCAAGGGTTCCAGGCGCGGCTGCTCGCGGGTGGTCTACCGGCTTTCGTCCGGCGGCCGCGCGGGCTCGATGTGTTCGCCGCCTGCGGCCAGCTCAGCCGTCGGCGGGCGGGCGCCTACACGATCAACATGCAATCGCCGTAGCTAAGGAAGCGGTAGCCGCTGGCGATGGCATGGTGGTAGGCGCTCAGGGTTAACTCCAGACCGGCGAAAGCGGCGACCAGCATGAGCAGGGTCGAGCGTGGCGCATGGAAGTTCGTCAGCAGCGCCTGGATCACTTGGAAGCGTTGGCCGGGGTAGAGAAATAAGTCTGTCTCCCCCGCGCCGGCCGCCACCGCTCCGTCATGGGCGCGTGCGCTGGCCTCCAGGGCGCGAGCGCTGGTGGTCCCGACGGCGATGACTCTTCGCCCCGCCTGCCGCGCCTGATTGACCGCGGCCGCGGCCTCTGGGGCGATGCGGTACCGTTCCGCGTGCATGGGATGGTTTTCGATCTTTTCGGCTCGCACGGGTTGAAACGTCCCCAGGCCCACTTCCAGCGTGATCCTGGCCGTTTCGATTCCCGCCTCGGCCAAACGGGCGAGCACATCATGGCTGAAGTGCAATCCCGCCGTAGGTGCCGCCACGGAGCCCGGTTCACGCGCGAATATGGTCTGATAGCGCTCGCGATCCTCGGCGCGATCCGCCTTCCCAGGCGCGCGGTGGATGTAAGGCGGAAGCGGCACGTGACCAATTTGCTCGAGCGCTGCCAAAAATTCTTCTTGGGAACGGAACGGCCGGCCGTCGGCATGGCTGAACCGCAGCGTGCGTTCCCCCATGGCGCCGCGACCGGCAATCTCGGCCTGTAGCAGCGGGGCCGGGGCACCGAACCAAAGCCGTTCGCCGGTGGCCAGCTTGCGGCCGGGCCGCACCAGGGCTTGCCATACGCCCGTATCAAGCGCCCGCGTCAAGAGCACCTCAATGCGCCGTTTCAGGTAATCATGGCGGGCGGGATTGCGCGGTCCGGGAAGCGGTTGCGCGTGCACGCCTTCCCGCCGGCCGAAAAGCCTCGCAGGCAGCACGCGACTGTCGTTGAGCACCAGCAAATCTCCCCGCCGCAAGAGCTGGGGAAGCTCGCGAAAGCGATGGTCGCTCCATTCGGCGCGGGCGCGGTCCAGGAGCAGGAGGCGGGCGCTGTCACGCTCCGGACTGGGGTGCTGCGCGATGCGTTCCGGCGGCAGCTCGTAATCGAACTCTTGCAGGCGCACTCTTCAGGCTAACAAGGGCTCGGGTCGGCGCCCTGCGCCGGGCGCAACGCGGCGTTGGCGGCGCCGACGGGCCCGAAACGTTGGCGGTCGCAAGGGCTCAGACGGCTTGCGCCGCCCGGCAATGCTCATCGAAGGCGGCGGTGAGGGACGCGGCGATGTCGCCGGCCATGCGCCCCTCGATCTGGTGGCGCTCCAGCATGTAAACCAGGCGGCCATCCTTGAACAGGGCGATCTGCGGCGAGGAGGGCGGATAGGGGGCGAAATGGCGCCGTGCTTCCTCGGTGGCTTCGAGATCGGCACCGGCAAACACCGTGATCGCGGCATCCGGCCGAGGCACGTGCCGCAGCGCCGCGGCCACGCCCGGGCGGGCCTTGCCGGCCGCGCAACCGCAGACGGAGTTGACCACGACCAGCAGGGTACCGGAACGGCGGAGCGCCGCCCGCACTTGTTCGGGCGTACGCGTCTCTTCGATGCCCAGGCGTGTCAGCTCCTCGCGCATGGGCGCAATCAAAACCTCGGGGTAGGTCATAGCGAGCTCCTGTCCCTCAGTGTAAAACGCCGCGGCGCGGAGCGCTGGCGTCCCCAACCGCGGACCGATACCATGAGAGGCGCAAGCCACCAAGCCCGGATGCCTCGACGCCCGACTCTTCCGCGCCGCCGGCGTGCCGCTTCGCGCGCCGCCGCAGAGCCCGCAGTTTGGATTCGCCGCATTGCTGCGCAGGCCAGCCCCCGCGAGCGCCGCAGTCAGGCGCTGCGCCACCGCGGCCGCATCAGCGAGGCACTTTTGGCCGAACTCGACGAGCAAGTCGCGGCGCAGGTGCGCGTGGATGTGCGACGGGCCGCCGCCTGGGCCGAGGCCGCCTTGGCGCTGGCGCATGCGCATCCCCAACCCGCGATCCTGGCTCATGCCTATCGCGCCAAAGCCAACGCCCTCTATGCGCAAGCGCGCCATCCCTCCGCGCTCGCGTATCATCGCCGCGCCTTGCGTTATTTCGAGCGCGCCGGCGATTTCGTGCAAGTGGCGCGCACGCTCAGCGCCTCCATGCTGCCGCTCATGCTGAACGGGCAATATGACGACGCGCTGGCGGCGGCGAACCGCGCGCGGGAGCTGTTCGCGGCCGCCGGCGAGAAGGGCCGCATTACCCGCCTCGAAATCAATATCGGCAACGTGCTCTACCGCCAGGATCGCTTCGCCGAGGCGCTCGCCTGCTATCAGCGCGCCCACGCGGGATTGCGCCGCAGCGGCAGCAAAGACGTGGAAGCGATCGCCGCCGTGCTCAGCAACATCGCCGTCTGCCAGATCAGCTTGAACGATTTCGAGAGCGCCCTGTCCGCCTATCGCCACGCCCGCGCCTTCTGCCGGCAGCATGGCCTGCCGCTGCTGGTTTTTCAGGCCGACTACAACATCGCCTATCTCTACTACTTGCGCGGGGAATATAACCGCGCGATTTCCGGACTGCGCACCGCGCGCGAGGCCTGCGCCCGCAGCGGGGACGCCTATCACGCCGCCCTGTGCAACCTCGACCTGTCGGAGATTTACCTGGAGCTGAATCTGAGCGCCGAGAGCGCGGAGCTGGCGCAGGATGCGGAGGAGCGCTTCCAACGCTTGGGCCTCGGCTACGAAAGCGCCAAAGCGCTCGCCAACCGCGCCATCGCCTTGGGCCGGGAAGGGCAACTGCTGCGCAGCCTGGAGCTGTTCGCCGCGGCCCGGGCGCGCTTTGCGCGCGAAAACAATTACGTCTGGCCGTGGCTGACCGACCTCTATCAGGCCCTGATCTTGCACGAAACCGGGCGGCACTTCGAAGCGCGGCGGCTGGCGCGCGGCGCGCTGGAGTTTTTCAGCGGCACGATGCTGGCAGGCAAGGCCGCGCTGTGCCACTTGCTGCTGGCCCGGATCGCGCTGGCCCTCGGCGAACTCGATGAAGCGCGGCGACAGTGCCTGTCTGCCGTGGAGCGCGCCGCTGCTGTCGAGAGCCCATCCCTGCGCCACCAGGCGTATTTCGTGCTCGCGCGCATTGAGATGGCGCGCGGGGACCCGACGGCGGCCTTTGCCAGCGCCCAGCGGGCGCGGCAGGAATTGGAAAATTTGCGCGGCGGGCTGCACGGCGAAGAACTGAAGATCGCGTTCATGAAAAACAAGGCCGAGGTCTATGAAATGCTGGTCGACCTCTGTCTCGAAGCCGGTGTGCGCCCGGGCACACGGCAGGGCCCGCCTTCTTGGCGCGTTGCGGGTCAAGCTGACGACGCCGCCGCGACCGGCGATCGCGTCGAGGAGGCCTTCGGCTACATCGAGCAGGCGAAGTCGCGCAGCCTGATGGAGCTGATGTACCGGCCCGCACGCCGCGCCGACCCCGGCGCGGCCGGTCAGAGCGAGCTCGGGCAGCGCATCCGGCAGTTGCGCGAGCAGCTCAACTGGTACTACCACCGCATTGAGGTCGAAACCCTCAGCCAGTCTTTTTCGCGCCAGCGCGTCGAGCAATTGCAGGAGCAAGTGCGCAACTACGAAACCGAGCTCATGCGCGCGCTCCGCGAGCAGCCGCTGCACGAACGGGTCGAGTTGGAGCACTTGCCTCCGCTCGGTTTGGCACAAATTCGCGCCGCCTTGCCGGGTGACGCGCAACTGCTCGAATTTTTTCAGTCCGGCGATCAAATTCTCGCGGTTCGCCTGAGCGCGGATGACCTCGAGATCTTGCCCGTCACCTTGGCGTCGCGCGTCCAGGAGCAGCTGCGCTTGGTGCGCTTCCATCTCGCCAAATGCGGCGTCAACGCGCCGATTCCGCCGCGCCTCGAGGAGCATCGGCAGGCGGCCCTGAGCGCGCATCTCGCCGAACTTCATGCCGAGCTGCTGGCGCCGTTCGAGGGGCGATTGCGCGCCCAGCGCTTGATCATCGTGCCCCACGGCGCGCTGCATTACCTGCCCTTTCACGCGCTGATCGACGCGCAAGGCCGATATCTGATGGATCGCTTTCGGATCAGCTACGCGCCTAGCGCTTCAGTGATGGCCGCCTGCCTCGCGTTGCCCCCACGGCGCCGGGGCCGGGTGCTGGTGCTGGGCGTAGCCGACCGCAAGGCGCCGCTCATCGCCGCCGAGGCGCGTGCGGTCGCCGGGCTCTGGCCTCGATCCTGCCTCCTCGAGGGCGAGCGCGCTACGGTGACCGCCCTGCGCGCCCATGCGGCCGGCACCCGCGTGTTGCATATCGCCGCGCATGGCACCTTCCGCCGGGAGACGCCGCTGTTTTCCGCGATCCACCTTAGCCGCTCGCGCTTGAGCCTGTACGAGCTTTACCAGCTGCGGATGCCGTTGGAGTTGGCGGTGCTGAGCGGCTGCGCCACCGGGCTGAACGTGGTGGCGCATGGAGACGAGTTGGTGGGCTTGATGCGCGGCCTATTGAGCGCGGGCGCACGTTCGCTGCTGCTGACGCTATGGGACGTCAACGACCGCGCCACGCTCGAATTCATGAGCGCCTTCTATCGCGGCTGGCGATCGGGCTTGGCCAAGGACGAGGCGGTTCGCCAGGCGATGGCTGCGGTGCGCGAACAGTGGCCGCACCCGTACTATTGGGCGCCGTTTGTCCTGATTGGATCGAACGACTGAGGCGGGCTGCAACGGCGGCGGGCGCCCGCCGGGCGCCCGCCGCCGGGAAGGCTACGGATTGTAGAATTGGCGGTTCTTGCTGTAGGGCGCATCGCCCGGCTCGCCGCGGCGGAAATGGCCGGAAGGAATGCTCCTGCCATCCCGCTCGCGCGCCAACAACTCGATGAACCAGGCTTCGTGTTCGATCTCTTCGTTGAGAATGCGGGAAGCCATATCGTAGGTTCTCGGATCCTTGCCGAAGGTCATGTCGCAGATCTCCGACCAACTGCGGATCGCGCAGCGTTCGGATTCGAGCAACAGCGTCAAAATGTTCACCGCCGTCGGCGGGCTGGGCAGCTTCGCAGGCGCGCAGCCGGCCTGATTGTGAAACGTCGGCAGGTCATTGGGGAGTTCGCCGCCCAGCTCGTAGATGCGGGGAACGATCAACTCCCAATGCGCGCGGTCTTCCAGGCGCGCGTCTTCGCAGATCTCCTTGTAATCTTCGTAGCCCGCCAAATGCATTCGCAGGATCGTGTAGTAGTAATAAGTGCTGGAAAATTCCGCCGCTGCGTTGGCGATCAATTTCTTGATCAGCAAATCGACATCCACGCCGCGAGCACGAATCTCCTCGACGCCAACCCGGCCGGTTAGATCGCCGTACCCAATCTTCTTGGCTTCCGCCATTCTTTCCTCCTTGCCGTAAGCCCGATACGCCGGGCCAACCCTTCATCATAGTGCCGAAACCGTGTCGCCTCGCGCGGACGCCTCCGTGGTTTGCCGCTCGACTACCCGCAATTCGGACCGCCACCGTTCGTTGAGGCCCAGAACGACGATTGGGATTTCCGGAGTCAGCTCCGCGAGCAATTCGCTGAAGCCGGTGTGGCGGCGCAGCGCGGGAGTGACGAGCACCAGCACCGGCGGCGCCGGGCTCAGTTCCAGGCCGGGAAAATAGCCGTGCCGGGTGAAGTCGCCGGCCGCCAAATGACGGCGCACCCGCTGCCAATAATCGAGTGCTTGCAGCGGCAAAGGGGCGGCCTCGCTCGCCTTCAGCTCGAAAAGGCACAAGCGGCCGTCGCGGCGCGCCGCCAACAAGTCGATGACGTCGCGTCCCGGTTGGCTGAACGAGGGCACCTGGCGATAGAGAAAACGCTCGTCGCATAGCGGGTCCAACTGCGGCAGATGGCCCCGCGCTAATTCTTCCAGCCACGCCTCGGGTTGGAGTTGAAACAACGGCGCGCTCGGGTCGCCGCTGGCGTTGCGTTCTCGGGCCAAACGCCGCAAAGAGCTCAAGAACGCCGCCTCGGTACCCGGCAGCAAGGGACGGAACCGAGCCCGGCGGCCATCACCCGACGCGAAGTCGGCGAAAGCCAATGGGGCCTGCCAAGCTTCTGTGCCCGCGGTTTGCCGCAGAAACGTAAGCCCGTGCAAGCGAAAGCACCACCGCCCGTCGGCATCCTGCGCGCGCTCGGCCGCCGGGCACTCGCGCGTGATGAGTTCGCTGGCTTCCTGCCACGCAGCCGGCGGCTCTAGCGGTAATCCTGCGGGCGAACGTAACCGGGACTGAAGATTGCCCCAGTCCCAAGGCGGCGGCGGACGCAGGCCGCGCTGCTCATCCCAAACGAATACGGAAATGCGTGCCGCGGCGCGCAGGCCTGCGATGCGGAGTTGTTGCAGCGCCGCCGCCGAGCTGGGCACGACCAGCCGGAAGCTATGGCCATCTTCGATTTCTCCCGCTTCGCGCAGCCAGCGGCTCCAAAGCAGCAGGTCCGCCAGGACAGACTCTCCGCCGCTCGTGCTTTCGCGCACCGCAGCACAGAGGCAATGCCCAAAGCGCGAATGGAGAAGCAGGAGCTCCGCCTGCGAGCGCGGCGCGCGAACCTGCGCAGGGACCACGCGCCATGGCCGCCAGACCGTTTCGATCGCCGCCAGCAATCGCTGGCGAAACACGTGGCGCTGTGGCCATCGGTCGGCGCGTGCCGTAGTTGCCTCCAGCCGCAATGGCGCCGGGCGATTTTGTCCCAAGCGCAAGGCGGTCAGATGCAGCGCGCGGCGTTCTTCGCGCAACTCGACGACGCGCCGCAGCAGGCTGGCCTCTGCCGACCAAAGATGCAGAACCGTCTTCCCCTGCTCGACGAGAACTGAGAAACCGGCACGTTGCGGCGCCAGTGTCAGGGGTACCCGGTCCTGTTCCACCACGCGCACATGAGCCTCCGTTGCTAAGAAGGCCTCGATTTTGCGAGCGACCTCCTCAGGATCGCGCACCCATCGCATGCCGCCGATGATAGTGCCTTCCCCTCCTGGCGGTTCCCGCCCAAGCGGGGGATTCGTATTCTGGCGGCCAGACCGGATTCGGGGCAAAATGAGATGAGAAGATTTTGACCTCGCAATCGCCATCCCTGCCGTTGACGCTGATCCCGGAAGCGGAACTCGTTGCCTCCGCTCGTGTCGGCGATCTGCGCGCTTTTGAAGAGTTGGTGCGCCGCTACGCGCCCCGTATTTTGCGCTTGGCGATCCGGGTGGTGGGCAACGAAGCTGACGCGGAAGACGTGCTGCAAGAGGCCTTTCTCAAGGCCTACGCCAAGCTTGAGCAGTTTCAAGGCCACTCGAGCTTCTATACCTGGATCGTCCGCATCGCCGTGAATGAAGCTTTGATGCGCTTGCGGCGCCGCCACGGTGAGCGCGAGGTCTCCTTGGATCAAGAGATCGACACTGGCGAGGATCTGCTGCCGCGGGAAGTGGAAGATTGGCATCCCGATCCCGAACAGCAGTTTGCCCGCCAAGAAATGCACGACTTGCTGAGTCGAACGATCGCATCGCTCGCTCTGCCGTATCGGCTGGTGTTTCAGTTGCGGGATGTCGAGGGGCTTTCGACCGAAGAAACTGCCGAAGCGTTGGGGTTATCTATCCCCGCGGTAAAATCTCGGTTATTGCGCGCGCGCCTGCAATTGCGCGAAAAGCTCAATCGGTTTTTCCGTCGTGAGGCGAATCCAGCCTGACCGGGGGGGAACATGAATTGCAGACAGCTTCTCGACGCGCTTGGCGATTACCTGGACCAGGAGATCACTGTCTCGGTGCGGCGGGAGATCGAGCAGCACTGCCATCGCTGCCACAAATGCTGGCTGCTGCTCGAAACGTGCCGGAAGACCGTGGCTGTTTACGAGCACCAAGAGCCTCCGGAACTGCCGGCCGCCGTCCATGACCGGCTTATGAAGGCAGTGTTGCGAATTCGCCGCGACATCGCGCGCTGACGGCTTTTTCGTCTCGTTGCGTCTGCCGCGCGCAAATCGCGCGCTCCCGTCCCATTTTCCGCTTTTGACCAAGTAGCGCGCTTTTGAGGTGCGCGGGATACTGAGCCATGCGCTGGCCTTGGGATTGGCGGTGTTCGCATCGGCGTCTGAGCTTTCCCATCGTCACTCGCCAAGATGCCGGTGCGCCGGGCAGCGAGAAAATGCCGCATGTAACCTGCCTCGATTGCGGCCGCGAATTTTGGTACGACTGGTCGCGGATGCGCATTGGCAAGGAGCGCGACGGGGTTGCCTCCGGCGTCTCCCGCGGTCCAGGCCGCGCGGCCTGAGCGCGACGCCGGCGATCTGTCCGAATTCGGACAGTGTAATTTTGGCTGCAACTTTTGCCACATATATTCGTCTTAAGAGCAGAAGGTTCGGTGGATGGCTCACCGAATATGGGTGGTGGTTTGCGCTTGCGCCGCCCCGGGAGCGAGGTCACCTAACCGTAAGGAGTTTTTGCGTGAACGCCATTTACAGTCAACCGATCATGTTGATGCAGGAAACCGCGGGCGATCTGCCACTGGCGTTGCGGCAGTTGCCGGCGGTGCGCCATAGCTACCATCGCGGCGCAGTCGTTTACCGCGTGGAACAGCCGGCCGACTCGGTTTATTTGGTCTTGAACGGGCGGGTTCGCCTGACGCGGGTGGCAGGCGACGGCCGCGAAAGCGTTTTGCACGTCCTCCGGGGCGGCGAGGTCTTCGGCGAAGTGGCGGCGCTCGAAGGCAAGCAGCGACAAGAGCAAGCCAGCGCTTTGGACGATCTCACCGTGGCCGCCTGGCCGGCGGCAGAGGTCCATCGCCGCGCCCAGCAAACACCGCAACTGGCGGCGTGGTTTTCCAGCTTGCTCGCGCGGCGCTTGCAAGAAGCGCACGATCGCATCGAGACTTTGTCGTTTGACCCGATTCCCAAACGCTTGGCGCGCACGATCCTGCGTCACGCCCAGCGCTTCGGCACGGTATTGCAAGACGGCCGCATTCGGGCGCTGCCGATGACCCACGAGGCGCTGGCGCAGGAGGTCGCGACTTCGCGCGAGATCATCACCCATCACATGAACCACTTCCGGGCGCGCGGGTTGTTGAACTACTCGCGCAAGGCGATCGAAGTCGCTCCCGACCGCTTGGCGAGCGTGCTGGGCTGAAACGCGGCTCTAGGCCGCGATTTGCACATGCCGCGCGGTGCGGTGCTCGCGCAGGAGTTCCGGCGAGAGCAGCTTGTGCAAATAAAGCTTGCTTTCGGCGTTGTCGTACGGATGGCGCTCGAATTTCAGCACGTTGAATTGCAGGTGGTCGAGCGTCGCGCGCATCGCGTGAAACTTGTTCTTCGTCTTGACCACGATCTCCTCGAAACCGTTGCGGTGCGCCCACTCTTCCTGCTGTTCGGTGAGAGCGCGGTAGTGTCCTCGCCCCCGCCACTCCTGGCGGGTGCCCCCGATCCAACTGTAGAAGACGCGGCGGCCGGCCAACTGCACGCACCCTTCCAGCCGCTGCGCCAAGTCCATCAATTGCGGCTCGTCTTCGAGAGCGCGGAGTTCGTGCCCGACTTTAAAGGCGACCGGAACCATGTGCTCGGGTTCGTCTAGCGCCGGCGCGAGCGCGATCAGGATCAGATGCTGCCGGGCGCTGAGCCGCTGGAGGATCTCGCGCGCCGTCTTTTTTTCCTGGAATTCGTCGAAGTACTGCTCCAGGTATTCGATCTCGAGACTGCCGCGCTCCAGCGAATATTGGCGAATGGCGTGCAACACGGCGCCCTCGCTCACTCCCCGGACGGGATCGCGCCGGCAACGTGCAGCCGCGGATACCGCTCTTGCCGGGGCGGCAGCGAAGGAAAGGCGGCGTGCGGCTCGGTTTGATACCAGTAGGCGACGGTGTAGTAATTGTCGCTGCGGTTGTTCGCCGTCCCGTGCTCGAGCGTGACGCGCAGCGAGCGCTCGAAGCGAATGGGATCGACCAGATGCCACCGGTAGAGGCACCAGCGCCCGCCGGTGCGTTCAGGGTTCACGATCGACGGCGCGCCGTTATAAGGATAATGAAACGGCTGTCCGCCGAAGTCCCAGGCGCCGTTGAAATAATCCTCCGAGCCGGTGCCGTTGATCGTCGGCAAGGAGGCGCCGTCAATGAAGATCATGTCGTCGCCTTCGCCCCACCAGCCGTCCGCGTTCTGGAGCACGCCCTGCGTGATGCCGACGTAATGGCCGCGACCCGTGGCTTCCAGCACGACATAGTTGTTCTTGCCGTCGCGATTTTTTCCGTCGGAGACGACGGCGCGGCAGGGTGCGGCCTGCCGGTATTGGGCATGGAAATAACCGGCTTCGCTGGGCAGCTCCTCCGCTATCTCATAGTCGATGTTGGAGTAAAATGCCTCTACCTGGCTCGGCCCCTCGTTGGTTACGGTAATCCGCGCCGAGCGCCGGAACGGCATCGGCAAATAGCAATTGAGAGCTTTGATCGAGGCCACTGACATTGCCGCGGAGGCATAAAGAAAGTACTCGTTCAAATTCAGGCCGAAGAAGTCGCCGATGGGGGCCTCGACCGAAGGCGTGGGTTCGGCATCCCAATTCATGCGCAGCACGAGGTCCTTCAGATGATTAGGGGGTCCCGCGATTGTGGCCCAAATATGGCGGACCACCCCAGGGCCTGCCGCCTCGAGCAAGACTTGCGTTGCTCCGGCGGGAATGCGGAAAAAATCGGCGTTGCCGCCGCTCCGATCGTAGCTAGACGCCTTGCGCGAGCGCACCGCACGCAGGCGCGCGACTCCGACGTCGGCGATGGCCGCCGGGGCTGGCATCGGTTGGCCCGCCGCGCGCGTGAATGGCAACCATGCCCCTAGCGCCGGCAGCGAACGAAGCAAACCGCGGCGCGACGAGGGCTGGCGGAGCAGGGAAATCAACTCGGGCACATTCGGCTCGCGTACGCTGCAGCCGCAAGTGTACCATCCGGCGTCTGCCGCTCGCCAATGCCGGGCTACTCCCGGCGGGCCTCGCCGGGTTTTTGCGCATCGGCTTCCGGGCTTTCCGGCACCGGGTGCAGCTCAGTGGCCAAATACCGCCCCGGCCATTGGCAACGCGGGCAGGGCACCCGATATATACCGAAGTGATCCAGCTTCACGCAATGCTTGGTGGTGAAGACCGCGCCGCATCGTCCGCATTTGACAGAGAAGCCGACAAGTTTCGGCATGGGTTCGTTGCCCGAGGTCAAGCGGGCCCATGTTCGTGAGATGCCGGCAGCATCCGCCGAGGTGTCTTGGGGTGGAGGGCCATGCGATTTCAGCGCTTTTCAGGTCGAACCTGGGGCACGAGACGGCTATAATGGGCGAGTTCCCCATGCCGAAGCGGAGAGTCGCCTGCGCAAGTAGCGGCGTCTCACCCGATCTCCTGGGTTGATGGGTTTTGGCGATGGGAGCACCCTGCGGCGATCGGGTTGGCCGGAGGGCAGCGCAAGGTTGGCGCTTTGGCCACGGTTCGGGAGCTAAATTCTCATCAGTGATTCGCCGTCCCCCCTTCCCCCGAATCTTCGGTGGGCGCCGAACGCGACTGCGCCCATGGACGCTACTCGGCTTTTGCCTGGCGCTCACGCTCGCCGTCGCGGGCGCCAACGCGCCGCAGGCGGGCAGTACTCCGACCGGCCCGAACCTGATCTATTCGATCCAGTGCTTCAACAACCATCGTGTGCCCTGTTCGACCATCCTTGCGCACATCTACTCCCGGCCGGGTCAGGCCTACGATCCCGGCCAGATCAACCGTGATTTCAACGCCCTTTGGAATACCGGCTTTTTCGACGACATCACCTTCAAACGCGTGGACACGCCCAAGGGCGTCATCTTGCAGATCTGGGTCACGGAACGGCCGCTCATTCGCACCATCAAGTACAAGGGCCTGAAATCAATCACAGAATCCGATATTCTCGACCGCTACAAAGCACGCAACGTCCATCTCGAGATCGACAGTCAATTCGACCCTACCGTCGCCAAACACGCCATCGATGCCATCAAGGAACTGCTATCCGAGCACGGTCGGCAGTACGCCACGGTCAAAGAGCAAATCACGCCGCTGCCGCCCAGTTCCGTGGAGTTGACTTTTGTTGTTGACGAAGGGCCGAAGGTGCAAGTCGGTCGCATCCAATTCCGCGGCAACCATGTGCTGAGCTCGGGGACTTTGCGCGCCAGCATGAAAAATCTTCATCCCATCGGCATTCCCTATTCACTGATCTTCGAGAATCTATTCAGCAAGACCTACGATCAGGCCAAGCTGTCGGAAGATCTGGAACGGGTGCGTGAAACCTATCAGGATCGCGGCTACTTCGAGGCGGTGGTCGAAGATCCCACGCTGAAGCTGCGCACTACGCATAGCACGCGCATTTTGTTCTGGGGCGGGCACGAAGGCAAGAGCGTGGATATCACGGTTCCCGTCGTGGAAGGAAAGAAGTACAAGGTCGGCAAGGTCAATTTTATCAACAATCAAGCGATCACCAACCCGCGCGTTTTGGAAAACGTCTTCGGAGTGCACAGTGGCGACGTCATGGACGTCAGCAAGATTCGCAAGGGTCTCGAAAACCTGCGCAAGGCCTACGGCCAACTGGGCTACATCAACTTCGTCGCCAATCCCGACTTCAAGCCCAACGAAGAAAAACAAACCATTGATTTGACGATGGACATGCAAGAGGGCAAGCCCTTTTTCATCCATCGCATCGAGTTCACCGGCAACACCACGACCCGCGACAAGGTGATTCGCCGCGAACTGCTCGTACAGGAGGGGGATCGCTTCAATTCCCAAGCCTGGCAAAATAGCTTGCTGCGGCTGAACCAACTGGGCTACTTCGACCAGATCAAGCCTGAAGACGCCACCATCCGCCAAAACACCACCGGGCCCGAAGGCGAGGTGGACATCAATTTGCACCTTCACGAAAAGGGCAAGAACAGCATCGGCCTTACGGGCGGCGTCAGCGGCCTTTTCGGCAGCTTTCTCGGTTTGAACTACGCAACCAACAATTTTCTGGGCCTGGGCGAAACGTTGTCGTTTTCCACCCAATACGGCTCGATCCAGCGGGCGGCGCAGTTCGGCTTTACTGAGCCTTACTTGATGGACCGGCCCATCGAATTGGGCTTCACCCTCTACGGCTCCAGCTACCACTTCGATCAAGCCAAGCAGGCCTCGATCTTCTACGGTGCGAATATCGAGCCCTACTTGCAAGCGTTGGCGGGACCGAACCAGCAGGGCCTGCTCAACTACTTGCAATCGAGCAAAGGCTTCACCGTCAGCACCAGCTATCCGCTCCCGCGCTCGTTCACGCGCGTTGGGCTGACCTACGGCTATGATATCTCGAGCCTGAACCCGATCACGACCAGCGCCAAATTGCTGTTCAACTCGATCTCGTTCAACAATCTCAGCGGTCCCAATAGCTTGACCGGCATCCGCACCAGCCGTCTCATCCCCTCGATCAGCTACAACACCGTCAATAGCGTCTTTTTCCCGACGGCGGGCAAGGAATTCGAGTTTTCGACCCAGTTCGCCGGTATCGGCGGCAACGTCAAGCTCATCGAGCCCACATTGTCGATTCGCTATTTTCACAAGGCGTTCTTCAATCACGTCATCGGATTGCGCTTCCTGGGTTCGGTCGTGACCGGCTACGGCGGCGGCTCGCCGCCGAGCTTCGACCGCTTCTACAGCGGCGGCGAAAACACGATTCGCGGGTTCGATCTGCTGGCGGTCACGCCGATCGCCATGATCCCCAGTGTCAACTCGGTGTTCCTCTACGATCCCACCCAGCCCTGCACCCCGACGGAAGCGGCGGCGGGCGGCACCGTGAACAACCTGGGCGGCTGCACGCCGTTGAGCATCAAGATTCCGGCGCCAACGCCCACCAACCCGAGCAACACCATCACCAAGACGTTTCCCCTCCTCGTGCCAAGCTATCAGCTGACGCCGATCGGCGGCGACACGCAAGCGATCGGCAATTTCGAGTACCGCATTCCGATCGTTGGTCCCGTCAACCTGGTGTATTTCGCGGATGCGGGCATCAACCGCGTCTCGTTCTTCAATCAGTTGCGCATCAACCCGGGCGTTTTGAACACGCTGGAGACCGATTTCCAGCGGCCATTCAACCCGCGCATTCCCATGGCGCCCGGAACCAACAACCAAATTCGCCTCTCCACCGGATTGGAGTTGCAGGTGCTGATGCCGGTGATCCATCAGCCATTCCGCGTCTATTACGCCTTCAATCCCTTGCGGGTGGATGAAACCATCATTCCGCCCACGCCGGCAACGGCGTCTGACTTGCTGCGGCAGATTCCTAGCGCCTTCCAGAACGACCCTGCCGTGCAGCAATCGTTGGCGTTTACGTTGCGCCAGTTGCAGACCGGGGTTCCGATTCCCTTCCGCGAGGCGCCGCACGTGTTTCGCTTCACGATCGGCACTACGTTCTAGGCGGTCGCGGGACGTATATACTAATGAAAATCAGGGGTTTTCCAAAGAGAATGAGCATGCGATTGAATGCAGCGGCGGTGGGGCTGATGGCCCTGGTTTGCCTGAGCGTGGGAGCCGCGGCACAAGGTCCCGCGTCTGCGAGTGCCAGTGCCGCATCGAGCTCAGGCAAGATCGGCATCATCAACATCCAACAAGCGATTCAGGGCAGCCAAGAGGGGAAGAAGGCCGTCGCGGATCTCAACACCGAGTTCAAGCCGAAGCAAACGGACTTGCAGAATCAGAGCAAGGAAATTCAAAGCCTGCAGCAAAAATTGCAAGATGGCGGCAACACGCTCAGCGCCGACGCCAAGGCCGAATTGACCCGCACGATCGAAAGCAAGCAAAAAGACTTGCAGCGGGCCTATGAAGACGCACAGAGCGATTACCAGAACGCGACCAACGACGCCATCAACCGCATCGGCACCAAGATGATGCAGATCATCAACGCCTATGCGCAGGAGCACGGCTTCACGCTGATTCTCGACGTGAGCTCGCCGCAAACCCCAGTCCTGTACGCCAGCGAAGCCATCAACATCACGCCGGACATCATCAAGCTATACGATCAGAAGTATCCCGTGGCCGCGGCCGCGACGAAACCGGCGCCCACCAAGCCCTAGGCTTAAAACTGATAGAAGCTCATTTCCTGGGATTTTTTCTCGACCCAAAGCCGGGCATCGGTGTGGATGCCGTTGATGCGGACGAGCACCACGAGCCCGGTGCTGTGGCCGCCGGGCGGTTCCGTGATCTTTTGGATGCTGTAGGTGCGGATTCGCCCCCAAGCGCTGCCCGGTCCCCAGTCCTTCATGAACGAATCCATGGAGTAGGATTTCGGGTTGGCTTGCCAGATGTAGTACGCCTCTTGAAAGTTGCCGTGCACTAGGGCGTCAAAAAAGTGGTTCACGGTCCGGCGGGTCTGGTAATAGGGCCAGTAAAGGTAAAGCGAAACGCCCGCCAACACGACCAAGACAGCGATTAGGATCGCCAGATTGCGGCGGCGCGCTCGGGCACGATCGAACGGAGCGGCATCGAGTAGCGTCATAGGCAGGAGTACCCTCCATTCCACCAGACCTGGCGCGGCGGGGCAAGCGGCTGCTGGGACTGACTCCGGCTCGCCAGTGCAAGCGCCAGCGCAACCTGGCCCTACAATTGGAATTCAACATGCGCGAGCGTAGCGTCGTGGTCTTGGGGGGCGGCTTTTCCCCCGAGCGGAATGTCTCGATGGCCAGCGCGGCCAACATCGCCTTGCAATTGCGCCGGGCGTCTCTCCCCGCCGTTGTCGTGGATCTTTCAGGGGGCGTGCTCACCCAGGAGCAGGAAACGGCTTGGTTATCCGGCAGCATCGCCGACGCTCCGAGCCTTGCCGACCTCGCGGCTTTGAAGCGCAACACCGATGTCTTCGGCCTCCTGCAGTCGCCATTGCTGCTGGCCGCCGACGTCGTGTTCCCGATTATTCACGGCACGTTCGGCGAAGACGGCCATCTCCAGGCGCTGCTCGAAACTGCGGGTTTGGCTTATGTCGGCAGCGATTACGTCGGCCAGGCTCTGGCCATGAACAAGCATCTGGCCAAGCAGCTCTTCGCGCAAAACCAGATTCCGACGCCGCCTTGGGTGCGTTTTCTACGCGGCGAAAAGTCATCACCGGCATTCCAGTTTCCCTGCGTCGTGAAGCCCGCCAGCGCCGGCTCCAGCCTGGGCGTCACTGTCTGCGCGGCGGCGGCGGACCTCACCGCCGCCCTGGAACGCGCCTTGGCCTTCGACTCTGAGGTTCTGATCGAACGCTTTATCGCGGGCCGCGAATTCACCATCGGGGTGCTCGGCCGGCGAGCGTTGGCGATAGGCGAGATTCGCGCCTCCGGTGGTTTTGATTACGCGGCTAAATATCGCGCCGCGAGCACGCGTGAAATTTTTCCCGCCGATCTGCCTGCCGCCGTCGCCAGCCGCGCGGCGGATTTAGCCCTGGCCGTCACCGAAGCGCTACGGCTGCGGCACTATTGCCGCATTGATTTCATCCTCGCCGATTCCGGTGAAATCTACATTCTCGAGGCGAATGCCGCGCCCGGCATGACACAAAAGAGCCTCTATCCGCAATCAGCCGAGGCCGCCGGCCTTCCCTTCGCCCAAGTTTGCGCCGATTTGTGCGCCATGGCTCGGAACGATCACGTCCAATCCTGACCGCTTCCGCCGCCATTCGTTAAGCGCCTGCTGCCAATGGCGCCTCCAAGCGCGCGGCGAAGCATGCCACCGCGGGCTGACGGCGATACGGCGCGCGTGCATGGGATCGCGGGCGTCGGCCAGACCGCCGAAGCAACTCAAGCAGCAGCGATAGCCGGCTTCCGCAACCGCAACCCGGTCTTCTTCGCTGCAATCTTCGCGTCCTCCGAAAGGATAGGCGAAATCCAGCACCTCGATCCCGAGCCGGTCCTCGAGTTCGCGCTTCGATTCGAGCAGCTCCCGCCGGCGCTGCTCCGACCGGCACGATGCCAGCCGCACGTGCGTGCACGTATGCGAGCCGACCCCAAAGCCTGCGCAGACGAGCCCTTGCGCTTGCGTCCAGTCCATTACCGGCGGCGCTGGCGAGCAGGCCGCATCCCAGGGGAAGCTGCGGCCGCTGCCGATCCACGCCGTGGGCAAAAAGAACGTGGCGGGCAGTCCCAGTTCGGCTAGAATCGGCGCGGCAATTTCCGCGTTGTCCGCATAGCCATCGTCAAAGGTGATCGCGAGGCGCGGGCGTCCTGGAGCGTCCGGCTGCCCGAAGCACTCCGCCAAGGGCAGCACCACATAAAATTCGCGCCAGAACGCGCAAAGTTTGCGGAAGTGCGCGGGGGAATAACTCAACTCGCCCGCGGGCTGCTTCGCGATCCGGTGGAACGCCGCGATGCAGACCGGTTCCGGCTCGAACTCATTCATCGGCTTTTTGCCTCAGGCGGCGTAGCGCCGCCAGCGCCGGCGCGTGTTCGCAGCCCAGAGCAGGCTGCGCCCGATCCAGCCCCGCGCCCAGGTGGCGCGGAGCGTCGCGCGCCGGCCCGTCGCCCAGCGCAGTTTGTATGGCTCGGCGCCGCGCAGCAACTCGAACCGGGTGGCCTTGCGGGCGATCAAGTCCGCCACCAATTCTCCCATCAGCACCGTTCCTGGATTGTGTTCGGTCCAGTGTGGGTCCAGCCCACTTTGAAAAAAGAAGTATTGTTCGCGACCAACGAAGCCATACAGGGTGGCTCGAGGCGCATGCTCGGCCCAAAGCTGATAGATGCGCGCCTGGCCATGCCGCGCCAAGGCCGGCGCCAGGCGATGGTGAAAATCGCGCTGGCGCGCGTCGGCGAACAAGCCGCGATGCCCTTTTGCCGCTCGCCGCGCGTCATGGAGCCGGAATAACACTTCCATAGCCGGTGGCATCTCGTCCGGGGTTTCGATCGTGCGCAGTTCGGGACCTCCAAAGCGCGCTTGCCATTGCCGCCGCCGCCGGCGCATCTCGCTGCGAAAATTTGCCGACTTCGACCGCAAGAATTCGTCGTACGAGTTCGGCAGCGCGGCATAAGGCAGTTGTTCATCCTCTTGCAGGCTAAGCACCCAATCGGGCACCAGCTCGCTTGCGAGCGCCCGCACCAGCCAGCCGTCGGCGCGCAAGGCGCGCCAGCTTGAAAATGGCGCACTTTCGTGCCGCAGCGCGGCCGCAACTAACGGGACGATGTCCGAGCCTTGCCGCGGCTCGGGGCCGGCCCAAAGCATGTCGAGATCGTCGGCGCCCATTTCCGCCGCAACGGGACCCACGCGCCAACTACCTGCAATGCGGCGCCGCTCGCAAGGCAAAACCGCCCGCCATTGGCCCGTCGGGTCGAGCGCGACCACGACCAGCGGCCGCACGAAGGGCCGAAAGACGCAAAAGTACGCCTCGATCCACTCCCAGGAGAGGAAGGGATTCTCATTGGACGCGTCGGCTTGCAGACGACGCCATGCCGCCTCGAACGGCGCTAGCTGATTCCATTCGCTAATAACGACGATTCGCATGAATGCCCTTCATTCCGGAGCCGTCGAAGCGGTCTGGAGTCGCTGGCCCTTGTGCATGACCTCGATCAGCGCGGCCCGCGCGGTCTCCAGCAGGCCCCGATGCCGCACCCATAGCAGCAGCCCGTAGCTGGCCAAACCGACCGCGACCAAGAGCGACAGCGCCGGCGCCGGCGCCACAAAGGCTACCGACGGCCGCGCCAGCCAAACCATGCCGGCCATGAATGCGCTCGCTTCCAGCGCCGGCCGTAACGATTGCCAAAGTGCCCGGGGCGCAATCCCGACCACGGCGAACAGCAGCCAAAAATGTACGGCGCCGATCAGCGCGCGAGCTGCGGCCTCCCCCCACGCCACCCCGATGATTCCGTCCCGCCGGGCGCCGACGATCAATAGCGGCGGCAAAAGCGCCCACCAAGCCAAAGTCAGCTTGCTCAAGATATCCGGCCGCCCGATCGCCTTGTACGCATCGCCGAAATGATGCGTGACGCAGCGCAAGGCGACGTAGAGGGCGAGCACCCGCAAAACCGGTACCGAAGGCCCCCAATGGCGCCCATACACGGCCAACACGAGCTCGCGCGCGAGCAGCGCCATCCCCACCGCCAACGGCAAGCCGAGCAATACGGAATAGCGAATCGTCTCGAGCAGCGCATGCTGTAGCGCGCGCCGGTCTTGCTGGAGCCGGCTCAGCGCCGGAAAGATGACGCCGGTGATGATGTTCAGCACGCTTACCAGCAGCACTTCTGGAATGCGCATCGCCAAGTTGTAAAAGCCCAGCGGCGTGTCGCCCAGCATGCGGCCGATGGTGATCGTGTCGAGATTTGCCAGGATGGTCCCGCTCGTCTCCATGAGGCAAATGTGCTTGCCATAGGCCAGCAATTTGCCGGCCAGCGCGGGCGTCCATCGCCGCCCCGGTCGCCAGGGCACGACGATCCACAAGGTCACCGCATTGGCGATTAGGCCGACCCATTGGCCCCAGATCAGGCTCCAGGCGCCGAAATGCATCAACGCCAAAACGACGCTTGCCAGGCCTTTCGCCGTAGCCATCGCCATATCCGGCATCAGTTTTTGGCGGAATGCCAATGCGCGCCGCAACAACGCGTCGTGTGTGCCGCCGAGCGCCGTCAGGACAAGACTCGGCGCGAGCACGCGCAGCATGGGACGGATCAGCGGCTCATGGAAATACCCGGCCACCAGCGGCGCGGCAAACCAGGCGGCGGCGGCCGCGGCAACCGAAGTGGCCAGAGTCAGCCAAAATACCGGCGCCGCCGCCGTCGTTATGTCGTCGGGTTCGTAGATCAGGGCCGAGTACAGCCCAAGTCGGCCGACGATCTCCAGAAACATGATGCAAGTCAGCACCACTGCGATTTCGCCGAAATCGCGCGGCGCCAGCAGCCGCGCCAGCACCATCACCGAAGCGAAAACCACCAGTTTCCCGAGCACGAACGAGGAGCCGGCCCAGGCCAAACCGCTGACGACAGTGCGCTGATTGACATCCACGTCGTGGGTGGGTGAGCGCGTGCTCGCGCCGCCTTTCGCTGCGGCGAAGCCTTCGCCGGCGCGGTGGACGCGCCGCCACGCCGCCGGCTCCGACTTGCGCCAGCCCTGCCACGCGCCAAAGAGATTGCCGCCCTGCGATGCCACGAAGAAGAAAGCGGCTTGCAAGGGCCTGCAACGCCAGCCTTGCCGCTCCAACAAAAAGCCCAGAGCCGCCGCGCCGTAGACCGCCGCTTGCATCCAAGCCGCGGCCTGCACCCAGAGGGGCAGGGCGGCGCGCGCTGCCGGCGCCAAAAGCGGCAATCCCGCGAGCAGCGCCAGCAGCATGGCCATCGGCGAAACCGGCCGCAGCACTTGATGGAACGCGATCTTGACGCGCGCCTCGAGCGGCATGCGTGCCAGGAGCGGTCTCGCCGAACGCAGCATGCGCCAACGTGCGCTGGCGATGCGTGTGCGGCGCCGCCATTCGTCTTGGGGTGTGGCGGCCGCGAGTTCCAGCGATCGCGCTTCGGCGGCGAAGGCGACGCGATACCCTTGCGCTAACACCGTCCAAATCAGGCCCAGATCGTCGTTGACCAAGGACTGCGTCGGGAGCGGTTGGAAGCAGCTACGCCGGATGGCCAGGATTTCGCCGGGGGCATTGACCACCGAGCCGCGGCGACTCTCCTGGCGCATGAGCCATCGCTCGAAGCGCCAATAGACGCTCTCGCCGCCGCCGACCCCGGCGTGGGCCGCCACAGCTTTGCATCCTGCGGTCGCCCCGACGTTAGGATCAGCAAAAGGCGCGAGCAAATGCCGCAAGCAGTCGGGTTCATAGAGATTGTTGGCGTCGGAGAAAACCAGAATCTCGCCGGTCGCCGTGGCCGCGGCGCGATTCAACGCCGCCGGCTTGCCGGTGCGCAGAGGCGCGCCGAGCACTTGCACGCGATCACCGCCGCAGGCGCGCGCGCGCTCGGCCGTGCCGTCGCTCGAGCCATCCTCCACGACGATAATCTCGAGTTTTTCGCGAGGATAATCGAGTGCCAGCGCATTGGCGATGCGTTCGCCAATCACCTGCGCTTCGTTATGGGCGGCGACGATCAGGCTGGCGCTTGGCCAGACCGGCGCGGTGGTCGGCAATGCCGCGGCGCCCGGCCGGCGCCGCCGCGCCCAAACGAATACGCCCGCCGGATAGCCCAGCCACACGAGCCCGACCAGGGCTGCCGCGGCGCAGAACACGACGGCATCCCACTGCCAGGCCGTGATCGAGACGACGGCAAGTGTCCAGACCAAGTTCGCGCCTAAGTATTGGGCAGAGGCGCTGCCGGCGCGGGCATGACCTCTCCCACCCGATGGGCTGGCTGCGACGCGCCGGCAAACAGCGATGTCAGCTCTAGGGCGGAACGGTGCGCGTCAAACTCCCGCTGTACCAACGCGCGGCCGCGCTGGGCAAGTTGCGCGCGCAGCGCTGGGTCGCGCAGCATGAAGATCGCTTCCGCCAAGGCTTTAGCGTCGCCGGGCGGAGTCAACAAACCGGTTTGCTCGTGGCGCACGAGCTCCGGAATCCCGGATAAATCCGAAGCGACGACCGGCAATCCCGCCGCCATCGCTTCCATAAGCGCCACCGGTAGACCGTCCATTTTTCCCGAACGCTCGACCACGCTGGGCAGGACGAAAACATCTGCGGCGGCCAATTCCCGAGCGATATGCTGCTCGCCCGCCGGGCCGGCAAAGGTGACCATGCTCGCCAGGCCCCGCCGGCGCGTTTCCCGGATCAACGCCCCGTGCTGGGGCCCCCAACCGATCAAGCGGCAGGTGAAGTCCAGGCGGCCGCGCAGTCGGTCGCAAGCCTCCAGCAGCGTCCGATGACCTTTGTAGGGCTGCAATGAAGCCACGCACAGCAAGCGCAGGCGGCCGTCGGCGGCGGGCGTGCGCCGCCGGTCGTACACCTCCGGCCGCACGCCGCAATGGATCACCACGATCTTGCGCTTCCAGGCTGGCAGGCATCGCGCCAGCAGTTGCCGGTTGAACTCGCTCACCGTCGCTACGAACGCCGCCGCGGCCACCTTCAGAGCCAAGCCGGAACGATGCACGAAAATATCGTGGGCGTGGGCCGTGAAACTGAATGGAATGCCGGTCAGCCGGTGCACCATCCAGGCAACCAGAGCTGGGTGGGTAGCATAGTGCGCGTGAATGTGCTCCACGCCCGACTTCTCGAAGCGACGGGCGATCGCGATCGCCTTGGGCCAAAACAGCGCCGCCCCGGCCAGGGAATTCCAGTGTCCCTTGTGCGTCCAAAGCGCCACGGCCCAGGTATGGAAGTGGCTCGTTGGCGCCGCGCGCCATGAAGCCGCGAGCGCTGCGGCTCCGCCTTCCGGCAGCCACGGAGGCACCGCGATCGCCGCCTGCATGCCGGCGTTGGCGTGGGTCGTGAGAGGCGGCGCAGCCAGGAGCGGTGCGACGTCGAGTTCATGGCCGAGCGCGGCGATTTCCTCCATCTCGCGCACGATGAAGGTTTCCGAGGGCAACGGATAGCGCGAGAAGATGTAGCCCAGTTTCACAGGGCTCCAGTCTCCTTCAAGGATTTACGCCCGGACCGCATACGCTCCGCTCGCGTTCCGGCACGACGCCACACGGTCGAGCCAGAGCGCGATGCACAAAAGATTCCAAATCTGGCGCCCGTGATCGGCCTGCGCCGCCATGTGTTCGCGGAGCAGTGCGGCGATGGCGGAGGGCTCGAACCAATACGCCAGTTCGCCCCCCGGCGCCAGCAAGTGCTCCTCCGCCAGCGAGCGCAGCGGGCCGCGCAGCCACGGACCGAGCGGAATGCTGAATCCCTGCTTCTTGCCGCGCAGCACCGCGCCCGGCAGGCGGCCGCGCATGGCCCGGCGCAGCAGGTGCTTGCCCTGCAGCCGGCGCATCTTGAAATGCGCCGGCAGGCCGAACATGAAGCGAACTAAATCGGTGTCCAGCAGCGGCTCGCGACCTTCCAAGGAATGCGCCATGGTCATGCGGTCGAACTTGGTCAAGATATCGTCGGCCAGATACAGGCGCAGATCGAGATAGAGCGCTCGGTTGAGCGGCGCCGCATCGCTCCACTCCTCGCCGATCCTCGCGACCAGCGCGCCCGCGCCCACGCTCGGCGGCGGCTGGCGCCAAAGGCGGGCGCGTTGCGCGGTGCTGAAGATGCCGCGCCAGCGCACCGTGCGCTCGCGCGGCGGCGCCGCCAGCTCGGAGCGGAATTTTCGCCAGCGATATTGCAGCGGCACCTTGCCGTGGCCCAACGGCAGGCGGTCCAGCCAGCTCGCCGGCGGAGCCGCCAGCCAGCGGCGCGGCAAGCGGTCGCACCAGAGCGAAATCTGCAACGCCCGGTAGGTTTCGTAGCCGGCGAAGATCTCGTCGCCGCCGTCTCCGCCCAGGCACGCGGTCACGTCACGGCGCGCCATGCGCGCCAAACAATACGTCGGCAGCGCCGAGGAATCGCCGAAGGGTTCGTGAAACGCTTCCGTCAATTTGGGCAACTCGCTCACCGCATCCGGCGTGAGCACCAGTTCATGGTGTTCGCAGCCGAAGCGTCGCGCCAGACGGCGCGCCATCTTCAGTTCGGAAAACTGCCGCTCCCGAAAGCCGATCGAAAACGTTTTGACCGGCTTGGGCGACTGCTCGGCCATGAAAGACAGCACCGTGGCGGAATCCAAGCCGCCGCTCAGAAACAGGCCCAAGGGTACGTCGCTGACCATGCGTCGCGCCACCGCTTGGCGCAAATGCGCCCGCAGCTCCTCCGCCGCTGCCGCCTCCGTTTGCGACGCGAGTTTCGGCGGCGCGGGCGCTCGCTCCTCCTCCAGCACCCAGTAGCGGAAGAGCCGTAGTTCACCGCGCCGCCAGCGCAGCATCGTCGCCGGCGGCAGCTTTCGCGCCGCCGCGTAGACCGTATGGGGAGAAGGAATGTAGTTCAGCTCGAGGTAGAGGTCGAGCGCCGCGAGATCCGGTTCCGTGCTGAAATCCGGATCCTCCAGCAAGGCGCCCAACTCGGAGGAGAAGACGATGCCCTCGGGCCGCGGCGAATAGTAGAGCGGCTTCACGCCGAAGCGGTCGCGCGCCAGCCACAGGCTCTGCTCGCGGCGATCCCAGAGCGCGAAGGCGAACATACCCTCCAACCGCCGGGTCAAGGAGCCGCCGTGCTCCTCGTACAAGTGCACCAGGACCTCGCCGTCGCCCTCGGTCGTCAGGCGGTGGCCTTTGGCGGCAAGCTCTTGGCGCAGCTCGCGGTAGTTGTAGATTTCGCCGTTGAAGACGGCGATGATGTCGCCGGTCTCATTGCGCAGCGGCTGGCGGGCGCCTTCCAGATCGAGAATGCGCAAGCGCCGGCTTCCGAGCGCAACGCCTTCGTTGCGATACAGGCCTTCGTCTTCGGGCCCGCGGTGGCGCAGCGCAGCCGTGATTCGCTCCACGGTGGCGGCGGAAACCCGCCGTCCCGCCATGCCGCAGATTCCGCACATGGATGTTCGCTGCCACCCCCCGCGAGACGAAAGATGAGGAAAGTACCTATCGGGATGCACGCCGACCGGCAAAAATGGCGCGCAACAGGCCGAATGGGGCCAAGCCGGGCGATGGCAGACGTGCGCGCCGCCCAGGCGGCGCCGCTAGCCCTTCGCACACCCGTCTGGCCACGGCGTCCCAATCGTGCAATTCCCGCGCGCGTTGCGCCGACTGTTGTCCCATGGCCTGGCAGCGCTCTGGCGCCCCCGCAAGCTCTTCGATCGCTTGCGCCAGCGCCGCCACGTCCCCTACCGGAACGATCAGCCCGTTCACGCCGTGCGCCACTGTTTCCGGCAGCGCGCCCACGTTACTGGCCACGATTGGCCTTGCGAAGCTCAACGCGAGGTGGGCCACCCCACTTTGCGAGGCGTGGTAGTAGGGCAATACCACGAAAGCCGCCAGGCGAAAGTACCAGGCGACCTCCTTCCAGGGGATGTATTCCGTGTGCCAACGCACCCAGCGCTCGAGGCCCAGTTGCCGCGCTTCGGCTCGCCAAGCCGCGAGCGAGGCGTCGGCGGCGGGAAAGCCGGCGATGACTAAAAAGGGACGCTTGTGGGCTGCGACTGCGGCCAATGCGGTGAGTAACCACCGCACCCCTTTGTACTTTGTCAATGTGCCGAAAAGTAGCGCGACAGGCGCTGTTTCGGGCAATTGCAGGCGCGTTCGCAGATTGGGATCGGCGCACGCTCCCGCCGCACAGAAATCACCGGCGCCGTGCGGAATCGTCAGCGGGCGGCACCCATTACGCCGCGCCAACTCGTCTGCGAGCGCCGTGCCATGCACGAACACGCAATCGAAATTCGCCAGCAGCCGGTCTCGCCACCGTTCCCGCCGCAACATTTTCCCACGCGAGCGGCGATCGAAGGCGACGACGTTGTGGCAGACGTCGGCGAGAGTCCCCCCGCTCCCGCGCAGCAGGCGGCAGAACCAAGCGTCGCAGCGGTGTTCCAGGTCGCCTAATAGCACCGCCCGCGGGCGCAGACGGCGGACAAACCAAAGAATTTGAATCCACGCCGCCGTGTACCGCAGCGCATGCAGGCCGCGGCGGAACGCTCCGGGGCGCTGCTGCCGCCGCGGATCCCAAGTCCACAGCCGCGGCATGAGCACGAAATCGGCGGCCGATGGCGGCGGCATCAGCTCCGGCTTTCGTCCCGTCAGCATCGTGACCCGCCGACCTTGGCGTCCCAGCGCGAGCCCCAGTTGCAGCGCGTAATGAAAGAGTCCGCCGCGCGAGAAGAACTCGACGATCAAGATTTCAGGCCGCTGCCGCATGCTCATGGGGAAGCCGCCTCGAGGCGTGCTCATCCAAAGCCGTTCGGTATAACTCCGCCAAGCGTTGTCGCCACAAGCCTTGCGCATACTGCGCGGAATATCGTTCGTACGCGCGGTGTCCGCGGCTGCGCGCCAGCTCCGGATCGAGCGCGGCTGCCGCCGCCGCGTCCGCCAGCGCTGCGCTTTTCCCGCGCTCGACACGCCAGCCCGCGTCGGTGCCCAAGAGTTCGCGATGGACTTCTAGGTCATAGGCCACGATGGGCAGCCCGGCCGCCATGGCTTCGATCAGAGCGGTTGGCTGCGCTTCAACGTGGCTCGGGAAAAGGAAGATGTCGGCGCACTTCAGCCAAGCGCCAATGTCGGCGCCCAAGCCGATGTGCCGCGTATCGGCGCGCGCCGCTGTGTGCGCGCGTAAGAGCGCGCCTTCCGCGCCATCGCCGATCCAGACAAACTGTGCCTGCGGAACGCGCGCGGCGATGAGCGGGATCGCGGCCAGCCAATCACGCCATCCCTTGTCTGGCCGCACGGCGGCCACCGTCAAGAAGAGCCGCGCGGAGGGCGCGACTCCGAGCCGATTTCTTGCAGCGGCGCGTTCTGCCGGCAGCGCCAGCGGCGATGCGGCTACGCCATTCGGCAGCAAGACGGCGCGTTGGCCGTGCAAACCGGCTTCCGTCCAGGCGCGGTGCTGTGCCTGACTGAGCAGCACGATTCGGCACGCGCTGCGATTCAGCACCGTGATTTGGAGCCGTTCCAGCGCCCGCGCGCGCCAGCCGCGCGCCTGGCCCGGCAAGATATGCACCGTCGCCAGCCAGGGAATTCGTAACGCACGCGCCGCCGCCGCCGTCCACAGGGTGGCGTAACCGAGATGCGCATGCAGCAGATCCGCTTGCTCCTGGCGCAAGTAATTGCGCAGGCGGCGCCAAGCGGCCAGGTCGCGCAAATGGCGGGCGCCGGCGCACCACCACTCCAAGCCGCGCGCCCGGGCTTCGGCTTCAAACGAAGCCGCCTCGCCCGCGCACTGCAAGACGGCCAACCGCTGCCGCCACTCGCCCGCCGGGCCTTCGGCTTGCCAGGCCAACGCGAGTCGCTCCGCGCCTCCCAAGCGCAAAGAATCGATGACCCACGCGACCGTCGCCATCGGCGTCCTCCGCGCTAGGCGCCGCTGGCTGCTGCCAGCGGCCGGGCAGGTGCGGCCGCGGCAGCGCGCCGCCAGGCCCGTCCGAAAGCGATGTAGCCGGCAGCCAGCGCCAGCAGCAGATAGAAATTGCGGAAGTACGCCCCATGCAAGAACAAGCTCATCAGCAAGTAGGTTTCGATGCTCAGCTCCACGCCTCGCGCCGCGTGCGCCCAAGCGGCGGCGCCCCGGCGCGCGAACCAGTGGCGCGTGCGCCGCAATTCGATCAGCGCCGTGGCGAGCAGGCCGAGGAACGCGAGCAAGCCGAGAGTGCCGGTCTCCGACGCGCGTTCGACGTAAAGATTGTGCGGATCGCGCATCTCGCCGCGCGGATCGAGCCCTAGCCAGCCGCTATAGCGCTCGTAGGCGTCGGCGTAGGCGCCGGTGCCGACGCCCAGCCAGGGGTGCGTGCGCCACATCAGCACCCCCGCCAGCAATTCGCTGCGCCGGCCCCGAAACGAGGCGTCAGGAATCGATTGCTGCGGCGCCGTCAGCGACAGTTCGCGCAGGGAAAGCAAGCGCGCTCGATACGCCTGGGGCAAGGCCGCGACCACCACGACCCCCAGCGCCGCGCCTAACGCCAGCCACAATGTTCGCCGCCGTTGGTGCCACGCCAAAGCCGCGGCGGCGAACACGATGCCGAGCAGCGCGCCGCGGGAATAGGTGAAGACCGCGGCCATCAGCGTCATCGCGATTGCCAACCCGCCCAAGGCGCGCGCCGGGCGGGCTTGCGGTTCGAGCATCTCCATCCCCGCGAGCGGCAGCGTAGCCACCAGCATCAGCGCCAGGAAGTTGGGATCGCCCATCGAACCCCCCAAACGCCAGCCCATCACGCCCGGCGACGTTTCCTCGTAGGTGCGCGTCGCGAAGCCGCCGAAGTCAAAGTTGCTTCCCGTCACGCCTTGGTAGATCACCGCGGCCGCCATGAGCACGACCACCGCCAAGAGCGCCTGAATCGCCGCATGCAGCCGTCGGGGGGTGCGCAGCAAATTTACGATCAAGTAAAGGATCAGTACGCTCTTGCCGTACCCTTCGACCGCGACGATGCTGTCGGGGTGATTGACGCCTCGCCAGCCCGCGACCACCATCAAGACGCCCCAGATCAGTAGCGGAAGCCACAGCGGCCATCGCAGCGGCGGCGAGTCGCGGCGCATGCCCTGGTGGGCGAGCCATGCGGCCGCAGTCCAAATCAGCAGCGCGGTCAGTTCCCAGGTGCCACCGCCTTGTTGTGTGATCACGCCAGGTAGATTGCTATAAACGAACGCGATCAGCGCCAGCGCGCCCCATGCCGGCTGCCGCAGAATTGCCGCTGCCGCCGCTCCCGCCACGACTGCCAGGCCGATCAGCAGCGCGCGCTCGGCAGGCGCGGGAACGATCGCCCACAGCGCCGCTGCCGCCAGCAGGGGCGGTCCCAGATACCATGCCGCCACCATACCCTTGCTCGCTGCCCTCGTCCTGTCGGCCACGTTCCGGCTCCTATTTGGCTCCGTCGCCCGACCAGACTTTTCCGATCGTCGCGACCATGATCTTGGCGTTCAGCTTCCAATTGCGCGCGCGAACGTAGGCGACATCCAGCCGCACCCGCTGGGGGAACGGGCTCTGCCCCCGCTCCAGCACCTGCCACAGTCCCGTCAAACCGGGTCGTACTTCCAACCGCTCGGTCTGCCATAGCTCGTAAACCTCATGCGAGAATGAGGTCGGCCGGGGCCCCACCCAGGTCATCTCGCCCCGCCAGATATTCCAAAGCTGCGGCAGTTCATCGAGGCTGGTCCGCCGCAACCAGGCGCCGACGCGCGTGACCCGCGGATCGCGCGATAGCTTGAAATCCGGCCACGGGACCTCGCTGGAGGCGCGCAACTCCTCTTTGTCCTGATCGGCATCCGCTCGCATCGTGCGCAGCTTCCAGAGCTCGAAACGCCGGCCGTGGCGCCCGCTGCGCCATTGCCGGAAAAAGATCGGGCCCGGCGAGTCGAAACGAATGACAACGGCGCAAGCGGCGATGATTGCCGCCGCCAAGGGCGCCGCCAGCAGGCACAGCAAACAATCGGTGATCCGCCCTAGCGCCAGTGCCACCGGCGCAGGCGGTCGTTTGCGCGGCGGCCCCGGATCGAGCCAGCCCACCCGCCGCCGTTCATAGCCTGCGGCTTGTGTTGGCCGCGCCGCCGCGTTCACCGCAAACCTTCGAGCAGCGCGCCCAGCGTCGCACCCTGGCGGGGAAACGCTTGCACCGCGACCTGCGGCGCGATGTGCCATTCGCGCCCCGCCTCCAGCCAGCGTGCGATGAGCGGCGCCGCGTCCGCGCTCGCCTCGGCCAAGAACAGGAACGCTCGCGTCTCCTCGTCCCACCACGCCAGATCCGTCATTCGCATTTCGCTGCTGAGGCGGCTCAGAAACACAGGTCGTAGTTTGTCCGTTGGCCGCGGCAGGCCCATGCGAATCAGCGTTAGGGGCAGACCGTGCCGCCGCCCGCGAGTGAACATCCGCCGCAGGGCTGCATGCGCCTGCCGGCGGCTGGGGAAAAAGTTCGGGGGCAATTCGCCCCCCAAGCGCCCACTTAAAAGGAAGTCCATCCTTTCTTTCTGGAAGCCGGCCTGGGGTCGCCGAGTTGTCGCCGTCCGCCCGCGGTGCGTGAAATGGGCGAGACGGCGCTAGGCCGCCGCTCACGCCGCCGCCCGATAATAAGCCCGGTGGCGGCGCGCATAGCGGAACTCCGGCGCGCCGGGGTCGGTGCCGTTCAACACCGAGCCCAGCAGCGGCGTGCGCGCGCCCTGCAGATCCTGCCGCAGCGCCAGCAGGTCGGGAATGTTGGTGCTGCCCCATCGCGCGACCACGAGCACGCCGTCCACGATGCCCGCCAGCAGCATCGCGTCGCCGGTCAGATTGCCAGGGGGCGAATCGAACAGGACGAAATCGTAGAAACTCCGCCACCGCGCGAGCAGCTCGCGCAGCGGGCGCGGCTGCAGTTGCGTCTCCGGCTCGCGTTCGCACGCCAGTAAGTCGAGCAGCGGCGCCACCGCGACCGGTTCCACCGCCAGGCCGCGCTGCGCCGATAACAGCCCGGTCACATTGGCTACGCCAAAGAAGCGATGGCAGGCGGGACGACGCACGTCCGCATCCACAAGCAATACCCGCCAGCCCGCATCGGCCAGAGTTTCCGCGGTGCGACAGGCGGTCAGCGTCTTACCGTCGCCGGGGTTGGGGCTCGTGATCAGCAAGGCCTTCGGCGGTGCTCCCAGGCGCGCGGTAATATTGGCGGCCAGCCGCGCATAGCTGTCTTTGATTGGCAGCGGCGCCGAGAGCCGGCTGCCGTTGCCATCGCTGCCGTTGACCGGCGCCGGAGCGAGCGTGGCCGGCGGCGCGCTCGGCAAGACCGGTTGATAGCGTGGAATGATGCCCAGCGGCGCCAATTCGCGCGGCGCCCAACTGCTCACCGTGGCCCCGCTGAGCACCGTGCCGCTCCAGCGGCCGCGCGCCAGCGCCGCGCCCAGTCCGAGCATCAGCCCCAAGCCTCCCGCCAGCCCCATGTCCATTCCGCCCTTGGGAAACTCCGGCGTCAACGGGCGCCGCGCCGGATCCAGGATGTGAATGTTGGCCGCTGGGACGGTCGCCATCAGGCTGGCTTCGCTGAGTTTTTCGTTGAGCGCGCTATAAACGTCGGCATCACGATCGCTCTGCGCCTTGAGTTGCGCATAGCGAATCGCCAGCGCGCTCTCGTCGGCGGCCCGATGCCGCAATTGCCCGACCTCTTGCGCCAAGGCCGTTTGTTGCTGGAGATCGGCGATGTGGCGGCGCCGCAGTGCATCCGCCAACTGCGTGCTGAGTGACTCGACCAGGCGCCGCGCCGCTGCCAGCCGGGCTCGCGCCTCTCGCACCGGAGCGAAGTTGGCCCGATAGGTGGAGTTCAGCGCGTCGTAATCGTGTTGCGCCGTCTCCAAGGCGCCCAAAGCCGCATCCATCGCCGGCGTACGCAGGTCGGGCGGCAGCGTCGCCAAATCGCCGGTGAACTCGTGTTCGCGCGCCTCGCTCATGATCGCGGCCGCCTGCGCGTCGGCGAGCTGGTGATTGGCCACGTCCAGCCGCTCCAACAGCACGCTTTCTTCCCCGCCGGGCGGCGCCACCACCGGCGTGAATGCGTTCTGCCGCTGGAAATGCACTAAGGCCTGGTTGTCGTTTTGGATCTGCTTCCGTTGATCGCTCAGCTCCGTCTTCAGCCACCGCGCGATTTCCTTGCCCGCCGCGACGTGCGCGGCGAAAGAATAGCGCAAATAGCTGCGCATAAGGTCGTTGACGACGGCCGCCGCCAGTTGTGGATTGTGCGAGCCGTACTCGACGTGGACGGTGTCGCTGAGCTTGTCGGGGATGAGTTGCAGCTTGCCGAGAAAGATGCCGCTTGCGATCTGTTGCCGAGTGGCCGCGTCCAGCTGTTCTTTTTTCGCCGCCAGGCTGCGGTCGACGGCGGCCAATACCTTGTGAATTTCCGGATCGCGCCGTTCTAGGTCCAAATCGGCGATCGTGCGCGACGCTACCGCGCGGCTGCCCATGATCGTCAACTGCGTTTGCATTTCCCGGTCCGCGTCGTAGCTGGCCCAATCGCTTTCCGGGTGGATCTGCGCGAGATGCGGGCTTGGGCGCTCGAGGATGATCGAGCCCTGCGCCAGATAGAATGCCGGCGTGAGCCGCCAGAAGGCGAGGCCGATGAGCAATGCCGCCGCGACGATGATGATCACCATCCGCCGATAATGAAAAACGGCATCCCGGAATTGCTGCCAAGCCGCCGCTCCGCTGCCTTCCGAAGCGAGCTCGACGGGCACGGCCGCGTTCGCCGTGACCAGAGCCGGCAAGCTCTGATTATCTTCAGTCATCATGTTCTTCCGCTAGTAAACTCCCGCCTCCGATTGCACCCGCCACCGGCCCGCTCCGGCGAAGAAATCGAGAATGCCTAAACCGACATCACGCCAGCCGGATTCCGGCACCACGCAGATGTCGTCGGCCTCGAGCTTGGGATCGAGGCCCTGGCCGTGATGGATCTTCGCCAGGTCGAAGATCAGCACCTCCGGCTGCGTGCGCCCGGGCACGCGTCGGATGATGCGCACGTGATGGGGGTCGGCCTTGCTCAGCGGCCCGCCGGCCAAGCTGACGGCCTCGGCCAAATCGAGGCCGGGCTTTAGCGGCAGTGCGCCGGATTTCACCACGTCGCCGGTGACGAATACCTGCTGCGCCTCCGGCACTTCGATCATGTCGCCGCTGTTGAGCACGGGATCCATTCTCGGATCGGTCAGCACCTCATGCAGATCCAAGGTTTCCAGCGCGCTCGTGACACTGATCGTCACCGGCCTGCCTGCTTGTGCCGCTTGGGTCCTTGCCACGCTCCCATGCAGCAAATAGAGCACCGTCCCGGCGCGGTCCGTCGCGACGCCCCCCGCCATCGCCAGCGCCTGCAAGAGGCGCAGTTGGCCGCTGAAGGCATAGACGCCCGGGCGTATGACCTCGCCGGTGACGGAAACTTGCCGGCTGTTGACCTCCAACACCCGTACGCTGACCAGGGGATGGCGCAGAAATTCTCCATACCGCGCCGCGAGCCTGGCTTCGAGTTGCGCCGGCGTCAAGCCAGCGGCCGGGAACTCTCCCACGAAGGGCAAATCCAGCTCCCCGCTTTCGCCTACGCGGGCGGTGCCGCTCAGTTGCGCCTGGTCGAACACGCGCACGTCCAGCAAGTCTCCCGGACCAATTTTGTCGTCGGGTCCGGCGGCGCCGAAGGCCTGGATCACGCCCGAAGGACTGATGGTCGGCGCCGGCGCAACTGCGGCCGTGGCCGGCGTCACCGCCGGCAGACCCTGGCCGGCGGCCGCCACTGCGCTCGTCGCCGCCAGAAGGGCGCTGATCCAAAATCCGCGCCGCCAGCTTTGTTTCATAACTCCGCCAGCCGGGCTTGGCCGTTTTCCGCGCTGGCGTTGGCCGCCACCGCCGGCGCCACGGTGGGCATCGGTCGGCGGGCCGCTCGCGCCCGCGTCGCCTCGTTGAATTGCTGCACGGCTTCCAGCAGCGGCGCGCCGCCCCAGCGCTTGGCGAGATGGATGATCGCGGAGAGATCTTTCGGCAGGCACCGCCCGCCGAAGCCCCGCTCGCGCGTTACCATCGAGTGCGAGCGCCCCACCCGTTCATCGAGCAGCCACAGTTCTCGGAGCTCGTCGAAGTCCAGTTGCATGGCCGCCGCTAGGTCGTAGAACTGATTGGCGAACGCCACCTTGGTGGCGAGGAAGCAGTTCTCCATGTACTTGGCCATCTCCGCCAGCCGGCTCTGGGTCAGCACATAACGCGGCTTCGGTCCCAGCACCTCTTGGTAGGCGCGCAGCACGTGCAGCGCCTGCGGTCGGGGTCCGCCGACAATGACGAAGCCGTGGTTCTCGATGTGCTTGAAGGGATGCCAGTGGGTCTCGCCCACGTATTCTGGGCTGAAGCAGATCGGCTTGCGATACCTCAAGCTCAGCGCATCGGTCGTGCCCGGCGGCACGGTGGACTTGATGCACGCCGGCGCAGCCAGCCAGGAGATGACCTCCTCGACGGCGCTGGTATCCGCGCTGCCGTCGGCAGCCATCGGCGTCGGCACCGCTACGAACGCCACATCGGCGCGATTCACTGCTTCCCGTGCCGATTCGCTGTCGTAGCCGCGTTTGAATTTGTCGTAGATGTGCACGCGTTCCTCGCCGCCGAACAGCGCGCACAGCGCGTGGCCGACCACGCCATAGCCTGCAATTCCGATTTCCATCGTCCCCGCTGCCTCCTCGCCGCGCCGGGCGCGCAGCCCATTGGGGCGCTCACCCTCAAGCGAGTATCGGCCGGCTCGCGAATCAGGAACAATCGCGCAAGCGTTGCAGGCGCGTGCCCGCCGGTTGCACGCTGAACTCCTACCTTGGTTGCAGGCCCTGCGCCAAACCCGGCGCATCTTACCGCTGCGTATGCCGGTACGCGGCCCCAGGACACCGAGCGGCAAGAAGCCAGCCGGCGACGGTGCGCCCGTTCGTCTGATCTTGGCTCTGGAATATTCGCTCTGGAACGAAATCGTGGCCGCCGCGCTGCGCGGCGAAACCGGAATCGAGATCGTCGCCGCGCTCACGCCCGAGCAATCGCAGATGCCGCCTAATCTGGCGGCCGGCGCCGACGTCGCGCTTGTCAGCTTGCCGACCACGCCGGCGCGCTGGGCGCTGTTCCGGCGTCTGCGACAACTGGTTCGCCCGGCACGGATGCTGGTCGTCGGCGGCGACGATCTAGGCTTCGCCTCGCGCGTGTTGCGCGCCGGCGCCGGCGGTTATTTTTATGGCGCGGCCACGCTGCCCATGCTGCTCAAGGCCATTCGCAACGTTTCCCTCGGCGAACTGTGGGCCGATCACCGCCTCGCCGCTTGTGCGCTGGAGGCCGAGCCGGATGGCGCCGGCAACGCCGCTCGTTTGACCGATCGTGAGACGCGCGTGCTCGCGGCCGTCAGCCAAGGCAAGCGCAATAAAGAGATCGCGGCCGAATTGGCGATCGCGGAAGCGACCGTGAAGACCCATCTCAACCGCATCTATCGCAAGCTCGGCGTCAGCGACCGCTTGCAAGCGGGCCTGGCCGCGCTCGAGTTCCGCTGCGATGCGCCGTCGTGAGTCAATACGCGTACAGATGGCCCGCCGCCGCTTCGGCGGTGTTGTGCAGCGTGATCATCGCGCCGCTTTCGGCGTGCAACAAACGGTAGCCCAGCGACAGCAGCCGCCCCACCATGGTGCTGGCGCGTTCCTCGCGATGGCTGCGCCCCAGGCCGTGCATCTCGATCAGCAACTCCGGACGCCCGCGCCGCAACAGCTCCGTCGCGCCTTCGAGCACCTCGTCTTCCATACCCTCCACGTCAATCTTCACGAAACCCGGCGAAGGCAGCCGCAGATTCGCGATCAGCGCGTCCAAGGGCTCGACCTGAGCCGCACCCGTGCGCCGCCGCAACGGCGTTTCCGCCTCGCGGGCCAGCGAAGCCGTGGTGGTCATGCCAGGCAGCGCAAAAATCGCGCGCCGCTCCGATCCGCGCCCCACCGCCATGCGCACCGGAAATGCGTTGTCGATGTGATTCAGCGATAAATTCCGCAGTAGCTTGCGATAGATGTTCGGTTGCGGCTCGAACGCCACCACCATCCCGCGCGGTCCGACATGACGCGCGAAGAATAGCGTGTACGAGCCGGAATGAGCGCCGACATCGAAGACGACCTTGCCCTCCCACAGCAAATTCAGCAGCAGTTTCTCTTCGGGGCTGGTGGCGCCGAACATGCGTGCCCAGGGTGGGCAAGACCGCCAATCGCAGTTGCGGAAGCCGCGCGCCAGATCGCGGCGCAGCACGCCCGGCCGGTAGCGCCCCAGCGGTCCCAGCCAGCGCCGGGGATGCCAGGTCCAGCCACGGTCGACGCTGGCCTCGCTCTCTGTCTGCAACGCTTCCAATTCTTCGGCCTCCTCCGCTTTAGACGAAAGCGCGAGAGCGCAAGGTCCCTTGCCCTCGGGATCGAGCCCAAAGTCCTGCCCTGTCCAAATTAGGCCGGCTTCGAGTAAGCAGCGTCGATTTTGGCCGCAAGGATGAAGTCGCTTTCCGTCAGCGCGTTGACTTTATGAGTGTAGGTCATCACCGCCACTCGGCCCCAGCCCAACTCGATGTCGGGGTGATGACCTTCGCGTTCGGCGATCTCACCCACGCGATTCACAAATGCCAAGGCTTGGACAAAGTCGGGGAAGCGAAACTCACGCCGCAGGTGATGCTCTGCGACAACCTCCCAATCAGGCAATTCGCGGCGCAAATCGTTCAATTCCTGGCCGTGCAAAGGATGGGCATTGCCGCGGCAGGCAGCGCAGGATTTTTCCGTTAGCTTTGGCACTGAAAACTCCCTCCGGTTCTTGTCCTTACGTTATCACCGGCCTCGGCGGCTTTTGCTCGCTCCCCGCGTAATTAATTCCGCACTTGCGTGCGGCAGCTTCTCTGGTCAATGGAAAAATGGTCGGATTTGAAGCCGTTTCCATTTTGGCACGGCGATTGCCGTTCCGCGGCTAGAGCCGGCGGAGCAGCCAATCGAGGGGGGACGAAGTTGGCGCTCCGCTGCTACTAGAGGAGGAAATCTTTATGCAGTTGAAGTCTCACAAGCTGTGGGCGGCGCTCACGATGCTTTTTGCCATGGGCCTGTTTGCCGCGATTTGTCCGGCGCAGGACCAGAGCACCAACCCGCAGCAAGGTCAACAGTCCCAGCAGCAGCAACAGCAATCGGGCCAGCAAAGCCAGATCACGGCCACGGGCTGCTTGCAGAAGAGTGGCTCGAATGCCTATAGCCTCACCGACGAAGCCACCAATCAAACCTACACGCTCACCAGCAGCAACGTGGACCTCAGCGCCCATGTGGGTCATGAGGTGAAGGTCACCGGTACGCCTAGCAGCGCCAGTGCCTCGAATCCGAGCGCCAGCGGCCAGCCTTCGGGCCAAGCGGGTCAGCAAGGCGGCCAGACGCTGGACGTTTCGAGCTTGGAGATGGTTAGCAGCTCCTGCTCGAGCGGTGGCGGTACCGCCAACCCTCCACAACACTAACGGAGAGCGACAAGCGATTCGCAGGCGCGGACCGGGCCATGGCGGCCACCCGCGCCTTTTCTTTTGCGTTCGACTTCCGGCTCGTCCCGGCGACGGACTCGTGCGGGCGGCGATGAGAGCACCGGCGCGTGGCTCGCGTGGGCCGGGGCACGAGCGGCTATGCGGGGACGGGTACGCGCCGCGCGATCTCTTCCAACACCGATTCCGCCTGCTCCACGCTGCGTTCGAGATGCGCCAAGGCCGGCCTGAGCAGGACGCGATGTGAGCACACCGGAACGAAAAGCCGCTTGAAGTCTTCCGGCGTGCAATAGGAGCGGCCCTCGATCAGCGCGCGCGCTTGCGCCGCGCGATGCAGCATCATGCTCCCGCGCGGGCTCACCCCCAGCGCCAGCATGGGGTGTTGGCGCGTGGCGCGCACCAACGCCAGCTCATACTCCAGCAGCGAGTCTTCGACCGTGATGGTGCGGGCCTGCTGCTGGAGTTGCAGCACTTCGTCGATCGTCAGCACCGGCCGCAGCGTACCCAGTAACTCGGCGCCGGCCTCGCCCTGCAAGATCGCCTTCTCGTCCGCCGGGTTGGGATAGCCCATTCGGATACGCAGCAAAAACCGGTCCAGTTGCGACTCGGGCAACGGGTAGGTGCCCTGATGTTCCGTTGGATTCTGCGTTGCGATCACCAGAAAGGGGCTGGGCAACGGATACGTCTTGCCGTCGATCGTGACCTGCCGCTCGTTCATGGCTTCCAGCAGCGCCGATTGCGTTTTCGGCGTTGTGCGGTTGATCTCGTCGGCCAAGACCACGTGCGCGAAGATGGGCCCGCGCTTGAATTCGAACCGCTCGTTCGCCTGATCGTAGATGCTGATCCCTACGACGTCGCTCGGCAGCAAATCGCTGGTGAACTGCACCCGCTGTAAGCTGCAATCCATCGAGCGCGCCATCGCCTGCGCCAGGGTCGTCTTCCCCACGCCGGGAACGTCTTCGATCAACAAATGGCCATTGGCCAAGACGGCGATTAAAGCCATCCGGACCGCTTCGCCGGTGTTGCGGACCACCGCGCGCAAGGCGGATTCCAGATGGGCGATGGAACGGCCACTGGTGGCGATCAACATTGCCTCCCGGCGGCAGTTTACCATTGTGGAACCATTTCCGCCGCGTGGGTTCGAACCCTCGGTCCGAGCCTGCTGTGCGCTGAAAACAAAGGACTTATTTTTGTTGCTTGGCGGCGGCAATTCGCCTTGACTCCGGTCAGGCGCGCTTTTAAGATTTGGCCATCGAAAAGTTTCGCGGATCCCGCCATCCGGGTCGGTTTTTTCGGCAGCCTTTCCCGTTCGGGACTTCGAAGCTATTCTCCTAAACGACGATGCTCACCCACTTGTGGGGTGAGCATTGTTGTTTCAGCGCAGATTCAAGCGAGTGAAGCGAGCCGTCGCCGCCTCGACGGAAAACCGCCGCGGATAGACGCGGGCCAAGAGCACGCGCAAGCCGCCTGCAAGGAAGCCCGCGCCTAGCGAAACGGCGATGATGATCCCGATCAACGCGAAGATGCCGAGGATCAGCCCCGGCAACGAGTCGAGGCCGTAGAAGCGGGTCCAAGTAACGACGCTATGTTCCTCGGGTCGCCCGAGCAGCTTCGCGGCCGCGGCCGACTTCGGTCCATACCAAATCGCGAGCAGCGCGCCGGTGCGGCGTGCTTCCATTCCGGCCTTGCTCAGCAATTCCAGCCGATCCTGCGCGATTTGCGGCGTCGGATAGTTGATGATAGCCAATTGCCCCGCGGCGTCGCGCAGTTGGTAGTTGCCCACCACGACTTCCGCGTCCTCCTCGAAACCCACTTGGCCGCTGGGCAACCATGGCGCCGCCGTGGCGAGACTGGCCGGACCCTCGGAGTAAATCACCGACTCCGGAGCGAGGCCCTGCTTGGGCAGGTACTGGGGCAGAAGCGGCGGGCTGTGGCTGCCTGTTTGGATTCGCGGCAAGGCCGCGAGTAGTTCTCCTAGGTTCTTGGCGTTTGGCAGGCCGGATTGCGCCCCGGCGCGGAACTCAACAACCCAATGATCACGCCAGCCCCATGCCTGCACCGGCGACGCGATCGCCAACTGGCTGAGCGGACCAAGATTCGTGAGCTGCGCATGCGCGGGCCGGAAAAACGTATAGGCTCCGAAGCCGCCAGTTGCGTCGCTGAACTGCCACACTTCGGCTAGCACCTTGCGCCCTGGTCGCGCCAGCATCGCCGACTCCTGCCCGCGCAACCCGTACTCTTGGAGCACGGCCGCTGGCGCGCCAGAGGCCGCCGCCGGCACTTGCTTCACCACCTGCCAGCCGGACCATCTCGCCGGCAATTGCGGCGACTTCGGATTTGCCGCCCCCGCCAGCGTGCCCAGCAGAAGCAGCGGCAACAGCACCCTCATCTCTTCAATTGTAGGCCTCGCCGCCGCCGCCCGTGTTCCTCGTGCCTCGGCCCTCCGCCCGCTTCGGCATGCTCCGCGCCCATTGAGTGCAACCTATTTTCTGGCCAGCATTGCTTGCAGTTCGCTCTCCCCGATCACGCGCACGCCTAGCTGCCTTGCCTTGTCCAGCTTGGAGCCCGGATCGTCGCCGGCGACCACGAAATTTGTTTTCTTGCTCACGGAGCCGACGACCTGGCCGCCGGCGGCTTCGATCTTGCGCGTGGCTTCTTCGCGGCTCCAATGCGGCAGCGTGCCGGTAAGCACGAGCTTCATGCCGGCAAGCGGCATCGGCCCCTGCCGCTGCGGCCGCGATTGGCGGAAACGCAGCCCGGCCGCGCGCAGCCGCTCGATGAGTTTCCGATTGGCGGGTTCCGCGAAATACGTCGCGATCGAAGCCGCGATGTTCGGCCCAACCTCCGCCACTTGTTGCAATTCGTCGGCGGAAGCCCGGGCGAGCGCATCGAGATCGCCGAAATGTTCGGCCAGGAGCTTGGCCGTGCGCTCGCCGACGTAGCGAATTCCCAGGCCCGCGATCACGCGATCGAGGTCGTTGCGCTTGCTCTGTTCAATCTGCGCCAGCAGGTTGTCGGCGGATTTCTCCCCCATCCGCTCCAACCCGACGAGCCGGGCTCGATCCAGGTGATAGAGATCGGCGATGCTGCGCACCGGCTTGCCGTCCGTCGTCACCGGGTGGGCGACGAGCTGATCGACCATGGCCGGGCCAAGCCCATCGATGTGCATGACGTCGCGGTGCGCGAAGTGCTGCAAGGTTTCCTTGAGCTGCGCGGGACAATCGGCGTTGACGCAACGCCAAGCTGCCTCGCCTTCCTCGCGCACGGCGTGGCCGCCGCACACCGGGCAGCGGCGCGGCATCTGAAACTCGCGGGCATCGGCGGGGCGCCGCTCCCGCACCACGTTGAGCACGTGAGGAATGACGTCGCCCGATCGCTCCACGGTAACGTAATCGCCGATCATCAATCCCAGGCGGCGAATCTCGTCTTCGTTGTGCAGCGTGGCGCGGGTCACGGTGACCCCGCCGAGCGCAATCGGCGCCAAGATCGCCACCGGCGTGATCGTTCCCGTGCGCCCGACCTGCGTGCCGATGTCGAGCAACTGCGTCACGCCTTGCCGCGCCGCGAATTTATACGCGATCGCCCAGCGCGGAAACTTGCTGGTGGCGCCCAACCGCTCCTGCCATGCGACGTGGTTGACCTTGAACACCACCCCGTCCGTCTCATACGGCAGTTCGGAGCGGCGGTTCTCCCAATGCTCGATGTAGGCCCAAGCGCCGGGCAAGCCCTCCACGACCTTCCAATTCGGATTCACCTCGAAACCCAGCTCCGCCAGCGCTTGGAGTGCCTGCGAGTGTTCTGGCAGGGGCGGCCGCCCTTCGACCAGCAAAAAATAGGCGAAAAAAAGCAGTCGGCGCGCCGCCGTAATTCGCGGATCGAGCACGCGAACGGAACCAGCGGCTGCGTTGCGAGGATTGGCGAATAGCGCCAGCCCCGCCTTCTCCCGCTCCGCATTGAGAGCGTTGAAGGCGCGGTGTGGCATTAGCACCTCGCCGCGCACCTCGAAGCGATCCGGCAGCCCCAGCCTCTGCCGCGTTGCCGCTTCCGTCGCCAGCGGCAGTGATCGTACCGTGCGCATGTTCTCGGTCACGTCTTCGCCCGTCTCGCCGTCTCCGCGGGTGATCGCACGGACCATGCGGCCCTGTTCGTAGTGGACCGCCAGGCTCAGCCCGTCCAGCTTCAGTTCGGCGACGTACTCGATGGGCGCGTCCAGAGCATGTCCGGCTTGGCTTTTCGCCAAGCCCTCGCGCACCCGGCGATCGAAGTCCGCGAGGTCGGCACGCGAAAAGGCGTTGTCGAGGCTCATCATCGGGCTCGAGTGGCGCAATTTGACGAAGCCTTCGCGCGGGGCGCCGCCCACGCGCTGCGTTGGCGAGTCCGGTGTGATCAGCTCGGCGTGCCGCTGTTCCAGCTCCTTGAGCCGGTTCATGAGCGCATCGAAATCGGCGTCGCTGATCCGCGGCTGGTCGAGCACGTAATACAGGCGCTCGTGCTCGCGAATTTCGCGGCGCAGCGCCTCGATTTCAGCGGCGGCGTCCATGGGAAAAATTATAGAATTCCCGCTCCTCCGGCCGGCTCGAATGAACCGGAACCGCGCTGCCTCGCGGTTCTTAGGACCCGGGAATCGCTGCCAGCCCGGTGCGCAGCACCGCGACTTCGCGCAGCTCGTCGGCGAGGGCGAGCGTCTTGCGCAGCGCCTGGCGCGCCTTGTCTTGCGCCTCCGGGGTATTGGCGTACTTGTGCAGCATTTGATCGGCGAAGGCGTGATGCGCGTCTTCTTCCGGCTGCACGATTTCGCGGTAGAGCCGCGCCGTGGCCGCGTCGCCGATCTGCTCGAGCCAGGCGATGAACTGCCGGTTGCGCTTTTGCGCGATGCCCTCGCGCGCGAACTGCCCCGCCGCCAACCGTTCCACCGTCGAGTGCAGGGTCCGCAAATAGTGGTAGAGCGGCGAGTAGCCGTGCGCCACGGGGTTCCAGCCCCGCGCCGGGGCGCCAAGATCCGCCAGACGCTGCTGAATCAGCTCGAAGTGCTTGGCTTCGTCGCCGCATTGGCGCGCCAGTCCGAGCTTGGCGTCGAGCTCGACCGTCGTGGACATCCAGAGCGCCGCGATGTCGCTGGCTTCGAGTTCGCTCTTGAGCGCCATGCGCAACGCGTCAATCACCGCCTCAGGCGGCGCTAAACCGGGTTGCGCCACCGGCAATTCGTCGAGCTTGATGAGTTCCGCGTCCAATTCCCGGCGCAGTTCGGCAACAAAACCGCTTGGCTCCATGAGACTTCGCTCCTCGATAAGTCTAGAAGAAAATCGTCGCCGCGCGGCAATCCGAAGAATCTCCGACCCGGACCTGAATCCCGGCGACGCCACGGACGGCTCTCGGCCAACGGTGGGCCGCCGCCCACCGAGGCCCCGGCACCTGCTAACGTAGGCCCGTGGATACCTTGACGCACGCCTTAGTGGGAGTGGCAATTTCGCGCGCCGGGTTCAAGGACCGCGTGCCATTCGCCACGACCGCCTTGGTGATCGCCGCCAATTTGCCTGATGTCGACGGCATTTTCGCTTGGAACGGCGTTCTGTACCTTCACTACCATCGCGGCCTGACGCACTCCCTCTTGGCCTGGCCCATTTGGACGGTGTTGGTCGCGCTAGGCCTCCGCTACGCCGCGCGCTGCCGCGCCGAGCGCCGCCGCCAGCGCCTCCCCAGCCCCGCCGTCGTCGAGGCCGGCCGTGCCGGCGGCCCGCCAGTGCGCAGCTTGCCCATCGAAGACCTGCTGCCGCCGGAGGCGGCGGGTGCGAAGTACCGCGTCCCCGGATGGGGCGTCGCTCTTCTACTCGGCGCCGTCGGCGTCGGCTCTCATTTGCTGCTCGATTGGACGAACGGGTTCGGTGTTCGCCTCCTCGCCCCCTTTAGCCGGCATTGGTTCGCGCTCGACATCGAGCCGATCGTGGACCCCTGGATTTGGGTGCTGCTGTTGCTGTTCTTGCTCGCTCCCATGGTGCTGGGTCTCGTGGGTGGGGAAATCGGCGCGCGAGAACGGCCGCATCGCGCCAGCGCCGCCGTCGCTCTGGTGCTGGTGGGAATCTGGTGCGGCTGGCGGACCGTCAATCATGACCGCGCCCTGGCTTGGCTCGGCACCCAGACGTTTTCCGGAGCGGCGCCGCTTTCCCTTGCGGCTTTTCCCGTCACCGGTACGCCGCGTCAGTGGCGCGCCGTCATCAGCTTGCCCGATCGCTATGAGCTGGCCGACGTGGATACCAGCGATCTGCGCATCACCAATCTCGCGCCGCAAACCATCTTCAAACCGGCGCCCTCCCCGGCGATCCTGATGGCGGAATCCACCTCGGCCGGCCAGGTCTTTCTCGACTTCGCCCGCTTCCCGCTGGCGATGGTCGGCCGCGACGAGAACGGCACCATCGTGCTCCTCACCGATCTGCGCTATAAGAGCGCGTTCGCGCCGGTGCGGATGGGCTTGTTGGTGCGCGAGGATCGGCGGCTCAGCGTTGAATCCACGCGCTTCTATTGGCACGGTGCCGGCGCGCAACTGCCGGGCGAAAACGAGGAGCAGTAAGCGGCCATGGCGGCGGTGAAATGGATTGAGTGTCCCCGGGACGCGCTGCAGGGCTGCCCGCGCCCGATCCCCACCGAACGCAAAGCCGAGTTGTTGCGCCGCCTGCTCGCCGCCGGCCTGCGCCATCTCGATTGCGCCAGCTTCGTGTCCCCGCATGCCGTGCCGCAAATGGCCGATTCGGAAGCGGTCTTGGCGCAACTCGGCGCGATCCCGGCCGGCGCCGAACTGATCGGCATCGTGCTCAATCGCCGCGGCGCCCAGCGAGCGGCAGCCACCCCGGTCACGACTCTCGGCTACCCCTATTCCATTTCGCCGGCATTTCAACTGCGCAACGCCAATCAAACCCCGGCTCAGGCGCGCGCGGAGCTGCAAGCGATTCAGCAAGCCGCCAGTGCCGCCGGGCGAAAAACCGTGGTGTATATCTCCATGGCCTTCGGCAATCCCTACGGCGATGACTACTCGCCGCAACTCGTCGCCGAAGCCGTCGCATGGGTCGCCGGCCTTGGCATCCGCGAAGTCTCGCTCGCCGACACCGTCGGTCGCGCGGGCGCGCCCGCGATCGCCGCCCTTTTCGCCGAATTGCGGCCGCGCTTTCCCGATCTCGAGCTCGGCCTCCATCTCCATGGCCGCCGCGAGGATGCGGCCGCGAAAGTGACCGCGGCCTATGCCGCCGGCTGCCGCCGTTTCGACGGCGCGCTGGGAGGCCTCGGCGGCTGTCCTTTCGCGGAAGACGAGCTAGTCGGCAATATTCCGACCGAGGTGGCGCTGCCCGCCCTGGCGGCTGTCGGTGCCCAAACTCCTGCCGTCCCGCGCGATTGGGCCGGCGCTCTCGATTGGGTTGAGCAGCTCCGCCGCGAATATTGCTGATCCGCCGCCCTCCCCGCCGCCTCGCCTCCGGCCCTGCCCTCCGCTGCGGCCATCTTCCCTCCGCCATTCAGCGTCAGTCCGCCGCGCGCCGCCCGAGTAAAATCGTGGCTTCAGCTCCGGCGTCGGGTGATTCATGCAGACCCTAGTCCTTGTCCACAGGCCCCACTCCTCCTTGCTCACGCTCAACCGGCCCGAGCGGCGTAACGCCATATCGTTCGAGATGATCGATGAAATTTTGCGAGCTCTCGACGAATGTTGGGAGGAGCAGAGCAAAACCGGCGCGCGCAGCCTGATCCTCACCGGCGCCGGCTCCGTCTTCTGCGCCGGCATGGATATCGAGGCGCTGCGCTCGCTTAGCCGCTTCGGCCCGGCGCAAAACCTCTCCGATTCGCAGCGCATGTCGCTCCTGTTCAAGCGCCTCTACGAATTTCCCGCGCCGACCATCGCCGCCGTCAACGGCGCTGCGGTGGCCGGCGGCTGCGGCCTGGCGTCGGTTTGCGACTTCACCCTGGCCGTGCCGGAAGCGAAGTTCGGCTACACCGAGGCGCGCATCGGCTTCATCCCCGCCCTTGTTTCCGTGTATCTGCTGCGTCTGGTCGGGGAAAAGCGCGCCCGCGATCTCCTGCTCAGCGCCCGCCTCATTTCCGCCGCGGAGGCGCTGGCCTGGGGTTTGATCGGCGAAATCGTTCCCGCCGACCGTTTGCTGCCGCGCGCCGAAGAGTTGGCGGAAGCGCTGATGCGCAACAGCCCCTCCAGCCTCCGCGCAACCAAGCAACTGTTGCGCGATCTGCCCGTGTACTCGCTGGATGAGGCGCTGAAGCTGGCCGTTAAGGCGAACGCCGCCATTCGCCAAACCCCGGATTATCGCGAGGGTCTGGCGGCGTTCTTGGAAAAGCGCGCGCCGCAGTGGAACAAGCCGCAAAATTAGACTTGGCCATGAGCGTAACCCCGCCTAACGACACCCCCGTCGAAACTCAAATCCGCGTGCGCTACGCGGAGACCGATCAGATGGGAGTGGTCTACTACGCCAACTTCTTCGTCTGGTTCGAGATCGGCCGTGTCGAGTACCTGCGCGCTCGCGGCCTCGCCTACCGTGATCTGGAGAAAGACGACGGCTGCTACATCCCGGTCGTGGACGCACACTGCCGTTACAAATCCCCGGCCCGGTACGACGACTTGATCGCCATCCGCACCTGGGTGACGCGCCGTCGCGGTTCGCTGCTCGACTTCGCCTATGAGATCGCACGCACGGCCGATGGCGAGCTGCTGGCCACCGGCGAAACCACCCACGTCATCGTGGACCGCAACTTCCAGCCCCGGGACCTGCCCGAGAATTACCGGCTGGGAGCGGCGGCCGCGGATCGCGCCTCCAGGTAATCCGCCACCTGCGCCACGCTCCCCAAGCGAATGAAAGGGATGCCCTCGCGCTCGCAATGGCGCGCAAGGCGGCGCTTGGCGAAGAGCACGTCGGCTTCCCGCGCGCATTCGATGTCGGTGTAGCCGTCGCCGAGATAAATGACCCGCTGCCCCGCCTTGCGGGCGGCGCGCAGCACGGCGGCCTTGTCGTGGCCGTTCGGGGAGCCGTCTAGGAACTCGATCGCCAGCCGCCAGGCGCCGTCGGCGCGCTCGCAGCGCAGCCGGTTGCAGAGTACCGGCAGGTCGCCGCAGCCGGCTGCGGCCAGCAGCGGCGCGATCAGCAAGTCCATGCCGCTGCTGAGCACGGTCAGCGGAATCGCCCGCCGCCGCGCTAGCGCCCACAACCGCGGCAGCGCCTCGTCCACGCGCACTCGCGCCGCCAGCGTTCGCTGGATCTCCTCCGGCGAGATGCGCAGCCGCGAAAACTCCTCCTCCAGCGCTCCGCGCACGGTCAGCGCCCCGCTCGCCAGCCGGTCGTGTACGGTGCGTGCGTAGTCGGCGCCGAGATACGTTTCCACCAACAAATCGATGGTGTCGCGGTCGGTTAGCGTGCCGTCGAAATCGGTGAAGATCGTCCAGCGCATTCTTCAGCTTACCGAATCCGGCTCGTTCGCTTCCCACTCCGCTGCCGCCAGTTCCTCCAGCCACTCCGGGTTGACGCGCCAGCGGCGCAACGCCGCGTGGATCGCCGGCGGGCTGAACCCTGCTTGCCAAAGACGGCGAAACAAACGAGCCGCCTCGCCCAGGTTCTGCGGCCGCGAGGAGCGCTTGCGCCGCAGAAAGGCGGCGATCAGGTCTTCTTCGCGCTCGCCGGCAAAGACCTCCGTGACCGCCGTTTCCGTCAGCGCTGCCGCCACCCCGCGGCGGCGCAGGTCGCGGCGCACGCGGGCGGCGCCCAAGTTTTGCGCCTCCTTTTCGTGTGCGGCGAAGGACTCGGCGAAGCGGCGGTCGTCGAGATAGCCGTGCTCTTCCAGCCGCGTCAGCACCTCGCGAATCGGAGCCGCCGCCGCGCCCCGCGCGCGCAGCCAGCGCTCCATCTCCGTCCGCGATCGGCCGCGCCGCGCCAGCGCCGCCACCGCGCGATCGTAGAGCGCCGCCGCATCGTTCACCGGCTTTCGCGCCCCGCGCAGCGCCATGCCCCGATTATCGTCCCACTGCCTGGCTCGTTGGCCTTGGCTCGGGCGTCAGAACCCGCGGTCGAACTCTTCCACCGGCTCCTGCGTCGTATCGCCGCCGGAGCTGATGCCCTGGGCGCGCAGCTTGAAATCGTCGGGATTGCTGGCGGTTTGGAGTGCGACGTCGTAAGTGATCAATCCTTTGCGCCACAGGCTGAGCAGCGACTGGTCGAAGGTCTGCATGCCGTACTGCGAGCCGCCGGCGGCAATCGCGTCGCGCACCATCGAGGTCTTCTCGGGACTGATGACGCAGTCGCGAATGTAGCTGGTCGTGACCAACACTTCGACCGCCGGCACGCGCCCGATCCCGTCGGACTTGCGCACCAAGCGCTGCGAGATCACGCCTTTCAGCGTGGAGGCCAGCTGTAGCCGGATCTGTTTCTGCTCGTCCGCGGGAAAGACCGCGATGATGCGCTGGATCGTTTCGGTGGCGTCGAGCGTGTGCAGCGTCGAGAGCACCAGGTGCCCGGTCTCGGCGGCGAGCAGCGCCGTTTGAATGGTCTCGAGGTCGCGCATTTCACCGACTAGAATCACGTCGGGATCCTGCCGCAACGCGGCGCGCAGCGCCACGCTGAAGCTGGCCGTATCCACGTCCACCTCGCGCTGGTTCACGATTCCCATCTTGTCGCGGTGCAGGAACTCGATCGGATCTTCGATCGTGACGATATGATCGGTGCGCGTGGAGTTGATGCGGTCCACCATGGCCGCCAGGGTGGTGGACTTGCCCGAGCCCGTAGTTCCGGTTACCAAGATTAGCCCGCGCCGCTCCTCGCAAAGCTTGTCGATCACCGGCGGCAGGAACAGCTCTTCGGTGTTGCGGATGCGCGTAGGCACCACCCGTAGCACCATGCCCACATTGCCGCGCTGCTGGAAGACGTTGACGCGAAAGCGGCCCATGCCGGAAAGGCTGTAGGCGAAATCGGCCTCGTTGGTGTCTTTGAACCGCTGCTTGTTCTTGTTGCTCATCATGGAAAACGCCATGGTGAGCATGCCTTCCGGCGTCAGCCGGCTCATTTCATTGAGCGGCTTCAGCTCCCCGTCGGTGCGCAAATAGGGGACGCCGCCGACCTTGAGATGAATGTCGGAGGCTTTGCGCTCAAGCGCCAAGCGCAGAATGTCGTCGATATGCATGGCTCGCGGCTGGCTAACTGCGACGCTAGCACAGCGTCCTGGGTCGGCACACCTGAACCAACGGCGGGGTGCCGACTTGGCCAACAAGCCCCCACACGCCGTCCTCCGGCTATGCAGCGCGCAGGACGCCGGCGACGATGGCGAGCCAGCCGGGTGACGCCGGCGGCCGCCCGAGCGCTGCCGGCGCGCGCTACGTGGTCGTCGCCCCTGGCGCCAGCGGACGGCGCGCGGACGGCCGCTGCGCGGCCTGCGGCGGCGCCCCAACAGCGATCGGTGCCGCCGCCTGCCGCCATGCGCCAGCGCGCAATGGCCGCCTGCTTCCGGCGTCGGCGATCCGCCTGCCATGAGCCCTGGCACTATAATCGCGGGCAAGTTCATGGCGGAACGAATCCTAGTGATCGGCGGTGTGGCGGCGGGCATGAGCGCCGCCAGCCGAGCGCGGCGCTTGGCGCCGGAGGCGCAGATCACGGTGCTTGAGCGTGGTCCCGCGGTGGCTTACGGTGCCTGCGGCTTGCCCGCGTTTCTTGCCGGCGCGCTGCCCCTCTCCGCGCTCCGCGCCCATCCTCTCGAGGAGTTCACCGAACGGCGCAAACTTGAGGTGCTGACCCGCCACGAAGCGCTCGAGATCATCCCCAGCCGGCGTCAGGTGCTGGTGCGCTCCGACGGCCGGCCAATAACCCTTGCCTTCGACAAGCTCGTAATCGCAACCGGCGCGGAATCGGCCCTGGCGATTCCCGGTGCCGATCATCGCTTGCTCTTCCGCGCCTATACCTGGGAGCAGGCCGAGCGCCTCGACCGCTTTTGCCGTGGGCAGCGGCCGCGCGCCGCGGCCGTGATCGGCGGCGGCTACATCGGGTTAGAGGTCGCGGAGGCGCTGGCGCAACGCGGCCTGGCGGTGCGTCTCTTCGAGCGTGGAACCAGATTGCTGCACCATTTCGGCGAGGAAATGGCCGGCTTGGTCGCCCAGGCGGCGCAGCGGCACATCGCCGTGGAGTTGGGCGTCGCCGTGCGCCGCGTGCGCGCCCCGCGGGCCGAAGGCGTCCGGCTGGAGACGACGGCCGGGGATTGCGATGTGGACTTCGCCGTCGATTGTGCCGGCCTGCGCCCCAGCATTGGCTTGGCCGCCGCCGCCGGCGTCGCGCTCGGTTCCACCGGCGCGCTCGAGGTTGACGAACGCCAGCAGACCAACCTGCCGGCGATTTGGGCCGCCGGCGATTGCGCCCAGACGCGTGACCTCGTCTCCGGTCGCGCGGCCTGGATTCCGCTCGGGCCCGCCGCCAATCAACAGGGAAGGGTGGCTGGCCAAAACGCCGCCGGCGGCTCGCCGGCGCGCTTTCCCGGCGTGCTCGGCAGCCTCGCGATTCGTATCTTCGGCTTGGAAGCGGGCCGGACCGGGCTCAGCCTGGAACAAGCACGCACAGCCGGTTTTCAGCCCCGAGCCGAACTGATCAGAGCCGAAGCTCAGCCCGGCTATGCTGGCCACCGCCGCCTGAGGCTCGCGTTGATCTACGATGGACCCTCGCGCCGGCCGCTTGGGTGCGAAATTGTCGGCGAGTCGGGCGCGGTCATGCCGCGCCTCAACGCCGCCGCGGCGGCGCTGACGGCTGGGCTTTCGCTGGACGCGTTGGAGCTCCTCGACCTCGCCTACCATCCCGATTTGGCGCCGCTGTATGATCCCTTGCTCATCGCCGCGCATCGCGCCGCTAAGCCCCGGTAGTCGCGCCAAGCCGCGGAGAGCACGCACCGTCATTCCGGCGCCGCGCAGTCGCCCGGCCGCTCGGCCGGCTTAGGCGCGCGACTCCGCCGGCGCCGGGCGCGCCGCCGCAACCGGCTCGGTTTCATCCGCGGGCCGCTGGTAGTCGCAGTCTTCTTTGCCGCAGGCGTAAACCGGACCGGCCTTCAGCGCCTTGTACACCAAATACGGATTGCCGCACTGCGGGCACTTCTCGGCAATGGGCCGCTGCCACAGGCTGAAGTCGCATTTGGGATAGCGATTGCAGCCGTAAAAGACCTTGCCGCGCCGCGACCGCTTTTCCGCCAGGTCGCCTTCGCCGCACTTCGGACACTTGACTCCGACGAGGTTCTGCTTGATGTATTTGCAGTCCGGATAGCCGCTGCACGCCACGAACTCCCCATAACGCCCATGTTTGCGCACTAAGTTCTTGCCGCATTGCGGGCATTTCTCATCCAGCGGAACATCCGGCTGCTTTTGCTGCTGGTCGAGCCGGCGCGTGGTCTTGCACTCCGGATAGCCCGTGCACGCCATGAACTGGCCGAAGCGCCCTCGCTTGAGGGTCATCGGCCGCCCGCAGTTCTCGCAATACTCTTCGTTTTCCTCGGGACTGATTTCCGCGTTCTCGAGATCGGGCAGATCGACCGTCAATTCGGGCGTGTTCGTGCACTCGGGATAGCCGCTGCACGCCAGGAACGAGCCATGCTTGCCCCAGCGCACCACCATCGGCTTGCCGCATTTGTCGCAGACCAGCTCCGTGGGCCGCTCCATGCGCTTGATGTTGGCCATGTGCTTTTCGGCGTAGGCCAGGTTGCGCTTGAACTTCTTGTAGAACTCTTGCATGGCGTCGGTCCACTTTTCCCGCCCCTCCTCGATTTCATCCAGTTCTTGCTCGAGTTTGGCGGTGTAAAGCGGATCGAAGATGTCTTGAAAGTTCTCGACCAGCAGGTCGGTGACCACCATGCCCAATTCCGAGGGCACGAACTTGCCGCCGGTCTTGGTTACGTAGCCGCGGTCTTGAATCGTCGAGAGGATGGCGGCGTAGGTCGAAGGCCGCCCGATGCCTTTCTCCTCCAGCTCCTTCACGAGCGAAGCCTCGGTATAGCGCGGCGGCGGCTCGGTGAAGTGCTGCTCGGGCTTGAGCGAGAGCAGCTTGAGGTCTTGGCCGGCCGTGAGCGGTGGTAGCTTGTGCTTGAGCGCCTCGTCCTCTTCGTCGGCTTTGTCCTTGCTCTCATCGTAGATCTTCAGGAACCCGTCGAACTTGAGCACCGAGCCGGTGGCGCGCAGCTGATAAACGGCGGGGGCTGTCGCGGCCGCGTCGGTCGCGCGCACGTCCACGCTGGTTTGGTCGAAAAGCGCCGCCGGCATCTGCGAGGCGATAAAGCGCTGCCAGATGAGCTTGTAAATTTTGTACTCGTCTTCGCTCAGGTATTTTTTGATCGATTCCGGGTCCCGTGCCGGAGCCGTGGGGCGGATGGCTTCGTGGGCGTCCTGGGCTCCTTTCTTGCTGGGGAAGACATTCGGCTTCTCGGGCAAGTAGGCGCTGCCGAATTGCCGGCCAATGTATTCGCGGGCGTCCTTCACCGCATCGGGGGAGACGCGGGTCGAGTCGGTGCGCATGTAGGTGATTAGGCCCACCAGGCCCTCGGCGCCGAGTTCGATGCCTTCATAGAGACGCTGCGCCAGCGCCATCGTGCGTTTGACGCTGAAGCGCAGTTTGCGCCCGGCGTCTTGTTGGAGCTTGCTGGTAATGAAGGGCGGCAGAGGATTGCGCCGCCGCTCTTTGGTCTCCACAGCGGCGACTTGGTAGCGGGCGCGTTCGAGTGCCTGGCGCAGCGCCTCGGCCTGCTCTCCATTCGTAATCTTGAGTTCGTCTTTGGGTAGCGTGCCGTCGGCATTGAGCTGGCGCGACAGGCGCGCGTCGAAATACGGGGCCTTGCCCGCCGAAAGATGGGCGTCGACGGTCCAATATTCCTCTTTTTGGAAGGCGCGGATTTGGCGCTCGCGCTCGACGACGAGCCGCAGTGCCACCGTCTGCACCCGGCCGGCCGAGATGCCGCGGCGGACGCGATCCCAAAGTAGCGGCGAAATTTGGTACCCGACCAGACGATCGAGCACGCGCCGCGTTTGCTGCGCGTCCACCAGGTTGCGGTCGATGTCCGTGGGATGGGCAAATCCCTCTTGCACGCCGCGCTTGGTGATCTCGTTGAAGGTGACGCGGCGAATCGTCTTATTCTTGCCGTTGCCGCCCAGTTCCTCCGCCAGATGAAAACAGATCGCCTCGCCTTCGCGATCTGGATCAGCCGCCAGATAGATTTCCTTGGCCGCGCGCGCGGACTTTTTCAACTGCGCCAGCACCTTTTCCTTGCCGGGAATGACGGTATAGGTGGGCTCGAACCCGTTGTCTACGTCTACGCCGAGGTCGCGCTTCGGCAGGTCTTTGATGTGCCCGAGCGAGGCGAGGACTTCGTATTCTCCGCCCAGATATTTGCCAATGGTCTTGGCCTTGGCGGGCGATTCCACGATGACGATCGATTTAGCCATGGACTTCTGGATTCTGGGATAAGGCCACTACGGGGAGGAACGGGACCTCGGACCGCAGACTACCATGTTCCCGCCGAACCGTGGGTGGGGCCTCGTCGGCGCCCTACTCCGCACGGGTGTAGTTCTTGCCCGGTAGCTGCCGCACTTTGCCGCTTAACTCGAGCTCCAAGAGCGCGGTCAACAGTTCGGGTAATCCGGCCTGGTCGCGCAGGAACTCCACCAGCTCGTCGAGTTGCGCTGCTTCTCCAGGGCGAATTCTTGCCAGCAGAGCGGCCTCCAAAGGCGGCGTGCTCTCGTTGGATGCTGCCCGGCGGCCGGAAGTCGCAGGAGGAGGCGAAAGCCGCTGGCGTACTTCGAAAGGCAATTGTTCGACCACGTCGCTGGCTTCCGTGACCAGCTTCGCTCCCTGCTTGATCAAGGTATTGGGCACCCAGGCTTGGCGATTGGTGGCTTGGCCGGGCACGCCAAAGACTTCGCGGTCCTGCTCCAGAGCCGTGCGCGCGGCGATGCGCGAGCCGCTGTATTCGCCGCCTTCGACGATCACGACCCCGAGCGAGAGCCCGCTGATCACGCGGTTGCGGATGGGAAAGTTCTGTGGCGCTGGATACGTGCCGAGAGGAAACTCCGAAATCACGGCGCCTCCCGCCGCCAGCAGCACTTCGGCAATTTTTGCGTTTTCTTTGGGATAGAGCACGTCAGCACCGGTTCCCAGTACCGCCACGCTGACGCCGCCGGCCTCGACGCAGGCGCGTTGAGCGATACCGTCGATGCCCCGCGCCAAGCCGCTTACAACCGCCAGGCCCCAGGCCCATAGGTCGCGGCCCAGACGCTCCGCCATGGTGCGGCCATAGATCGTGGGGTGGCGCGTGCCGACCACGGCAACGGAAAAGCGGTCGAGCGCCTCGATGGCACCGCGCACGTACAACACCGGGGGCGGGTCGAAGATTTCGCGTAGACGCAGCGGGTAGTTGGGATCGTGCAGCGTTACCAGCGAGACCGCCTGCGCGCGGGTGCGCTCCAACTCGCGAAAGCCGGCTTCCCAGGCGCGCCCGGAGTGCAGAAACTGTGCCGCCGCCGGTGCGATGCCGCAGCCCTCGAGCGTGGTCAGAGAAGCTGCGGCGATGGCCGCCGGACCACCTAGGGCGCGCAACAAATTGTGAATGCCGCGGAGACCCAAATCGGGCGTGAGCGTTAGGCCCAGCCAGCGCGCCAGTTCTTCGGCTTCGGCGCTAATCGACGCGGAACTCGCCACGCGTGGAGCCTAACTGTGAACCCAATTTCTCGGCAATTCCCCTCTTCGTGGGGCATGGACCGCGTTGCCATGTCGCGTCCACCGGTTCGTTCGGCGCGCGCTTTGTATACTGTGTCGGGATGACCATCGAAGAAGTGCTTCGCGCTAGCGAGGTCCGCGTGGCGCCCAACAACCTGCGTTTCGCGTTCTTGCCCAACGGCGACCCGGGGCTGCCGGGCCTTCTCGAGCGGCTGGTGGCGACCGTGCCTAATGGGGTGGTCGAACGCATGGGGCGCACCGTATGCTATTTCGTCCCTTGGATCGTCAAGCAGCGCCGGGGCGTGGCCGTGGTCACGGAACCGGCGGCCGAAGGCGAGGAGCGTAAGGAACTCTGCCATCATCTCGACATCAAGCCGACCGGCAATTTGTTGCTGATCAGCTTGCAGTTCTATGAGGACGATCGCTACGGCCTGGCGATGGAGCTCTTCGATAAAGTGGCGTATATCGCCTCCCTGGAACCGCCCGCGCGTTCGGATTTCGATGAACTGCTGAATCGTGCGCTGGATCAGCCGGGCGGCGAGTTAACGCCCGAGACCGAGGATTGGCGGGCAGAAGCGCGCAAATTGCGGAGCAAGGGCACGCCGGACCCGGAAGTCGAGAGCAATTATCGGCGCGCGGCCGAGACGGACGCTTTGGGCGTCTACATGTGCGCTCTTTTCACCGATGTCTTTTACGAAGATCTGATCGATGAGACGCACGCCAACCCGCTCTCGCCGGATGCGCTGTACGAGCGGGTGCGCGTGCTCGAACGGCTTTATCCCCCCAATCGGGGCTACAGTTTGCAGATAGTGCGCCAGCGGCCGCGCCGGCGCGCTTCCTGACCCGATTGCCCGGAACCCCAGATTGCCCAAGAGGAACGATCCCGTGCCCAAATCCACGCTCTCCGCTCCGGCCGGCCGCATTGACGCTCGCGCCAAGCGCCGAATCCTGCGCCAGCGCGTCCAGCCCATCGACTTCGACCGGGTCACGACCGTCGCCGACCTCGTCGGCGCCATGCGCGGCGCCTCGATCCAGGCGCGCAACCTCGGCCTGTGCGCAGAGGTGCTCGACAACCTCTACAAAGATCGTCAGCGGCCCACCGTGCTCCTGGGCCTGGCGGGACCGCTCATCGCCGCCGGCCTGCGCAAGATCCTGCGCGACTGGGTCGCCGGCGGATTCGTGGATGTCATCGTTTCCACCGGCGCCATCTTGTATCAGGACATTTACCAGGCGCGCGGCTTCGGCCACTTCGTCGGCGATCCGCAGGCCGACGACAGCCGCCTGCACGACCTTCTGATCGATCGCATCTACGACGTTTACGTCGACGAAGAGAAGTTCATGGAAACCGATACGTGGCTGGGGTACCTCGCCGACGAGCTGCCGCCCGGCAACTATTCCTCGCGCGCTTACATGGAATACGTCGGCGGCAAGCTCGACGACAGCCAATCCATCGTCGCCACCGCCGCCCGCCGCGGCGTGCCCATGTTCGTGCCCGCGATCAACGATTCCTCCATCGGTATTGGCTTGACTCATCATTACCATCGTGCGCGCCAATCCGGGCGCGGCCGCATGGCCATCGACTCGATTCGGGACAACTACGAGCTGACGCAGATCGTCGTGCAATCGGAAAAGACCGCCGCTATCTACATCGCCGGCGGCGTGCCCAAGAACTACATCAACGATTCCGTTGTGATGGGCTACATCTTCGGCGCCGAGAAAGGGCATAGCTACGCGTTGCAGCTGACCGCCGACAATCCCCACTGGGGCGGGCTGTCGGGTAGCACGCTCAAAGAGGCGGTCAGCTGGGGCAAGATTCGCTCGCGCGCCACCACGGCCATGTGCTTTGTCGAGCCTTCCGTTTCCTTTCCCTTGCTGGCGGGCTATGCGCTGCAGCGGCGCTTGGCCAAAGGCCGCAAGCCTTTGCGGTTCGAATGGGAGGGCGATCTATTGCGTCGCATCCGGCGCGGCTAGCCGGGTGGCGGTGGCGGACACGCCGTAAAATGAAAGCGAGCGTTCGCGTGGATTCGCAGTCCCAATCGCCGCAGCCGGTCGTGCCGTTCGCCGCGCCAGCGCCGTCGGCGGAAGCTTCGCGCTGGGTTCTGTTCAGTTGGCGCTGGTTCCGCGATTTGCTGTTGGCCACGATCTTCGCGCTGATATTCGTGCTGTTCCTCTACCAGCCGGTGCGGGTCGAAGGCTTCAGCATGATGCCGCGCCTGCAAAACAACGAGCGGATCTTCATCAACAAATTTGTTTACGACTTCGAAAGCATCCAGCGCGGCGATGTGGTGGTCTTCTGGTATCCGCTCGATCCCAGCAAGAGCTTCATCAAGCGCGTGATCGGCTTGCCCGGCGACTCGATTCAAATCGTGAACGGCATCGTCTATGTCAACGGCCAGCGAATGATCGAGCCCTATGTCTTGCCGCGCTTTCGCGATCATTGGAGCTATCCGGAGATCGTGGTGCCGGCCCATCATTATTTCGTGCTCGGCGACCATCGCAATTCTTCGAATGACAGCCGCAGTTGGGGCTGCCTCGACCGCCGGTACATCTACGGCAAGGCCTCGTTTGCCTATTGGCCGATGGACCGAGTCGGGTTGGTTCATTAACCGCTAGGTGCCTTTCCGGCCCGGCGCCCCGCAACCGGCTGCGCTCTCCTCCGCAAGCCGGGCGCTGCGCCCGCGCGACCCGCGTCTCCGAGCTGCCGTGCAGGGTGCGTGATAATCTGGCCTCGATTCGTTTCAGCCGTTTGAAGGAGTCCGATTCATGCCGTTTAGCGAGCAGGAGATTCAAGCCAACCGCGACTACTTTGCCCGCAAGCTGCGCGCGGAAAGGCAGCGCGCCGATGTCGTGAGCGGGATCGAGAAGGGTCGCTTTGACTTCGTCTTGCTGGATGTGCGCGGGCGTGCCCCTTTCGCCGCCGGCCACATTACCGGTGCCCTGTGCGTGCCGCTGGATGAAATCGAGCAGGCGGTGCCGTCATTGCCCAAAGATCGTCCGCTCGTGACCTACTGCTGGGGCCACGATTGACAGCTTTCGGCGAAGGCGGCTCTGCAGTTGGCAGAGCGGGGGTTCATGGTCCAGGAAATGAACGTGGGTTGGAAGGAATGGACGGCGCTGCGCCATCCCCAGCATCAGGAAAAGGCTGAAGGCTTCCGTTGTTCGTGCAGCAAACTGTGAGTTCCGAATGAACGTCCAAAGCCTCGTGCGCCGGCTGGGCGCCGTCGCCCTGGCGGTGCTGGGCTGGGCCGGCCTGGCCGCGGCCCAGGTGGCGCCAGGCGCGAGTTGGCCCGTGTACGGCCACGATGCCGCCGGCACCCGGTTCTCGCCCTTGCGGCAGATCGATCGCGCCAACGTGAGCCGCCTGCGCGTCGCTTGGATCGCTCATACCGGCGATCGCGCCGATGGTTCGCGCTCCCCTGTCCGCAGCGGCTTCGAAGCGACGCCGATCGTCACCGGCGGCACGATGTTTTTGTGCACCGGCTTGGATCGCGTGCTGGCGCTCGATCCCACCACCGGGCGCCAGAAGTGGGCCTTCGACCCGCATCTCGATCTCCACGTTCCCTATGGCGATGGCTTGATCTGCCGCGGTGTCGCCGCCTGGCCCGCGTCTCAGGCCGCCCGTGGGCGAGCCGAGCCGCGGCGAATTTTTCTCGCCACCAATGATGCGCGCCTGATCGCGCTTGACGCGGCCACCGGCCGGCCGGAACCCGGCTTTGGCCACAACGGCGAAGTGCGGCTGGACGCGGGCGTCGTCGTCCGTCGCGCCGGCGAATATCACATGACCTCGGCGCCCACCATCCTCGGCGATGTCGTGGTTGTCGGTTCGGCGATCGACGATAACGATCGTGCGGTGATGCCGAGCGGGATCGTGCGCGGCTATGACGCGCGCACCGGCCGCTTGTTGTGGGCCTGGAATCCGGTGCCGCGTACCGCCGGCGATCGCACCGGCGCCGCCAACGCCTGGGCGCCGATGACCGCCGACCCGCGCCTGGGATTGGTTTTCGTTCCGACCGGCAGCGCCAGCCCCGACTACTACGGCGGCTTGCGCCCCGGTGCCGGCGCGGACGCCGATTCAGTGGTAGCGCTCGCGGCCCGAACCGGCCGGGTGGCCTGGCGCTTCCAGCTCGTCCATCACAACCTCTGGGACTACGACACCAGCGTCCAGCCGACGCTGCTCACCCTCCGGCACCAGGGCCGCTCGCTCTCCGCCGTGCTTGCGGCCAACAAAACCGGCTTCCTGTTCTTCCTCGACCGCGCCACCGGCCGGCCCATCGATCCCGTCATCGAGCGGCCCGTGCCCGCGACGGATGTGCCCGGCGAGCAGGCGGCGCGTACCCAGCCATTTCCCGGCGACGGTTTGATGTTGGCGCCGATTGCGCCGCTGCGGCCCAACGATGTCTGGGGCCTGACGCCGTCCGATCGCGCTTGGTGTCGGCAAGCCGTGGCCGGCCTGCGTAATCAAGGCATCTTCACCCCGCCAAGCGTGCGCGGCTCGCTCGTCATCCCCGGCAATATCGGCGGCATGGCCTGGGGCGGCGCGGCGGTCGATGCCGGCTCAGGCCTCCTCTATCTCAACGTCAATAATGTGCCGGCGGTGATTCGCCTGATCCCTCGCGCCGGGTATGACGCCTACCGCCGCGCGCATCCCGGCCCGGAATACGCCGACCAGCAGGGGACGCCCTACGCGCTGAGCCGCGAGTTCCTGTTGACCCCGAAAAAGCTCCCCTGCGCTCCGCCCCCCTGGGGCACGCTGACGGCCGTCAACTTCAACACCGGTAAAATCGCCTGGTCGGTGCCGCTGGGAGACTGGTTTGGCTTGCCTTCCGCAGTCGCCGAACGCGACGGCGCGCTCAATTTGGCCGGTCCCATCGTCACGGCCGGAGGCTTGGTCTTTGATGCTTCGAGCCTGGATCGCCACCTGCGCGCCTTCGACGCCCGCACCGGACGGTTGCTCTGGCAAGCAGACCTGCCCTTTACGGCGCCGGCCACGCCAATGACCTACATGGGCGCCGACGGCCGCCAGTACGTCGTCATCGCCGCCGGTGGCCACCCCAGGCTTCCCGGGGATGTCGGCGACGCGTTGCTGGCTTTCGCGCTGCCATGAACGCGATCGCGGATCGCCGCGCAACCTCGCAACCTAGGCGGCGCCGATGCGGGTAATCGCGGGAGCCCTGCGGGGCCGAGCCTTGCAGGCCCCGCGTGGGCTGAGCGTCCGGCCGACCAGCGATGCGCTGCGCGAGACCCTGTTCAACATCTGCGGCCCCGCGGTGGTGGGCAGCGTTTGGGTAGATTGCTGTGCGGGCAGCGGCGCTGTCGGCATCGAGGCGCTCAGCCGCGGCGCGAAACGAGTTTTCTTTATCGAGCCCGCCAGGGCCGCTCGAACCGCGCTGCAGACGAACTTGGTCCGTTTAGGTCTGAGCGGCGCTCGCGTTCTCGCGCAAGCGGCTCCCGGCGCGCTCGCGGCCTTAGTCGCCGATTCGAACTGGCCCGCGCGGGGCTGCGACTTCTTTTTCTTGGATCCACCCTATGCCGAGCCTCGCCTTTACGAGGCCGTATTGGAACGCTTGGGCGGCGAGGCGGCGTTGCTGGCCCCGGCGGCCTGGGTGATCGCCGAGCACGCGCGCCGCGACGATCCGGGGGCGGCCCACGGTCGCCTGCGGCGTTTTCGCCGCCTGCAGCAGGGCGATAGCGCCCTCAGTTTTTACCAACTGGCGGAGCAAAAATGAACCGCTGTTCCGTGGCTTTGTCAAGAGTGGGGCGAAAAAATTTTGTTGCCGCGCCTGCGTTGTTTTTTCCGTCGCTTCGGTGTATCCAATGAATTTACCAGTCTGTTGCGCCGTGGTGGCCAGGGTTGGCCGGGCGCGCAGGTGAGGCGATGACCACGAACCCGACACCGGGCTTGCCCGAGTACGACGCGCCGGAGCGCGAGGCAGCCTTTTTCTATGGCCTGTTCTTGCGCGGCCACTCGTATCAGCAGTTGCGGCAAGATATCGAAGTTCCGCCCGAAGTGCTCAACCGCTGGCAACGCAATAGCGAGCGCGATCCGAACTTTGCCTCGCTCGCCGACCAGGTGCTCGCCTACCGCCGTCGCGTCCTGGCCATCTTCAAAAGCCTGGTTTCAACCGAAGGCGTCACCATCAACTAGACGGGGCGGAACTGGACGGCGCCGGCGCCGCGCCGGTCTTCGCTTGCACGAAGTCCCAGCCGCCGCGGCCGCACTTGTTGCGGCACTCGGGCAACACTTGACCAGCCTCGAATTGGCCTGGCAGCTTGCAGACGCTGCACCAATAAATCCCCGTCGCGGGTGCGACGGTTCCCGGTCTCAATGCCATCGGCGCACTCCTTGTCTCCCTTCCTTAGCTTACCGGCTCGCCGTCGGCTGCGAGCAGCGCCGCCAGCTCCGCGAACTCGCCAACCTGCACGTCCGGCGGCTCGCGTTCGAAGGATTCGGGACTGAACCCGTAAACCACGCCGCAGGTCCAAGCGCCGGCGTTGCGCCCGGTCTGCACGTCCACGGCGCTGTCGCCGACCATCAAGGCCTTGCGCGGCTCGAGGCTTTGCTCCGCCAAAATCGTATTGAAGCCGACGGGGTCGGGCTTTTTGGCGGCAAAGCTATTGCCGCCATAGATCGCGGTGAAGTGGTTGGCGACGCCCAGGCCCTCGAGAATCGCGCGCGCGGGCCGAACCGGCTTATTGGTGAGGACGGCCAGCGCAAACCGCTCCCCCAATTGCGGCAGCGAGTCGGCCACGCCGGGATAAAGCCGGGTGTGGTCGAGCTTATGGGCGTCGTAGTAGGCCAGTAGAGCCTCGAGGCCCTCGGCCAATTCATGGGGATCGACTGGGCCGTCCGCGCTGGCGCGCAGCGCCCGTTCCATCAGCACCGGCGCGCCGCGGCCGACAAATTGCGAGATCTGTTCGCCGGTCAACTCGGACCGCCGCAGATGCCGAAGCGCGGCGTTGACGCTTTCGGCCAGGTCCTGCTTGGAATCGATCAAGGTCCCGTCGAGATCGAAAACCAGCAGTCGCAACTGGGGCGCAAACCAAAGGCCGCCGGGACCGTTCGCGGCCCGTGGCGTGCCGTCGTTATCTTGCTCCATAGTTTCAGCTTAACCGGGCATTCCGCCTCCGCGCCAGGCGGGCTGGACCATGCTTTCGCGAGCTCGCCTTGGATCTTGCTGGCGGGATGCGTGCCGTTAGGCTGGCACCCACGCTGGTCCGGTTGCGCTATACTGGCCCTGGTCACACTCCCGTCCACGTTCGCGCTCATCGTGTCGGCGGGGAGGCTCACATGTTTGACGGTCTTTTTCAACCAACCCATCTTCTGCTGATTTTGCTGATCTGCTTGGTCATCTTCGGCCCCTCGAAATTGCCCCAACTAGGCAAGGGCCTGGGCGAGAGCATCCGCGAATTCAAGCGCGCCATTACCAGCAGCAACGAGCCGCAGGCCAGTTCCACGACCTCCTCCGCCGCTGCCGTCCATCAGGAAGAAAAGAAGTAGCCGTTTCCCTCATCAGCGCGCCGCAAACGTCCGCTGGCGACCCTTTTGGGCGGGGACGGGTGGAGTCTAATCTCCGCCTGTACCAGGCTTTCCTGCTTGCTCTCCGTCCAGGCGTGAAAACCCGCCGAAAACCTCGTTCCCAAGCCACTTTCCTCTTGACGGTAAACCTGTCCGTTTTCTATGATTAGCAGTCGAGGGCGATGAGTGCTAAACCGCTCCTGCGGCGCTAGCAGTCTCGCAGTTCGAGCGCTAGGAGCGAGTCGGCACTTGGGCGGGACCGCGACGTGCGACCCGTTTCGTTGCCTTCGTCGCAAGACGCATATTCGCAGCTGCTTGAAGGAGAGATGAGTATGGCCAATGTCAGACCGCTTCATGACCGCTTGTTGGTCAAGCGGATCGAAGAAGCAGAAACCGTTCGTGGCGGCATCATCATTCCCGATACCGCCAAAGAGAAGCCCCAAGAAGGCGAAGTCGTCGCCGTCGGCAAGGGCAAGATCACCGAGGATGGCAAGGTGTTGCCTTTGGATGTCAACGTCGGTGACCGCATTTTGTTCGGCAAGTACTCGGGCAACGAGATCAAGCTCGACGGTGAAGAGCTGCTGATCCTGCGCGAGGAAGAGGTGCTGGGCGTGCTGACGAACGGCGCCAAGCCGAAGAAGTAAGTTTCTCGCGCCCGCAGCGGCGCGTCCGCAGTTCCCAAGCTCGTTCGATGCCGCGCCAAGCGGCAGGCAAATATTTGGAGGAAGGTCATGCCAAAGCGCATTGTTCATGGAGAAGGCTCGCGCCACGCTATCTTGCGGGGCGTCAATACCCTGGCCGACGCGGTCAAGATCACCCTCGGCCCCAAGGGTCGGAATGTCGTGATTGAAAAGAAGTTCGGCTCGCCCACGATCACCAAGGACGGTGTGACGGTGGCGAAAGAGATCGAACTGAAGGATTCCCTGGAAAACATGGGCGCGCAGATGGTGCGCGAAGTGGCGTCGAAGACCAGCGACGTCGCGGGCGACGGTACCACGACCGCCACGGTGCTGGCGCAAGCGATCTTCCGCGAAGGCGTGAAGTCGGTCGCTGCGGGCGCCAACCCGATGGCGCTCAAGCGCGGAATTGACCGGGCTGTCGCCGCCGCCGTGGAGGAAGTCAAGAAGCTGGCCAAGCCCGTCCAGGGCGAGATGATCGCTCAGGTCGGCACGATCAGCGCCAACAATGACAGCACCATCGGCAGCATCATCGCCGAGGCGATGAAGAAGGTGGGCAAGGATGGCGTGATCACGGTCGAAGAGTCGCGCACCATGGAGACGCAGCTCGACGTGGTCGAGGGCATGCAGTTCGACCGCGGCTATCTGTCGCCGTACTTCGTCACCGATCCGGAACGGATGGAAGCGGTGCTTGAGGATCCCTACATCCTGATCCACGAAAAGAAGATCAGCTCGATGAAGGATCTGCTGCCGCTGCTCGAGCAGATCGCTCGCGCCGGCAAACCGCTGCTGATCGTGGCCGAGGAAGTCGAGGGCGAGGCGCTCGCCACGCTGGTGGTCAACAAGCTTCGCGGCACGCTCCATTGCTGCGCAGTCAAGGCGCCCGGCTTCGGCGACCGGCGCAAGGCGATGCTGCAAGACATCGCGGTGCTGACCGGCGGGCAGTTCATCAGCGAAGAGTTGGGCGTGAAGCTGGAGTCTATCCAGCTGAACCAGCTCGGCCGTGCCAAGAAGGTGACCGTGGATAAAGACAACACCACGATCGTCGAAGGTGCTGGCAAGTCGGCCGAGATCGAGGGTCGGGTGAAGCAGCTCCGCACTCAGATCGAGGAGACGACGTCCGACTACGACCGCGAGAAGCTGCAAGAGCGGCTCGCCAAGCTCGTCGGCGGCGTTGCGGTGATCAAGGTCGGCGCGGCGACCGAAACCGAGATGAAGGAAAAGAAGGCTCGTGTCGAAGATGCCATGCACGCTACCAAGGCTGCGGTCGAGGAAGGCATCGTGCCGGGCGGCGGCGTGGCGCTGATCCGGGCGGAAAAGGGCCTGGAGGGCCTCAAGGCCGACGATCCTGACGAGAAGACCGGCATCGAGATCGTGCGCCGTGCGCTGGAAGAGCCTTTGCGGCAAATCGCTCACAACGCCGGCCGCGAGGGCGCGATCATCGTGGGCAAGGTCAAGGAGTCGGAAGACGCCAACTTCGGCTTCAACGCCCAAACGGAGAACTTCGAAGACCTGGTCAAGTCGGGCGTCATCGATCCGGCGAAGGTCACGCGCTTCGCCTTGCAAAATGCCGGCTCGATCGCGGGCCTAATGCTCACGACCGAGGCGCTGGTCGCTGAGATACCCGAGGAGAAGAAGGAAGCCGCTCCCGGCGCGCCCGGCATGGGCGGCATGGGCGGCGGGATGTACTAATCCCGAAAACGGGATCGCCTTCGGCCTTCTTTAGTTCGAAATGTTTCTTTCGCCCCCGTCGCAATTGCGGCGGGGGTTTTCTTTTCTCGCTGCATTCGCTTCGGCCCGCGCGTCAGCCGGAGGAAATTCGAAAATCAGCTGGTTGCGCGCCGCCAGCCGGCGGTTGCGGGCAGAAACCAAGCCAGCCTATGGTTTTCGTTCCGCCCGCCTTGTCCGCTAAGTCGTGGCGCCGCAAGCACATGAGGCACGGCGGAAATAATTGGCCGCCGCATCCGTTATAGGGTTGAGCAAGAGGACGATGACGAGCTTATCGGCCGGGGCATCGGCGGCGCGGGTTGCCGCACTGGAAGCGCTCTTCCGAACGCATCACGCGCGAATTTTGCGTACCGCCTTCCGGTTGCTCGGCAGCATGGCCGACGCAGAAGACGTCTTGCAAGTGGTCTTCCTGAAGTTGACGCGCGGGCTGGAGTCGTATCAGCTTTCAGCCGACGCAGCCGGCTATATCCATCGCATGGCGGTCAACGCCAGTCTCGACCTGCTGCGGGAGCGGCCGCGGGCGCCAACGGCAGTGGAACCGGAGACGCTCGCCGGGTTTGCATCCGCGGGGCCAACGCCCGAACGGCAGCATCGCAACACGGAACTGCACCTCGCTCTGCGCGCCGCCATCGCGCAGCTCGGGCCGCAAGCAGCCCTGATCTTCACTCTGCGCTATCTGGAGGGCTGCGACAACACCAGGATTGCTCAGCAGATGAAGATGTCGCGGGTGACGGTGGGTGTGATCTTGCACCGCGCCCGCCAGCAGTTGCGCAAGAGTTTAGGAGAGCATTGGGGGAGGTTCCATGGCTGATCGGGCGAATAAGAAGGTGACGAAAGGAACTTTGGATCGCCTTTGCGCGGAACTCCGCTCCGTGGAACTGCCACGGGAGGCGAGCGATTTAGCCGCCGCTCGGGTTTGGAACCGGCTCGCGGAGGGGTTCCCGGCGGCCTGCGCGGAGTTTCGCACCGAATTGGAGCGCTGGGTCCGGGGTGAACGGCCCGGCGCCGCTCGGCAGTTGCTGCTGGAGGATCATCTGCAAGACTGCGTGGCCTGTCGGCAGGCATGGAAGGAAATGCGCGCGGGCAGGGCGGAGCCGGCCGGCTTCACGGATCAGTCCATTTGGAAGGCGGCCGCGCCGCGCCGCCGCCTCCAGTGGAAGCCGGCGTTGGCGGGCCTCGCCCTTGTCGCCGCTCTGGCGATCCTAGTGACCGTGGTTTGGAAGCGGACTTGGGCCCCATCCGGCAGTGGCGCCACGGTGCTCGCAGCCTCGGGTCCGCTTTACCGGCTGGACGCGCCGGCGGGTTTGACGCAAATCCAAGGGCGGCAGCTGGCCTATGGTGAGCGGGTGCGCACCGGGGCGCAGGCGGATACGTTGCTGCGGTTGGCCGACGGCAGCCAGGTAGAGGTGCGCGGGCAATCGGAGTTTGCCCTCACTGCCGCGCGGCAAGGCACGACTCTGGAATTGCGGCGTGGCGCCGTCATCGTCCAGGCGGCGCGCCAGCGTGGCGGGCATCATTTCTATGTCGCGACCCGCAACGCTCTGGTCACGGTGAAGGGGACGGTTTTCTCCGTGAGCGAGGGTTTGCGCGGCGCGCGCGTCGCGGTGCTGGCTGGCCAGGTGCGCGTGGATCACGCTGGCCGCATCGTCGTTCTCAATCCTGGGCAGCAGTTTGAAAGCGATGGCGACCTGACCAGCGCGCCGCTCGACGGCGCGTTTGCCTGGAGCCGCGACTCGCGCCATTACATGGCGCTCTTGGCAAGCTTGTCGTCATTGCGGCGCGACCTCGACCAAGTCCCGTATCCGGGTCTGCGTTACGACTCGTCGCTGCTGCCGCTCGTGCCGGCGGACACCGTGTTCTACGCCGCTTTGCCGAACCTGAGCGGCACGCTGGCGCGCTCCTACGCCGTGGTGCAGCAACATCTCGAGCAAGACCCGCAACTCCGCGCCTGGTGGCAGCGGCGGCAAGGGCATTCACAAGACATGGCGGCGGCCATTGACGAGCTGCAAGCGGTAGGTGCCGATCTGGGAGACGAAGTCGTGATTGCGGCCTCCGCGCTCGCGCATCAGCCCAGCATGCCGCTAATCCTGGCGCGAGCGACCAACGGGGAGGATTTGATGGCGCGCTTGCGCGAGCGCGCGCGGCCGGGGGCCTATCCGCAACTGGCCATCGTGGCCGATCCCGCACGGGCGCGTTCGGCGCCGGCCGCCGATCTCTACGTTTGGCTCGATGACGGCCTGCTCGCAGCCTCGCCCAATCTGGCTGGCTTGCGGCAACTCGAAGCCCGATTGGCGGAGCCGCGCGGCGCCGGTTTCGCTGCCACCCCCTTTTACGACCGCATTGCCACCGCCTATCAGCAGGGCGTAAGCGTGTTGCTGGCGGCGGATCTGCGGCCAATCGTCGCGCAGGTTCCACGGCGGTCGGACTTGGCGGAGAAGATCGGCATCGGCAACCTCGATTATTTCGTGGCCACGCAGCAGATCAGCTCGAGCGGTTCCTCCGATCGTGCGACGTTGTCGTTTGCCGATGCACGCTCGGGGATCGCCTCTTGGCTCGCCGCGCCGGGCCCGATGGGCGCGCTGGCTTACATCTCACCCCAACCGCAGGCGGTGGTGGTGGCGGAGGTGAAGCGGCCGAGTGCGATCATTCACGACATCTTGACGATCTCGGGCAGCAACGACCCGGACTTCAATCACTCCATCGCCGGCTTCGACCCGATGAGTCTAGCGGCGCCGCTCGGAACGGAATTTGCCTTTGCGCTGGATGGGCCTTTGTTGCCCGCGCCGGCTTGGAAAGCGATTATCGAAGTGAACGATCCGGAGGCATTGCGGCAGGCGATCGATCGGTTTGTGACCGCTTGGAACCAGAACGCGCTGGCGCACAACCGGCCGGCGCTCGACGCGGGCGAATCGCAAAGCGGCGGGCAAACGTACTATCGGCTGAGCGAGCGAGGCACGGCGGCCGAGGTGGACTACACCTTCAACAACGGTTACGTCCTGTTCGCGCCGCAAATAGGGCTGCTGGATGAAGCGCTGCGCTACCACGACGCCGAATACGATCTGGCGCGCTCGCCCCAATTCCTGGCGGCGTTGCCCCGCGACAACGAAGTCAATTGCTCGGCGCTGTTCTATCAGAACCTCTCGCCGGCCCTGCAAACGCTGCTGAGCTTGCCGGGCGTGGGGCAGATGACGCCGCAACAGCAGGCCTCGCTCGAACGGCTCGGGGCCGAGGCGCCCAGCGCCGCCTGCGCTTATGCCGGCGAACGGACCATCCGCTTCGCGATGAAGGGGCCGAACGCGCCCTTTGGCTTGGGTCTTGGGACCATCCTGGGTGCACCGTCGAGTTTCGATCTGCGCGATCTCATCGAGCGTGCGATCCGGCGGCCTTGAGCGTGGGCAGGCGCGCCGGCGGACTGGCATCGCCGTCCTGTGGGAACTTGGTGCGCGCCGGAACGTATAGCATGAAACGATGGGTGCGGCCCCGATCCTCGAACTGCGCGACTTTTCGGTGGCGCTGGGCGGGCGGCCGATCTTGCATGCGCTCACCTGCGAGCTGCACGGCCGCGCCGTTGGCCTGTTGGGGCCGAACGGGGCGGGCAAGACGACCTTGATCCATGCGCTGCTGGGCCTGCATCGCGCCACCGGCGGTGCGCGCGTCCTGGGCCAGGAGATGGCGTCGGGCCGGTGCGAGGCACGCGCCGATCTGGGCTATATGCCGGAGCGGGACGCTTTCATCGCCGGCATGAGCGGCGTCCAGTTTCTGCGGCTCATGGCGGAGCTTTCGGGACTGCCGCCGGATAGGGCGTTGGAGCGGGCGCACGAGGCGCTCTTTCATGTTGGCTTGGGCGAGGTGCGCTACCGCCCGATCGAAACCTACTCGGCGGGAATGAAGCAAATGGCGAAGCTGGCGCAAGCGATCGTGCACGGGCCGCGCCTGGTGTTCCTCGACGAGCCGACGAACGCTCTCGACCCGGCGGCGCGCGATCGGATGATCCGCCTGATTCGCGAACTGCGCGACGGCGGTCAAACGCGGCTGGTGGTCTCGAGCCATCTGCTGCGCGACGTGGAAGAGTGCTGCGACGAAATCTTGATCTTGCGCGCCGGGCGCATCGCCGCTTGCTGCAACCTGGAGGAGGAGAGACGGACCCATCGTAAATTCCTGCGCCTGGAGACGCGCGGCGGGGATCGCGCCGCCTTCATGGCCGAGCTCGAAGCGGGCGGCTGCGCCTGCGCCGCTGCCCCCGGCGAGCGGCTGCGCATCGTCCTGCCGGCGGAGATCGACGTGCGCTTCGTTTACCAAGTCGCTCAGCGCCATCAAGTGCAGCTGCGGCGCCTCGAATTCAAGCGCGATTCGCTGGAAGAAATCTTCTTGCGTGCGGTCGAGCCGGAATCGGCGGCGCTGGCCGCCGGCGGCGTGCTGGCTTAAGGGGACACATGGCGCAGCTGGCCTCCAGCATGGCAGCGTTCACCGCGGCGCGCGGGTCCCGCGCGGGCGTGCTGTTCCGTTGGAGCTGGCGCGAAGGAATGCGCTCCAAGGCAGTGCTGCTTTTGCTCAACGCCGCCGGCGTGGTTTGGCTCATCTTCGCGATCTTGATTTACTTGCATTACAACTTGGCGGCCTTGCGCGCCCTCGATCTCGACGTCTCGCGGCTGTTGCCGATCGACGCCGGCTTTTTCTCGGCCTATCTGGAAATTACGGCGGCGATTGCGTTCTTCCTGGCGCTGCTCGCCGGTCCGCCGTTGCTGACCCGGGATCTGGCCAACAACGGTTTGGCGCTATATTTCAGCCGGCCGCTGTCGCGCGCCGATTACGTGATCGGCAAGATGGGAGCGCCCCTGGTGCTGCTTTCGGCGGTGACTTGGGCGCCGGGCCTGCTGTTGTTTTTCTTGCAAGCCTACTTAGCCGGAGCGGGCTGGGCGGGAAGGAACTTCCGGCTGGCGGCGGCCTTGTTCTTGGGCGGGACGCTGTGGGCGGTGATGCTGACGCTGCTGGCCTTCGCGCTCGCGGCCTGGCTCAAACGGCGCATAGCGGCCAGTGCCGCGTTCGTCGGTCTGCTATTCATTCCCGGGTTGGTGGCCGGGGTCGTTGATTCCTTTCTGGATGGTCGGCGCTGGGGTGACCTGATCAGCCCGATCGGCGACATGCGCATTGTCTGGAACGGCCTCTTCGGTTTGCCCATGCGCGAACCGCGCATCGTCTTCGGCCGGCATGGGGTGGGAATCACCGGCCCGCCGCCGGCCTGGAGCGCCTGGCTTGCACTCGCCGCCATTGCCGGGCTCTGTCTGTGGCTCCTGCACCGGCGGCTGCGCCCCTACGAAGAGGTGCGCGGATGAACGGCGAGGTGCTGGTGCGCTTGGAAGACGTCTCGAAGTTTTACGGCGACGTGCTGGGCGTGAACCGAATTACGCTCAGCGTCGGCAGCGGCATCACCAGCCTGGTGGGACCGAATGGCGCGGGTAAGACGACGTTGCTGAACTTGCTCGCGGGGTTGATTCGGCCGACGCGCGGCCGCGTGTCGGTCCTGGGATGCACGCCGGAGGCTCCGCACCGCTATCTCGTAAACATCGGTTATTGCACTCAATACGATTCGTTTCCCCTCCGCCTCACCGTGGGCGGATTCATGCGCACGCAGTTGGCGTTGCGCGGCCTGCCGCCTGCGGAAGCGGAGAGCCGGGCGGCGCGAGCGCTGGCGCGCACGGGCATGAGCGGAGCGGCGGACCGGGCTCTGGCGGCCTGCAGCAAAGGCATGCGGCAGCGGGTGCGATTGGCGCTGGCGCTGGCGCACGAGCCGCGCGTGCTGCTCCTGGATGAGCCCCTCAATGGCTTCGATCCGCTGGCGCGGGCGGAGGCGGCGGTATTGTTTCGCGCCTTGGCGGATGAAGGAAGATGCCTGATCGTCTCCAGCCACATCTTGCATGAAGTGGACCGCTTGTCGGACCGAGTCATCCTCATGCAAAACGGCTATGTGGTCGGCGACGGCAGCGTCGCCGGCGTGCGCGAAGAACTCCATGAGCACCCGCTGCAAGTGCTGGTGTGCTGCGATCGCCCGGAATGGCTCGCGGCCCGGCTCTTCGCCGAGCAGCAAGTCAGCGAAGTGCGGCTGACCGAAAGCCATAACGGCGCTCAGGGCCTGCTGGCGCGGACGCGGGAACCAAGCGCGTTCTTCTTGCTCCTCAATCAGTTGGCCGCCGCCGGCGAGCTCGCCATCGAAACCGTGGCGCCGGTGGATGAGAATCTCGACGCGGTGTATCGCTTGGTGATTCAGAAAGAGACGGCATGAAGCCGGAAGTCGCCGGGATTGCGGAACCGGGTTGGCGATCACGCCAGATGGCGGCGCTGATCGGCTACGAGACCCGGCGTAATTTGCTTTCGCGCCGCGCGATCGGCCTCTATGTGCTCGCCGCCCTGCCGGTTGCGGTCTTCGCCGGCCTTGCGCTCGCGCGCAGTCACGGGTTCGGGCCTCTGGCTCAAGGTCCGGAGGCGGCGGCGGAAATTTTCGCCGGCGTGTTCGACGCCCTGGGCTTGCGTACGGTGATCTTTTTCGGCTGCGGCTGGCTCTTTATCCAGCTTGTCCGCGGCGATATCGCCAATCGCAGCCTGCACTATTACTTGCTGGCGCCGCTCTCGCGCGGTGCTTTTCTGGCCGGCAAGTACGCTGCGGGCGTGATCGTCGCGGTATCGCTCTTTGGCGGCGCAACCTTAATTAGCCTGGCGCTCGCGGGCTGGCCGGGAGGCGGCCTGCGCGCCGTCGAATATTTCGCGATTGCCGCCTTGGGCTCGATCGCCTATGGCGCGCTGTTTTGTTCGCTGGGTGTGATGTTCGCCAATCCGGTCTTGCCGATTCTCGTCGTTTACGGCTGGGAGTGGATCAACTTTTTGCTGCCGCCTCTGTTGCAGCGCGCCAGCATTTTGCACTATCTTCAAGCGCTGGCTCCGCTGCCTGTGGCTGGCCATTCGATCGCCTTCATCGCGCCACCGATCGCGCCCGCGGAGGCTGTCGCTATCCTCGCCGTGTTCAGCGTCGTACTGGTCTGGGCCAGCGCCGTGCGCATGCGCCGAGTCGAAATCAACTACGAAGAGTAAAAAGATAGCTGGGCGGCCGCTGCGAGCATGACATAAACCAGCAGTCCGGCTGAGACGGGAGAGAGCGATGGCAACTGCCACCGTATTTTGCGGGCATTGCGGTCGGCCCACGGCTGCCGCCGATTTGGTCACAGTCGCAGGAGTTCCGGTCTGCGCCGGCTGCAAGCCCTCGTTCTTGCTCCGGCTGCAGGCGGATTCGGCCGTGGCTGTGAGCGAGCCTCGCTATCAGGGCTTTTGGATCCGGCTGGTAGCGAAAATTCTCGATTGGCTCGTGGTGGGCGCGGCCGTCACGCCGTTTTGGATTGTGATGATATCGCGCCGCCAGCTCGACGCCGGGCTCGATCCCGTTGGCGCCTTGGGCGTGGAGATGACGCTGAACCTGATCGCAATCTGCGTCACGATCGCATATTCGACCTGGATGAACGGCCGCTGGGGCGCGACCGTGGGCAAGATGGCCATCGGCGCCAAAATCGTCAATAGCGATCTGACGCCCATCAGCTACGGCAAAGCCCTGGCGCGTGCGCTAGCCGAATTTTTGAGTGGGCTCGTCTTCTTGATTGGCTACATCATGGCCGCGTTCGACGGCAAGAAGCGCGCTCTTCACGACCAAATATGCGGCACGCTGGTCGTGGCGCGCATCTAAGCCTCCCGGCGAGCAGAGCTGACCTGTCCCGGCCGCGTCGGGTGCCGGGCAGCCGCCCGCGCCTCAAATGGCGCCGGTAACGATGGCGAGGGCGGTGACGATCACGATGATTATGCTGGTGGCCCAGGCGATGATGTTGGCGAACCCACGATTGCGATATTCGCCCATCACCGTGGGCCGGTTGATCAGGATCAACATGAAGGTCAGCACGACCGGCAGCAGGATGCCATTCGCGACTTGCGACCAGATGATCACGCGAATCAAGGGTAGATGCGGGATCAGCACAAACCCGGCGCCCGCCGCGATCAAGAGCGTGTACAGCCAGTAAAACGCTGGCGCCTCGGCGAAGCGCTTGTCCACGCCGGATTCGAAACCGAGTCCTTCGCAGATGTTGTAAGAAGTCGCGAGTGGCAGGATCGCCGCCGAAAGCAGCGCGGCATTGATCAGCCCGATGGCGAAGAGCAACGAAGCATACTTGCCGGCCAGCGGCCGCAAGGCCACCGCGGCTTGCGCCGCATCGCCAATGTCGTGCTGGCCGGCGACATAGAGGGTGGCGGCGCAAGCGGCGATGATGAAAAAGCTGACCACGTCGGTAATGACGCAGCCGCTGATCACGTCCCAGCGGCTGAGGCCATACTCCTTCTTGCCGATGCCCTTCTCGACGACCGACGCCTGCAGGTAGAACTGCATCCAGGGCGTGATCGTGGTGCCGATCAGGCCAAGCACCAGGATCAAATACGCCGAATCGTGGCTGAAGGTCGGAATCACCAGCCGCCGCATGGCGACCCGCCAATCGGGATGCGCCAGGAAAGCGGAGATGGGATAGGCGAGATAGATCAAGGAAAACCCGATCAAGACCTTCTCTACCGGACGATAGCTGCCGTGCACCACCAGCATCCAAACCAAGAAGGCCCCGATGGGAACGACAATGAACTTGCTGGCGCCGAAGATGCCCATGCCGGCCGCCAAGCCGGAGAATTCCGCGGCGATGTTGCCGAAGTCCGCAGCCCCGAGAACCACCATGGCGAAGAACGTCCACCGGAAGCCGAACTCTTCCCGGATCAAATCCGACAGGCCTTTGCCGGTGACTGCGCCCATGCGCGCCGCCATCTCCTGCACGACGATGAGGGCGATAGTGATGGGGATCAGCGTCCAGAGCAGGAAATAACCGAACTGCGCGCCGGCTTGCGAAAGCGTGAAGATCCCGCCCGGGTCGTTATCCACGTTGGCGGTGATGAAGCCGGGCCCGAAGACCGCGAAAAACAACGCCAGGCGCACCTGCCAGCTTCGCCACCAGCCGCGCCTGGGCCGGCGGCGCGGGCGGCGCGCACCGGGTGCGGCGGTCTTCGTCGGGGCCGTCGAGTGTTGATCAGTTAGCTCCGGCATCGCTCAAAAATCCACATGCATGCGCGTGGCCCAAACCGCGACCGGCCCGCGGGCGCGGTTGTAGCCGGGGTTGTGGATGTCTTGGAAGTCGGCGGCCGCATACAATCCGCGCCAGAGGTGGACGGTGTAATAAGCCTCGAGGATGTCCTCGCGCCCGTAGTCGAGGGCGCCGTCGCCCAGAAGAAATCCTAGGCCGCCCGCGGCCAGATAGGCGCGGTGAAGCGCCCCGAGACCGTTGCTGACCCAGGCCCAGCCCAGCTTGTCCTGCGGCCGCCGCCACTGCACACCCGCCCAATCGCCGCCGGCTTCGGCGGTGTCTTCGGCCTCGGTATAAACGAAGCTCTCGTTGTGGCCGTCGTTCCAGCCCGCCCGCGCGAAGAGGCGAAGCGCGGCAGGTAGCCTCTGTTCCCAATTCATTCCGAAGCCGTATTTGTGGCGGCCCGGAGCCCGGGTCTTCGTGATGTCGGGCTTGGAGACGAGGCCGGCCCGCCATTGCGCCAGGGCCTCGCCGTAGCTGCCCATCCGCGCATGGTTGAGATAGGCGAGCAGGCGCACGGTGCCGCCGTGTTGGCGCCCATAGTTGCGGTCGAGTTCGAAATTTTCCGATCGGGCGCGGCTCAGCTCCCAATCCAGGGACAAGCCATTGGCCACTTTGGGCATCAGCGCCTCGGCGAAGCGCGTCTGCCAAGGCCCGTCGTCGTACTCGGCATAGGCGCCGAGAGTGTAGCCCCGCGTATCGGCCGCATAGTCATAGGCGGCGTCGTTGTCCACCGCCCAATTGAGGAACTGCAGGTGACTGTCGCTGCCGACGGCGTTGGTGTCGAAAAAATCCGCCAGGCTGAACTTGCCGGCATAAAACTCGAGCCGGCGCGGCGCCTGTCGGCGGGCTAAGGATAGGTAGCTGGGCGCGGCGTCCTCGCGCGCCGGGCTGAGATTCCACGTCCAGTGCAGAAGTGCGCGGGCGACGTACGGGGTTGGGCCCAGGTCGGGACTGCGCACGACATCCAGGTTGGTGTAGCCGGCGAGGCCGAGCGCGCTGCTGATGCCCTTGCCTCCCGCCGATTCCACGTCCAAAAGCAGATCGAAGTCAGGCGCGACGCGGAAGCCGCTATAGAAGGTTTCCACGCTCGAGACGTCGAATTCCGAAACGTTTCGCAGACTGTTGGAGCCGGAGTATTGGGCGGGGAAAGCGCCGTGCCCTTGGCCGATCAGATTCCACTGCGCGGCCCACCAGAACCAGTCCGGCAAGGAAGCGGCGCCTGCGGCATCCTGCGCGCGGGCACGGGGCGCTCCAACCAGCAGCGCCAGCAGCACGGCGGCCCACAGGCCGGGTGGGGCGCTCGGCCGCAGAACGCGGCGCCGGGCGCCGCCCAGAAGCGTGGGAATGAAGAAAAGCATGCGATTCCTCTTCGCCGAGCGGCGAAAGGAATCGGCCCAGGGAGGTTTTAGGCGAGATTCCGAAGCCGCCGCGCTGGAATTGCGAGTTGCGAGCTACTGCCTGCTGAATCCGTTTCGTTACTCATAAACCCGGAGTTGCGCGGGACACGGCCGTCGCCCGGCCGGCGCCCTCTTTGCGGCTGCCCATGCTTGGCGAGCCAAACCCCACTTCAATTTAGCCGCCCAGCGGGGAAGGGTCAATGAAAAAGCGCCATCGCAATCCGTGCGTGCCGGCCGGGTCGCGTTAGCATGGCAGCATATGCTGGTTCCCCGGCGGGTTTGCACCGTCGTTTTCTCCTTCGTCGCGATCATCGTGCCCGCGTGCGGGCCCGGGGTCGCACAAGCAGTCGCACAAGCAGTCGAGGCCCCCCCATATTTCCTTGCCTGGCGTCACGCCGTGGAGGCGGGCGACGCGGCCGCGTTGACCGCGCTTTATTCCACCCACCCGCCGTTGGAAGTGCTGGTGTCAACCGGCGCCTTCGACGATGTCGCGCGTGAGGTCAACTTTTGGGCGCAGTGGCATCGCGCCGGCATGACCCGACTGGGCGTGGAAATGATTCGTGAGCGGCGGGCCGGACCAGGGCTGCAACAATTCTTTTTCCAGGCGGCCCTGCCGGTGCAAACACGTTCCGGGCCGCACACGTTCTACCTCTTCGCGGCTCAAACCTGGCAGCATCAGGCAGGAGGCTGGCGCATCATCAGCGCCAGCCGCACCGACCTGGCGCGCTTGCGCCAGCCGGATTCCCTGGCGGCGAACCTGTTTCCGCCCAATGCCGACGCCCGGCAAGAGATCGCCGCCGCCCTGGCGCGCGCGCGCCGCCGGCACACGCGCGTGCTGCTGGTCTTCGGCGCCAACTGGTGTTACGACTGCCATGTCTTGGATTTGGCGCTGCGCCACTCCGATCTCACGCCGCTGCTCGACGCCAATTACGAAGTGGTGGACGTGGATGTCGGCGAATTCAACCGCAATTTGGATCTCGCGCAACAATACGGCGTGCCGCTGGCCAAAGGCGTGCCGGCCCTGGCCGTGCTGGCGAGCGACGGCCGGCTGTTGTACAGCCAAAAGGACGGGGAGTTCGAGGCGGCCCGCGCCCTGGGTCCGGACGATTTGATACGCTTTCTTACCCGCTGGGCGCCCGCTCACGAATAGGTGGCGCGATTCCGCAACACCCCCGTCCCGCCTGCGGCCTGTAAGTGCGATCATCCCTCTATTTTGATTGCCGCCGAAGCTTTACAATGGATCATCGAATCAGGAGGAGCCACAAGTGTCGGCGATAAGCGATGCCATTCAGGAACTAGAGCGGCAACTAAAGCAATTGAACATAGCCTTGTCGGTCCTGCGCGGCTTGGAGACTCGTAAAGGCGCTCCCGCGGGGCGGCGCGGCATCTCGGAGGCGGGACGGCAGCGCATCATCGAAGCCCAGCGCCGGCGCTGGGCGAAGTTCCGTGCGGCCAAGTCCAAGGCCGCCTCGGCGGCTTAGAGGGCCGTGGTAATCTGGGGCCGAGCGGGAGTAGTTCAGCGGTAGAACGCAAGCTTCCCAAGCTTGATGTCGCGGGTTCGATCCCCGTCTCCCGCTCCACGAGGCGCGCAAACGCCGTCGTGCCGCCCTGCGGCCCGCATGGGTTCGACGCGGCCGGACCCGGCGATCCCTTCCCGCGCCTGCTTCCGGCGAAGTGGAGATTACCCCCGGGCGGCAGCCCCCGAGTCCACCACTGAAAATCCAGCCAGCCGAGATCGAGGGCGAACGCGCAGCGCAGCGAAGCGCCGAGAGAAGACCCGCGAAATTCCGCAGGGCGGGTCCCTGCCAGCTAACCACTCAGGAAGCGGGGCGAGCCCGGGGACCCAAGGCGCAGCGACGCGCCTTGGGGTGGGGGAACGAAGCCCTGCGAAGCTTACCGCCCCGCCCACCACCGCTTCCCGGCGTGAGCCGGACACCGGTAGCGCGTAGTGACTGAGGGTCGTCGAAGGGCTCGGCTGCCCAAGCTGTGCCTGGGCGTCGGGGAGCGAACCGCCGATCTTCTGAAACAGCGTCGAATGGGTGCGCCGCAGCGCGTGCTAACTGACCTCCCGACCCCAGCCCTTCTGCCGGCAGGTTTCAAAACCCGGCGCAAAAGGTTCGAGTCGTTGGGAGCCGAGCCGCGCTTTGAGGCAAAAATAAGCGCCTCGGGCGCCACTGCCGTCGGCCGCAGCGTCGCGAGGGTGGCGTTCAAGCCTCGCGGCAGCGGCACGGTTCGCTGGAGACGGTTCTTGGGCTGCCAAACTCGCCGCCGCGCGAGGGATTCCGGGCGACGAGCAACTCGCCCGCCCCAGGTCCACGTCCCGCCAGCGCAGGGCGAGCAACTCCCCGATGCGCAGGCGGGTCAGTAGCGCCAACTCGACCAGCACCCTGTGCCAGCCGGCCAACTCCGCCATCAGGCGGCGCACCTGATCGGGCCCGAACACCCGCCGCCCGCGCACCGCGACCCGCTCGGGCAACTCGACGCCCAGGGCCGGATTTTCGCCGGGTTGCTTGCTGCCCAGATTCAGCGGGCGCAGAACTTCGTCCGCCGCCTTCCGGGCCTGCCGGTAACTCATGGCAGTGACCCGCCCGATGCTGCCATCGAGGTTGAGAGCGGGCCCGCATGGCTGACCGCCAAAGCTGGCGCGGACGGACCACCTCCGGGGTCGGCCGCCGCCGTGGCCCGCTCGATTCCGTAGCCCGGGCATGGCAAAGAAATTTCACATTGCGAATGGCTGAGCCGTTCCTGCGTCAGCGTTTGGTTCTGCGGAACAGCGCCGCGCCAAGTCGCCAGTGGTCAGCAACGTAGGCTTCGATGGCGGCGAGCTTCACAAGTAGCCACGTGAGCATGGGAATCGAAGCTAAACAAAGCGCCTTACGGAAACGCCACCGAAACGTACCTTAGACGAACCCCGCGACAATCTCAGCGGCTCGTAGGAGATGAACGGCCCGCACCCGCAGATGAACCCCGCCACAGCGGATGTCATCGAGGCGTGGCCAGCATGCTAACCGCTGACAATTCCGAGTCGGGCGTGTCCTATATTCCACCCAGTCAATCGCCGCGGGGCCCGATCGCACCTACTCGCCGCGCAGCACTGTGGAAGGGTCGGTTCGAGTTGCGCGCCAACAGGGCAGGGCGGCAGCCGTCAGCGCGGCAGCGCAGACGGCGGCGGCGGCGAGGGTCGCATCCGAGAGCGTCGCGAACGCGGTGCTCAGTACCAACCCGGCGATCAAGCGCAAGGAGGCAAACACGATCACAAGACCCGCGGACACGCCCAGCGCGGCCGCTACCAGGACGGGGCGAAGCACGATCTGCGCGACGGCTCTCGGGCGCGCGCCCAACGCTACGCGGATTGCGATCTCCGGCTCGCGGGCCGAGGAGGTGTACGCCGCCACGGCAAAGACCCCGAGAAGGCAGACCACCAGCGCCGCGGCCCCTAGCGCCGCCAGTAGGGCGGCCAGCAACCGGGCGCGCGCTAACCGTGCGCCGGCCCACTGCACCATGGTGCGCGTTTCGAACGCGACTGTCCCGTCTTGCTCGCTGACGGCACGATCCACGAGCTTAAGCGCGGTCCCGGGGTCGCCCCGAAAGGCGGCCACGACTCTGAGCGAACGCGTCGGCGCGAGCGCGAGGGGCACATACACGTGGGCTGGGGCGATCAGCCGAATCTGCCCCATGTCGACTCCGTATACTTCCGGCAGATCGGGAACCTCGGCGACGATGGTTCCGCTCTGTCCTGGCTTGCTCCCCCACACGAGCACCCGCCCGACCGGGTCGGCTCGCCCGAAGAACTTCTTTGCAGCCGCCTGATCCAATACCACCCCGGCTTCGCCGGGATCGGGCAGCGAACCTCGAACCGCGCGCATGCCGAGCGCGCCGAAAAAATCGCCCAAATAGGGCCAGAAAGACACACCGACCCGATGCGTCTGCCCCGGCACCCAGACCTCGCGGCCGCTGCCGCCCACGGCGGGTACGCCGCCCGTCACGGCGACGCGAGAGAATTGCGGTATGGCGGAAATGCGTCGGTACAGGCCCGAGGCAAGCAGGTACTCGCAAGTCGATCTCTCGCAGGTTCCCGGCGGCAATACGAGCACCGCGGCCAATACCGAACCCGAGCTGTAGCCGCTTTGCGCGGCGGCCATGCGTGTATAAGTGCGGGCAAATAGGAGGAATCCGGCGGCCAGCCAAACCGCGGCCCCTAGCTCGACCGCGAGCGTCCAACGAAACCACGGCAGCCGCGGCGTCGCCGCGCTCGCGGCTAAAGGGCAAAGTCGGCGGCCCACCCGCGCCACCTCGAAGGCCGCGACTACCCCGCCCGCAGCGATTGCCCCGAACAGACCTGCCGCCAGCGCGATCACGGCAGCGGGCAGGCTGCGAAATTCGGTTCCCGGCACGACCATCGGCGCTAGCAGGTGCGCGGCGCCGCGCATGAGCATCCATGCGCCCCAAGCGCCGAGAACGCCCGCCGAGAAGCCCAAGACCGCACCTTCCGCCATTGGCCCGAGTCTCAGCGTCCAGGGCGGCGCTCCGAGCGCGAGCCTCATCTTCGTCTGCAGCTCGGCCCGCCGCGCGCGGACCGCAAGAAATATCACGCAACTCAGGATGCCGAGCAGATACAGCACCGCCTCCGCGTAGAGTGCCCCTGTCAGCGGCGCCCGCAGATCGCGAGCAGCAACCCGCCTCACGTCGGAGACCAGCACGTGAAAGTCTTTGCTTCCGGGCACCCGCGAAGTGATCTGGTCGAGGATGGACATCACGTAAGAATCGGGCATCCCTCCGGGAACGCGTAAGAGGACATCGACGTTCATATCCGAGGCCATCCGCTCGCTCGCGTGTAAAGCCGAGATCGGGAGCCAGGCCTCCGGCCGCTGTTCCCCATTCTCGAGCGACAGGGGCACATGGAAACCTGCGGGCATGACCCCGATGACGCGCCCCGGCAGTCCCATCACCCTGACCTCACGTCCGATTGCGTTTTGGGCGCTACCGAACCCGTCGCGCGCTAGCGGCAGGCTCAGCACGACCGGAAGAGACGACTGCGGCATGAAATCCGACCGCTCCAGAAGACGGCCGGCCAGCGCCGGCACCCCGAGTAGCGGCAGCGTCCCCTGGGTAACCTCGACGATGGCTACCGTGCGTCCCTCGGAACCCACCTGAGCCGCGCCTTCATAAGACGCAAAAGCACCGACCAGCACGCCCGGCGGTGCCCCCTGCTCCCACATCCGCTCAAGCCGCAGGCTCGGCAGCCACCCAAATAGGTTCAGCTCCCCCGCCTGCGCAAGCTCGCATTCCCTTAACTCGCCGGACCGCGGGAATGGTAGGCGTGCCAGCCACAGGGAGTCCGCCAGCCCGGAGATCATCGCCAATCCAGCAACGCACAACCCGAGCATCAAAACTACCAATGCCGCCGCCACGCGGCTTTGTCGGCGGGCCAGGGAGCGGGCGGCGTGGCGGAGCTCTAGCAATGGGTTCGTTCCGAGTCGGCCCCGGGGCTTAGGGGTGTGGCGGCGCGGTTCTGGCGCGCAGCGCCCGCTCGACTACGGCTCTTAATTCGGGCGGGCCGGAGTAGCCGGCTAGCTCGACGCCATTGATTATAAACGTCGGTGTTGCTTCCACCCCCAGCCTAGTTCCGGCGGAAACATCGTCGGCGATCTCCTGCGAGATGCCGGGGTCCGTGAGGCAGCGCTGAAACGCGGCGCTGTCGGCAACGCCGGCAGCCTTGGCAAGAGCGGGCCAGCTCACCTTCCCCAGCAAGTCCTGCGATGCAAACAGCAGGTGCTTCCACTCGCCGAACCTGCCCGCTCGTCCGGCACATTGGCCGGCACGAGCGGCCGGCATCGCCAGCGCATGGCCGGGGAGCGGAAAATTGCGAAAAATGATCGCAATTTCGCGCGGGTATTGCTCCTGAAGCTCCTCAAGCTCAAGCTCGGCCCTCGCGCAATAGGGGCACTGGAAGTCGGCAAATTCGATGATCTTGACCGGAGCGTCACGCGGACCCAACAAGTCACCGCCCGTGCCGAGCCATCGCCAGCTCCGAAGCGCCCTCTCAGGCACCTCACGGCGGCGGTTAACGTAAATTGCTCTAACGCGCAGTGATACGGCGAGGACCGCGGAGATCGTCGTGATTACCAGCGCTGAGTCAAGCGCAATTCTCGCAATAGATGCTCGCATCGGCTCACCAAGCGGGGCAGGGACGCCACCATCTGCGCCCCCGCCAAAAGTCTGGCTACTGCTGTGGGGGCGCGCACTTGCAGTCGCTGGTGGGGCTGGTGCAGTAGCAGTTGGCACTGCAGCACTGCCCGCCATCGGTACAAATGGACCCATTCGCGCTGCAGCCGAAGCTGGTCTGGGCGACCGGCATTGCAATCGCCCCGACCGTAAGCGCGCTCATGGCGAGCACGATAATTTTCTTCCTCATGATAATCCTCCTTGGCAGTCGGCAGTTCCGCGCTTCAAGGCTCGCGGCAACTGTCCGCTCTGACATTCTCGCCGGCTAGCCCGCGTTAGCGGGTCCTTTCTCTTGAGGCTCCGTCCATTTCTTTGAGAACGGCGGCGGCACGTCCGCCTCGCCTCTCCCGGTGATAGGAGACGTAGTGCGCGAACGCGCTTGGCGACGGAAACCCGAGCGCGTACGCCACTTGCTTTTTGCTAAGCCCCGGATTCGATCGCCTGAGAACGTCGGCGGCGCGGCCCACCGCCTCGGCACGCAGGCTGACGAAGTTGAGGTTCCCGCCCCGCAGGGCGTGATCGAGCGTGTGCCTGTGCACGCCCAGCGCAGCACTCAGCTCCCCAAGCGACACACGCGGTCTCGCCTGCAGCGCGGCAATCACCGCGCAAATCAATGACTCCCGATCGTAGGACATGCTCCCCCCCGCGGAAAGCGGAACGTGGCGAGTCCGCGCTAGTTGCCGTCCAGTCATGGCGGCATTCCCCCGACATGCCCCGCTGTTGGTTGGTATATCTCATCCATACCAGATCATGCAAGCGTTTAAGAATGCGGAACGAGCACAAAACAAGGTCCCGCCGGACTAATTACTTGCGGGCACGCGTACGCAGGTAGCGAGGCTCATGCTGGGGGGTGCGGCGTTGGGGCGCGGCCGGCGCGAAACTGATCCGCTGGTTCGAGCGGTCACTCGAGCCCCAGGACATCCGCGGGCGAGCCGGCCCCGTCTCCCGCTCCACGAGGCGTGCATGCGCCGTCGTGCCGCCCGCCGTGGCTTCGCCGCGGCGAGATCCGCCGATTCCTTCCCGTGCCTGCTCCCGGCGAAGTTGAGATTACCCCCTGTTCCCAGCGGTCGAAACGGGGCTGCGCTACCATCAAAGTAGCGATGGATGGCGAGCACCCGAGCCCGTACCTGGGGGAAAAATGCGGGGTTTTCGGCGTCTTTGGCCACGGGCTGGAGGCGGCCCGGCTCGTTCATACCGGCCTGTGGACGCTCCAGCATCGCGGACAGGAAAGCTCGGGCATCAGCGCCGCCGACGGCCGGCAAATCCGGACTCACAAAGGGGCGGGCCTGGTCGCGCACGTTTACGACGAACCGGCGCTCGCTAAGCTAACCGGGCATGCGGCGATCGGCCATAATCGCTACTCCACCTCCGGCGGCAGCAGCAGCGTTCACGCCCAGCCCGTCATTAGCTCGCAAAACCTCTTAGCCCTCGCCCATAACGGCAACCTGCCCAGCACCGCCGCGCTCACGGGCTTTCTCGTAAGCCGCGGCATCGCCACCGCCGGCGCCAACGACTCCGAGCAAATGCATCGCGCGCTCGAGCACGAGCTTGCGGCGGGGGCGGCGCTCGATGCGGCAATCGCGCGGGCGTTCCCCCTCTTTACCGGGGTCTTTTCACTGCTGTTGCTGACGCGAAACGAATTGGCCGCGGTTCGCGACGCCCACGGCATCCGGCCCCTCAGCATCGGCAAGGTCGACGGCGGTTACGTTTTCTCGTCCGAGACGTGCGCCATCGATGCCGTGGGCGGGACGGTCATCCGCGATGTGCGCCCGGGTGAAATGGTGATCGCGAGCGAAAGCGGCTTGCGCAGCGTTCAGCTTGCGCCGGAGCAAGGCCGGTTGGATATTTTCGAGTTTATCTATTTCGCGCGGCCCGACAGCGTGCTGCTGGGCCGGCGGGTCAACGAAGTGCGCAAGCGATTGGGAGCCAATTTGGCTCGCGAACATCCGGTTCCAGCCGACGTGATCGTGCCGGTGCCGGATTCCGCCATCCCCGCGGCTCAGGGATATTCCGCGGTCACGGGCATTCCCCTCGATTTCGGGCTGCTGAAGAATCGTTATATCCATCGCACCTTCATTCGTCCCGCGCAAAACCTGCGCGAAAGCGGCGTCCGGCTGAAGTTGAACCCGATCCCGGAAGTGCTGCGCGACCGTCGCGTCGCCGTCATCGACGATTCGATTGTCCGGGGCACAACGGCGCGGCGCATCGTGGCGATGATCCGCGCCTGCCAGGCGCGGGAAGTGCATTTTCTGGTGAGTTCGCCGCCGGTGCGCTTCCCCGATTACTACGGCATCGACACGCCCAAGCGCGAGGAGTTGGTGGCCGCGCGCATGGGCGTGGAGGAAATCCGTGACGCGATCGGCGCGGATTCGCTGGCGTACCTCTCATATGAGGGCATGATCGAAAGCACCGGCCTTCCGGAAAGCAAGTTCTCGACGTCGTGCTTTAGCGGCGTGTATCCCGTGCCGGTCGCCGCGGCGCAAGAGGTCCTGGGTTGAGCGCCGAACCGATCGTTACCGGCACCATCGGGTTCCCGCGCATCGGACCGCGCCGGGAGCTGAAATTCGCCTTGGAAAAGTTCTGGGCCGGCGAGTCGGATCGCAGCCAGCTCGCCGCCGCCGCGCGCGAGATTCGCCGCATCGGCTGGCAAACGCAGGCCGAGGCGGGCATGGTCCGGATCCCGTCGAACGATTTTTCCCTCTACGATCACGTGCTGGATACCACCGTCATGGTCGGCGCCGTGCCGCAGCGCTACGCGCGGCGAGGCGAAGACGCGCTGGCGACTTATTTCGCCATGGCGCGTGGCGATCGCCAGACGCCGGCCATGGAAATGACCAAGTGGTTCGATACCAACTACCACTACATCGTGCCGGAATTCGAGGCGCACATGGAATTCCGGCTCGCGAGCCGCAAGCCGCTCGAGGAGTATCTGGAAGCCCGGGCCCTCGGCTTCGAAACGCGCCCGGTCGTGCTGGGCCCGGTCTCGTTTGCGATGCTCGGCCAAGCCGCGGGCGATCGGGCCGCGATCGCCGAGGCCTTGGCCGAAGTTTATGGCCATCTCCTGCGGGAATTGGCGGCGGCGGGCGCGCGCTGGGTCCAGATCGATGAGCCGTGCCTCGGCCTCGACTTGCCCTCCGCGGCTCTGCCGCTTTTCGCCCGGGTTTACCGGCTGATCGCGAACTTCGAACCGCGGATCAAAATTCTGCTGGCCACTTACTTTTCCGATTTGGCGGAAAACCTGGAGCCCGCCCTCGATCTGCCGGTTGCCGGGCTGCACCTGGATCTCGTTCGCGCGCCGCGGCAATTGGACGCTGCCCTCGAGCGGGCGCCCGCCGGCCTAAAGCTCTCGTTGGGCATCGTGGACGGCCGCAACATTTGGCGGACGGATCTGGAACAGACGCTGGCCCTGGTGCGCAAGGCAGCCGAGCGCCTCGGCCCCGAGCGGCTCGAACTCGCGCCCTCGTGCTCGCTGTTGCACGTGCCGGTCGATCTGCAGTACGAAACCCGGCTCGATCCCGATCTGCGGTCGTGGCTGGCGTTTGCCCGGCAAAAACTCGACGAGCTCGCGTCCCTGGCGCGAGCCGCGGCCGGGAATACGCCCGAAATCGCCGCCGAGCTCGCCGAGAACCAGCGCCTCCTCGCGGCGCGCCGCGCCAGCGCGCGCGTCCGGGATCCGGACGTGCGCCGGCGGGTGGCCGCGATCACCCCCGCCATGCTGCAGCGGCGCGGCAGCTTCGCTGCGCGGCGGGGCCGGCAGATTCCGCTCCCGCTCCTGCCCACCACGACGATCGGCTCGTTCCCGCAGACCCCGGAAATTCGCCGCGCCCGCGCCGCCTGGCGCGCCGGCAAGTTGGCGGACAACGACTACGAGGCCCTCCTCCGCGCCGAGATCGAGCGCGCGATTCGCTTTCAAGAGGAAGTCGGGCTGGACGTGCTCGCCCACGGCGAATTCGAGCGCAGCGACATGGTCGAGTACTTCGGCGAGCGGCTGCAGGGCTTCGCCTTCACCGAGAACGGCTGGGTCCAAAGCTATGGCTCCCGCTGCGTCAAGCCGCCTCTCATCTATGGCGACGTGGCCCGCCCGCGGCCCATGACCGTGGCATGGGCCCGATTCGCCCAGTCGCTGACCGATCGTCCCGTCAAGGGCATGCTCACCGGCCCGGTGACCATGCTCGCATGGTCGTTCGTCCGCGACGACCTCCCGCGCGACGAGCTCTGCTTCCAGGTCGCCTTGGCCTTGCGGGACGAAGTGCGCGATCTCGAGTCGGCCGGCATCCGCGTGATCCAGGTGGACGAACCCGCCTTGCGCGAGGGCCTGCCGCTGCGCCGCGCGGCGCGGCCGGCGTATCTGCGCTGGGCCGTGGATGCCTTCCGCCTGGCCACGGCCGCGGTCGCCGACGTGACGCAGATTCACACGCACATGTGCTACGCCGAGTTCGGCGAGATCTTGGACGCGATCGCGCGCATGGACGCCGACGTCATTTCAATGGAGGCGGCGCGTTCGAAAATGCAGGTGCTCGATGCCTTTCGCTCGCGCGGTTATCCGAACGACATCGGCCCCGGCGTGTATGACATCCATTCTCCCCGCGTGCCCGAAATCGCGGAGATGGAAAAGCGCATCGGCCTCGCTTTGCAAGTGTTCCCCGCCGAGCGCCTGTGGGTGAATCCGGATTGCGGCTTGAAAACGCGCCGCTGGGATGAGGTGCGGCCCGCCTTGCAAAACCTGGTCGCCGCCGCCCGGCGCATCAGGACTGCCTTGAGCCGGGCATCCCGCGCGCAGGGCTGAAGTCGGGCGGAGCCGGCGTCCGGCGGTCCCATTCCCGGCTCCTCGATCCCGATGCCGGGCCGGCGCTGTGGTTGAGCGCGCCGCCGTCGCTCACCATCGCTTGGAACGGCAGGTCCTTCGCACATCCGGGGGCGGAAAGCGGACCGTTACAATAACAGCGTGGATCCCGCCTCGCTCGAGCGTCTGCTGACCGAGGTCGCCGCCGGTACGCTCACGCCCGCGGCGGCCGCGCGCCGCCTGCGCCATCTGCCCTTCGAAGACCTCGGATTTGCCCGCGTGGATCATCATCGCCCGCTGCGGCAAGGGGCGGCGGAGGTGATCCTGGCGCAAGGCAAGACCGCGGCGGAGGTTGCCGCGATCGCCGCGGCGCTGGCCAAGCACGCGCCCAATCTCATCATCACTCGGGCCGGCGCCGAAGCTTTTCGGGCGGTCAAGCGCAAGTTGCCGGGCGCGCGGTATCATGCGCGCGCCCGCATGATCACGCTGCGGCGCAACCGCCGTGAGACCGGTCGCGGCGAAGTGCTGGTGCTCGCGGCAGGCACCAGCGACATCCCGGTCGCCGAAGAGGCGGCGCTGACCGCGGCCATGATGGGCAGTCGCGTGCGCGCCATCCACGATGTCGGCGTTGCCGGCTTGCACCGGCTGCTCGCCGAGCGCGAGCAGCTGGCCGCCGCCGCCGTGATCGTCGTCGTCGCGGGCATGGAAGGCGCGCTGCCCAGCGTCGTCGGCGGGCTGGTTTCAGTCCCGGTGATCGCCGTGCCCACCAGCATCGGCTACGGCGCGCACCTGGGCGGTTTGACGGCGCTGCTCGGCATGCTCAACTCCTGCGCCTCGAACGTGGTCGTCGTCAACGTGGATAACGGCTTCGGCGCCGGCTATGCCGCCGCCCTCATCAACCGCGCTGGTTGACGCAAGCCTTTGGGATCGCGAACTCGCCTGCCGGCTCTGCCGGCGGGAGCGGGAGACCCAAGGTACCGCGGATTCGGCTCGCCCTCAGGCGGGTCCGACGGCGTCGGCGGCGGTGACAATGCGGATGGCGGCCTCGCGCCCGCTGGCCCGCCGATAGGCGGCGCTGACGCCGCCGGCGAAGGCCTCTTCGCTTCCCTCGCGAATGAAGTTCACCGTGGCGCCGCCGAAGCCGCCGCCGGTCATGCGGCCCGCCAAGAAGCCCGGCGCCGACTCCGCGGCGGCCACCATGGCGTCGAGTTCCGGAGACGAGACTTCGAAGTCCTCCCGCAAGCTGCGATGCGAAGCCGCGAGAATCGCCCGTAAGCGCGGCCAATCCTCGGCGGCCAGCGCGGCGACTGCCTGCTCGACGCGCTGGTTTTCGCTGATGACGTGGCGTGCCCGGCGCCGCGCCGGCTCGGGCACGCGTTCGGCGGCCTCGGCGAACTCGCTCGGCGTCAGCTCGCGCAGGCTGGTGAGTGCGGGCCGCACCGCGCGCAGCGCGGCCACGGCGGCTTCGCACTCTTGGCGGCGGCGGTTGTATTCGGAGGAGGCCAAGGCGTGCCGCACGCCGGTGTCGCAGAGCGCCAGACGGATGCCGGCCGGCAAGGGCACCAGCTGGGTATCGAGGCTGCGGCAGTCGAGCCAGAGGGCATGGTCGGCCTGGGCCAAGACGCAGCAGGCCGGGTCCATGATGCCGCAGCGCGTGCCGACGAACTGGTGCTCGGCCGCCTGCGCGGCATGGGCCAGGCGCCAACGGCCCGCGCGGTCAGCCGGGCCCGGCGCGCGGTCGGTCAGCGCCAGCAGCGCGAAGCCCGCACCGACTTCGAGCGCCGCCGAGGAGCTGAGACCGGCGCCGAGGGGAATTTCGCTCGCGATCAAGAGGTTGGCGCCGCGCAGCCGCTCGCCGTCGCGCGCCAGCATGGCCGCCACCCCCAATACGCCGTCCCCCCAGCTCCGCTGCGGCGCCAGCCCGGTCAAGCGCGCGGTGACGATCCCCTCCATCTGCAGGCTGGCCACCCGCAGCGTATCGTCGTCGCGTGGCGCCGCGGCGATCCAAGTGGCCAGCGAGATGGCGCACGGTAGCACCAGGCCTTGGTTGTAGTCCGTATGCTCGCCGATCAGATTGACGCGGCCGGGAGCACGGTAGAGCAGGGGCGGCGAAGCCGAGAAGGCGCGCCAGGCGTCGAGCAGGGCCGGGGGAGGTTGGGGGGACATGGGCCGGATCGAAGATCGGCGCTCCGGGTTCGCGAATCCAGGGAAGCGATCGCGACCGGTTGGCTGCCGGCCTCCGCGCGCGCCGCGCGGCGCGCAAAAAATAAGGGGAGAAAAGGCGGCAAATGCCTGCCTCCTCTCCCGCTTCCGATGCTGGCGTCCGTTCGAACCGCGCCGCCGCTCCGCCGCGGCTCGAAGCGGACTCGCCGTTTACTTTTTGCCCGGCGCGATGGAATCCTTGACCGCCTTCGCCACGCGGAATTTCACCACCGTCTTGGCGGGAATCTTGATGGTCTCGCCGGTCTGCGGATTGCGGCCCAACCGCGCCTTGCGCTGTTGCTTCACCAGCTTGCCGAGGCCCGGAAGCGTGAAGACGCCGGTGCGCTTGGTCTCTTTGACCGCCAGGGCGGCCAGCGATTCCAAATATTGCGCCGATTGTTTGTTGCTGATCTCGTTGGCTTCGGCCAATTGCCGCACCAACTGTGTTTTGGTCAATGCTGCCATGCACCCTCCTTACCGGGATTGAAACCAAAAGCGCAGTCATTGTACACGAGAACCTGCGGCAAAAGCGCATGTTTAAAGGGAATTTTTCGCGCGTACCCGCGCGCGCGCCCGCCGAATGCGCCGCCGCGCGCAACCTCGCTCCCGCGGGGCGGCCCCAATCGCCGTCCGCGTGCGGCGGCGCGGTTGACAGGCCCGAGTCGCGCTTGTTAGGATGAGGAGGTTTCGCTTTCCCCGCGAAATGTTCGCGCGAAACGGGGCTGGCCCCGGAGCGGTAGTTGGCTTGGGGCGTTCGGCGCACCGTCGCGCGAGGATCCTTTGGGATTGAACCAGGTTGGAGCCACCAGTGCGCGGTTGGGCGCGCGCGGGCGGCAGTTTGCGATTTTTGTTTGAGGAGCTACGGCGTGCCTACCTTCAATCAATTGGTGCGCAAGGGGCGGGCCAAGGCGCGCTACAAGACGGCCTCGCCGGCCTTGCAGCAGTGCCCGCAGAAGCGCGGCGTGTGCACGCGCGTGTACACGCAGACGCCGAAGAAGCCGAACTCGGCCTTGCGCAAGGTGGCGCGCGTGCGCCTGACCAACGGCATTGAGGTCACGACCTATATTCCCGGCATCGGCCACAACCTGCAGGAGCACTCGATCGTGCTGATCCGCGGTGGGCGCGTCAAGGATCTGCCCGGCGTCCGCTACCACGTCGTGCGCGGCGCCATGGACGCGGTCGGCGTCGCCAACCGCAAGCAGGGCCGCTCGAAGTACGGCGCAAAACGGCCCAAGGCGTAACCCAGGAGAAGCCACCATGCCACGCAAAGGACACGCCGCGCGCCGCGAGCTGCAAGCCGATTCCATCCACGGCTCGCACCTGGCCGCGAAGTTCATCAATTCGATGATGTGGGACGGCAAGAAAAGCCGGGCGCAGGCCATCTTCTACTCGGCGCTGGAGAAGGTGGGCGAGAAGGCCGGCGATGAGCCCGTGAAGGTGTTCAAGAAGGCCATTGAGAACATCAAGCCCGTGGTCGAGGTCAAAACCCGCCGCGTGGGTGGCGCCAATTATCAGGTCCCCGTCGAGGTCAATCCCAACCGCCGCGTCAGCCTGGCGGTGCGCTGGCTCATCGGCTATGCCCGCGAACGCGGCGAGAAGGGAATGACCGAGAAGCTGGCCAACGAAATCCTCGACGCCGCCAACAACCGCGGCGGCGCGGTGAAGAAGAAGGAAGACGTTCATCGCATGGCGGAGGCCAATAAGGCCTTCTCCCACTACCGCTGGTAATTCGGCAGGCTTATGGCACGAGCAGTTCCATTAGAGCGGACGCGCAACATCGGCATCATGGCCCACATCGATGCCGGCAAGACCACTACGACCGAGCGCATCCTCTTTTATACCGGCATCACCCACCGCATCGGCGAGGTGCATGAAGGCACCGCGACCATGGACTGGATGGCGCAGGAGCAGGAGCGCGGCATCACCATCACCAGCGCCGCCACCACCTGCTTCTGGCGCGACTTGCGCATCAACATCATCGATACTCCCGGGCACGTGGACTTCACCGCCGAAGTCGAGCGTTCCCTGCGCGTGCTCGATGGCGCCGTGGCCGTGTTCGACGGCGTGCACGGGGTCGAGCCGCAGTCGGAGACGGTGTGGCGGCAGGCGGATAAGTACGGCGTCCCCCGCATCTGCTTCATCAACAAAATGGACCGCATGGGCGCCGACTTCGATCACGCCGTCGGCACCATTCGCAGCCGTCTGCACGCGCCCGCGGTGGCGGTGCAGATGCCCCTCGGCCAGGAAGACAATTTTCGCGGCGTCATCGATCTGATGACGATGAAAGCCATCTTCTACCGCGACGAAACCCTCGGCGCCGACTACGAGGTGCAGGAGATTCCGCCCGAGCTCGCCGACAAGGCGCGCGCCTACCACGATCAAATGATCGAGAAAATCGTGGAGAACGACGATGCCCTGCTGCACAAGTACATGGAGGGCGAAGAGATCGCCCTTGCCGAGCTGAAGGCCAGTTTGCGGCGTTCGACCATCGCCATGCGCCTGTTCCCGGTGCTGTGCGGTTCGGCGTTCAAGAACAAGGGCGTGCAGCCGCTGCTCGACGCCGTCGTCGATTACCTGCCCAGCCCCCTCGACATTCCCCCGGTGCGCGGCGTCGACGACCGCGGCAACGAGGTGGAGCGGCCCGCCTCCGATGCGGCGCCGTTCGCGGCCTTGGTCTTCAAGATCATGACCGATCCGTTCGTGGGCCAGCTCGCCTTCATTCGCGTCTATTCCGGCCACCTGGACTCCGGCCAGGGCGTGTGGAACTCGACCAAGCAGAAGCGCGAGCGCATCGGCCGCCTGCTCAAGATGCACGCCAACAAGCGCGAGGAGATTCAGGAGGTTTGGGCGGGCGACATCGCCGCGTGCGTCGGGCTCAAGACCGTCACCACCGGCGACTCGATCTGCGATGAGCAGCATCCGGTGCTGCTGGAGTCCATCGAGTTTCCCACCCCGGTCATCGACGTCGCGGTCGAACCCAAGACCAAGGGCGACCAGGAGAAGATGTCCTCCGCGCTCGGCAAGCTGGCGCAGGAAGACCCGACCTTCCGCGTGCATACCGACAGCGAAACCGGGCAGACCATCATCAGCGGCATGGGCGAGCTGCACCTGGAAATCATCGTGGACCGCATGATGCGCGAGTTCGGGGTGCAGGCCAACGTCGGCAAGCCGCAGGTCGCCTATCGCGAAACCATTCGCGCCAAGGCCGAGGCCGAAGGCAAGTACATCCGCCAGACCGGCGGCCGCGGCCAGTACGGGCACGTCAAGATCACCGTCGAGCCGGGCGAACCCGGCTCCGGCTTCGTCTTCGAGAACGAAATCTTCGGCGTCGCCATTCCCAAGGAGTTTGTGCCGGCGATCTCGAAGGGCATCGGCGAGGCGATGGAAGGCGGCGTTTTGGCCGGCTATCCCATGAAGGACATCAAGGTCGTGCTCCTTGACGGCAGCTACCACGAGGTCGATTCCAGCGAAATGGCCTTCAAGATCGCCGGCTCGATGGCTTTCAAGGCGGCCGCGCAGCGCGCCAAACCCGTGCTCTTGGAGCCGGTGATGCGGGTCGAAGTCGTCGTCCCCGAGGAGTACATGGGCGACATCATCGGCGACCTCAACGGCCGGCGCGGCCGGATCGAAGGCATGGAACCGCGCGGCGGCAGCCAGGTGATTCGCGCCTTGGTGCCGCTCAGCGACATGTTCGGCTACGCCACCGAGATGCGGTCGCGCACGCAGGGACGAGCCAGTTTCAGCATGCATTTCGCGCATTACGAAGAAGTGCCCAAGGCCGTGGCCGAGGAGGTCATGGCGCGGGTGCAAGGGAAGGCCAGCAAATAAGCAGCGACAATTCAGTCACCGGAGACCAAGATGGCGAAGGAAAAATTTGATCGCACGAAGCCGCATGTGAACGTGGGGACGATCGGGCACATTGACCACGGGAAGACGACGCTGACGGCGGCGATCACGAAGGTATTG
>JAJPKR010000029.1 GCA_021323595.1 Terriglobia bacterium | reverse complement strand
TTCGATCTCGAGACCAGAGTGCTCGAACCGCTCGAAAATCCGTTCGGCCCAAAACTGTTACCCATGTAGCCGGTACATTCCGTTACCCATGTCTCCGGGCCGGACCCCGTTTGGCTGGTGCGCCTGGAGGGAATCGAACCCCCGACCAACGGTTTAGGAAACCGCTGCTCTATCCTTCTGAGCTACAGGCGCACGCGCGGAGTCGCTGGTTTGATTCTATGGGAACCGGGTCGGACTGGGGTCCAGCGAGCTCGCCGCCTGAACTGCCTTGGGCGGCCGCGCCCGCTAGGAGGGTCCGTGGCCCAATCAGGAGCGGTTCGCGCGGGCCCAGCGCTTTGCTGGCGCGCCGGACCGCGCGCCGCTGCAGGCTCCGCTAGGGGAGCGCGATTGTGATCGATCCCACCTGCCCTGAAATACGGTCCCGCACAACGACGCGTCCCAGGCGCAGCCCGTCGCCAGTTACCGTGAACGCCCCCTGCAACGTGAACCCGTGCGAGCGGGCCTCCTGCAGGCCGCCGGCCGAGAGCGCACGATCGGCGTAGCGACTGCTGGAGGCGAGAACGTGACCGCGGTCATCGAGCGTCATTACGTCGATTCGGACGGAAAAGGCGCTTCCGTGGTCCAGCGTTGCCGGCAGGGTGATTAGGAACGGGAGCGACCAAGAGTTGGCGACGTGTTTCTCCGCGCCGAGGCGGAGAAGCAACGGAACTGCGGTGGAGTCAACCAGCCATTCCGCCGGCGGCGAGCCGTCCGCTGGGCGGACTGGGCCGAAGCCATGGCGGAAAAGGAGCCGCACGCCGCGCCGCGGCTGCCGCAGTTGGACTCGGACCGAGTGTCGTGCAGTGCTGGAACCAGCCGGATAGGGGGTGGCGAGAACATAGTAGGAGGCCCAAGGGCGGCTGGCCGCGGTCAAGAGGCGATCGAGGTCATTGCGTCCGGAAAAAACCGCCCCGCCCGTTTCGACGGCCGCCGTGGTCATGGCCAGTTGGGAGCCGGCGGCGATCGAGGCGGCAAGGTCGCCGGGACCGCTGGCGGCCACCTCGGCGCCGGAGCCGCTCAGGCGATCCTCGCCCATCGCTTGCCGAAACTCAGCGTGGCTCATCGCATCGGCGGCGGGGGTTAGAGCTGGGTTGATCGAGCCACGGAGGTCCACGGGGCAAAGCGCGGCATCGGCGTCGTCGAGCGCGTCATAGGCGTCAAGGACATCGGCCTCGCGCACGCGCGGCGGCACCAGCGACGGGTCGCTCAGGCTTGCCTGCATCGCCAACGAGGGGTTCAGCGCACCGATATCGCCCGTCAGCCAGAGCACAACTTTGCGCCCCGGCACGCCCGCCAGCGAGGCGGCAAGCTCGTGGAGCGCGGCGAGAGTCGTCTTCGCGCGCACATACGCGCTGAGATTCGACGTGATCCAATCACCGCGCGCTAGGAAATATTCGAGGGCATCACCGGGCGCGGCCAGGGAAAGTGCGTCGCGCGCCTGGTGCTCGGCGGCCGCCGGTCCCGCCTGCGAAGCCCGGACGACCTCGAATGGGCGCGCGCCCGGCGTTTTGATCGGGGCCTTACGAGCCAGGATGCGCCGGGCGACCGAAGACAGCATTGCTCGGTCCAGCGTGAACGGCGCTGCCAGGACCAGCGTGTCGGTGAGCCCATAGATCGCCGTCGGCGGTCCGTCCGGCGGGCGTGCTGCCAGCCAGCGCAGAAGCTCTCCTCTGATCCGCTGGCGATCCGTGCTGGTCGTATTCAGATCGTCGATGAGAAGAACCGTCCGAGTCGCCGGGGCAGCGGCCGTGTAAGGGATGTTCAGGAACTCGTTCGGCGGGATCGGGCGCGCGCGGCCCGCCACGAACGGAGCGGCTTTGACCGTATCGAAGGCGGTAATCGGCGCGTTGCGGCCATCAACGGACAGTCTGAAATCGTCGCGCCTGAGCCCGCTGATCGGCTCGCCGTGAGGGCCGAGCACACTCACTGGGACGAGCACCAGCCGAACCGTGCTACCGAACCTCGTTTGCGCGGGGAAGAGGCCGGCGATGAGCAACACCAACAACGGCAACATCGCAATGCACTGCCCTTAGCGTACCGCGACCGGCAAAGGTGAGGCAAAGAACCGCTCGACCTTTAGCTTCAAATCATCGGAGTAGGCCCCGACCCAATCCTCCTCCACAGTGCCTGCTGAGGAGATAACGATTGTTTGCGGCGTGCCTCCGGACCAGAGGCGCCCAGTTGTGCCGGTCTTGGGGACTGCCCCGGCAACAGACAAACTCCGGAGCCACATTGCGCACCTCCGAAGTTAGCCTGTAGACCAAGCAGCCTCGGCTGTCAAGGGCTTTGCTGACGGGTCTCGCGTGATTGGTCCGAAGCCGGATTTCTTGGGGGTGCGGCTCGCGCTTACGAAGCACGGGCGGCTGCTCTTTTCCACTTAGGATCATTCCGAGCCGCACGCGCGTGCGCGAGCATTTGGGAGAGGGGCGCCCGGCAATGCCGCACAGGGGTGAATTTGCACTGCGCGCCATGTTTTCCTGGGCCCGGTCGCAGGACGCGCGCACGATGCGTGGCCCCGAAAGATACAGCTGCGCGGTGTTTTCGTGTGCGGCGTGCTCTCGTTCGCAGCCCGGCGTCGTGGATTTCAACGGGGAGCCTGGTTCGTGATTGCCCGGCGAATCCGGCGCGGCTGGCGCACCGCCCTTTGGTTATTTCCGGCTTAGGGTGGCGAGGCTTTCTAGCGGCGCGACCCACCTGTCCCATAGCACGGTCGGCATTTCCAACCCTTGGGGCTCGGGGCGGGTCCGCGTGTGCACCGGGAGGGGGGTGAAGTCAGGCCTATGGCGCGCGATCGAGCCGCCCGCCTACGCAGGGCTCACGGAGATAGATCAGGGACGACGCTAGCCGCGCCGGCCCCGGCTGCACCTCTCCCGGCGGCTGAGCGCCGGAGGCGGACAGCGAGCTCATCCTGGCGCGGCGGCGCTTCTCGCGAACGCCGCTCCGCCTGCCTCGGCGCTTCAGCGTGGCGGCCGCACGCGGCCGGCCGCGCAGCGCGGTGCGGCGGCTGCCCGGAGCTGGCCGGAAGCCTACCTGGCCCCTGACCCTGGAGTCAGGGATGCAGGGCGCGGCGGGTTGGTTCGTTTCGCTCCAGCGGCGGCGCCGCGGGCGGGGCGACGGCGCCGATCCAGAGCGGCAAGGCGATGATCCGCGCCGGGTTGCGCGGGGCCGGCGAGGGCGGGCGGCTTGCTGGTAAGGAGGCGGCAGGTTCCCGGCCCGGGCTGCGCCCTGCTTCGATGAACAGGGCCGCGCCGCCGGAGCGGCCAGGAGGGATTGGCCTCCGGCTGCGGCGGCGCCGGGCTCCGGGGAAGACCGCCGGCACGAGGATAGAACCTTGGCCGCCAAGGCAACCACGCTGACCGAGACGCTTTACTGCGAGCGCTGCGGCTCGGAGTTCGAGCCGAAGAGCCGCTGCTGCGCCGGCTGCCATGCCATCCCGACGCGGCAATGGCTGCAACTGATCAGCCTCTTGATGCTGCTGGCGGCGATCGCGGCCAATTCGGCGGCGGCGTTGTTCGTGCTGCCGCGCCTGGAGCACGCGCGGCGCGCCGCCGTGCTGTTCCGCGCCTGGCTGTGGGTGGACCTGAAGCTCGCCGCGTACGGCTGGGCGCCGCTGATCGCGGGGCTGCTCGCCTGGGACTACTTCGTGTGGCGGCGCGCCAAGCTGCGCGGGCGCGGCGCCAAAGTGAAGCGCTGGGTCACGAAAAAAGTGCTGACGTTCGTGGCTGCGGCGGCGGTCACGCCGCTGATTCCCTGGTGGGTGCCGGCGGGGCAGCCGCCGAGCCAGTTCATGTCGCTCATCGGCAGATTTCCCGGGCTGCCAGCGACGCTGGCGTGGGGCGCCAGCGCCTTCGCGCTAGTCTTGCTGTGCGCGCACCGGCCGACGCGCGATTCCCTGCTCGGACACGGCAAGGCGCTGAGCGCGGCGAGCCTGGGCGTTCTGATCGCGGTGCTGGCGGCGACGATGGTTGGCTGGGCGCTGACGGGATAGCAAGCGACGCGCGCTCGCTCCCCCGGGAGCCGGGTTACTTGGCGGCGGCGCGCGCGGGCTCTTCCTCGACGGCGGCCTGGCTGGTCTTGATGCGCATGCCGTAGAAAGAGCGATAGACGAAGAAGAACGACAGCGCGAAGAAGATCGCGGCAAAAATGCCCGTCACAAGGCCGCCCGATTCGGCCGACAGGCGCACGGCCAGCTCCACCGCGAGCAGGCCTAAAAGCGTGGTGAACTTGATGACCGGGTTGAGCGCCACCGAGGAGGTGTCCTTGAAGGGATCGCCGACCGTGTCGCCCACGACCGTGGCATCGTGCAGGGGGGTGCCTTTGAGCTTGAGCTCGACCTCGACGATCTTTTTGGCGTTGTCCCAAGCGCCGCCGGCATTGGCCATGAAGATGGCTTGATAGAGGCCGAACGTGGCGATCGAGATGAGATAGCCGATGAAGAAGAAGGGCTCGATGAAGGCGAACGCCAAGGTGGCGAAGAAGACGGCGATGAAGATGGTCAGCATGCCCTTCTGCGCGTATTGCGTGCAGATGGCGACGACCTTCTTGCTGTCTTCGACCGAGGCCTTCTCGACGCCTTCCAGGCGGATGTTGGCCTTGATGAACTCGACGGCGCGATAGGCGCCGGTCGTGACCGCCTGGGTGGAAGCGCCGGTGAACCAATAGATCATGGCGCCGCCGGAGATCAGGCCCAGCAAGAACGGGGCGTGGAGGAGCGAGAGCTTGTCCACGTTGACGGTGATGCCGCGGGTGAGCGCCATGATGATCGAGAAGATCATGGTCGTGGCGCCGACCACGGCGGTGCCGATCAGCACCGGCTTGGCGGTGGCCTTGAAGGTATTGCCGGCGCCGTCGTTGGCCTCGAGCAGATCCTTGGCCTGCTCGAAGCGGGCGTCCACGCCGAAGTCGGCCTTCAGCTCCTGGCGGACGTTGGGGACGTGCTCGATGAGCGAAAGCTCATAGATGGACTGCGCGTTGTCGGTGACCGGGCCGTAGGAATCGACCGCGATCGTCACCGGCCCCATGGCGAGGAAGCCGAAGGCCACCAAGCCGAAGGCGAAGACGGGAGCGGCGATCATGATCTGGCCGAGGCCGCCGAGCGCGACCAGGAAGCCGATCGCCATCAAGATCACCATGACACCGCCCAGGTAATAGGCGGAGAAGTTGCCCGCCACGAAGCCGGAGAGGATGTCGAGCGAAGCGCCGCCCTGCTGCGCCGACGCGACCACTTCCTTGACATGGCGCGATTCGGTGGAGGTGAAGACCTTGACCAGCTCGGGGATGACGGCGCCCGCGAGCGTGCCGCAACTGACGATCACCGACAGCTTCCACCAGAGCGACGCGTCGCCGGCCACGACGGGGAGGGTGAGCTTGGTGATGACGAAGGTGAGGGCGATGGAGACGATCGAGGTAATCCAGACCAGCGAGGTCAGCGGCGCCTCGAAGTTCATGCGCTCGGCGGCCCCGTAGCGGGCGCGGGCGATGGCGTTATTGCCGTAGAAGGCCACCACGCTCGACACCAGCATGACGATACGCATGACGAAGATCCAGACCAGCAATTGCACTTGCACCGCCGGCTGGCGCACACCCAGCAGAATGAACGCGATCAGCGCCACGCCGGTGACGCCATAGGTCTCGAAGCCGTCGGCGCTGGGGCCCACGGAATCGCCGGCGTTGTCGCCGGTGCAGTCGGCGATGACGCCGGGATTGCGGGCGTCGTCTTCCTTGATGTGGAAGACGATCTTCATCAGGTCGGAGCCGATGTCGGCGATCTTGGTGAAGATGCCGCCGGCGATGCGCAGCGCTGCCGCGCCCAGCGACTCGCCGATGGCAAAGCCGATGAAACAGGGGCCGGCGTACTCGCCGGGCACGAACAGCAAAATCACGAGCATCATCAGCAGCTCGACGCTGATCAGCATCATGCCGATGCTCATGCCGGCGTCGAGCGGAATCTGATACACCGGAAACGCCTTGCCGCGCAGGCTGGCGAAGGCGGTGCGCGAGTTGGCGAAGGTGTTGACGCGAATGCCGAACCAGGCGACGCCGTAGCTGCCGCAAATCCCGAGCACGCTGAAGAGCAGGATGATCACCACGCGCAGCGCCTCGAAGTGCAGCAGCACGCCGAAGTAGACGACGATGATGACGGCGATGAAGGCCTCGAGCAGCAGCAGGAACTTGCCCTGATTGATCAGGTACGTCTTGCAAGTCTCATAGATCAAGTCGGAGACCTCGCGCATGGCGCGATGCACGGGCAGATTGCGCAGGCGCGTGTAGATGCCGAGGCCGAAGAGCAGGCCGAAGATGCAGAAGAGAATGCCCCACAGCAGCAAGTTGTGGCCATTCACGCCGAAAAAGCTCACCTGCGAGAGGTCGGGAACGCGGAGCGTGGCTTCGCCGCCGGTTTCGGGAGGAGTGGATTGCGCGGCCGCCGCCACGGCGCTCAGCCCGAGCGCCGCGACCACCCAGGCGGCGCGCCGGAGCTGCCGCAGCATCGTCGTTGGCTTCAGAGGAGAGTGACTCATTCGATTCAATTTGGCGATTCGTCATGGCGCACCGGCCTCTTGCCGCCGGACCCCGCGGGTCCGCAGGAATGGGCGAGAACGGGGCGCGCCTGCTCGCGGAAGTCTGTTTTTGGGACCGTCTGAGATCTGAAACGTGCGCCGGACCCGGGGCGCACGAAACTTTGTTTATAGCATAAGTGCTTAGGGGCCGCCAAGGCCAGGCCTTGGGCTGAGCGGGGGACGAATGGATGCGGCCGGGCCGGACGCGGCGGACGCGGGTTCGCGGGGGGCCGCTAGCTGTGAAGTTTCAATAGGTTGTCCACTCGACCCGGATCGGAGAAGCTGATGGTGACCAAACCGAAGGCTTCAAGGAAGAGGATCGAATGGACTGTCACCA
>JAJPKR010000013.1 GCA_021323595.1 Terriglobia bacterium | reverse complement strand
TCCAACTTTTCCAGGAGAGTCGCGCCGGCGATGCGCGGCTGGCGATGTTCACGGTCGCAAATGCGACGGGTGGATTCGTATTCGAAGGCAACAACGACCTGGTTGGCCTGCTGCGGCGGGCGCTATCGCTGGCGCAAGGCTACTACCTGTTGAGTTGTTCTTTTACACTCGACTCAAGGGTTCCCCACGGCCACGCGCTGCGTGATGGCAAGTTGCTGCTCGCGCCTGGGTATCACGCGATCAAGGTCCGCGTCCAGCGGCGTGGGGTCAAGGTGCTGGCGCGGCGCGGCGTGCTCGTTCCCGCACAGCGACAAAAAAAGAGGGGCGACCTTCCGGCCCTCCCCTCCAATGCACACAGAAGCGACAGAGGCAATTCGTTTAGTTAGATTCGCCGCGCTGCCCCAGGTTGCCCTCGCGAGCCGGCCCATTCTCCCGAAGTGGAATGCCGGCGTCAGTTGCCCTTGATGGCCCGAGAAAGGATGCGCAGGGCTTTCGCGACGTGTTTGGCGTCGACGTTATAAGGCGGCAGCAAACGGATGACGGTCTCGTGCGTCGCGTTGGCGAGCAGCCCTAGATCGCGGGCCGCCTCGACGGCGGGTTTCGCGGGCCGATCGAGGACCACGCCCCACATCAACCCTTGGCCACGCACGGCCTTCACTCCCAGCCGACGACGCTGCTGGAGCGCCTCCAAGCCGTCTTTCAGCTCCCGGCCGCGGGCGGCGATGTTTTCGAACAGGTGTTCGTCATCCATGATGTCGAGGAACTCCAGCGCCACGCGGCAGGCGAGCGGACCGCCGCCGAAGGTGGTGCCATGCAGGCCAGGCGTGAAGGCAGCGGCGGCAGCGCCGCGCGCCAGAATGGCGCCCAGCGGCAATCCGCAGGCGATCGGCTTGGCGGTCACGACGACGTCGGGCACGACGGAGGTCCATTGATAGGCAAAGGCCCTGCCCGTGCGGCCCAAGCCACATTGAATCTCATCGCAGATGAACAGAGCTCCGTGCTGCCGCGCGGCAGCCTCGGCGGCGGACAGAAACTCGGCGGTCAGGGGCACGATTCCACCCTCGCCTTGCACCGGCTCGACCAAGACGGCGCAGGTGTGTTCGTTTACCGCTGCGCGCAAAGCGCCAACATCGTTGGCGGCGACGAAATGCACGCCCGGCAGGCCGGGCTCGAAGGGCAGGCGGTATTTGGCCTGCCCGGTGACCGAGAGCGCGCCGAAGGTGCGGCCATGAAAGGAATTATCGAGGGCGACGATCTCGGTTTTCTGTTCGTTTTGCGCGCGCCCGTGCAGCCGCGCGATCTTGAGCGCGCCTTCGAGCGCCTCCGTGCCGCTGTTCGTGAAGAAAGCGCGTTCCATGCCGGCCAGCCGCGCCAGCCGCTCCGCCAGGCGGCCCTGGAAGGCGTTGTAGTAAAGATTGCTGGCGTGAATCAGCTTCGCGCTTTGCTGGCGGATCGCTTTGACGATGCGCGGATGCGAGTAGCCGAGGGCGTTGACGCCGATGCCGGTGATGAAGTCGAGATAGCGCTTGCCGGCGGCATCGAAGACATACGGGCCGCGGCCGCGCTCGAGGAGCAACGGCACGCGCGCATAGGTGGCAAGCAAGACGCGACCTTCGAGGTCCTGGACTTGCGCGAGTTCGGTTTCCGTCTGAGTAGGCACGATTCGATCATCGTACCGCGCATGCGGCGCCGCGCCGGCGAGAGGCGCATCGCGCGCCGCTAGAGCACCTGAATGCCGTCGGGGGTTTCGGCGATGACCGCGGCCGCCCCGGGGAAGCGCCGGCGCAGCTCGCCGAGATCAGTCGAGGCGCGGCGATCGAGAAAAAAGGCCTCGGGCTCGAAGCCGCCGCCCGCAGGCCGCGCGCCGAGGCGTTGCGCGATGGCGGCCAGCTCCGCCACGCTTTCGTGGTTGCGGGCGTCCAAGCCCCAGGCGGAAAACCAAAGCGCGGCATCGCCGGTGCCGCCGGCCAGGCACAACACCGAACGCGTGCCGGCGGCATGGTAGCAAGCAAGGGCATGATTGAGATGCACGCGACGGCCGCGCGTGGCAGCGGCGGCGATCTGATCGAAGGCCAACTCGACGGGATCTTCGGTTTCGGCGCGGCTTTCGAGCGAGGAACGCAAATGGCCGTAGGCCGCCTCGGCCTCCAGATTCAGTGCTTCGGCGGCGGCGGCGAGCGGCTGGTCGAACTCCACGCGCGCGGCGGCATGGGGCTCATCAGCGAGCAGGAGCTCGCTCAGGCGCCGCAGCTTGGCCAAGCCAGCGGCAGCGTGGGTTTGAACTTGCCGCCGCGCCGCCGCGGCATCCCAGCCGCGCTCGTGGCGGGAATTGCCCAAGGCGTTCTCGATCGCTTCGGCCAACGAGCCGGCGTCTTCCGGCTCGGAGAGATAGCCGTTGAGGCCATGGATGATCCGCTCGGGAATGCCGCCGATGGCGGTGGCGATGGGGGGAGCGCCTTGCCAGGCGGCAAGATCCAGCATGCGTCCGTAGGTTTGCTGCCAGCGCACCGGCATCACCGCGCCGCCGGCGGCAGCCAGGAGGCGGTCGAGCGCGGGCGGGTCGAGTTCCCCGGCAAATTGAATGGGGTGCCGCTCGGGAATCGCGGCGCGCAGCTCCGCCTGTGCCGCGGACTCGAGAGCGCCTACGGCGTGAATCGTGACCGGCTCGCCGATGGCGTCGAGCGCCTCGGCGAGCAGCTTTGCGCCCGCGGCTTCGTCCCAGCCGCCGGCATAGACGAGCGAGCGCGAGCGGGGTGCGGCGCTCGGGGGCGGGGGTTCCGCGCGGGGGACGATGGGCGGCACGACGATCAGGCGTTCGGGCGGGGCCTGGTGGGCGATCCAGGCGTCGCGCAAGGAGCGACTGGCGACCACGAGGGCTTCCGCGCCGGCCATGGCGGTTTCCCAATAATGCGGGTAATGGCGCAAGGCGAAGATGTGCGCGGGCACTTCGAACAAGCTGCGGCCGGCGCTGACGCACCATCCGCACTTGACGCCGCCCGGCCCCGGGCCGCCGCAGACTTGCTGGCTGCGATGCCAGAGCCGGCGGGTCGGGCAAATTTGCTGGTAATCGAGCATGAACAGCGCGTAGCGGATCTCGCGCTCGCGCAATTCGAGCAAGGCATCGGGCGGCAACTCGCCCATGCCCAGGACGAATACCAGCCGGGGCTGCACTTCGTCGAGGGCGCGAAACCACGCCTGCCGCGCGCTCTCGCCGGGCCGGCGCGCGACGACCCGCGCTCCGCGCACCGAAGGCGGGACGCCGCTGGGCGAAAGCGTGAGCAGGTTCGCGGCCAAGGCCGTCGCCAAGTCCCCGGCGTACAGAGCCGCGTCGTCGCCCGCTTGGGGCGGGGCCGCCGCCGCGACCAGCAAGAGGGGACTCGCTTCGCTCATGAGGGCTGGTCACCGAGGATGCGCTCGGCTGCGCGGCGGCCGGCGGCAATGCAGTCGGCGATGCCGATGCCGGCGAACGCGTTGCCGGCGAGCGCCAAATTCGGATGCCGCGCCAGCGCCGCCTCGATGCGCTCGAGCTGCGCCAGATGCCCGACCGCCGGTTGCGCCATCGCCCCCGCCCAGCGCGCCACGCACGCCGCCGTGGGTTCGACGCGAATGCCGAACATGCGCCGCAATTCGCTTTGCGCCAGGGCGATGGCCGCTGGGTCGGGCATCGCCCAAGCGTCGCCGTCGCGCCGTCCTCCGTAGAAGACACGCAGGAGAGCGGCGCCGGGCGGCGCGCGATGAGGAAACTTGCGATGCATGAAGGTGCAGGCAAGCAGGCGCAGACCCTCGCCGCTGGCAACGAGAGCGCCGGTACCGGGGGGGAGCGGCGGCTCATGGTCGAACGCCAAATTCACGGTCAGCGATGAAGAATACGTGATCGCGGCCAGTTCGCGGGCCAACTCGCCATCGAGCGCCTCGACCAGGGGCGCGGCGGCCGCGGCCGGCAAGGCCAAGATCACGGCGCCGGCGGTGAAGCTGGCGCCGCCGTCGCATTGGATGTGGACTTCGCCCGCGCGCATTTCGAGCTTGAGCACGCGGCAATGGAGGCGCAGGCGCTGGGCGCCGATCCGCGCCGCCAGCGCGGCCGGCAATTCATCCAACCCGTCGCGCAGCGTCGTGAAGAGCGGCGCGGGGGCGGACTGCGGCGCGCGCCGGCGCGCGCGCCAGAGCGCGCGGCTGATGCTGCCCCGGCGGGCCAACTCCAGCAGCCGCGGCGTGACCGCGGCAGCGCTCAGCTCCTCAGCGTCGCCGCCATAGACGCCGGCGAGCAGCGGCGCGGCGATGGCGGCGACGGTTTCCGCGCCGAAGCGGCGCTGCAGCAGGCGCGCCACCGCCTCGTCCACCAGGAACGGCTCGGGCCGCGCCCACCACTCGCGCAGCAAGCGCAGCTTGGCGCGCGGGGACAACAGCGGCGTGGCCAGCACTGGCGCCATCCGAGCGGGTCCGAGCATCTGCCAACCCGCAGGCAGCGCCATCAATCGCCCGTGCCTCCAGATCCAGGTCTTGCGCGCGCCGTCGTTCGAGCCGACGAAGCGGTCGCCGAGGCCGAGTTCCCGGCATAGCGAGAGTGCGGCGGATTTGGCGGTCAGAAACGAGTCCGGCCCCAATTCGAAGACGAAGCCGCCTTCGCGGCGCGTGGCGATGACGCCACCGGGGCGCGCGGCGGCATCGAGGACCGTCACGTCGCGCGCGCCGCGCGCCAACAGCGCGTGCGCCGCGCTCAGCCCGCTGATGCCGGCGCCGATAACGACAATGCTATTTGCGGACACGGCGTTGGCGGGCGCGCGGCGCCGCAGAAGCCGGTTGGGTCGCTGCGCCCGCCTCCGCTTGCGGCTGCGCCGCCCCATTGCGAATCATGGCCACCAAGGCTTGCACGTTCTCGACCGGCGTCTCCGGCCAGATGCCATGGCCCAAATTGAAGATGTGGCCGGGCCTGTCCCCGGCCTCGTTCAAGATCAAGCGCGCGGCCGAGCGCAGCTCGGCGAGCGGCGCCAGCAGCAGCGCGGGATCGAGATTGCCCTGCACCGCCGGCTGATAATCCAGGCGCCGCCAGGCGGCGCCGAGCGAGACCCGCCAATCGAGCCCGATCACGGCGGCGCCGGTGGCGGCGACGGATTCGAGATAGCCGCCCGTGCCGGTCGAAAAATAGATGACCGGCACACCCAAGTCTTGCACCGCGCCAACAATCAGCTGATTGAAGGGCAGCGCGAAACGGCGGTAGTCGGCTTCGCTCAAAGCGCCGGCCCAGCTATCGAAGAGCTGAATGGCGGCGGCGCCCGCCTGCACCTGCTCGCTCAAGTACTCGACGATCATCGGGCTGAGCTTTTCCATCAAATGGCTCCAAGCGACCGGATCGCCGTGCAGCATCGCCTTGGTGTGGCGAAAATCGCGGCTGGCGCCGCCTTCGATCAAATAGCTCGCGAGGGTGAATGGCGCGCCGGCGAAGCCGATGATTGGCATCTCCGAACCGAGCGCGGATTGGGCCCGCCGGATCGCCTCGGCGACGTAGCCAAGGCGGCCGCGGAGTTCGCCATCGAGCTTGGCGACCGCCTCGCGGTCGCGCACGGGCGGCGTCACGATCGGTCCTTCGCCGGCGGCGTAGCGCAATTCCAGGCCCAGCGGCTCGGCGGGGAGCAGCAAGTCGGCGAAGATGATCGCCGCATCCACGTTGAGGCGCTCGACCGCGGTTGCGGTCACTTGCGCCGCCAAATCCGGGCGCTTGCAGATTTCGAGGATCGAATATTCCCGCCGCAAGGCGCGATATTCGGGCATGTAGCGCCCCGCCTGGCGCATGAACCATATCGGCGGCCGGTCCACCGCCTGCTTGCGGCAGGCGCGCAAGAAGCGTTCGCGCGCGGTCATGCTAGTAGGATAACGACAGCGCGGCCCGGCGGTTAGCGGCGCCGCCGCCCCACCGCCAGGCGCTCGACGAGTTTCATGACCGCCTGCGTGTCGCGCGGCGTCGTGCGCGGGTTCATCACCACGATGCGCAGCACGCGGCGGCCGGCGAGCACGGTGGAGCTGATATACGCCTCGCCGCTGGCATTGACCGCATCCTCCAGCGCGGCATGGAGGCGGTCGGCAGCCGCGGCCGACCGCGGCGGATGGCGCAAACGGAAACAAAAGATGTTGCACTCGGGCCGATGCGCCGGCTCGAGAATGGACGAGCGCCGGCAGTGCTCGTAGGCGGCGAGAGCGGCATCGCAGACGCCTTCGATCAGCGATCCCAAGAACGCGCCGCCGTAGGCTTGCTCAACGAGCCAGATTTTCAGGGCGTCGAAACGCTGCGAGCAGGCGATCGTGAATTCGCCGACGTTCGGCGCCGGCGCCGCGGCGCTGCCGCGGAACAGATAGGGAGCGTGCTGGCTGAAGGCGCGGCGCAGGAAAGCGCCGCGGCGCACCAGCACCAGACCGGCCATCAGCGGCATGAAAAGCATCTTGTGCGCGTCGCAGGCCAGGGAATCGGCGCGCCCGATGCCGTCCAGTTTCGCGCGCAGCCGGCGGCTGAAGGCGAAGGCGCCGCCATGGGCGGCATCCACGTGAAGCCAGGCGCGCTCGCGCCGCGCGACGGCGGCCAAGGCGCGCAAATCGTCGCAGCTTCCCGTGGAGGTCGAGCCGCAGGTGCCGATCAAGACGAACTTTCGGTAGCCGGCGCGCCGCGCGGCAGCGAAGGCTTCGTGCGCGCGCCCGGCGTCGGTGCGGTATTCGCCGTCCATGGGGATGGAGAAGACCGCGTCCGTGCCCAGCCCAAGGATGCCCGCCGCGCGGCTGATCGAATAGTGGGTCTGCGCCCCGGCCAGTACCGCGATGCGCCCGCCGCCGTGCTGCCAGGCTTGCGGCGCGAGGGCCGCGCGCGCCGCCAGCAGCGCCGTGAGGTTGGCAAAGCTGCCGCCCGGGACCAGCGAACCCTCGGCCGCCGCCGGGTAGCCGAATCGCCGTCTGAATTCCGCGAGTACCGCCCGGTCCACGAGCGTGCCGGCGGGGGACATGCGCACGACGGCGATGCTTTGGTTCAGCGCCGCCACCAGGGACTCAACCAGCGCGGCAGCGGGGATCGGCGCCGCCACTTGCTGCGCCATGTAGCGCGGATGATTGATGTGCAGGCCCGCTTCGGCCACCGCGCGCGCCGCCGCCGGCAGCCGGTTGGGTGTCGCCCCATGCCGCAGCAGCCGCCGCGTCCGCGCCACGAAATCGGCCGGCCGCACCGGGCCGGCGCAGCGCGTCAGCTCGGCCGCCGCCAAATCGGCGAATTCGCGCGCTAGGCGTTGCACGTCACGCGGGCGCCAAAGATCATCGCGAGAGAGATCTGCCATTCGATCAATTCTGGCAGACAAAAAATTTGAGGATCGGGGAACGGGTCCCTGCAGACCGTTCCCTGATCCTCTTTGTCAACGACCGGCCCGGAGGCGTCCCTTCGGGCGTCAGAATCTCGGGCAGAGATTCCCAATTGTCAGAACAGAAAGCATCCCCCCTGCCAAAATCCTTGGGTCTAATTCCGCCTGCTTCCCTCCGCCTTTAACTGTCGTCTTCTCAGTCATTTGCTTCCTTAGCGCGGGAGTTTGCCTAGGGGTCTTGCGGCATTCGGAGGGGGACCGAGAAATGCCAATTTATGGCGTTCGGGCCGTTTGAGCGCCAATTTCTGTCAATAACGGGGCACCATCGCCGCGAAAAAGCCGAAAATCAGACCGAAAAAGATGGTCGCCAGACCTATGTATCCGAGCACCAAGCCGGCAATAGCCAGGCCGCGACCGCCGATTCGCCCCTGCGAACGCCCAATTTCGTTCAAAGCGGAGTGGCCGAAGATTACCGCGAGGAGGCTGCCGATCCACCAAAACCAGAGCATGCCGAGCACGAGGCTGGCAATCGCCAGACCGCTGGTTCGCGACGGCGCGAGGGGCGGCGCCAACGGCTGGCCGGCCGGCGGCGCAATCATCGGCGACGGCGCGGGCCGGCCGCAGCGCGGACAGTAAGCGGCGTCTGGCGTCATAGGTGCGCCGCACGTTGAGCAGAACATGGCCGGCTCACTATCGCCCGGGATTTCGCGTTCTGTCAAGGAAGCTAGATCCGGCGAGCGCAGGCGCAGAGCGTCATAGGTGGAACCAGAGGCCCCAGATCGTGTCCACGGTAGCGTGGGTGATGGCTGAGCAGCCGATGCGATGACGGTCGCGCCAGGCTCGGCCGTAAAAGATACCCGCCAGCGCAGCCAAAATCATGTAGCGCCAATTAGGCACCGGCGGATGATGAAAATGCGACGCGCCGAAGAGCACGGCGGCGGCGAGCAACGCCCAATTCCGATGGCAGCGCGTCTCGAAGAGGTTTTGCAGGAAGCCGCGAAAAAACGTCTCTTCCGGGACGGCCACGAATAGGAACGTCGCCAGCCAGCCGCCCAAGGCGAGGCCGAGATGCGCGCGGGCGGGATGAAAGCGGATAAAACCGAGCGCCAAGCCCAAGCCGATGGCCACGGGCGTGAACCAGGCGCATTCGCGCAAGCCAATCAGCCAGTCGCGCGCGCGCAGGCGAACGTCGAAGCCGACATGCGGCAAGTCGCGGACGACCAGATAGGCGTAGAGCGCGGCATCGATCAGCAGGAGCTTGACGAAATTCGTGCCCAGTCCCGGGAAGGGGAACATACCGCCGAGCCAATTGAGCATGATCGGCACGCCTAGGGCCGGGAGCGCGATGGCATCCGGCCAGCCGAGGCGGGCGCCATGCTTGTGCCGCGTGGCTTCAAAGAGGACGGCCAGGCCAATGGGATAGGCAGCGGCGAGCGCGAAATAGGGAAACGCGAACGCATGCGCCGCCACGGTAAAGCCGAGATAGGGCACGGCCAGCAAACCCGGCGCCAGCATGCGGGCGGCCGGCACGGTCAGGCGTCGGCGCAGCGGCGCGGCCGCTCCCCAGCCGAAGGCCCAGTAGGGCAAGAACAGGGCGGCGAAGGTCACTAGGGCGGCGAGCAGGTGTCCCTCGAGCCGCCTGGCGACGCCCATGTCGCGTGCTACCAGCCAGATCGCAACTATCAGCGCGGCATATAGGCCGGCGGCGAGAGCCAGCTCGCCGTGCCGCTCGGCCGAGCGCGCCTCGGTTTGCGGCGCGATCCTCATCGCCGCGGCCCCGGCCTGCCGTATTCGACATAGCCGATGCCGACCCGCATGTGGCGCTGTAAGCGATTGGGCACCGCCACAGCGATGCTGAGAGCCACCAAACAATGCGCGATAGCGAGCACGTAGATCGTGCGATAACGGCGAAACAGCTCGGTCAGAATCCAGCCGCCAGCCAGCGTGACCGGTACGAGCACCAAATTCGGCCAATGGGCGGCGGCGAAAAGGATGCCATTCGCCAACACAGCGCGACGGCTGCCGATGAGCCGCTCGAAGTGTAAAAAGAAAAAAGATTGGGCGATGAACTCCTGAATGACGGTCCAGGCGGCGTAACCGAACGAGTGGAAATAGACGTTCGTGGTGCCGTAGAGGCCGTGCAAGGTGCCGGCAAGGTGGGCGATCCAAAGAAGCGCGACGGCGAGCGCGAGCGCGGCGGGTGGAATCCACCATGCGCGCTTGGGTCCGAGGCCGACGACTCCGAGCGGACGCCAGCCCGGGCGTCTCACGAGAAGAAAGGTCACGATCAGCCCGACGGCGGTCCAGGACCAAGTGGCTCGGGCCGCGCCGCCGGACCATAACGCCCCTTCGATCGAGCCGTAAACGGCGGCGATCTCGAGCCATCCTCGCCATCCACCCGGCGCGGCAGCGCGCGATGCGGACTGCGGGATTGGCCGATTGGGCGCGTGCTGGCTGCTAAGGCTCCCCACGACTCCTGCGCCCATTCTACGGTGCGGTCGCATGCGCGGACCGCGCGACGGCAGCTACCAGCGGCGTTTGCCGCCGCGCACGGCTTCTTCCACCAGACGGGTCAATTCTTCGCGCGAAACCCAGAAGCGGTCGCCGCCGGCGGCGGGCGCATCGCTGGTGATGGGGCAGCCGGGCATGGGCTCGGCGGCGGTGGTGATGCCTTCGTATTTGCGGCGCGCGTCCATGAGTTTTTCCACTTCGCGGCTGCCCAGCAGCACCTGCTTGCCGAGCAGATGCGCAACGAGCGAGATGCGGGCGAAATGCTCGACCGTTTCCATCTTGAAATAGGCTCGCATCACCTCTTCCGCGTAGGTTACGACGCCATGATTGGCCATGAGCAGAGCGTCGAAGCTGGGGATCAGCGGGCGCAAGGCGTCGCTCAGCTCCGGCGTTCCGGGCGTGCCATAGCTGGCCAAGGGAATGCAGCCGAGCGCCAGGACGACTTCCGAGATCAGCGCTTGATTGAGCGGCAGGCCGGCGGCGGCGTAGCCGGTGGCCACGGGCGGATGGGCGTGGACGACGCCATTGACCTCCGGCCGCAGGCGGTAGATGAGCAGATGCATCGCCAGTTCGCTCGAAGCATTGCGCGTGCCCGCGAGCTTGCGCCCGTCGCCATCGGTGATCACCAGGTCATCGGCGCGCATGTAGCCCTTGCTCATCGACGTCGGCGTCGCCAGGATGCGCCCGTCGGGCAGACGCACGGAGATATTGCCGTCGCTTGCCGCCACGTACTCGCGGCGATGCAAGAGTTCGCCGATCTCGAGGATTCGTTCGCGGGCTTCTGCCTCGGAAAGCATGCGCTCACTGTCGGATACGCGTCGCATCCTGTCAAGCAGCCGCGCCGATGAGGGCAATAAAAACTTCCGATTGGCGTTGCTGCCATCCCTTGCGCCAGACTGTGCTCACTTCGTTGGCGGCTCCAGGTTTTCTCCATGCGCTTGGACCTGGCGCCGCCAACCCTGTGGGGAGTGGGTCCGGAAAGGAGCCTCATGCGGTTGGCGATGCGGCAAGTGGACAGGCGGGGCGAGAGCGGTAGCGGGCGGCGGCGCGGCGCCGATTCCGAGCGCGAGGCACGGCAATGATCTCAGCGGCGGATAACGCGTGGGTGCTCATCTGCGCGGCGCTCGTGCTGCTGATGACCGGCCCGGGGCTGGCGTTGTTCTATGGCGGCTTGGTGCGGCGCAAGAACGTGCTCGCGACGCTGATGCAGAGCTTCAGCCTGATGGCGTTCATCAGCGTGCTCTGGGCGGTGGCCGGCTACAGCCTGTGTTTCAGTCCTGGATCCCCGTTTCTCGGCGGCCTGCGCTTCCTCGGGCTGCGCGGCGTGGGCGCGGCGCCGAACCCGGCTTACGCGGCGACGATTCCGCAAACCACGTTCGTGCTGTTCCAGTTGATGTTCGCCATCATCACGCCGGCGTTAATCACCGGCGCGTTCGCCGAACGCATGAAGTTCAGCGCGATGATGATTTTCCTCGGGGCGTGGTCGCTGCTTGTCTATGCGCCGATGGCGCACATGGTCTGGGGCGTGGGCGGCTGGCTGAATGCGCTCGGCGGCCGCTGGCCAACGCTCGATTTTGCCGGCGGCACGGTGGTGCATGTCACCAGCGGCGTCTCCGCCCTGGTTTGCGCGCTGTACTTGGGGAAACGGCTGGGCTATCCGGATGAGCCGATGCCGGCGCACAACATGGTGCTCTCCGTCACGGGCGCTTGCCTGCTGTGGGTGGGCTGGTTCGGATTCAACGCCGGCAGCGCGCTTTCAGCCGGCGCGCTCGCCTCGAGCGCGTTCTTGACGACGCAACTGGGCGCCGCCGCCGGGGTCATGAGCTGGACGCTGGCCGATTGGGCCGCCGAAGGGCGGCCGACGGTGGTGGGAGCGATCTCGGGTGCGGTGGCCGGCTTGGTCGCGATCACTCCCGCATGCGGCTTCGTCACGCCGATGGCGGCGCTGGGCATCGGCGCGGTCGCCGGCATCATTTGCCGTTGGATGGTGGTCAAGGTCAAGGAACGCTTCGGCTACGACGACTCCCTCGACGCGTTCGGGGTGCATGGCGCCGGCGGCACGGTGGGGGCGCTGCTCACCGGCGTTTTCGCCACCGCCGCGGTCAACCCGATCTTGGGCGCGGGGCACGCCGTCGGCGCCGTGGACGGCCGCTGGCGGCAGGTGCTCAACCAAGCCGCGGGCGTCGGTATCGCCTGGGCGCTAGCCGCGATCGGGTCGTTGGCGCTGCTCTGGCTGGTGGATCGGCTCGTCGGCCTGCGCGTCAGCCCCGAGCACGAAGAGCAAGGCCTGGATTGGGCCTTGCACGGCGAGCTGGCGCACGAGCTGGTGCCGATCTCGAATTTCCTCCGAGAGGATGAGGACGGCACGGAATCGCCGCGGCGACGAGCGATGCTAGCATAGGCACATGGCATCACCGATCGGTCCGTCGCGCGTGGCGCTGGCCATGGATCTTGATCGTGTCGAGGCGCTCTCGGCCGATCTTGAACGCATCGCCGAAGGCCGCGACGCCGCCAGCCTCATGCGCCATTTGGTGGGGCTCTTCAAGGCGCGCGTGCCGCATTATCACTGGGTCGGCATTTACTTGCTGCGCGGCGGCGAGCTGCATTTGGGGCCTTTCGCCGGCAAGCCCACCGAGCACACGCGCATTCCGGTCGGGCAAGGCGTTTGCGGAGCGGCGGCGCGCACCAAGCAGGCCATCATCGTTCCCGATGTGAATGCAGATGAGCGCTATCTGGCGTGCAGCCTCGAGACCCGGTCGGAGATCGTGGTGCCGATCCTGCGCGGCACGGAAGTGCTCGGCGAAATCGATATCGACAGCGACATTCCCGACGCCTTCAATGAACACGACCAGGCGCTGCTCGAACGCGCTGCTTCGCTCATCGCCGGCAAGATGGCGAGCACACCCCAGAGCGAACCCCTCGATTTCGGCGAGCCGGAAATGGTCAGTTAGGCGCGTCCGCCGGCCTTGTGATCTCGAGGTTGGGGTTTGGACGCGAGGCGACGAGGGCCGGCGCGATCCCAGCCAGCAGGCCAGCGGCGACGGCCAAGGTGGAACACGGCGCGGGAGACCAGCCGGCGACTTATTGCGCTACTTCCGCGGGCATGTGCCCGAGTATCAGCCGCACCCCACAATTCGCCAGCATCCGCATTGGGCACCGCAGTCGGCTTGAGCACTAAGCCATCGGCGACGCTGAAGATCGCGGTGTTCACGCCGATGCCGAGAGCCAAGGCAACGACCGCCGCCAGCGTGAACCCGGGGTTTGGCGCAGCGAACGAATGGCGTGGCGCAGACCCATGGGCAAGATCGGTTGCCAATCGGGGCGCCGGCCGCAAACCAGCGTGGTGGTGTGCGTGAGAGGAACGCCAGCCCGCGAATTCCGGCACCCGGCGATTGACAGACTCGGTCCTGCACGGCGGGGACCAATCGCCGTCGCTTGTCGAGCCAGGATTTAAACGAGCCGTCGGGAATAGAAGTGTTCGCTTTCGCGATCCTACTGTTCGCTCTCGGACACATGTACCGGCAGCTCGATATAGGAGGCCTGCTCCGGCGCGTGATAAATCTTCTGCCACGCCGCTTGATAGTCGTCGGCGGCGGCCTTGTAGATGTTGGGCACGAACTTCTGCGGGTTGCGGTCGATCAGAGGAAACCACGTGCTTTGGATCTGCACCATGATCGAATGTCCCTTCAAGAAATCATGGGCGTTCGTGTGCAGATCGATCGTGTAGCGGATGGGCCGGTCAGGCGCGATCGGTTCGGGATGCTCGAAGGAGCGCCGGAAGCGCCCGCGAAAGACTTCGTCGGCGATGATGAGCTGGTAGCCGCTCATCGCCGGCTGCGGTGCGTAGCTCTGCGGGTAGACATCAATGAGCTTCACGATCCAGTCGCTGTCGCTGCCGCTGGTCGCGGCCACGAGGTGGGCGACGATGTCGCCGGTTACGGCAACATCGCGATCAAGCGGCGCGGTGAGGAACGTGGCCACGTCGGGACGGTGATCCACGAAGCGCTGGTCCTGCACGAGCCAGGTCGGCCACTCGGGCCCGGGATAGGTCGGACGCACGGGCCGCGGGCGGTACGGCACCGGATTGGCGGGATCGGAAAGATATTTCGTGAATGCCTCTTGTTCCTGAGCCGGGCAGCGCTCCGTTCCACTGGGCCGCGTGAAGTCGAGCCGGCCGCCGCAGTGCAAATAGAGCTTGCGATTCTCAATGCCGGCGCGAGGCGGCCAGGCGGCAAACCGGCGCCAGCGATTCGCGCCCGTCTCGAAGGTCAGCGCGGGCGGCAGATTCAGCACGCCTCGATTTTTCAGCCAATAGCCGAACCATTGCGATTGGACATTTTGCCGAAAATACTCGCCCGTGGCGCTGCCGAACTGGACCGGTCCGAGGTGATCGCCCGGGCCATGTGCCCAGCCGCCATGGTTCCAAGGCCCGACCACCAAGTAGTCGAAGTGGCGCGGATCGTGGCGCGCCAGCGTCTCATAGATCTCGAGCGGACCGTAGAAGTCCTCCTGATCATACCAGCCGGCGACGTTCAGGATCGGCACGGTGACGTGGGTCAGGTAAGGTGCGAACGCGAGTTGCCGCCAAAAGGCGTCGTAGTTCGGGTGGTCGAGAAAGTCGTTCCAGGTCGGCAGCTCGCCGTGGAGGTAGAGCCGGTTGGCGTTCGCGAGCGGCCCCAGGCGCAAATACCATTCGTAGGTGTCATAACGATCGAAGCGGAAGGAAAAGTTTGTCTTGCCGGTTTCCATCAGCGCCGCATATTCGAATCCGTAGCTGAGGCGGAAGGCGCCATTGTGATGGAAGTCGTCGCCCAGGAACTGATCCGCCGGCGAAGCTTGCTCGCTCACCGCCTTCAGCGCGGGGTGCGGATCGAGCATGGCCATAGTCGTCAGCCAGCCGCCGTAGGAGATCCCCAGCTCGCCGGCGCGTCCGTTGTTGTGGGGCACGTGGGCCAAGAGCCAGGCGATCGTGTCGTAGGTGTCGGTGCTTTCGTCAATCTGGCTGGGATCGCTGCGGTCGGCTGCCGTGCAGCGACCGGCCCGGAAACAGGGCCGGGGAGCGCGGTTCATGACGAATTTGCCTTCCGAGCCGTAGCGGCCGCGAATGTCCTGAAAGACGAAGATGTAGCCGTCTCGGACCATGTAGGGGTAAAGCGCGAATAGGCGCGTGAAGCCCTGCGCATCGTCATTCAACCCGTAGGGCGTGCGCGTCAGCAAAAAGGGCCAAGGCCCAGCGGCGGCTCTGGGCGTGTAGATTTCGGTGTGCAGGCGCACACCGTCGCGCATCGGGATCATCACGTCTTGCTTGGCGTAGAGCCCCGGCAAGCCGGCGAGATCGAGTTGTTGCGCGTGTGCGGCGCCGGCCAGCGCCAATGCGGCGAGCAGCGGCCAGGCGAAGCGAAGCCTCATGATCGCGGCATTGTAGCGCGAGTCGCTTGCGCCGCGAACTGGACGCCCCGGCGGCCGCGGCCCGGAGCACGCCCATAGCGAGCCACCTCCCAAGGGGCGGAGAACGGATAGCAGATAGGCGATGTCGGTTGGCCGATGCCGGCAACGCGGTGGGGGGCGCGAGGCGAGGCCGAGCGGCGCGCGCCTCCGGCGGCCCGACGACGGGCGCCAGACCGCCGTGCCCTTTTCGTCTACGGGCATCGAGGGCGCGTTGTAGCGCGGCGATTGCGCTTTGCTAAACTTGTAACGATTACCCGGGGCGTGTAGCTCAGCTGGGAGAGCGCCGCGTTCGCAACGCGGAGGTCAGGGGTTCGATCCCCCTCACGTCCACCAAATTCGCTTCCTTGGCGCCCATCGATCGAACTCCGGCGCACGGTCCGCGGTTCCTGTGGAGTTGGCTGGGACTGGTCTTGCTGGCCCTGGGCGCCGGCCTGCTGCTGTTCCCGCATATGCCGGCCTACGATGACGCCGGGGTGGCGCTGCGGGCGAGGCTCTTTTGGCCGTGGCCGGTCGCGTGCTTGGCTGCGGGCGTAGCGTGCTTGGGCGCCGGCCGGCGCACGCGCCGATCCCGCTCGCAACCCGGCGGCGGCGCAGAACCCTCGAATGGTAGCGTAGGCTCATGGCCGCCTTCGAGCGGATCCTCCTGATCGTACTAGATAGCGTGGGCGTGGGCGCGCTGCCCGATGCTGTCCGGTATGGCGACGAGGGCAGCGATACGCTGGGCAACATCCAGCGGCGCCGGCCGATGCATTTACCGCATCTGGCGGCGCTTGGTTTGGGAAATTTGAAGCCGTTGCCCGGCTTGCCGCCGGCTCCAACACCCGCCGCCAGCTTCGGCCGCTGCGCCATTCTCTCCGAAGGCAAAGATACGACCGCCGGCCACTGGGAAATGGCGGGCATCATCTTGGAACACGGCTTCCCCACCTATCCGCGCGGTTTTCCCGCCGAGTTGATCGCCGAGTTCGAGGCGCGCATCGGGCGCGGCACGCTCGGCAACGTCGCCGCCAGCGGCACCGAAATCATCAAGCAGCTCGGAGCGGAGCATCTGCGCACGGGTAAGCCGATCGTCTACACCTCGGCGGACAGCGTCTTTCAGGTGGCGGCGCATGAAGAGGTGATTTCTCCCGCCGAACTGTATCGGATCTGCGCCATCGCTCGCGACCTGCTGCGCGGCCCGCACGAGGTAGGCCGTGTGATCGCCCGGCCGTTTGCCGGCACCGCGCCGCAAAACTTTCAGCGCACGCGCAATCGCCACGATTTCGCCGTCGAACCGCCGCCGGGCATGCTGCTAGACCGCCTCGCCGAACGCGACATTCCGGTCCATGCCGTCGGCAAAATTTACGACATCTTTCTCGGGCGCGGCATCCGGGAGCATCTGCCCATGGATTCGAACGCCGACGGGATGGCCAAGACCCAGGCGGCGCTCGCTCGCTGGCACGGCGGGCTGGTGTTCGTCAACCTCGTCGATTTCGACATGCTGTATGGCCACCGTAACGACGTCGAGGGCTACGCGCACGCATTGGAAGCTTTCGATGCCGACCTGGGGCGCTTGCTGCCCGCGCTTGGCCCGAGCGACCTGCTGATCTTGACCGCCGATCACGGCTGCGATCCGACCACGCCCTCGACCGATCATTCGCGCGAATATGTCCCCTTGCTGGCGTTCACGCCGGCATGCGCCGGGACGAACTTGGGAACGCGTGCGAGCCTGGCCGATATCGGCGAAACGATAGCGGAGAATTTCGGTGTGCCGCTGCATCGAGGATGTTCCTTCTTCGCGGAACTCGGCGTGACCCACAAGGCGGCCGGAGGGTCGCCAGACAGACAAATCGGGGCCGGGGTACCAAGCTAGGGTGCGGCTCTAGCCGCGTTTGCCGGTGAGCCATCTATCAGCCGCAGCCGGGCCTCGGCTGCGCCCCGGTCCCTTACCTCCGACCCCGAGATCGGACCTTCCGGCACCTTCGGCCAGTTGGCCGGCCTGGTATATTCCAACTTGCGGGGCTTGCGATGAGAGTTCGATGGCGGTCGTGGCCGGCACTGCTCTTACTGGCCGGCATCTGCGCCTGGGCCGGCTGCGGCAGCGTGAGCGGAATCTTCGGCACCGGACCCAGCGGCGGGACGCCCAGCAACGGCACGGTAACGGTGACGCTCAGCGACCCGAGCACGTGCCTGGCGCCGAATGGCCCGTACACGCATATCTGGATCAGCATTGCCGCGGTCGAGGCCAGCCCCAACGCCTCGGCCGGCGCCGGCGACAGCAGCTTCGTGGATTTGACGCCGCAGCTCAAGACCGCTCCGGCGCAGGTGGATCTGCTCGCTCCCCCGAGCCAATGCCAACTGCCAACCCTCGCCACCAATACGTCGGTCGCCGCCGCCCAATATGCCCAACTGCGCGTGTTTCTCGCCGCCGATAGCCAGGCCGGCGCGATCGCTAACAATCATTGCGGCGCCGCCGCCAACTGCGTGCAGCTGGCGTCGAACGGCAGCGTCCAGCCGATTGTGGCGGGCGCCGCGACCACCAGCGGCCTGCCCATCGCCGCAGCGACGTTGCTGGGAGGGCCGTTCACGGTTTCGAGCGGGCAGAGTTCGCAGATCAATATCGCCTTCGACGCCTGCGCCTCGGTATTGGCGGTCAATGGCCAAATTCTGCTCAATGCGGCGGTGACCGGCGGCGCCTTGCCGCAGAATTCCCAGGTCTCCGGCACGCTGGTTGACGGCGTCAGTCATGCGGCGATTGGCGGCCGCCAAATCGTCGCGCTCGAGCAGCCCAGCGCCGGCGGCGCGGACCGCGTGGTGTTGGAAAGCGCCGCCAACAACGCCACCGGCGCGTTTCTCTTTTGCGCCGTGCCCACCGGCACCTACGATCTCGCCGCCATCGCCAGCACGGCCGCCGGCGGCCAATACGCCCCGACCTTCCTGACCGGCGTGACCAGCGGCGCGCAGATCGGCAATCTCTCGGTCTTTCCCGGCGTGGGCATCAATGCCAATCCCGGGACCGTGCAATTGACAACCTCGACCGGCCCCGCCGCCGCCGCGCTGCGCATCGCCGCGCAAGAGCGCATCGCGATCGGGACGCAGACGTTCATCGCGACGATTCCGATTCCGCAGGAGCCCGCGGCGACGATGCTCGCGCTCACAGCACCGGGCGCGAGCTGCGTCATGGGCGGCAATTGCAGCGTCAATCTGTTCAGCTTGCCGGCATTAAATGCCAGCTTCGGCCGCTTTTCGGGCACCCCCAGCCCGCTGATCTCTTCCAATACGACGTCGCCTGCGATTTACCAAATGGACGTGCAGGCGGCGACGTGCAGCCCGCAAGAGCAGACCACGGGCGACGTTTCGGTATTGCCCAACGGCAGCACGTCGGCGTCGGTCGCCTTTGCCGGCTGCACGTAGCCCCTGGGAACCGCTAAAAGCGAGCGAGGCGCTCGATGTGGTTCGCCAGCGCCTGCGCCGAGGGTAGGAACGCCTCTTCGAGCGGCGGCGAGAAGGGCACGGGCGCATCGCCCGAGGTGAGGCGCAGAATCGGCCCGTCGAGATCGTCGAAGCAGCGCTCCTGCAAGATCGCGGTGATCTCGCCGGCGATGCCGCCGGTGCGGGTGTCTTCATGCAGGATCAGGACCTTGCTGGTCTTGCGCGCCGTGGCGGCGATGGCATCGCAATCGAGCGGCAGCAGCGTGCGCAGGTCCAGGACTTCAACTTCGATGCCGCGGGCGGCGAGCTGGTCGGCCGTGGCCAGCGCCGTTTGCACCATGGCGCCATAGGTGATCACCGAGAGGTCGCGCCCCGGCCGCGCGACCTTCGCGCGCCCGAGCGGGATCGGCGGGGCATCGATCGCCACGTCTTCCTTCAGCCGGCGATAGAGGAACTTGTGCTCGAGGAACAAGACGGGGTTGTTGTCGCGGATGGCCGCCAGCAGCAAGCCGAAGGCGTCGCCAGGCGTCGCGGGCTCGACTACCTTCAGACCCGGCGTATGCACGAAATACATCTCGGGATTCTGGGAATGGAAGGGGCCGCCGTGCACGCCGCCGCCCACCGGTCCGCGAATCACGATCGGCACGGGAGCGTTCCAGCGATAGTGGCTCTTGGCGGCGAAGTTGGTGATCTGGTTGAAGCAGCAGGCGACGAAATCCATGAACTGCATTTCGACGACCGGCCGCATGCCGGTGTAAGAAGCGCCGATGGCGGCGCCGACGATCGCCGATTCGGCCAGCGGCGTGTCGATCACGCGCTGCGGTCCGAATTCGTCCACCAAGCCGGCGGTGGCCTTGAAGGCGCCGCCGTACACGCCGATATCCTCCCCCATTAGGAAAACAGCGGGATCGCGCCGCATCTCTTCGATCAGCGCCTGGCGGATGGCATCCACGAAAGTCAATTCCATAGGCGGCTCGGGTTACGACGGTCGGCCTTGAAAATGCGGGGTGGGATGGTGGCAGCGCTCGCAGTACACGCCCTCGAGCACGTCATCGGGCGTGGGCATGGGACTGCTTTCGGCGGCGGCGCGCTCGGCCGCCATTTCCACTTCGATTTCGGCACGCAGGCGCGTGCGCTCGCTTTCGCCGAGCCAGCCCTTTAGCGTCAGGTAGCCTTCAAAGCGCACGATCGGATCGCGGCGGCGCCAGAACTCGAGCAGCCGCGGCGGCACGTAGCTGGCGGGATCGTGAATCGCGTGCCCCTTCATGCGCATCAGCTTGGCTTCGATAATGGTGGGGCCGCCGCCGGCATGCGCCCGCGCCACCGCTTGGCGGCAGGCTTCATAGACCTGCAGCGGATCGGTGCCATCCACCACGAAGGCGGGAATGCCGTATCCGGCGGCGCGCACCGCTAAGTCGGTGATGCGCACCTGCCGTTGCAGCGGCGTGGAATAGGCCCAAAGATTGTTCTCGATCACCAGCACCAGGCCCAGCCGCTGCGCGGCGGCGAAATTGACGCCTTCGTGAAATACGCCGGTGCTTTGGCCGCCGTCGCCGATCCAAGTCATGGCCGCGACTTCGCGCCCCTGCATCCGCTCGCCCAGGCAGACACCGGCCATGACCGGAATCAGATCGCCGAGCATCGAGATCGGCGAGATCATGCGCCGCTTCTCCAAATCGCCGAAATGCGACGTGCCGTCGCGGCCGCGGGTGGGCGAGCCCGATTTGGCCATGTACTGCATCATCACGTCGCGGGGGGCGAAGCCGCGCACTAACAGGCTGCCCTGATTGCGGATCATCGGCGCCATCCAGTCGTCCGGGCCAAGGGCGAAGGCGGAGGCCACCGAGCAGCCCTCTTGTCCCAGGCCGAAATAGACGCCGCCGACAACCTGGCCTTGCTTGTAGAGGTTTTCGAGCTGCTGCTCCATGATCCGATTCATCAGCATGAAGCGGTAGATCGCAAGAGCCTGGTCGCGGCTGAGCGCCGCGGTCTCGCGTAGCGGCGGCGGGTCAGTGACGCGGCCCTCCCATTCATAAACCACCTTGCCGTCGCGCCGCGTTTCGCGGAGATCGAAACGGAGCTTTTCGCGGCGCAGGTCGGTGACCATGGCCGCGGCGGTTTGCCCGTTGCGGCGGGCGAGCGCTGCGGCGGCGGGGCGCGGGCGCGCTGCGCGAGCTTTAGGCATGAACGCTATCTTCCTCCCATGCGGCGGGCAGCACCGCGGGCGGTTCGACCGGCTGCATCGAGCGGGCGAACACACTACCGAATTCGCGGATCACGGCGCCGGCGACGCTTTCCATCGCGGGGGGCTGGCCCAGTTCCCGCTCCAGGGATGTTATACCGCGATCGGCAATGCCGCAGGGAACGATGATTTGCTCGAAGAGGGCGAGGTCGGTGGCGACGTTGAGGGCGAAGCCATGGCTGGTGACGCCGCGGGAAATGTGCACGCCCAGCGCGGCCAGCTTGCGTTCCGGCGCGCCGCACCAGACTCCCGTGCGGCCCGCGACGCGCCAGGCGGGGATGCCGAAGGCAGCGGCGACGCGAATCAGCACCTCTTCAAGCGCGCGCATGTAGTCCACCGGTCCCAGATGGCCGCCGCCGGGCCTTCCCCCGTGCAGGCAGGGCGGCTGTGCTGTTTGGCGCAGATCGAGGATGGGATAGCCCACCAACTGCCCGGGGCCGTGGAAAGTCACGTCGCCGCCGCGATTGCACGCGGCTACGCCGATGCCGCGCCGCGCCAGTTCCGGCGCCGGCAAGCGCAGATGCTCGCGACGCGCGTTGCGCCCCAGCGTCACCACCGGCGGATGCTCCAGCAACAGCAATAGGTCGCCGATCGCGCCGGCCTGCCGTGCCGTCACAAGCTGTTGCTGCAGGCGTTCGGCGGCCGCGTATTCGACCGTGCCCAGCGCCGCCACTGCCATCGGAGCCACACCTCATAGTAAGCCGCCGGTGCCGGCGCGGCGATGAGCGCGGGCGGTTCCCGCCGGTCCCGCGTGTTGGCAGCCGCGACTCGGCTCCGAGGCGGGGGGCATGCCGCGCCGCGGCGCCCAGGAACGGCGGCCGAAAGCGGCGGGGAAGGCCGCTCCGCCCCCGGGCGCCGGCGTGGTCCGGGCGCGCTCAGGCGTTGATGGTGAGCCCGTAAACGGAGTTGGCGGCGTCCAACACCGCTTCGTAGAGCGTCGGATGCGCGTGCACGGTTTCCATCAGCTCGTCGGCGGCGACATTGAGTTGCATGCCGAGCACCGCCTCGGAGATCAATTCCGTGACCATCGGTCCGATCATGTGCACGCCGAGCACGGTGCCGTCGTCCTGGTCCGCCAGCATCTTGATGAACCCTTCGTGCGAGCCCAAAATCGTGGCCTTGGAATTGCCGACGAAGGGAAACTTGCCGACCTTGTAGCGCAAGCCGCGGTCGCGGGCGGCGCGCTCGGTCAGGCCGACGCTGGCCACCTGCGGCTCGCAGAAGGTAACGTTGGGAATTTTGAGATAGTCGATGGGATCCACCGGCCGGCCGGCGATGTGCGCCACCGCCACCATACCCTCCATGGAGGCGACATGAGCCAATTGCGGCGTGCCGAAGACGACATCGCCGATGGCGTAAACATTGGGTTCGCCGGTGCGCATGAAGGCGTCGGTCTTGATGAAGCCGCGCTCCGTTTGGATGCGCGTCTTCTCCAGATTCATGCCCTCCGTAACCGGCCGCCGTCCCACTGCCACCAGCACCTTGTCCGCCTCGGCGACCTGCGGCTTGCCGTCGGCGGTCGTGTAGTTCACCTTGACGCCCGCCGCCGTGCGCTCGACCTTTTCCACCTTGGCGCCGGTCTGGATCTCGATCTTTTGCTTGCGGAAGGCTTTCTCGAGTTCTTTCGAGATTTCTTCGTCTTCGATGGGCACCAGCCGCGGCAGCGCCTCCAGCATCGTAACCTCGGTGCCGAAGCGCTTGAAAATCGACGCGAACTCGACCCCGACCGCGCCGGCTCCGATGATCACCAAGCGCTTCGGCAGGGCGTCGAGTTTGAGGATCTCGATGTTGGTGAGGATGCGATCGTCGGGCGTTAAGCCGGGCAGCATGCGCGCGGCCGAGCCGGTGGCGATGATGATGTTCTTGGCGCGCACCGTTTGCCGCCCCTGCGACGTCGCCACCTCCAGGCGGCCGGGACCGGCCCAGGTCGCTTGTCCTTGCAGCCACTCGACTTTGTTCTTGCGATAAAGGAATTCGATGCCCTTGGCATGCTTGCTGACGATCTTGTCCTTGCGTGCCTGCACCTGCGCCCAATTCAGCGAGAACGCGCCGACATCCACGCCCAACTCCTTGGCGTTGCGGAACGTATCCATGACGTCGGCGTTGTGCAGCAGCGCCTTGGTGGGGATGCAGCCGACATGTAGGCAAGTGCCGCCGAGCTTGGGGTCCTTCTCGATGCACAGCGTCGAGAGGCCGTATTCGCCGGCGCGAATCGCCGCCCAATAGCCTCCGGGGCCGCTGCCGATAACGACGAGATCGAATTCCTTGTTCAAATCGGCCATGGTTTCTCTTCAGGACAACTCTCCATGGTAGGGCAAACGACGCAGCGGGCGAGGGGCGCGGTTCCCCGTGGCCGGCGGGCCGCATGGATGGCTGACGGGGCGGAGCCAGGCGCCTCGCTAGGTCAGCGGCACTTCCTGCAGCCAGGCGGCGACCTCGACTTTCCAGCCGAGCGTGGTCGCGATGCGCTGTTGCAGCGCCTGTGCAGCATCGGGGTCGCCGTGGACGAGAAACGTGGCGCGCGGCGGATGCGTGAAGGCGCCCAGCCAGCGCAGCAGTTCTTCGTCGTCGGCATGATCGGAGAACTGCTCGAACGCGGCGACTTCGGCCTGGACCGCAATCGGCGCGTGGTGGATGTAGACCGGGTTGTGGCCGTCGCGTATCAATTCGCCCAGAGTGCCGGGCGACTGATAACCGACAAAGACGATCAGATTGCGAGGGTCCGGCAGGCGCCGCGCCAAGTGGTGCAGCACCCGCCCGCCGGTGGCCATGCCGCTCGAACTGAGGACGATGAAGGGCCCGGCGGCGGCGATGAGCGCCTTGCTTTGCTCGGGAGTGGAGTCGAAGTGCAGCTCCGGCCATTGGTGCGGCGAGCCGTAACGGGCGATGAGGCCGCGCGTATCGGCGTCGAGGTCTTGGGCGTGGGCGATGAAGACTTCCATCGCCTGAATGGCCATGGGACTGTCGATGTGCACCGGCACGCGCGGGATCTGGCCCGCTTCCAGCAAATGCTTGAGCAGAAAAAGCAGCTTCTCGGTGCGTTCCACGGCGAAGGCGGGAATCACCACCACGCCCCCGCGCTCCAGCGCCGTGCGCAGCTTCTGCGCCAGTTGCGGCGCGATATCCACGTCGGGATGGCGCCGGTTGCCGTAGGTGGATTCCATCACGAGGTAGTCCACCGCATCCACCCGCGCCGGGCCGGCGGCGAGCGCTTGAGTGTTGCCGTGGTCCAGGCGCCCGATATCTCCGGTGAAGAGAATCCGGCGCTGGTCGCCGCCCGTCCCCAGCAGGAAGTCGGCGAAGCAAGAGCCGAGAATGTGGCCGGCGGGATGGAGCGTCAGCCGCGCCTGCGGACCCAGGGCCAAGCTCTGCTCGAGCGCGAGCGTGCGCATCAACGCGAGCGCCTGCTGTGCGTCCTGCTCGGTGTAAAGAGGCACTGCCGGTTGGTGCGAGCTGGTGCCGGGATGCCGTGCATGAAAGGCCGCATCTTCTTCCTGCAAGCGCCCGGAATCGGGCAGAAGGATTGCGCACAACTCCGCCGTCGCCGCCGTGCAATAGACGGGGCCGCGGAAGCCGTCGCGCACCAGCCGCGGCAAATAGCCAGTGTGATCGAGGTGCGCATGGGTGAGGACGATGTCTTGGATGCTTTCGATGGGAATCGGCAATTGCTGCCAATTGCGTTCGCGCCAAAGCTTGGCGCCCTGGAACAGCCCGCAGTCCACCAGCAGGCGCACGCCATCGCTCGTGAGCAGGTGCTTGGAGCCGGTGACGGTGCCGGCGGCGCCAAGAAAGCGAATGGATTTCATGGAAGGCAAAGGCAGAGTAGCACGCGCGTGGCGGCCGGGACGAGTTGGCCTTCGTGCCAGGGCCTCGCGGCGCGCCACCCTCGCCGGCGCTAAACTAAAAAGGCCGTGGAATTAGTCCAAATCACCCCTGCCGGCGCGCCGCGCGGGCCGCGTCCGGAGTGGCTGCGCGTGCGGGTCCCGGGCGGAGAGAATTACCACGAACTGAAGCGGCTGGCGCGCGGCCTGGAATTGCACACGGTTTGCGAGTCGGCCCGCTGCCCGAACATCGGCGAGTGCTGGAATCACCGCACAGCCACCTTCATGCTGCTCGGCAACGTTTGCACGCGGCGCTGCGGCTTCTGCGCCGTACCCAAGGGGCGCCCGGACCCGATCGATTACGACGAGCCGCGGCGCGTGGCGGAGGCGGTGGCGGCGCTAGGGCTGCAGTACGCGGTCGTGACTTCGGTCAACCGCGACGACGATAACCTCGGCGGCGCCCGCGTCTTCGCGATGACCATCGAGGCGATCCGCGAACGGCTGCCCGGGTGCGCGGTCGAAGTCCTGATCCCGGATTTCAAAGGCAGCGAGGAGGCGCTGCGCATCGTGCTCGCGGCCCGGCCGCGGATTTTGAGCCATAACACCGAGACCGTGCCGAGCCTCTACCGCTTCGTGCGCTCCGGCGCCCGGTTCCAGCGGTCGCTCGATCTTTTGGCCAGCGCCAAGCGCATCGCCCCGAACGTGCTGACCAAGACGGGATTGATGCTGGGCTTGGGCGAGCGCGAGGACGAAGTGCGGGCGACCCTCGAGCAGCTCGCCGCCACCGGCTGCGACATCCTCACCCTCGGCCAATATTTGCGCCCCTCGCGCGATCACTTGCCCGTCAAGCGCTTTTACGCTCCCGAGGAATTCGCCCGCCTGAAGCAAGCCGGCCTGGCGCTCGGCTTCCGTCACGTCGAAGCGGGACCGCTGGTGCGCAGTTCCTATCACGCGCATGAGCAGGCGGAACTGGCGCTGGTCTAGCGATTTGCGGCCCCCGCTTTTCCGTCATCGTTCTCTGCTTGCAGGTTAAGCTTAGGCTAGCAGCATAGATGGGGCGAAGTCGTTGGTCACCGCAGCCAACTCCGGCTGCGCGATCCTGCCGGAGCCGAAGAGTCGCTGCGCCTGCGCATCCCCGATTCGCATATGACCGCGCAGCGTCGTACGGCATGGATCTTGGGCGTGCTCGTTCCCTTGGGCATCGCGCTGGCCAGCACCTTCGTTCTGCTCGGCCAAGGCGGCGACCGCGCCCTCGCTATTCTCGCGCTCCTGCCCGGTATCGCTCTGGTGGAGTATTTCTTCGGCCTGGCAGGCGGCCTGATTGCGGTCTTCGTCAGCTCCATTTGGTTTCGTCTGGTGATCGTGCCGGGCCGGCCGGATTTCGATTTGCGCCAGCGCTTCGCGACGGAGAACGAGTTCATCCTGCTTGGCGCCGGATTCATCATCCTCGCCGTCATCGAATTGTTGCGGCGCAGCCGGGCGCGCGAGTTGAGCGGTGCTTTGCAACTGCGGCAATTGCTGGCCAACATCGCCGACGCGGCGCTAGTGTTCAATTCCGATTTGCGGCTGGTGGACGCCAATCCCGCCGCCTTCCGCTTGGCCGCGCGCAGTCCCAGCGAACTGATGGGCCGCACCGTGGCGCAATTGCGCGATCTCGTGCGCACGGAGCCGGACTTCGGCTCCAACGGCCCGGTCGAACGCGCCTTGCAAGGGGAGAGCTTTTCCGGCCTGCGCACCACGATCTTCGACCCGAAAACCGGCGGCCGGTTGGAGGTGATCAGCTCCGTGGCGCCCTTGCGCAACGCGCGAGGGAATGTCGTGGGCGTGCTGGTGTTGCTGACCGACGTAACCGAGCTGCGCGCTCTGGAGATGCACGCCGCCGACCTGGAGCGGCATGAGGCCATCGGGCGCGTCGCCGCCGGCCTGACCCACGACTTCAATAACGTCCTCGAGGTCGTGCGGAAGGCGCTGGCGATCTTGGACGCGATCGAGGACCGGCCCGTGGAAGAACGGCGCCGCTACCGCGAGATCATGCACAACGCCGTAGCCCGCGGCGGGGAGATGTTCGCTCGCATTCGCGAGCACATCGCCGGCGCGCCCGGCGTTATGACCGAGCTCGACTTCAACGAAATCGTGCGGCAGGCGGTCGAGCTTACCGCGCCGCTCTGGCGCAATCGCGCGCAGCTAAAAGTCGCCACCGATCTGCATCCATTGCCGCCGGTGCTGGGCGATCGCTTGGATCTCCAGCGCGCGCTCATGAACTTGATCTTCAACGCCATCGAGGCTCTCGGCGAGCAGCGGGGCGAGATCGTCGTGAGCACCCGGCCCACCGCGGAAGGCGTGGAGTGCTCGGTCAGCGATACCGGGCCGGGCATTCCGCTCGACCGCCAGCGCAATATCTTCATGCCCTACCAATCGACCAAGCCGAAAGGCACCGGGCTGGGTCTTTTTAGCACCATGCGCATCGTGCTCGCGCACGGCGGCACGATTTCCGTCAGCAGCGAAGCCGGCCATGGCGCACGCTTCAAAATCGAGCTGCCCGCGCTGCGGCCGGCCCGCGATGGCGCTGCCCCGCCGGCAGCCGGCTTCCTGCATCCTCACGCTGAGGCGCCGGACAGTTCCCATGGCGCTCCGGCCGCGCCCGTGGCCCCGGCCGCCCGCCGGCAGCGGGCGTAAATTGACAAGCCGGGAGCCCTTTGAGAACCTGAGTAAACGTGCCGCAGTGGCGGAATTGGCAGACGCGCATGGTTCAGGTCCATGTTCCGGCAACGGAGTGGGGGTTCGAGTCCCTTCTGCGGCACCAGCTCAACCCGGTCCGGCCCGGAGACATGGGTAACGGAATGTACCGGCTACATGGGTAACAGTTTTGGGCCGAACGGATTTTCGAGCGGTTCGAGCACTCTGGTCTCGAGATCG
>JAJPKR010000057.1 GCA_021323595.1 Terriglobia bacterium | reverse complement strand
GGAACGGGATTCGCAAGACGCTCGAGTATTTCGCCGATCTGCTCCAGCAGTTCGTGGAGCGCTCATGGCAGAGCGAATCCACCGACGGTGCGGCCTCCGGGTCCTCGGGCAGGCGCGGCCAAGGTGAATTAGACGGCCCTGCGGGCAACATGCATCGTGATTTGATCAACGTTCTGCTCGGCTATGCGGTCTCGGGCATTCTCATCTACCCCGGGCTCCGCTGGATCTATTCTCACGAAAACCCCTATTCGGCCACGGTCAGGCTGTTGGCCGTCGAGACATGGGCCACGCTGACGGCGTCGTTGGCCGTCTACGCGGTCACCGGCCACTCGGTGAGCATGCTTTCCCCCGGCGTCTCGGGTTGCTCGTGGACGGTAAGGCGAAAGCGCTGCTAGGAGTCAGCGGGGGCTGCCCCGTCGTCTTCGTGCTCGAGCTCTACGGAAAATGGAAGCTTGGGCTCGAGGCTACCAGGCGACAGCTTTTTGCGGATGCGGCTTTCGTGGCCGTTTGGGCCGCGGGGCTGCTGGCTGCCTCTCGGTACGCGCCGCTGGTTCTCAAAAGATGAGCCTGCCGCGAACGCTGCAATGAAGCGAATCTTTAGCGGAGCGGGCCGGCGCTCTGAAGAGATGATATTTAGCTGGGCAAGGGCCGGGTGGCGAACGTGGTGGAGAGCGGCGCGATCAGCTATGATTGCACCGACCATCTGGGCTCGACCGTGCTCATGACCGACGGCAGCAGCAACGTGCTCGCGGGCAACTGGCCGCACGCCTACACCATCTTCGGCGCTGACGATCCGCACTACGTGGCCCCGACCGAGCGGCGCCGCTACACCGGCAAGGAGCGCGACCCGGAGAGCGGGCTGGATTATTTCGAGAGCCGGTATTACAGCAGCGCCGCCGGGCGCTTCTTATCGCCCGACGGGGCCGGCAGCGCCTCGCTTTCCGACCCATTCGCCGGCCGGGCGCTCTTCAGCGACCCCGGTCCGCTGCCCTACGCCGACATCACCAATCCGCAATCGCTCAACAAATACGCGTACTCAGAGGGCAATCCCCTACGCTTCACCGACCCTGACGGCCATTGCCCACTTTGCTTCTTTGCCGCTGGGGCGGTTCTCGCGACAGTGGCGATCGTCAAAGGTTACAGCGATTATGAGCGTGCCAAGGCTCAAACATTTGCACTCAAGCGAGCTAGCGCCGACTACGCCATGGCTCTGAAGACCGACAATCCTGACCTGATCGCGAAGACCTCTGCAGCTCTCGGTAAGCAAGAACTGGCAGCGGAGGGCGATCTTATCAAGCTCGGGGCGGATGCCGAGGGTCTGGCTAACTTCGGCATAGGGCGTGTTGCCGCCGGAGCATCGGCCGGCTCTACGTTGCAGCAAGCATTGGACGACGATGCAGGCGCTGCCAAGGCGGTCATCGACAAGACCGTTGAACAGAGTCTGGAGCAGCAAGAGGAGATGGACAAGAAGAAACGGCAACAGTTGGAACAGAAACAGGAGCAGGAGCAGGAGCAGAGCCAGCCGCCGTCGGGCAGCACTTCGGCCAAGACTCAGTAGAGCCGTCGCAGATGCGATCAACGGAAAACCGGACGAGAGCGCGCTCTGTGCGGCAACGAATTGCAATTGCCATTGCAGGCACAATTGCGACAGTTGTCCTGCTAGCTGGACTTGGTCCTCTCGCCGTGACCCTATTGTGGCGAATGCTTGGCGGGACTACCGTTGTGCGAAGCGGCTATAGCTTTACAGTTCCGCCCGGCTGGGTAATTTCGGCCAGAGATGAAGGGGGTATATCGCTGTTCCTCGAGGGGCCGACACCCGCGCTTCTGCTGCGGGTACTTAAATCTAGCCACGCTCCCTCGATCCCATCAATCGCGGTTGGTGCTTACCCCGATGGCCGAGGTGTGGGCATAGCTGGGCTGCTTGCCGAGGTCCCGAGGCCGAGCCGACAAATTCAGTCAAGTGAAACGGGGATCGCGATTTGTGCCGAAGGTCCAGTGGCGCGTGTATCGCCTTCATTTGAAATGATGGCATGTGAGTGGCCGGGTGGCGTAAACGCAGATTATGCGGGATATGATCGAGCGCTTTTCCTGAACTTCGTTCGTAGCGTACGCAGTGCCGAAGCCAAAGTGCCATAGGAAGTTGAGCGGCCCCCGTGACCTGATCCCCTGACTCCACACGAAGCTGAGTAGAATGCTCAGCGAAGAAGGAGGATGTGGATGTCGAGGAGCAGGCATGCGGTGGCACAGATGATTGCGGCGGTGAAGCAGATGGAGGCGGGGCGGACGGCGGAGGAGGTGGGCCGCGAGCTAGGGGTGTCGAAGCACGCGATCTACGCCTGGAAGGCGAAGTACGCGGGGATGGGCGTGCCGCAGGCGGAAGAGCTAAAGCAGCTCCGGGAGGAGAACGGCAAGCTGAAGCGGCTGGTGGCGGACTTGTCGTTGGACCGGCACATCCTGCAGGAGGGCCTACGAAAAAAGGTCTAAGGCCTCGCCGCTGGCGCGAGCTGGTGGGGTGGGCGCAGGCGGCCAACCGGGTAAGCGAGCGCCGGGCGGCGGCTTTGCGTGGACGCGGCTTTCGTCGCCGCCTGGGCCGCGGGGTTTCTGGCTGCTTGGCGGTACGCGCCGCTGCGTCTCAAAAGATGAGCCTGCCGCGAGCGTTGCAATGAAGCGAATCTTTAGCGGAGCGGGCCGGCGCCCTGAAGAGATGATATCTAGCTGGGCAAGGGCCGGGTGGCGAACGTGACGCAGAGCGGCGCGATCAGCTACTATTTCACCGACCACCTGGGCTCGACCGTGCTCATGACCGACGGCAGCGGCAACGTGCTCGCGGGCAACTGGCCGCACGCCTACACGGCGTTCGGGGCCGACGATCCGCATTACGTGGCGCCCACGGAGCGGCGCCGCTACACCGGCAAGGAGCGCGACCCGGAGAGCGGGCTGGATTATTTCGAGAGCCGGTATTACAGCAGCGCCGCCGGGCGGTTCTTATCGCCCGACGAGGCCGACAGCGACTCGCTTTCCGACCCATTCACCGGCCAGGCGCTCTTTAGCGACCCGGGCCCGCTACCATACGCAGACATCACGAGTCCGCGGTCGTTGAACAAGTACCTCTACGGCGAAGACGAGCCGTTGCGGTTCACGGACCCCGACGGCCATTGCGCAATTTGTGTCGCGCTTTTGGTCGGAGCCACCGTCGGCGCGACGGCTGGCGCCTTGTCCGAGGGCTTCGCAGAAGAGCTCAAGCGCGAGAAGCTCAACTGGGGCAAAATAGGGCACGCTGCCGAGGGCGGCGCGGTGACCGGCGCGCTCACGGCAGTTCCCGGCCTGGGCGAGCTTGGCATCGCCGCGAAGCTGGGCGCCGTCGCCGCGAGCACGGTGGCTGGGGGCGTAACGGAGCGAGCGGCCAACCATGACAGCGCTTCGCAGATCTTTTCACCCAAATCGGTCGGCACGGATGCCGCCGCCGGCGTCCTTTCGGTCGGGTTTGAGCGCGGCGCGGCAGTTGCGGTTAAGGACGCGCCGGTCCTGAAGAAGGTCTTTGACGACGGCGTCCGCCAGGTTCTTGTGCCGCGGTCGGCCACCGAGATCGCGAATCAGGCGGCGCTGCGGAACGGGATTCGCAAGACGCTCGAGTATTTCGCCGATCTGCTCCAGCAGTTCGTGGAGCGCTCATGGCAGAGCGAATCCACCGACGGTGCGGCCTC
>JAJPKR010000006.1 GCA_021323595.1 Terriglobia bacterium | reverse complement strand
TTTTGGTCGCCGTTGACGGAGGCGTTGGAGGCGGTGATGGCGAGCAGGGCGGCGTTCATGAAGAGGTGATTGGCGAGGTCGGCGGCGATCCAGCGGCGGAAGGCGGGGTTGCGCTGCCAGCGGTAGACGCTGGAGGGTGACACACCGACGCGCTCGCAGAAATCGCGGACGCTGGCCGCAGGTTCTTCCGTTTGCAGGGCTTGTTGGAACTTGCGCTGCTCGGGCGAGGGCTTGAAATGTGTGCCACCACTTTGGGGGGAAAGGAACGGGGACGGGCGGTCAAGGAGTTGGACGGCGGGCGCAGCCATAGCGATGTCCTCCTAGTGAGTCGTTTGAGGGACTCACTAAAGAGTGATGCGGAGTCGGCCCCAAGGGTTGTCTGAGCGGGCGGCGGGGCGCCGGGTATCTCATTGCGGGGTGGGGCGGCGGGCGCGAGGCGCGAGCGCCGGGGGCATAGCGCTTGCGAGACCGAGGGCGGAAGGCGGCGCCTGGTGGAACCGCGCCTTGGGGCTTCCGGGAGGTAGAGCGGCTCCGGTCCGGCGCTGGGGCAGACCTCCGGCCGGTGGGGTACGGCGTGGGGAACGGCGCCGCCGCGGCGGGCGGCGGGCGAGGGGAGGCTAGCGCGCCGCGGGGGCGGCGGGAACGGCGCCGGGGAGTTTATTCGCGCCGGTTTGGGCGACCAACTGTTGCGCGCGCAGCAGGGAGGGGAAGGTGCCGGCGTCGGTCCACTAGCCTTCGAGTTCGCTGTACTCCAGCGTGCCTTCCTCGAGGTAGAGATTGTTCACGTCGGTGATCTCCAGCTCCTTGCGAGCCGAGGGACGGCAGCGCGCGATCTTCTCGAAGACCGTCTCGTCGTAGAAATAAATGCCGGTGACGGCATAATTCGAGGCGGGATGGCGAGGCTTCTCCTCGATGCGCACGATGCGACCGCCCTCGAGTGTGGCCACGCCGAAGCGCTCGGGATCGGCGACTTGCTTCACCAGCAGGCGGGCGCCGCGCGGCTGCGCCAAGAACGCCCGCGCCGCGTCGCAGACGTTGCCCTCGATGAGATTGTCGCCCAGCACCACGCAGATGCGCCCGCCGGCGGCAAAATCGCGCGCCAGCCGCAGCGCGTCAGCGATGCCGCCCTCGCCGCGCTGATAGGCATAGCGCAGCGAGCAGCCGACTTCCTCGCCGTTCTCGAGCAGCCGCAAGAAGTCGCCGGCGCTGTTGCCGCCGGTGACGATCATGATCTCCCGGACGCCGGCGTTCACCAGCGTCGCGATCGGGTAATAGATCATCGGCTTGTCATACACCGGCAGCAGGTGCTTGTTGGTGACCTTGGTGAGCGGATAGAGCCGCGAGCCGAGGCCGCCGGCGAGAATGACTCCCTTGAGTTCCGATTTCATGGACGCGCTTCCTGGCCGCGCTCGAGGCGGGCGCGGTACTGGGTTTCGTAATAGCTACGGTAGGCGCCGTCGCGCGCACGCTCGAGCCAGGCGCCGTTGGCGCGATACCAGGCGACGGTGCGATCGAGGCCCTCGTCGAGCGAGAGCGCCGGCCGCCAGCCGAGCTCGCGGCGCGCGAGCGCGGAATCGAGCGCGTAGCGGAAGTCGTGGCCGGGCCGGTCGGGGACGAAGCGGATCAGCGATTCGTCGCGCCCGAGGCGCGCGAGGATGCGCCGCAGCAGCGTCAAATTATCCACCTCGTCGTCGCCGCCGAGGTTGTACACCGCGCCCGCGCGCCCGCGCTCGAGCGCGGCCCAGATACCGGCGCAATGATCGGCGACGTGAATCCAATTGCGCACGTTCTTCCCTTCCCCGTACAGCGGCACCGGCTGCCCGGCCAGCGCGTTGGCGATCGCCAAGGGAATGAACTTTTCGGGAAACTGGTAGGGGCCGTAATTGTTGCTGCCGCGGGTGATCACCACCGGCTGGCCGTGCGTGTGAAAGGCGGCGCGCACGAGCAGCTCGGCGGCGGCCTTGGAGGCGGCGTAGGGGGAGTTGGGCGCGAGCGGGCTGGCCTCGGTGAACTTGCCCTCGGCGCCGAGCGAGCCATAGACCTCGTCGGTCGAGACGTGCACGAAGCGCGCCACCTGGCGGCGGCGCGCGGCATCGAGCAGGGTCTGCGTGCCCTGCACGTTGGTGCGGATGAAGGCGGCCGCGTCGAGAATGCTGCGGTCCACGTGCGACTCCGCCGCCAGATGCACCACCGCGTCCTGGCCGGCCATCAGCCGGTCCACGAGCGCCGCGTCGCAGATGTCGCCGTGCACGAAGCGGTAGCGCGGATCCGCCTCCAGCTCCGCGAGGTTCTCGAGATTGCCGGCGTAGGTCAGGGCATCGAGGTTGGTCAGTTCGAGATCGCGCTGCGCGCGCAGCGCGTGGCGCACGAAGTTGCTGCCGATGAAGCCGGCCCCGCCGGTGACGAGCAATCGCATCTTTCTCTCAGGGTGGGTTCGAAGCGTCTCTTTACGCCTATCGGTTGGGGTGGGCGGGATCGAACCGGAAGCGGTCGGATTCGGGCCGCGCCAGCCACTCCGCCAGCGTCTGCGCCGCGGCGTCCTTGGCCGAGAGCGACGGATTGGCGACCGGCCAGGCGATGCCGATGGCGGGATCGTTCCAGCGGATGCCGGACTCCCCTTGCGCATTATAGACGCCGGTGCACTTGTACTGGACCTCGCAATCCGTCAGCGCGCAAAAGCCGCGGGCAAAGCCCGCCGGCGCCCAGAGCTGCTTGCCGTTCTCCGCCGAGGCTTCGATGCCCACCCACTTGCCGAGCGTAGGCGAGCCCTTGCGGATATCCACGGCCACCAGAAACGCCGCGCCCACCGTCACCCGCATCAGCTTCCCCATGGGGGGCTCCCACTGAAAATGCAGGCCGCGCACCACGCCGCGCTTCGAGCCGGAGTGATTGTCTTGGACGAACTCGGCGGGCAGGCCGAGCTCGCGAAAGCGGTCGGCGCGAAACACCTCGCGGAAAAACCCGCGCTCGTCGCGGAAGGCGTCGTTTTCGATGACGAGGGCGCCGGGGAGGTGGATTGGCTCTATTCGGAAAGGCACGGGTGCTCTCTTGGTTTTCGGTGGCGGCTCGGGTGGGGTGGGGCGGCTGGTTTAGCGGCTGCCGCGAACTGTTAATGATAACCCGGGCGCGCGCGGGGGGGGGTTTGGGCGGCGACGGGGGCGTCGCGGAGCTGTGGCGTGGGCGGGGGAGGATGGCTTTCGCAGGATGGCGCGGCCCGTTCGTTGGTGAGTTGTCAGGCGATGGCCTGGATCGGTGGCTCTGTGGGCTTCGCTGATCGTGTGCGGAACCAGCGCGGGAATAAATCGGAGCGGGCGACCAAAACCTCGGTGATTCTATCGCGCAGGGTGGTGGCGCGGCTGACGAGCGCATTTGCGAGTCCGATCAGGTCCGCTCGGGCGCACCAGTGTGGTGGCATGGATTCGGTTGCGGCGAGGACGTCGGCGGCTTCGACGGCCTCGATTCGGCCAAGCTGCGGTTCGAACGCTCGCCAGGTTGACACGGCCGAATAGACGCCGGCGTGGCAGAATAGCGGCCACGCTCTTGTGGAGGCGAGGCTCCCCCATTCACCGGCGTTGAAGCAGTGGCCTTGGTCGATCATCTTCGCCCATGTTCGGCCTCCGAGTGTTTCGAAGGCGACCTGGCGGGTGTCTAGGTTCGCGGTCCAGAGGTCGAAGAGGAGTATTGAGGCGAAGGCGTGGCGGTTCGCCGCGTGCAGCGCCAGGGCCGGGGCCTCCCGTGAGTTGGCGACTGCGGTTTGCGTGAGCGAGCCGAACGCCTCTCCCGGCACGAACCATTCCGGGCCGCTGCGGGTTTTCTTAATGGCTGGGAAATTCGAGCGCAGGAAGGGCAGCGTTAGGTGGACGATGGCGAGCGCGGTTATGGGGAGGTGAAGGGCGCCAGCGAGCCTAGTAGCGACGTATTCGTTCGCGAGGAGGCGAGGGAGAGCAGTGCGGTGGGCGGTCTTCACCGTGTAGCGGTTGCCGTCGTCGGCCTCCAGGAGCACGGCTCGCGAGCTGCCCGGCATCTCCGTAATGAACCGCTCGGCCCGGACGATGCGCGGCGGTTCGTACGTGTAGTTTTTTCGCCTGGTGCCGGACATCGCTTGGGTAGGGTAGCAAGGGGCGGGTGGGCGGACAATCGCCCTGATGGGTGGCTACGTTCGTGGGCGCACTTTGTGCGTGGGAGTTTTCGTGACTGCGTGCCTCGGCGCTCAGTGGGTGTGAGGTGGTAAATGGGGTGTGCTCGGCCCGCTCCGGCTGTTTGGGGGCGGGGCGGGGTTTGGATTCGGCGGTGTGCTTGGCGCGTCCTGGGCCGCGGATTCGGACTTTTGGGCCATGCAGCGCTCGATGAAGTGAGCCATCTTTCGGCGGAAATGGGATACGTCGAATTGCTCGGCGTTCGCGCGGGCTGCGTTTGGGGAGAACTCGGCCTGGTTTCTTTCGAAAAAGAGGATTGCCTCGGCGAGGCTCTCGCGCGTTTGCGCGCTGAAAAAGACTCCTGTGGGTTTTTCGGGGCCGTCCTGGCCGACCCAGCGGCCCCGCACGGTTTCGAGGGCTCCCCCCCTGCCGAAGGCGATAACTGGGCAGCCGGCGGCCTGGGCCTCGATTGGGGCGAGGCCGTGGTCCTCCTCCCCAGGGAAGAGTAGGGCCCTGGCGCGGCGGTAATGGTCTCGAATTGTCTCGTCGGTGCACCGGCCGAGAAACTTGGTCGTCGGGCCGGCGCCTTGGGCTAGGGCTCTTGCGTCCTCGCCGTCCCCGATTACGACGAGATGCCTGTGAAGGTCTTTGCATGCGGACACTGCGAGATCGATTCGCTTGTAGCTGACGAGGCGGGACACGACCAGGTAGAAGTCCTCTGGTTGGCGGGGGGCTGCGAATGGCTTCGTGTCGATCGGGCAGTGGATTATTTCTGCTGTGCGGCGGTAGACTTTCGCAATTCTCCTGGCTGTGTTCGCGCTGTTGGCAGCGAAGAAGTCGACGCGGGCGGCGGTCGAGAGGTCCCATTGACGCAGGTAATGGGCGGAGGCGGCGAAGATTGCGCGGCCCAGCGGGCCGAAGGGTGCGGTGCGCAGGTACTGGGGATACATTTCCCAGATGTACCGCATTGGGGTGTGGCAGTAGCAGATGTGGCAGGTTCTTGCGGGTGTGATTACACCTTTCGCGGGGCCGGATTCGGAGCTGATAACGAGGTCGTAGGCGCTGAGGTCGAACTGCTCGAGGGCGAGCGGGAACAGCGGCATGTACAGCCTGTGCCAGCGGCGGGAGCCCGGGAAGCGCTGGAGGAATGACGTTGCGACCTTGCGAGGTCGAAGCGCGGGCGGTGTCCCCTGGCGGCAGGCGACCAGTGCGTAGAGATCTGCTTGGGGTAGGAGGTTAGCTAGGTGCTCGACGAAGCGCTCGCCGCCGCCCTGGCGCACGAACCAGTGGTGGACGATAGCGACGCGGGCTTGGCTGAGCGCCTGGGCGTGGGCCTCGGCATCGTTTTGGATAGGGCTGGGGTTTCTCATTGTTGTGCCCCTTGGTCCGCGCGTGTTGCGGGGCTGGTCGCTTCCTTCGCTGCGGCGTCGGGCCGCGGACGCTTGTGGCTGTTTGGCCTTTTGGCTGGGACTCGTGTGGCATCCGGGGGTGTGTAGATCGCATCAGCTCTCGCGTGGGCTGCTGTGCGGGGGGTCGTGTGATTGGGGGCGCGTGGTTTAGGTGGGCGCTCTGGAAGCATCTCTGGCTGGTTTTCATTCTGCTGGGGGTGTCGGGCTTGGCGGCGCAGGCGGGCCCCTGGGGGCCTCGGCGCGTCGGTATACCGAGGCCGCCTGTAGGGCCAGGGCCGCACTCGGAGCGGGGGCCGGTTGCTGTCCGGCGGGAGTTTGCGGAGGTGGACGCGTTGGAGTCGTGCAGCGACCCTGGCGTGATTGATTCGACGTGCCTCTTGAATGCTCTGCGCAGCGTTGCGCCCGGTGGAGAGGTCTTGGTTCCGCGTGGTCGTTATCCGGGTGGGGGCTTGACCGTGCCTGCGGACGTGATGATCCGCATGATGCCGGGCGCGATGGTTAGTTCGGGCTCGTCGCGCCCGTTTCGGGTGCTGGGGGGTATTCAGGCCGGCAATTATCGAATCTTCGTCGGAGAGTCGGCGTCGGGCGGCCCCGACGTCGAGTTTCGGGGAAACCGTGCCGTTGATGCTTTGAACGCGAGGTGGTGGGGCGCGGCTGGTGATGGGGTGGCCGACGATACTTTGGCGTTGCAGGAGGCTCTGACGGCGGGGGAGCGGAGTGGGCTGGCGGTCGTTATTCCCCCTGGGACCTATTTGGTTGGGAATCTTCAGTTGGGCGACCCTGCCACTGCGGCTCGAGCGGGGTCGACGGCGGCGGCGCCGTCGATTGTTAGCGTGAGGGGCGGCGGCGGGGGGAGGGGGATCTATCAGACGGTCCTCGTCGCTAAGCCGGGTACCTCGGGTTTCTTATTGCAGCGCCACAATATCACGCGCGCCGATATCCGCGACCTGACGATCGACGGCGCGGGCACTGCAAGTTGCTTGGACCTTAGTTGGTTCCAGGGCTCCGCGCCGTCGGCGCAGGACGTTGTTACCGACCTTAACCTTTTGCGCTGTCGGGGGATCGGGCTTGACCTTGACAACGACAATGACTCGGTCGTGAGTGACAACTCCATTAATATGGTGGCTGATCCTGGGGCAGATGAGTTTGCCATCCATATGGACGCGGAGAGCGGGTGGGGGTCGCTTGTTGACGATGTGGCGTTTGGAGGGGCGGTTTGGGTCTCCGTGCAGAACATGAGCATGACGAATGATATGTTTTTCGGGGGGATAGAGCTCGGGGGGCAGGCCCTCAACATGATTGCGATGGTGGGGGTGCAGGTTGGTATGGACCCTGCAACCGGGGTAGCCCTTAACTCGACGAATTCGGGTTTTTTGGGGACGGTGTCGGTTAGCTGTGTGGGCTGTTGGTTTATCGGCGCGGGGCCGGGGCAGTTCATGATCGCGGGCAAATTCGGGCTTGGTGGTAGGTTCTCGTCCACGTATTTCGGCCCGGGCGACGTCTTTGGGCCGGTGACGACGAGCCAGGTCGGATATCCGCCGCGTTTCGAGGTTGACTCGTGTTTCATCTCGGGGTCGGCTGCGGAGAACGGGCAGATGGTCCTGGTTCAGACCAACGGAGAGGGGCCGAACGGGACGACGGGGCCCGCCGGGGAGATCGCGGGTAGTGTTTCGTTGCGGACTTCCGCCTCGGTTGAGGACACGGTGTCCTTTCGGGGGACGAGCAGGCTGAGCCGTTGCTGGTTTTCGCCGGCGAGTGACTCGGCGGCTGCAATGAGCGGGGTGTATGTGACCGTTTCTGGGGCCAGCGTGACCCTGCACCACCCTCCGGCCGCTGGGGCCGTGTTCTCGGTTGCCTGCGCGCCTGGCTGACCCAGGCGGGCTATTTTCTGCTTGGGGTGTGTGTCGGTGGCCCCAGTGAGTAGATTGTGCCCTTGATCATTGAGCGGAGGGCGGCTGAGGGGTCCGCGGGGGTTAGTTTCACTTTGGAGATCTCGACGCGGCCCGCCTTGCCGCCGCCGAAGGTCCAGCGTGCGGTTGCGGTTTGCCGCGAGAGGAGCAGCGGGAGGGAAACGCTGATTGTGCCTGAGGGCAGGTTTTCGATGGAGAATGGGGACCAGGGCCAGCGGGCGAGTGCGTCGCCGTCGGCCGAAATGAGCACGACGGCCAGCTGGCATGGGCCGGTGCAAGGGACGTCGCGGGTAATGCGGAGCGACATTATGTAGGCGCCAGGGGGGACGGGCTTGGTGGGAGTTAGTGTGACCGTGGCTGGGGCCGGGCCGGTGGCGAGTTCGAGAGTCAGGCCATCATGTGTGGGCCTTGCATAGGGGGACTTTGGGTCGTTGGCTTTTACAGCGAAGAGAGTGGGCGCGGTGTAGGGGTTCGCGGGGGGGAATGGGACACCGTTTATAGATGTTGAGGGGCCGCCCCATAAATTGCCAATGACGGCTTTTGGGTCGGCGTGCACGCCGGTGAGTTGGACATCCGCCGTGGACTCGTTTACGAGCAGCGGGCCCATGAGGTCGCTGGTGCCGACCTGCTGAACTTCGTTGTCGGAGCCGGCTCTCCCGGCGAAGTTTAATAGGCTGAAGTTGCCGGTCGCGCTCCGGATGTCGGCGCCGCCGAATAGGGCATAGGCGACGACGTTGGAGACGAGGACCATCGAGTGGGTGCCGACGTTTTGGCCGGTCTGGATTCCCCAGCCGTAGCCCGCCGTGACGCTGCCAGACAGGGTGCCATCGGAGAGATTTATCAGGTTGGCGCTGTTGATGATTATGGGGTGGCTCGTACTGTCGATGCCGAAGTCGGATATGTTGGCCCATGCGGCGCCGCTGCTTGAACCTTCGAAATCGATGCCGTTTCGGTAGCCGTAACACTCGATCGCGTTCGCGTTTAGAAGGTCGACGCGTTCTATGAGGATGCAGGTGCCGTTTGCTTGGGCGAATTGGTAGGCCGGGCCCTGGTTCTGCCAGAATGTCCAAAAGTGCACGTTGCGGATCTCCGTGCCGTCGTAGACCCTGTCCATTTTGATGCCTACCTTGAGTGGCTGGCCGTACACGTTTTCGATTTGCCATTGGCCGCCGAAGTCCTGATTTATCCCGAGGTATGGGTTCACCAGGGCTATATTGCGCACTATTACCATGTCATCGGAGGGGTCGCCGGTTGATGTTATGGCCCAGCCGAACGGGACTGGGGCGGTGTGGGATTGGGTTGGCCAGTAGAGACGGACCCCCGAGATTGCTGAGTTTGGGTGCATCCTGACGGCCGGAACCGACGTGGCACCCTTGCCGACCTGGATTAGGAGGGTGGGCGCTCCGTCGTTTGCCGGGTACCTGGGCCAAGGTGGCCGCTGGGCGCCGAGGAGTGCGACGCCGGTCGGGATGTCGAGCGTCGATTTGATTGTGTAGCTGCCGGGGCCAAGGATGATCGTGCCCCGAAAGTTGCCTCGGGCCGCATTTTCGATGCAGGACTGGTCAAGGACGCCGGGGTGGGTGCACCATTTTGGCGCGTACCTTGCCGAAGCGTCCGGGGGGACGGCTTGAGCGGGCGCCGGAAAGGGAGCCGTTAATAGTAATGCCGCGACGAGGACAGCTCGTCCACGGAAGTGAAGGCGTGTGGGTTGTGATGGCGCCGGTGTCCCTGGTCTTTCGGGTGGGTGCATTTTTGCGTGTGGACCTCTATTTCTTTTTGAGCCGGGCGGTGGTGGGTCGGCTGGTGTCCGCGGGCGCGGGCTGTTGCGTGGGGACGTCGCGGCCGGGCTCCGACGCAGCGGATTTCGTTTTTGACCGGTATGAGAACCGGGGTGCGACTCACTGTGTCTGGCTGGGGAGAGTCACTTGAGGCTGGGCAACCCAAGCCGTGTGTTTCGCATCGTAGCGTATCGGGGGCCTCTGAGGACAGAAAACAATGGGAGTTCCGAGTAACGCAGGCGGCGCGCGGCGCTGCGCGCCCGCGTTCTTGGCGCTGCTGTCGCTGGCCGCGGGCCAGGGGCTGACGCGCTTCCAAATGGCCGGCCGGGCGGTCGCCAGCCAGTTCGACTGGCGCATCGAGGCGCAGGTAACCGCGCCAGCGGGGGGCAGCGGCACCATCCAGGTCGAGCCGGGCTGGCTGACGCTGGCCGATGGCCGGGCCTTCGAACCTTGGGGCGCGGGCGTGCCGATCGTCGTCGAGGACGGCGCCGCCACGGAAACCGTGGTCGTGGCCACCTCTACGTGCGTGATCGCGGGGGCCGCGCCGTGCACCTTGACGGCCACGTTCGCCCATGCCCACGACGGGCGCCTCTTCGTGCACTCGGCCACGGATGGGCTGCAAGAGGCCATCAACTACCTGGGCGGGCGGGGGGGCAGTGTTCTGCTCACGCCGGATTGGTCGGCGCCCGCCGCCGTGATTGCGAGCGCCACGGGCTCCCCGCAAGTGCAGATCCTGGATCAGCGCGGCGGCGCGCAGACCTGGTATCACTGGAACGGCACGAACTACACGGCCGCGGCCGCCATCGCCACGGCGACCACGGGGGTGGCGGCAGCCACCATCGGGGGCGTGCGCTACGCCGACCAGTGGTGCGCCACGCCGGGCGTGTTGGATCAAACCTGCCTCACAAATGCCACCGCCGGCTTTGCGGGCGAACTGTACATCCCTTCCGGCCAATACACGATCGGGGCGAGCCTCACCCTGCCCGCCGGCATCCGCTACGGCTTCGCCGCGGGCGCCAGCCTGGTGCTGCCCCCCGGGATCGTGGTCACCGTGAATGGCGAAATCGAGGCGGGCAATGAGCAAATCTTCTCGGTGGCGGCGCCGGTCATCGTGCACGACGCGGCCATGGCCGCGGGCGCGGCCACCTTGACCAGCGCCAGCGCGAACTTCTCCGCCGCGGATGTCGGCACCAAGCTCTATGTCGGCGGCGCCAGCGCCGCGACGCAGTTCGGCTTGCATTTGCCGCTCGTGGGCGTGATTACCGGCGTCAGCAGCCCGACGACCGCGACCGCCTCCTTCGCCAACGCGGGCGGCGCGCCGCTCGTGAATGCCACGGCCATTTTCGGCGGCAGCTATGTCGCCTTCGGCACGCAGCGAACCGCGCATCTCAATCCGATCTGGTGGGGCGCCGATCCCACCAACAGCCGCGACAGCACCAACGCCTTCAATGAAGCGTTCACGGCGGGCGGCGACGCCAACATTCCCGTGGTGATCGCCACCGGCAATTACCAGGTCGGCAATCTCGAGGGCGGCGATCCGATGGCCTGGGGCAATTACTCGGCCTTCGCCCAGATCGGCGGCGGCGCCGTCATTCTTGGCGGCGGCCGCAACTTCGATCAGGTCACCCTGCACGCGCTGCCCGGCACGCAGGGATTCATTCTCACCCGCCATAACTTCGCCGGCGGCGAATGGTCGGGCTTCTCCATCGACGGCGGCGGCACCGCCGGCTGTTTTGACGCTCAGTGGATCTTGCCGGCGGGCGCGCCCGGCCCCTCCACGCAGAATATCTTCCGCGACCTTGCCGCCTCCGGCTGCGCCGGCATCGCCTTCGAGCTCGACAACCAAAACGACGCCACCATTGCCGCGCTCCATGGCGGTGCTGCGGATTTGACCACCTCGGCCACCACCAGCGCCGCCGCCGGCACCAAGTCCGCGATCACGCCGGCCTCGATGTTCGGCATCTACCCGGGCGAAACCGTCATCGTGGATCGCGGCGCGAACGCCGAGGCCATCGCGGTGGCGAGCGTGACCGGCACCTCTTTCACACCCTTCACCAACTGGCAGCATGCGCATGGACCCACCAGCTACCCCGTCACCATCCCCGCAGTGGGTCTCTCGCTGCTCGCCTCCACCGGCGAGCAGTCCGTGGACCACATCATGCTGAACAACGGGCTGCTGCTCATTAACGTTCAGAACGGGGCCATCAACGGCGGCTTTTTCGCCCAGGGGATCGAGATCGGCGGCGCCGGCACGAATGTCGTGGCCGCCCTGGGCGCGCAGATTTGGGCCAACCCCGACTTGGGCGCCGCCATCGACGCGAACGGCAATGGGACGCCGCAGGTGGACAGCTTCACCTGCACCGGCTGCCAGATCAACGCCGGCGCCGGGCAAACCATCATTCAGGGGTCCTTTTTTGCGGGCGCGACTTTTTTCGACTCCCTGATCCTAAACGGCACCGGCTCCAACGTCTTTGGGCCGATCACCGGCAACACGAACAACCCGCCGGTATTCCATTTCATCGGCTCGATTCTGACGCAGCCGCCCAATTCGGGCGCGCGCTGGACAGCCACCGACTCCTGGCTCGGGCCTGCCGGAACCAATTTCTACCTGTCGCCATTCATCGAGAGCAGTAACGGCATCGCCGTCTCCGCCAGCGCGGCCGCCAGCACGCCGCTGGAAGTCGACGGCGCCGCGGCGCAAACCGCTCCGGTGCAAATCTGGCAAGTGCCTAACGTATTTCTGGATGCGATCGACGGCCGCGGGAGCCTGAACGTACAGGGCGAGATTCGCGCGGAGAAGAACGGCGCCGCCAGTGCCGGACCGAGCGCGCTCGCTTTCACTTGGAACGCGAGCGGCGGCGCGGGCGAGGGCAATTTTTGGGATGAGTTCCCCGCCCCGCAGAACTCGAACTCCGCCTTCGACTGGCGAATCTTCGATAGCGGCGGTACGCCGCACGTGCTGGCCACTTTGACGCGCACCGGCGCGTTTTCGGCTTCAGCGCTCGCGGCGCCGCAACTCGCGCTGGCCGGCGGCACGCCGCTGACGGGGCAGACCGGCAACGGCAGCAACATCGTAACGGACGCCGGCGGCACGGTCAGCAATTTAACCCTGACAGGCTCGCTCACTCTGCCCGCGACCTACCAGGTCAATGGCAACACGATCGCCCAGCCGGCGGCCTCGGGAACGCTGGCACTGACGACGCAGTTGCCTCTCGCCGCCGCCAGCGCCGCCCTCGGCGGCGCGGCCTTGAGCGCCGGCCAGTGCGCCAGCAGCACCGTCACCGTTGCCGGCGCCAGCCCGGGCATGGCGGTCGTGGCGACGCCCCAAGCCTACCCCGGCGCGGCCTTCTACTGGCGAGGCTACGTGAACGCGCCGAACAGCGTGACGGTCGAGGTCTGCGCCGCCGCCGCCGGCACGCCCGCCGCCAGCGTCTACAACGTTCGCGTGCTGCCCTGAGCGTATGCAGTGGCGCAACGGTCACGGAGGCGCTATAGCAACTGCAAGCGGGAAGAAGATCTTCGGCGCGCATGACGGAGAGAAAGCCGGGAGCGGGATCGGTCGTTCCTAAACCGAAAGCAGGATCTCCCAGGTCTTGCGCGCGGCTTCCGGCCAACTGAATTGCGCCGCTCGCTTCAAGCCCGCGCTCACTAGGCGCTCGCGAAGGGCGGAGTCCCGCGCGAGATCAAGCAGCGCCTGGCTGAGATCATCGGGCCTGACGGGGTCGACCAAGATCCCGGCCTCGCCCACGACCTCGGGCATCGCGGATCGGCCGCCCACGATGGCGGGCGTACCACAAGCCAGGGCTTCGAGCGGCGGCGCGCCGAAGCCTTCGTAAAGCGAGGGGTATACAAACGCGAGGGCGCCGGAATAAACCGCGGCCAACGCGTCGTCGGGGATGCGGCCGGCCCAGAAGGTGCGCGGCGGGCTTGGCGGCAAATGCAGGGGCGCGAAGACCCGCCCGGCGCCCCGCTCGCCCCCGACTACCAGCCAAACGTCTTCGTCCATTTCCTTTTGCGCCGCGGCCCACGCCTGAAGGAGCGTGCCCAAGTTCTTGCGCGGCTCCAGGGAACCGAGGCAGAAGAAATAGCGCCCGCTCGGCAGCCCCAGTCTTCTGACCGCAGCCTCGATGACCGGCCGCGACTGCGGCGCGAACCCGCGATTGACACCGTGCCGAATGACGATAACGCGTCCCGGCGCCACGTGCGTCTTCGCAATGAGCCGCTCTCGAGTGAATTCCGAGATCGCAATCACCCAGGCAACACGCCGGACCAGCTTCGGCAGCAGCCAGCGATACCATCGCGCGAATTTTGGATTGAGCCACTCCGGATGGTCGAGCGGCACGACATCGTGCACGGTGACTACCTGGCGCCGCACCGCCAGCGGGCCGGTGTTGCTGGGACTGAACAGGGTGCGCCCTTGGACGAGCAGCGGCAGAATTCCTTGTTCCCAGGCGTGGCCGGCTGCGCCCATGACCGCGCGCGGCGGCCGCATGCCGGCGATGGGGCCTTCGGCGTGACTGATGATTTCCTCGACGTATCTCTGCACCCCCGTAAGCGGCAGGTTCAGGGCCCTTGTATTCAGGGCGACGGACTTCCGCGCGCCGCGGCTCACAGGGTTGTCACCGGCGCGTGTCCCTCCGGCGCCCAGGTTCGCATGGAGGCCCGGCGGCGGCTCTGCTGCACGTCCCGGCGGCTCAATGCGATCGGGTAGGCTAGGAGCAGGGCAACCAAGATCTGCGGGGCCTCATACATGCTCAGCGTGTAAAACTGCGAGAGCTGCGTCCATAGCGTGGTGTACAGGGTCATTAGGACTACCGCTTGCACCAAGTCACGCTCATCCAGATTTCGCCGCAGGAGCTTGGTTGCGTGGCCCCAGATCAGGCCTGACAGGAAGGGCACGATGGCGGCTCCCGCCCATCCGAACGCGACATAGCCCCACTGCGGCGCGGCGAGGCGCAGCCCGCCGCTCCCAATGCTGCGGATGCTGATGACGCGGTTGACCACGGTCAGGGTAAACACGGACGGATTCCAGCGATAGTGCCAAGGGATCAACCCGCCCCAGAACGTGCGCCCGTAGGAAAAGACCGGCGCCGCCAAAAAGTGGTTGAAGAACCCGAGCTGGTCGCGGATGTCGGGCGCTCCGCTCGCGATCACTTGCCAAAGGTTCGCCCCCGCGTAGCTGCTCACCCCGAGAATCTTGTACAAGCCGGCGCCGATCGGGAAGGCCAGCACCACGAGGAGGAGGTAGGCGTAGAACCGGCCTCGTCTCGGCGCAGCCCAGATCCCAATTGCAAGGAGGCCGCCGGTGGCAATCGGCGCGCGGAAGAGCGTGAGCGCGACGCCAAGGGTGGCGCAAGCGGCCAACAGGAACGCGATCCAATCCCGGAGGGAGTACCACAGGAGGAGCAGAACGGGGATGAGTGGGAGCAGCGTGTAAAAGGAGAGGCGATAGGGCAACGCCACCCGTTGGTAAGCGAGGTGGTATGGGCCGCGAAAGAACTTCGCCATGAGGGGATTGTTGGCGAAGGCCGGGACGAAGCCCATTGCGTAGAAGCATGAGAACAGCCCCACCAGGCCGACGAGAGCGATGAGTCTCGCCCGACGCTGTACAAATTCATGGAAGAACGGGCCCAAGGTGCGTGCTGATGGAACGCCTGGGTGTGGCCGTCTGCCTGCGGTCGTTTTAAAGCCGACGACGAGGCCGATCAGGTAGCACGCGGCCCCGACAGAGAGAATCTCGGCGCAGAGCGCGACGAGCTGTGGAGAAAAGCCGTCAGTAGCGCCGACGGCGGTGGGAATTACATAGGCGACGAGTGCAAAGCCCAGTTGCATGTGCGCCGGCACGTTCCAGCGGCTGGGCCAGATGAGGTATGTGCCGATGGCCAGCGTGGTCAGGGAGGCGCAAATGAGAAGCGAGGGTGGCAATGGGACCTGCTACCTATGGCGTCTCCGCCACGCTTGGGGCGCTCGCGCACGGGCCGCTAGCGGACTGAGGCGCCGCTGGGACCCCGGAGCCCACGTCTTTGGCCTGCCAGCCGGCCCAGGCGCCCGAAGCGGCCGCGGCGGCGCGCCGCCAATCATTTCGGGCGGCGAAGCGGAGGACCCTGCTGACCGTGCCGCAGACGGCCATGAGCGGCGCCACTGGGGCGTAGGCTTTCTGCAGGCGGACTGCCGCCATGTTGAGGTAGTATTCTTTGCGCTCGCTGGACGTGGACACGCCGCGCTTGTGCCAAACGAGCGCTTGGTGCGCGACGTCCAGCCGCCAGCCCGCGCGCCGGAGACGTTGCCCCAACTCGACGTCCTCTCCGTAAAGGAAGAACGATTCGTCGAGCAGCCCCAGGGCTCGCAGCGCCTCCACACGGAGGAGCAGGCTTGCGCCGGTTATATAGCCGAGCCTAGCTGGGGGAACGGGTTTCCTGTGCGCCAGGCAGCGGCCGAGCAGTGGGTCGAAGCGGCCCCCGCCCCATTCCTGCAGACGGTTGGGCGCCTCGTAGTCCAGGATGACCGACCCGACGGCCGCAACGTCAGGCTGGGTCTCTGCCGCGCGGACCATGTTCTCCAAACAGTTGGGGGCTGCGACGGCGTCATTGTTCAGAAGCCAAACGAACTGCGCCCCGGCGTTTATTGCGCGCGAGATGCCTCGGTTGTTCCCGGCTGCGAAGCCGAGGTTGGAGTCTAGACACACTAGGTCCACCGCGCCGCATGCGTTGGATATTCGTTCTGCGGAGCCGTCGCCGGAACCGTTGTCGACACAGAGCACGCGAGTCGGCGGCGAGCTCTGGGAAAGTATCGAGCGCAGGCATCGGATTGTGTCTTCCGCATTTCGCCAATTGAGGACAACCGCGTATGTTTCGTTGGTCACGGGTGCGTTTATAAGCTGCTCAGCAAAGGATCGACTCTGTTTTTGATCTTGGGAGTTTTTTGGTGTTATAGCCTGTTACCCCCGGTGTGGGTGCTGGGCGCGTGCGGATTGTCCCAGACTACCGGCCCGCGGGGCGTGATCGGCGCCGGAGCCGCTCGGCGCGCCAGCGGAGGTCGAGCGTGAGGGCGCTGAGGGTCCGGAGCGAGCTCAGGGCGAGCTTCAGCAGAATGTTGGCGGGATCGTAGCGTCCGCGTGCGCTCGCGCGCAGTTTGGCTGCTTGCGCGGTTAGGAAGAGCCGATTCATGCCTCTCAAGCCGCGGGCGTGCCGGGCGGCTACTCGCGCCTCGGAGGATGCGACCTGGCGGGTTCGGACGCGGAGCGCACTTGCGTCGTGGACTCGGTACTCTGCTACGACCTCGTCCACAAATCCTAGGCGGCCCTTGGCCGCCAGGCGCAGGTAGATGTCGCGGTCCTCGCCGAACGGAATCGTCTCGTCGAAGGCGCCGACCGCGTCGAGGGCACCCCGCCGCAGCATCAGGACGGGCCCAGGCACCGCCCAGTGGCGCACTACGGAGGGTAGAACCAGTTTCCGGGAAAGCAAGTAGCGCTTCCTCATGCCGTGGGATCGGTAGAGACCCTCGATACCGCTGGGAAAGAGGGTTTCTCCGCGGTCGTTTATGACGCGACAGTCGGCGAAACAGGCAAGGGCGTCCGGGTTGGATTCGAGGTACCGTACCCTGCAAGCGATCCCGCCTGGCAGAAGTCGGTCGTCCCCGGCGACCAGGGCGACGTATCTGCCTTGCGCGCCGCGGAGGGCAGCGTTTAGGTTGGCGGGCACGCCGACGTTCGACGGGCGGGCGATGAGGCGCGTGGGGATCTGAGGATGATCATTCCGCCAGCTCTGGACCTTCGCAACGGAGGTGTCCGTCGAGGCGTCATCCACTATTAAAATTTCTAGCAGCGGGTAGGCCGATTCGGCGACGCTGTCTAGGCATTCAGCGACAAACCGGGCCTGGTTGAAAACGAGCACCGCGACCGTCACGGTGCTGGCCGAGGGCGCCGCCGGCTCTGAGCCGACCGCCCCCTGGTGTGCGTCCATCGTAGAGGCCTTTCGTTTGCGCGGTCGGTGACCGGCTCACCTACATTGCGGGCGGTCGGTGACTTGGCGATTTACAGTTGGCATCGTTGAAGGGGGTTCGCAGGCCGCGTAAATTTCGGCGGCGTTCTGAGGAAACTCCGCGCCCAGCTCAAAGAAGGCGGCGAGCATAGCGTCGGTCCAATGCTCCTGCATTTGGGCGTGGGATAGGGGCTTGAGAAAAACCCCGCCGGTTGCGGCAATGGTCAAACCGGCTTCCACCAAATCGCGCCTGAGCTCGGCAAGAGTGTAAACGCGCCGATGGCCGAGCGCGCGATCCCGGTCGTTCAACGCGGCGGGGTGGCTCAGCAGTCCCATTTTCACGGCGGCGAGCCGATGCACTGACAAGGCGTTAGGAACGCCGACCAACAGGCGGCCACCCGGGGCCACCCAATTTGCCGCCCGCTTCAAAAGCGCGACGGGGTCCAGCACGTGTTCGAGCACGTGGTCGGCAATGACCGTGTTGAACCGCATCCCCGGCTCGAATTCTTCGAACAGCGCGCAGATCTTCTGGAGGTTGGGCGCGTCGGGGAGTTCGGCCAATAGTTCGGGCGACCCGTCGACTACCACCAGATGCTGCGCCACCCCCGTCAGCAGGGCGGTCATCTCCCCATCGCCGGAACCGAGTTCCAGAAACGCGCCCGGGCGGAAATGAGGCTGCAGCGCGTGAAACCGGTAACGGATCAACTTGCGGTCAACATCGAGCTGGCCGCTTCGGTAGAAACCCGCCAGTTCCCGAACTCTCGCCTTTTCTTCAGCGGTGCTCATTTGTCGTTCCTTCCGGCTGGTTCCGATCGCTGCCGGAGCTATCGCGGGTTTTGGGCGCCTCGTTCAGACCCGCTCGGAGCCCCGGCAGCGACAGCCTTTTGCCCCACCGCCGGCGCACAACCGGTTAAGGCAGAGCGATTTTTTCGCTCAGAGGCAGATTTGGCAACATGAGAAACGCGATCTTGCACCCGCTGAAGGCCACCGCCGCCGTGGGAGGGACGATCAGTCGGGCGCCTTGAGCCCGGAGGTCCGCGATGGCGGCAGTCACATCGCGCGTTTCATAGGCGAGGTGATAAAGCTTGACGCCTGCGTTTAACCACGGGCGCAGCACGCCCGTCTCGGAAAGAGGAGCCAGCAGCTCCAGCCGCGGCCCGGCGCCGACCAGGAAGCGCCCGGCTATGCCCTGGACCGGATCGGTAAAATCGGGGCCTTCGCGCTGGTAGCCAAGAGCCGACAGAGTTCTGGTCTCGTCGTCGAGCTCGCGGCAAGCGACGGCGATATGGTGAAAGAGCAGGTTCATTTGGGTGGCGCGATGCGGGCGGCGATGCGCTGGGCTTGCTCCGCCAGCCGTTCCCGAATTGCCGGCCACGATTCCTTGGTGCAAATGTGCTTGACCGCGTGTTGTGGGCCACTATCAAGATCAAAGTAGTTGGGCAGCGTTTCTCCCCGCTGCAAACCGCACGACTCGTGGAAGGATAGAACGCGTACATTGTCAGCGGCCGTGAGACTATAGACCATGTCAAGCTGGAGCAGCTCAAAGGCGGCCCGATAGATCAGAAGCGCGCACTCCGGCGCCGCCAAAGAGCCGGGGCGTAGCACCCAACGGCCCCACACCGCGCAGCGCCGGTCCGGGTCGAGGTCGTAGATTCCCACAAGGCCTTCGGGCTCTCCGTGGCCGTGTCGCCGCTCCAAGACCCAGTAGTAGTCGCCGGCGCGCTCGAAGTAGCGTGCCAGCCACTGGCGCTGCAGCTCGGCGTCCCGGGGCACGGCATGCAGGTAGCGCACGCGCTGAGGATCGCTCGTCCGCAGATCCACGATGAACGCAGCGTCCTCGAGCTGGACGGGGCGCAGGGTGAACGCGTAGCCCTCGAGGCGCAGGTCATGATCCACGTCGTTGCCCCAAATATTCGGTGAGGCGGGCGACGGAGTCCATGGTCGGTATTTCCTCTTCAGTGAATCGGACGCCGAAGTGCGCCTCGACGGCGAAGATAATTTGGATATGTTTCAGGGAGTCCCAGCCGGCCTCGGTGGCGCGGCTGGCGCCGCTGCCCACCGGACGGCCTAGGACCGCGGCGCAAATTTCCGCCACCGCTCCTTCAATCGTTTGATCGTTCATCGGATTTCACGGTAACGGTCACTGGATAAGCGCGCGCCGTCACTTTCATGAATTCATCCCCGACGGGGGCCCGGCCCTCGTCGGGCAGGGGGCCGGCGAAGCGCATGAGCCAATCCCGGGCGGGCGCGTTGCGGGGCCCCGTCCGGTGGAGGAACTCCACCCTGGAGGCCGGCAGCTCGGCCAAGACCGCGTGCACGGCCTCGGCCACCATCAGGTCTTCCAGCCGGCGGCCGAGCGCCCGACAGCTTATCGCCAATTCCGAAATGACGAGCGCATCGCCCTCGCGCTGGGCCACGAGCAGGCCCACGGGACCGCTGTCGGCCAGGCGGTCGGCGAGGCTGATGAGGACGACGCGGCTGTCGCGCGAGCCCAGAGCCTCAGCCAGGGCCGCCTCGGACAGGCGCTGGAGGTTCAAGTTGAACTGATTAGTCTTCTGGGAAAGCTGGTGGCATCGCACCAGGCTGCGCGCCGGGCTGACCTCGATCTTCAGCTCCACACCCAGGGACCGGAGGTATTCAGCCGGGTCCGAGAGTTCGGCTGCCATCTGCAGCCGTTTTTGGCTCGCCGCGAGATCAGCGATGCGCAGATTGTCGGCCTCTTGGTCGCCCCATGACCAAAGCCCTGGGTAGTACTCAAGCGCGCGCCGCGTCATGCTCGCGTCTTCCTGGGCATGGAGGGTCGCCAACCCCGGCAATTGGCCGGCGGCGTTCGCGATCTCACCGGCGTTGTCATCCACGAACAGGATCGCGTCTTCGCCAATATTCAGCGTGCGGGCCACCTGCCGGAGGCTCTCGGCCTTATCTTGCCAGCCGATTGCGGCGGCGGAAAAATGATCCCATTGGAGGGGAAAGTCGGAACGGTGCTCGAACAACCGGCGGACGTCGGCGAGATCGTTGCGCGAGACCAGGGCGAGAAAGATACCTTGGCTTCGGAATTCCGCAAGCCGTCGCTGAAGCGCCGCGTGTTCAGCGGTGAGATGGACCGCGTGATGATCCTCGCCCAAGACCCCGGCGAAGAGAGTCTGATCGAGATCCAAGGCCACGGCCTTGATCCGCGGCCGCAGCAGGGCGGGCGCCCAGCGGCAAGCCAACTCGCGTGCGACAAGAATGCAGGCCGCGTCGCTCAGGTTCGTGCCGCTGTGAAGAGCCGCGCGCGTGTCGAAAAAATCCGCGCCGAGCTCGGCCTGGAGCGGGCGGAGATCGGCCATTCGGGCGCCCGGCGTTCGAGAAACCGCGCCGGCAAGGCCCGGATAGTCCGCGTCGTGCGCACCGACGGGAATGAAAAGTATCGGCGCGGTCAGCCTTGCGCGCAAGGCGGCGATGCGCTCGGCGATCCAGTCGTGAAGCGACGCGCCATCTGACCGCTCGTGATACCTTCCCAGGTCGAGCCAGATCACCTCAAGATGCGCGCTGGTGTCCTCAGCGACCGCGAAAGACAGCGAATCGTCGTAATCGCTATACAGGAACTTCGGCGCGCGACCCCACCAGGCAAACCAGGGCACGCTGGCGTCGCCCACGTGCTCGAAAGCGTGATTGCGGTGAACGCGAATCACCACCGGCGCGAGCGGCCAGGTCGGCCGCAGTTTGAGGAGCGAAAAGCGGGTCGGCCGGTCGGCGAAGAGAACCGGCTGCCACTGAGCGCGGCTTAACGCAATCTCGAACGCTTGCATGGCAAATGAGAACTCGCGCCGGCGCAGCAGACGGCGGCGGCTGCCGTGGGACAGCAGGCCTGGGGCCGGCCTTCCGGAAATGCCCTGGGAGTTTCTCCGCTGCGAGTCAGCAACCTCAGTTTCCGCGAAATTGGCGCAAGGCGAGCGTCCGCGCCCAGCCCCGCCACCCCGCAGGCGCGCCGCCAGCGGGCAAGAAACGCAGCGAGACGCCGAACGCGGCCACGGTCAAGCAGGCAGCGAGCGGGGTCCGCCAGGCTGGGCCGAGGACCTGCGGGACAAGCTCCACTGCGAGCACTGCGGCTAGTCCGAGAACCAAAAGGCGGACGTTGAACGGCGTCCAGACCAGCTTGACCGAGCGGCGGATCAAGAGATGACAAACCATATAGTACAAGGCGTAGGTTGCAGGAAACGCCAAGCCAACCCCCACCAGGCCCAGCCAGCGCATGCCGAGCCAGCCGCTGGCCAGCAAGCCCGCGCCACCCACGAATTCCGTCAACAAGAACCAGCTCGGCTTGCAGCGCGCGAGGATCGCGAAGCTCATGATCCAGCTCGCAACCTTGAGCACGTCACCCGCCAGTTGCCACTCCAGGACGACGATGGCGGGGGCGAATCGGCCGGAATACAGCAGCGGCATGAGCAGGGGCGCGACCGCCAGCATCAGCAGGATCAGCGGCAGCGCGAGAAGCAGGATTACCCGGTTCTGCTCATTAATGATCGCCACCAGCGCCGAGGCGTCTTCGCGAACTGCTGACAGCCGGGGAAAGTAATCCTGGGCGAGCGCCGTCAGCACCAATGTCAAATACGAAACCGCGATTGCCGAGGCGGCGCGGTAGAAGCCCACCGACTCCGTGCCCAGGGCCCAGAGCACGACAAAGGGCATGGCCAACTGCGCGCCGGTGCCTGCGGCCATCGCCAGGGTGTAGGGAAGTCCGAAGCGGAGTAAGCTGCGCATGGCAGCGGCGGTCGCCTGCCAAGACCACTCCGCGCGCGCCGCCGGCAGCCGCCGGCGCAGGTACAACTGGGCGACCAAGCAATAGGCGCCAGCCCCGGCCAAGACCGCCGCGGGAATGCCCGCTTCGCGCCAGACGGCGACAATGGCGATGCCGGTAATCGCACCGGCCCAGCTTCCCAGCGCAGTGATTTTCGCAAGAGCGCCGACGTGATGGTAGGCGTTCAAGATGCCCGTCTGCGCACCATAGACGACGGTGGCAAGCGTGGCCACCGCCGCCCAGGGCATGGCGCTCGCGAGGGGGGAGCCGGGCAGCGCCGCCCCGGCCAACGGCCGGCGGAACACGATCATCAAGGCCGCTGCAGCTCCGCCCAGGGCAAACGCCAGCGCCCAAGCGGCACGGCGCCAATGCGCCAGCCCGTCGGGCCGCTGATTCACCAACCCCGAGCCGAAGCGGACGATCCCGGTTCCGATGCCGAGGCCGGCGATCAGGCCGGTGAGTTTGACTAAAGCTTGCCAAAGGGCGAGCTGGCCATAGCCGCCGGGGCCGAGGATCAACGCCCACGCCTTGGCCGATACTACCGCCGCCAAAATCGAGAGAGCCGAGCCGCCGCCCAGAAGAATGGAGGCCCTTAGGGGCGATCTCATTGCACAAGCGCATCCCGCACCGCTTGAACTGTGTATTGCAATTGGTCCTCGGTAAGATGAGGACCCATGGGAAGGCTGAGGATTTGGCCGGCAAGTCGCTCCGATATCGGAAGAGGCCGGTGGGCCAAATCGCGATAGGCGCCGCTGCGATGGGGCGGGATGGGATAGTGAATGAGCGTCTCTACACCTCGTGCGGCCAAAGCCTGTTGCAACCTATCGCGGGCTGGGGTCTGAATCACGTAGAGATGCCAAGACGGGTCGCACCATGCGGGCACAAACGGCAGGGTAATGTCGCGGATACCGCGGAGACCGTCGTGATACCGCGCCGCCACGGCGCGGCGACGCGCATTCCATGCGTCCAGGCGGCGGAGCTTGATGCGCAGGAAGGCCGCCTGCAACTCACCAAGCCGCGAGTTCACGCCCTGACAGTCATGGACGTATTTCGCGGCGGAGCCGTAATTGCGGAGGCGGCGCACCTGCGCCGCGAGCGACTGATCGTCGGTCACGACCGCGCCGGCGTCATCCATGGCGCCGAGATTCTTGCCGGGATAAAAGCTGAACGCCGCCGCGGTCGAGAGAGCTCCGGCTTTGCGGCCTCTGTAGCAGGCGCCATGCGCCTGGGCCGCGTCCTCGATCAGCGCCAGGCCGTGGCGATCGGCGATCCGGCGCAGTTCGTCCATGTCGGCGGGCTGACCGTAAAGATGGACGGCGATCAGGGCGCGCGTTCTGGGACCGATCGCCGCGGCAACACGCTCGGGATCGATGTTATAGGTTCGGTCGTCCGGCTCAACGCCGACGGGCTGCGCTCCCACCGCGGAAACCGCCAGCCAGGTGGCAATGAAGGTATTGCCGGGGACGAGCACTTGATCGTCTCTGCCGATCTTCAACGCTCGCAAAATCAGAGTCAGGGCGTCGAGGCCGTTGCCCACCCCGACGCAGTGGGCGGCGCCACAGTAGCTGGCAAACTCATTTTCAAAGGCTTCGAGCTCGGGACCGAAGAGATAACGGCCGCTGGACAGGACCCGGTGGCTGGCTTCCTCGAGTTCCGCTCCCAGTTCCCGATAGACATCTCTCAGGTCAAGAAACGGAACCATTCCGAACATCTCGCAAGAACTCGTTGTAATCCCGGTAATAGTCGCTCTCATCGTAGGGTTCCGAAGCCAGGACCAAGCACACTGAGCCGGACGAAAAATTATCGAGTTCCCGCCATACCATCGTCCCGATCGAAAGCCCAATATAGGAGCGGTTGAGGTGGTGCCGGACTCGGGCGGACCCGTCATCCAGAACGACATCAAAGCTCCCCGACATCGCGATCACCAACTGGCGCAGGCGCCGATGAGCGTGCCCGCCCCGCTGAGCGCCGCCCGGCACGTCGTAAAGGTAATAGACCCGCCGAATCGCGAACGGCACCTGCGCGCCGCCTTCCACAAAAGTCAGGGCGCCGCGCGGGTCCAGGATCCGCGGCAGTTCAACTAGTTGGCAGTCCGCCAAGGGCATAATGGGCCGCCCTCCTGTCGGCGCCCGCAACCGCCGGCGTCGGCGATTCCTGCGGGCGGTTGGATTGCGCAAACGCGATGCCGGCCAAAGCGAAAAACAGCAGGGCGTCTCCCAGAGAATGAAACAGAAAGTCACCCGTCGAATGGAAGAGAAAGCCGGCTGCTCCGACCAGCGCCGCCGTCTGGAGCGCATGCAGCGAGGAGGGATGGCGGCGAGACATACGCACGCCCAACAACGCCAGGAGGAGCAAAAAGGCCACGACCGGGACGGCGCCGATGATGCCGGTTTCGGCAAGCATTTGCGCGTACTCATTGTGAGCCGCGTTCCAGTCGAGTCCGGAATCGAAGCTCTGATATTGGGGGTAAACCTGCACGAAGGTGTTGAAGCCGGTCCCGGTCCAAGGATGATCGCGCCAAATGGTCAGGCAGGTCGCCGCCACCCGGGCGCGATCTAGGGCGCTGGCTTCGTGGTATTCGAGGCGTGTCAGCCGGTGGATGAGAGGCCCCCAGCCCGCCAAGAGCGAAAAGGCAACGAGCGCGGCGGCCGCCGCCGCGGCGTGCTTGCGGGCTCGCGCGTCGCGGCGCAAGCGGGGCCAAAACAGGAGTACCGCCAGGCCGCCCTCGAAGATGAGCGCGAACAGCCCGCCCCGCGATTGCGCGACTACCACCGAGGCCAGCGCCAGCGCGGGGAAAATGCCCCGCCGGACCCGCGCCAGCCACGGCTGATCGCGGTGACGGTGACGCACCCGCATTGCGACGGCGATGGAGACGGGCAATAGAAGGTCCATGCAACCGGCGAAATGGTTATGGTAGACAAAGGGTCCCACCGGGGTGCCATAGCGGGCGTCGCGGTACCAATAGATATGGCCTCCAGCGAGGAAAAATTGCGCCAGGGCTTCGGCGCCCAGAACCCCGCTGAAGACCCAGAGTACGGCGCCGGCCCGTTTGACGTTGCGCTCATCGCGGAAGGCATAGATCGCCAAATAAAACACGCAAGCGCATGCGGTGAGCTGAATCAGGCCGTCGAGCGTGGCCGCGCGATAGGCCGTCAGCCGGAGCCAATACTGCGCCCAGGCCCAGGCCCCAAAAGCCGCCACCGGCCAAAGAATCGGATGCCACGGCAGCCGAATTCCCGCCCACGCCGCGCCCAGCAAAAAAACCGCCAAGGCTGCAAAGCTCGCCACTGCGACCCAACTCCAGGCCGCCACGGATGTAGCCCCGAACCAAAGCACCGCCAGCAGGGGCAGAGCCAGGCTGGCGGAAAGCGCGTAAAGGGACCAAAATTTTCGGCGGGATTCCAACTCCGGGCCTTGTCAGGGCGATAGCGGCGTCAATTCGACATCCGCGATTTGCACGGGATCGTGAAGACGAACTTGACCGACCGGCCGCCGATACTCGAAGGACAGCTCCAGCAGGGCGGCCGCCGCAGGGACCTGAACGGTCGCCGAGTTCAAATCCCAAGCCAGTGCCAGCTTAGCCGGCAACGCGGCGAGCTCGCGGTTCGGCCCCGCGAGCACACGCAAGGTCAGACCGCTTTCGGAGCCGATTCGAGTGCGCCGCGATCGGAACGAGATTGCATAGGCCGTCTCCGGCAGGACCGGCACAAATTCGTTCAGTAAGACGACCTCATCAGGCTGATAACCGTCGAACGCCACCTGGAGCGCATTGCCGCGTCCCAACGGGCCTGCCACGGTTTCGAGCGGCACCGCCTGAGTGCTCCGCCAGGAAAAGGCCGGTCCCACCCACGCGTGCTGGAATCGCCCGTCGGCGACGCTGCCCGGTGATATGCGAGCCTGCGCCAGCATACCCGCCGCCACTGCCTGGTTCCAAACATCCATCGCCGAGTCGGCCAACTCCCTTGCGCTGGGGAGCTGTGGCTCGCTGCGCGACGGCCGGGGCGGCTGGGGCGGCGTCGTCTGGCTTTCGGCAAACGCAGCAGCCGTAAGCGCGTTCGCCAAGGACAGGGCGGCCACGCGGCAGTCAGCGAACTGGTAGGGCCGGCAGTGGAGACGTCCCCATGCGGCGGTAGCCGCCGCGAACCTTCCCTCGCGCACGAAAAACCGCACGCTCTCCGCCACGATTTCGGGGCGCTGCGCCGGCAGCAAAGCCGCGAGCCCCGCGGCGCCCAGTTTGGAATGATCAACGAGGGCGCGGAGAGCGAAATCGGCGCGATCGGCCGGCGCAATCGCCAGGGCGGCGGCCATCTCCTTTTGGAAAGCAGCCTGGTCGCCCTGTACAAGCGCCAAGTTGCCCAGAGCGAAGTGCGACGCAAACCCGTGGTCGTAACGAGTCGCCTTCGCCAAGTCGCGACGCGAGGCTTGTAAATCTCCCAGCTCGAAATCGAGCAGGCCCAGGGCCTGCCAAGCACGCCAATCCCGGGGATTCAACGCCAGCGCGTGCAGGGCATCGCGGCGCGCCTGGCGCGGCGTACCGAACCCGGAATAGGTGGCCCGTTCCCGCCACAGGTCGGCGTCATCGGGCCGCCAGCGCAGCGCCGCCGCGAGGTAGCCGAGGGCCTGTTCCGGCTCGGTTTGAGCGATGGTCTGAGCTTGTCCCTGATCCGCCGCCGCGCGCCACGTGCGCAGCGCGACCGCGCCGGCCCAGCCGAGCCCAACCAGCACCGGCGCGATCACCAGCCCCTGAATCATGCGTCGTCCCCGCGAGAGCGGCATCAGATCCGAGCGAGAGTGCTGAGGCGGTGGGCGGGGTCAGTATCCGTCCGGCAAGAGCAGCGCCTGGACAGTTCTGACCAGAACCGCGAGATCCAGCCACAGCGACCAGTGGCGAACATAGAAGAGGTCGAGGTGGGGCCGTGATTCGTAACCGACGTCGTTCCGGCCGCTGGTTTGCCAGACGCCGGTCAAGCCAGGGCGCACCTGTGAAATCAGCTCGTAAGCCGGTCCGTAGAGCTCGCGCTCGGCCGAGACAATCGGCCGCGGGCCCACCAGACTCATCTCGCCCCGGATGATGTTCCAAAGCTGCGGCAGTTCATCCAGGCTGGTGCGGCGGAGAAAGCGGCCGACGCGCGTCACGCGCGGGTCCGACTTGAGCTTGAAGTTCGCAGCAAACTCGGCGCGCAGCTCGGCATTGTCCGCGAGAAGCGATTCAAGCCGACGATCCGCGTCGGCGCACATGGTGCGGAACTTCCATACTCGGAATAGCTCTTCGCGCCGTCCTAGGCGGTGATGCGCGAAAAGCACCGGCCCGCCCGAGTCCATGCGGATCGCTGCCGCAATCACCGCCAGGAGGGGAGAAACCAAAATGAGCAGGGCGCTCGCGAAGGCCAGGTCGAAGCCGCGCTTGATCGCGCGATTGGCCCAGCGCCGGAGCGGCTGCTGGAGCACATAGACTTGAAGACCGCGGAGATTCACCGGCGTGGCGCCGAACAGCAGCCCTTCGCCGCGCGCGGGCACGACCCCGACCAAGGGAAAGTCACGCTCCAAACGAAGCACACAATCGGCGTCGGCCTCGACGCTGCTGCTGGGGACGAGGCAGAGGGACTTGGCCGCGAGCGCCCGCATCTCGGAGTCGCCGGCGTCGCTAAAGATGCGCGGCCGCAGTCCGGACATGCGGAGCCCCTTCGCCACGGTATCGGTCGCGGCCGAGGAGCCGGCCAGCACCGCGACCCGCCCGACGTCCGCGGAACGCCGGCGGACCACCGGACGGACCAGGGCAAACAGCGCGACATTGAAGAGATACCAAAACACTAGAACCGGCCGCGAAATGGCCAGCGCGGTGTGCATCACGAACGTGAAAAAGATCGAGACGATCAGGCCGCCGGTCAGCGCCTTCACCAGACGCTCCGTCTGCCCGACGCCGACGATGCCCGGTTCGTACACGCCCTCATACAGCAGGACGGCGAGGAAGATTCCCGCGCAGGTCAGATATTCGACGGCCGCGCCCGGCGCCCAGCGGTAGGCGCCCATCACTCCGCCGAGCACTCCACGCAACGCGAAGGCGAGCACGAACCCAAGAGCCAGCAGGATGAGGTCGAGCGCGACGCCGAGGACGGCGCCCTTGAGGTGCGAACGAAGGGCAGCGCTCCGGGCTTCGCGGGCGGGAGTGGATCGCGAGGCAATGCTGCTGGTGGCTGCCATGGCGGGTTCAGCCTCAGAATTTGACGCGATACCCCACGATGAGGGTCGCCGCGGCGCTGAGATCGCCGAGCGCGGCAGTCATGACCTTATGCGCTCCGTCCTCCGGGACGTAGAGCACGTCGCCAGCCACGAGGGCTTGGTCGGGCGCCTTGTGCTTGAGGATCTTGTCTATATTGACCGGCAATTCCTGGCGGCTGCCGTCGGGAGCGGTGCGAATGATTTCGGCGTGACCCTTGCTGGCGGGCGCGCTGGTGCTGAAGCCTTGCGCCAGGGCAATGACCCGCAGCACGGTCATCGGCTCGGTGGCGACGACGGGAAAGGCGCCGGGTTTTTCAAAGGCGCCCACGGCATAGACCAGGCGGGCGGGAATCACCCGCACGGTTTCGCCGCCGACCAGCAAGGGATCGTCGCCCGGGGCAGGATCATCCAGCAGACGTTGAATGCTGAATTCCTGGGTCACAGAGCCGCTGGGGCTCGGCGTCGTGAGCATCACGGTGGTGCCGGCGCTGTTCTCGAGGCCGCCGGCGCGGGAAAGGACTTCGAGCAATCGCATCGGCCGCGCGGCCTGGATCACCTCGGGATAGCGCACCGCGCCGGCGACGACGATCGGGCGGCTCTCCACTTGCCGCACCATCACCCGGACCACCGGATCCCGCGCCAGGCCCTCCGCCACCAACTCCTTGGCCACGACGCCGCGCAACGCCAGCGGGGTCACGCCCGAAGCCGGCAGCGGCCGGCGCAAAAAGGGCAGCTCGATGTAGCCATCGGAGTTGACGCGCACTTGGGACGTCAGCTCCGGCATTTGATACACGAAGATCGCCAGCAGATCGTTGCGGCCGATCAGGTAGTTGTCGGGCACCGCCGGCGGCGTCAGGTCCGGCGACATCGTTTCGGGCACGTCCCCGGCGGGCAGCGGCAAGGGCGTCAGCGACTCCGTGGCCGTGGGCGCCGGCGGCCGGCTGGGCAGCGCTTGCAGCTCCGGCGGCGCGCTGTTGTTGTCCTGAGCCGAAACCCCCGCCACGAACGCCAGGACCAGCGCGAGCGCCGCGGTCCCATGCAGTGCTTTCATGATGCAAATCCCTCCGATCCGGCGCAGGGCGCCTCAATCCTCCGCATCTTCGTCGTCGGAATAGTAACCATAGTCCGCGGCGCGGTAATAGCGGTAATAGCTATCGGTGTGCTCGCTGACGCGGTTCAAGACGATGCCGAGGATGTTGGCGCGCACGCCGCGCAGCTGCCGCAGCGCCGCGCCCACTTGCTGCTGCTCGGTACGCCCCGCCTGAACGATCAACAGCACGCCTTCGGCGAGGTTGGCGATGGAGGCGGCATCGGCAAAGCCGAGCACCGGCGGGCAATCAATCAACACGACATCAAAGCGCCCGCGCAGCTGCTCGACGACATCCGCCATGCCCAAATGCAGCAGTTCCGAGGGCGTGGCGGCGACCGGACCGGAGGTCAGCACGGTCAAATTGCTGAAAACCGGCCGCAAGGCATCATCCAAGGGCGCCTGCCCGCGCAGCACGTTGGAGAGGCCGATTTGGTTGGAAAGACCGAATTGGCGGTGAACGTTGGGCTTGCGCATATCGGCATCCACCAGCACGGTGCGCGAGCCGAGCGCGGCGAAGGCGCCGGCCAGATGCGCCGAGGCGGTGCTCTTGCCTTCGCCGGGAACCGAGCTGGTTACCGCGAGAACCCCGATGCGCTCGGGAGAAGAGAACTGGATGGCGGTGTGCAGCGACAGCACGGCTTCGCGGAACGCGGAGCGTTCGCGCAAGGCCTCCGCCTCGCCGGCGCCGGCCTCCCCCGCCGCCGGGAGGAGGTTGGCGGCGTACTGCCCGACTTTGAGCGCACCAGGGCTGTCCTTGAGGGAAACGGCCGGCAGCGAGGCGACGGTGGCGACGCCCAGGCGCATTTCGACCTGCTCGGGACTAGAAAGCGTCCGATCCATCAAGCCGGCGGCGATGGCCGCCCCCACGCCCAGCATGGCCGAGAGCAGAAAAGCCAGCGCGCCGTCCAGCAGCGGGCGGGGCGATACCGGCCGATCGGAGGGACGAGCGGGACTGATGACGCGCAGGTCCTCGGCATGGAGCCCGGCGGCCACGGTGGCGTTTTGGATGGATTGCTGCAGCGCGTAATAGAGGTTGGTCGAGCTGGTAGCGGCGGCCTTGAGGGAGTTGTATTTGATGGTGCGGAGGTTGAAGGCATCCACCCGGGCCTTTTCGTCGGCCAGCGCGGCGGCGAGCAAACGCTCCTCCGCCGCCGCGGTGCGGAACTCGTCGCGCACCTGGGCGGCGATATGCTGCGCCTGCTCGCGCAAGACGTCGCGATCGTGCTCGACGATCTCGCTCTCCTGCGCGTACAGAGGATGGCGCGGGCCGTAGGTGGTGCCCATGCGGTTCAATTCGCGCTGATCCGCGAGCAACTTGGCGTAGAGCGGCTGGAGCACCTGGCCGCGCGGGGAAGCGAGCAGCGCATCCAGGTCGCCGGATTCGGCAATCGCATCTTCGGCTTGCAGTTGCATGCGCTGCGCTTGCACGCGGGTGTAATCGGCGTTGATCTGGCTCAGGCGCGCGTTGTAGATGTTCTGCCGGTCGTCGGGGTCAATGACGTCGTGGGAGCTTTCGTAATCCACGAGCGCTCTTTGGTCCTGCTCCATTTGCGCGCGCTCGGTATCTAACTGGTCGGACATGTATTTCGCCGAGTCCTGCAGCGCGCGCGCGCGAGTGCGGTATTCGTGCTCCACGAAGGCGTTGGCGAGGCCGTTGGCGACCTGGGCGGCCAACTGAGGGTTGCGGGAGCGAAAATGGATCCCGAGCAGCGTCGTGCCGATGGGCTGATCCACGACGATGTGTTTGGTTACGACGCGCAGGAGTTTATCGCTGACTCCCTGCTGCGCCGCGGTCGAGGAAGCCGCCTCGGATCCTGCAAATTCAGGTATCTGCGCCAGGCCCTGGTTCTGAATCGTCTCCGCTACGACTGCGGGACTGGTGATGACCTGCTGCTCGGTGGAGACGAGCATGGTCGCGTCCATCTGGGTGCCGCTCGTCTGGGCGTTCTCGCCCATCACGTGGCTGCTTTCGGGATCGACGCGAACCAGCACTTCCGAGTCATAGACCTTGGGCATGGCCAGCGCCGCGAGCGTCACCATCGCGGTCATGACAGCCACGAAGGTCGCGATCTTCCAGCGCTGGCGCCAGACCAGGAACCAATAGTAGGAGAGGGCAAAGTCACCGGCGTCGCGCGCGGCGTCGCCTTCGCCTCTGGGGTCGGGAAAGCGCACTAACGTTTGGGGCTCGGCGAGCGGCCGCGGTTCCAGTAACTTGGCCATGCGATTCACTCCAGACGGCTGCCAGGGTCCAACGCGATTCGCGCCGCGCGGAACTAGCACAATCGGGCGCGGCGGCGGCCGCGGGCGCTGCGGCCGGACGCCTGCGATCTTGATTCTAGGCGCCGGCGCCGGCCCGCGCCGCGCGCGGCAGAGGGCGAATCCAAGTCGGATCCGGCAGGTTCACGCGCACGCCGCCGTTGATGGCGCTCACCAGCAAGGCGACGGCGCCCTGCTGTTTGCGCAGCAGCCGGCCGCGGCAGCCCCGCAGGGAACCGGCCACGATCTCGACCTCATCGCCGATCTCGACGGCGGGCAAGGGGTCGAAGGCCAGGCCGCTTTGCAGCAGCTTGGCGATCGCGCGCAACTCGTCTTCATCCACCCGCGCCGGGCCTTGCGCGCCCCTGACCCAACCCATCAAGCCGGGCGCTTGCACCGCCCGCCGCCGCTCCTCCTCGTTCAGCTTGACGAACACGTAGGAAGGAAACAGCGGCAAGCGCACCAGCTTGCGGCGATCGCTCCAGTAGCGCCAACTGGAATGAGTGGGCAGAAAGACCTGCCAGCGGCGGTGGAGGAAATACTCCGCGACCTTGTGCTCGTGACGCGGCCGCGTGTAGGCTGCGAGCCAATTCTCCGTGCCGCCAATGTTCCCCGCCAACGAATGGACCTCCGGCATCTGAGTCCCATCGTGATGGACTCAAGACGCGTTCATCGCCGCGAGCTTTGGGCGAGTGGCGCCAGCATAGCTGAAATTGAGTGAGGGCGCAAGCAGAAGCAGGGTGTGCCGTTGGCGAGACCTAGGTGCCGTGCTGGGTGCGCGGGGGTGTTTCGCACCGTTTGCCGGAAGGCCTGTCGTCGGCCTGCGCGGGGTTCGCACGAAACTGGGGCGGGCCGCTGCGAGGCACCGGGCCGCGCCGCGCAGGTGCAGGGTGCGGTATTTTGGGGCGATGGCGAACTGCCTCGTTACTGGCGTGGCGGGGTTTATCGGCTCGTCCATAGTTCGAGCACTTCTGACGGGGGGCCGCAGGGTGCGCGGGGTGGATAACTTTGCGACGGGAAAGTGGGAGAACGTGGCCGGGGTCTGATTCGAACTCATGAAGGATGATTTGGCCGGCCCGGTCTCAAAGTTGGGCGGGGAATTTTATATACGCTGCTTCCATGAGGCCTTCGGTCTGGAAACCTTGATCTTGCGGTATTTCAATGTTTTCGGTCCGCGCCGGGACCCAAGTTCGCCTTATTCCGGCGTGCTCGCGAGGCGCGCGAAGTCAGAGCGATGGATCAAAAGAAGCCGCGCAGGGCGGCGGCGACGCGCTCGACTTCGGCGTCTTCGAGCTCGGGAAACAGGGGCAGCGACAGGACCTCGCGCGCGGCGCGCTCGGCCTCGGGCAGCGGCGGCCACGGACCGGCGAGAGCGGGCTGCTGGTGGGCGGCGCGCGGGTAATAGACCTCGGTGCCGATGCCCTGCCGTTCGAGATGGGCGCGCAGTTCGTCGCGGCGAGGGGTGCGAATCGTGTACTGGTGGAAGACGTGATCGGGCGTGCGTTCGGGAAGCGCGACCGTGCCGGCGAGCGGCGCCAGCAACTGCTCGTAGCGCGCGGCCAGGGCGCGCCGCCGCTCGGTCCAGCGCGGCAGATGCGGCAGCTTGACGCGCAGCCAAGCGGCCTGCAGCTCGTCCATGCGCGCGTTCCAGCCCAAGCGTTCGTGCTCGTAGCGGCGCGGGCTGCCGTGGCTGCGCAGCTCCCGCAGCCGGTTGGCGAGCCGCGCGTCGCCGGTCACGACACAGCCGGCTTCGCCGAGCGCGCCCAAATTCTTGGTGGGATAAAAGCTGATGGCGCCGCAGGCGCCCCAAGCGCCCGCAGCGACCAGGCGGCCGCCCTCGGCGCCCGGCAGGCGCGCGCCAATCGCCTGGGCCGCATCTTCGATCACGGGCACGCCGGCGGCCGCGGCCAACTGGCAGATGGCCGGCATCTCGGCCATGCGTCCATATAGATGGACGGGCAGAATCGCCGCCAGCCGCTCGCGGCGCGGGCGCCGCAGCGCCGCCGCCACGCCCTCCGGCGTCAGCAGAAACGAGGCGGGATCGATATCGGCGAACTCGACTTTGGCGCCGGCGAGCAGCACCGCGCCGATGGTGCCGAAGAACGTGAACGGGGACGTGAGCACGGCATCGCCGGCGCCAACCCCGGCCGCGCGCAGCGCCAGATGCAGCGCATCGGTGCCGCTGGCGCAGGCCACCACCTGCGATACGCCGAGCGCCGCCGCCAGTTCCGCTTCCAACGCCGCAACCTCCCCGTCCTGCACGTAACGGCCGGAGGCGAGCACGCGCGCCGCCGCCGCCTCCAACTGCGGGGCCAGCGCGGCATGCTGGCGCTCAAGCGAAAACTGGGGGATCGGCGCGGCCACGAATTTTCCATGATAGCCGCGCGGATGCGGCCCGCGGAGCGGGCGCTGGTTTCCATCGCGCCCCAAGCCGCGCGGGAGGAGGCCGGGAGCCCGCCGGGAAGAGGCAACCGCTTGTAAAATGTGGGCGTGGACTACGAACGAACGGATTGGATCGCGCTGGACAATTTTTTGACGACCCATCCGGCGCTGAAAAAGATCACCCGCTGGTTTTTCGAACACCCCGACGTGACCGTGAATGCCGAGGAATTCTCGGCGCAGTATGGACTGCCGACGACGTGGCTCGACCTCAAGGGTCTGGCGATTCACAAGGTGCTGACGGCGCTCGACGCCGGCGGCGCGCCCATCGCTTTGCCCTTCCACATCGACGGACAAACGCGCTTCCGCTTCAATCGCAGCCTGAACCAGCTCGTGGCCGATGTGCTGGCCAAGCTCAAGCCCGGCCCGCGCCCCGACACGGTCTACCCGGAAGAGCCCGAGTTCGGCAACACCGGCGGGCGCACCTGGCGCGGCTGGCGGCAGTTACCGGGACAATAACCGGGACGCGACGGCGAAAGCGGCAGGACGGCGCGGTCTGCACTGCGGCGTCCGGCGGCTCGCGGCATGCCCCGGCGGCGGCGCGTCAGATTTCGTAACGGGCGGGTTCGCGCAGCTTGCCGAGGCGGTCCGCCAGCATCCACCACAGGGCGGTGCTGCCACTGAGCAGGCCCGCCGCCAGGGCCACGTCGCGAGCGCCAAAATGCACCGTGGCGATGCCGGCGATCAACATCGAAACCAACATCGTCGAGAGCGTCATGGTCTCGTTGGTGGCAAAGACGCGGCCGCGCAAATGATCCGGTACGATCCGCATCAAGCGCGTCAAGTTGAGCACGCTCGACGTGCCGATAAAGTAGCGGGATAGACCGATCAAAAGCACCGCCATCCAAAAGCTCCGCTCCTGGCTGAAGGCGATGTACAGGGCGCCGTAGCAGAGGTAACAGAGCGCGATGACCCGCTTGTAGGGCGCAAAGCGAAGGCGCGGGCCGAACCAATTGGCCGCGGCGGCGCTCAGCGCCAGGCCCAGACCCGCCGCGCCGTACAGCATGCCGATGCCGAATGCGCCGCGATGAAACACCAAATCGCCGAAGACGCTGAAGAGCACCTGCATGGCGCCGCCGCCGGTGGCCCAGCCCACTCCCACCAGCAAGAGCGCCAGCACCAGCGGTTCGCGGCGAATGTAGGCGAGGCCGGCGCGGTATTCGCGCCAGGCATAGCGGCGCGACGCCGGCTTGGGGATCCCGGGCTGCGCCGGCAGCACCGCGACCGGAGCGGCCGGCGACTCGCGAAACGCACGCGCTTCCCCGGACGCGGTTGCCTCCGCGCGGGAACGCTGGGGCACGGCGCCGGCGTCCGCCGCCCTCGCCGCTGTGCGCGCGAGATGCATGCGCGAAATGAAAAAGGCCGAGCCCGCGAACGAAAGCGAGTTCAGGATGAACGCGTTGCGGAAGCCGAGCGGAGCAATTAGCAAGCCGGCCAGCGCCGAGCCGATACCCAAGGTGGTGGAGTGAGTCGCTTGGGTGATGGAGTTGGCGGGCAAGATTTCGTCCGCGCCCGCAATGGTCGGGATCAGCGCCAAGCGGCCGGAGTTGAAGAAGGGCGAGGCGGAGGCGAGCAGCACCGTGAGCGGATACAGCCACCAAACGCGAGCGCGCGAAGTCACGAGGATCGGCCCCAGAGCCACGAAGGCGCGGACGACGTCGCTGACGATCAGCGCGCGTTGGCGATTGACGCGATCGAGCACCACGCCCGCCAGCGGTCCGATGACCACGGCGGGGATCGTCTGGCTCATCAGCACATAGCTGATCGCCACCGCCGAGCCGGTAAAATGCAGCGCCACGGCGAACACGGCGACCTGGTTGAACCAGTCGCCCATTTCGCTGATCACTTGCGCCAGCCACAAGCGCCGGTAATTGGCGTTACGGCGCAGAATCTGTGGTATCGCGGGCATCAGAGGGCGTGGGCACGGGAACGCTCGGCGAGATAGACGCCGAGCAAAATGGCGCCGCCGCCCAGCGCCAGGCCGGAAGTGAGCGGCTCGTGCAAGGTCCAGAGGCCGGCAAAAGCCGCCACCACCGGCTCCAAATACGACAGCGCCGAGACTTGGGCAGCGGAGAGGCTTTTCATTAGGTCGTAGTAGATCCAGTACGCCAACAGCGAGCCCGCCGCCACCATGTAGGCCACGCCCCACCAGCCGAGCGCGGAGACTTGCAGCCAGCGCGTGCTCCCCAACTCGGGCCACACGAGCGGCAACACGCAAATGCCGCCGAAGACGTAGGTATAAAACGTGAAAGTCATCGTGTCGATGCGACCGACGATCTCCTTTCCCCACACCGTATACACGGCAAAGGCGATCGCCGCCAGCAGCTCGATGAGGTCTCCTTTGCGGCTGGCGCCCGCCTCGGCCACCGGACGCATCAGCACGGCGACACCGGCCAGGCACAGCAGCAGCCCGATCACTTTGGCGAGGGTGATCGGCTCTTGGCGGATCGCGGCCGCCAGCAGAAGAACGCAGACCGGGGTCACGGCGAAAATCAGCGCCGCGTGAGCGACGGAGGTGTATTTCAGGCCGAGGACGAAGAAGTATTGGTTCAGCGTCACGCCGCTCAAGCCGAGAAGGACCAGGCGAGGAAAATCCCGGCGCCGGACGGGCCGAATCCAGCCGCGGCCCCAACCGGCGGCGGCGATGAGCAACATCACCGCTGCCGCCAGGATCATGCGCGCGGCGATCGCGGCCTGAGCGGGGGAGGCGGAAGCGGACGCGAAGCCGGCGATCGCCAGTTTGCCGAAAACATAGTTGAAACCCCACGCCAGCACCAGCAAGGCCGCCAGCAAGAGGAGCAAGGCAGGGCCGTGCGCAGGCCGGGAGCCGGCGGCGGGGGAATTCACCGCAGAGTCTTTTCCCACGCAGTCAGGCGGCGCATCAGGTCCAGGCGCGGCGTGTAGCCCAGGCCCGGAGCGGTGGGAACGGTGATGGTGCCCTGAGCGCTGACCTCCACCTCCGGCTCGATGATATCTTCCTGCCAGTAGCGCCGGCTGGCCGACACGTCGCCCGGCAAGGTGAAGTTGGGCAGGGTGGACATGGCGATGTTGTGGGCGCGGCCGATGCCCGATTCCAGCATGCCCCCGCACCAGACGGGAATGCCGTTGCGTTGCGCCACGTCGTGCACTTCGCGCGCCGAAGAGAAGCCGCCCACCCGTCCGAGCTTGACGTTGATGATCTTGCAGGCGCCGAGGGCGATCGCTTGCTCGGCATCGCGCGCCGTCTCGATGCTCTCATCCAGGCAGATGGGCGTGCGCAGTTGCCGCTGCAACTCGGCGTGGAAATAGATATCGTCGTGCCAGAGCGGCTGCTCGAGCATCATCAGGTCGAGCGCATCGAGCTGCCGCAGATGCGCGGCGTCGGCGAGCGTGTAGGCGGAGTTGGCGTCGCCCATGAGCCGGGCGCGGGGAAATTCGCGACGCAGCGCGCGCAGCACCTCCACGTCCCAGCCGGGCTTGATCTTCACCTTGATGCGCTGATACCCGGCGGCGAGCTCCTTGCCGACCGCGGCGATCTGCTCGGCGATCGTGGACTTGATTCCGATCGAGACGCCGCAGGCGATCTCCGCGCGGCTGCCGCCGATGAAGCGCGCCAGCGGCTGCCCAGCCAGGCGGGCCTGCATCTCCCACACCGCGTCTTCCACGGCGGCGCGGGCCATAGCATGACCGCGAATGAGGCGCATCATCGCGCGCAGCTCGGCGGCATGCTCGAAGGGTTTGCCGAGCACCATCGGGGCAATGAAGTCCGCGATGATGTGGCGGGCGGTGTCGGTGGTCTCGTGGCTATAAAACGGCGTCTCCCCGCAGGTCACCTCGCCCCAGCCCTCGGCGCCGCCGGCGTGAACTTGCACCAGCAAAATGCGGCGCTCGGTGGTGCGCCCGAAGCTCGTTTCGAAGGGCGAGACCAGGGGCATGCGGATTTCGCGCAAGGTAATGGCTTCGAGTTTCATGTCGTGGCTTGCTCCGCGCGCGGCGGTCCGTAGTTCCAATCTTCGTCCCACCGGCCCAGGCGATACGTGCCCGCGCCGCCGGCTTCGCGGGCAAACGCCAGCACGGCGAGGCCGCGGGCGAAGGCGGCGCGCAGACCGTCGCGGATCGCTGTCTGCGCCGCTTCAGCGCGGGCGTCGCCCGCATCCTTCCAGGAATGGATTTCCGCCGGCACCCGCACCTCCGCTTGGATCTCGGCCGGCGCCGGAGCGCGGCCGGCCAAAACCGCCTCCACGCGCCGCGAGCGCAACCACCACTCCGCCACCAAGCGATCGGTAGGAAGGTTGCCGTGCAGGGCGCTCGAGGTGATGCCGTACTGATTGGGCACGTAGCGGCGCGCAATCGCGCCGAGGCGCTCGATATTGAAATAGGCGTTCTTGATTTCGAGCGGGTCGAAGGTCCACTCCATGAGATCGATGCCGCGCTGCAGTGCGTCTTCGCGCTGGCGGAGCTTCAGCTGCCGCCCCACTCCCGCATTGCGGTACTCGGGCGCGACCGCGAGCATGTGCGAATGGAGATAAAGATGGCCGTTGCGGTCGCCGGGAACGGCCAGGGCGTAGCCGACCAATCGCGAACCGTCGAACGCGCCGAAGACCTGCCCGCCCACTTTGTGCGCCACCACGAACATGCGCACCGGCACCAAATCGGCGTCGTCGAAACCCCAGACGTCCTTCTGCAGTTGCACGCACGCCTCGAACTCCTCGACTTCATGCAAGGCACGCAGTGCAAGCGAGGAAGACGCCGTCACCGGCTTTCCCGTGTTTTGACGTGTTCCCAAGCTTCGTTCAGCTCCTCGGCTGAGCTCCCTGCCACGGTCCGGCCGCGGCGGGCCACCTCTTGTTCCATGGCGATAAAACGGCGGCGGAATTTGCGGTTAGCCGCCTTGAGCGCCGATTCCGGCTCGCAACCCAAGCGGCGCGCTACGTTCACGGCGGTGAAAAGCAAGTCGCCGGCTTCGGCGGCGACTCGCGCGGGGTTGCCGGGCTCGGCCTGCAACTCGCGGCGCAGTTCCCTCGCTTCTTCCTCGATCTTGTCGAGGACGGCAGCGGCGTCAGGCCAATCGAACCCGGCGCGGGCCGCGCGTTCGCCCATCTGATACGACTCGACCATCGCCGGCCATCCCGGCTGTTCCTCGCCTAGCGCCGACGGCAATTCGTCCGCCGGAGCGCCGCGCTCGCGGCGCTTGATCTCCTCCCAGCGCTCGACCACTTGCTCCGCGCCGATGGCGGCGCCGGCCGGCTCGCCAAAGACATGCGGATGGCGGCGAATCAATTTCCCTTCGAGGCTATGGAGCACATCGGTGATTCCAAATGTGCCTTCTTCGGCCGCCATCTGCGCGTAAAACAAGACCTGCAAGAGCAAATCGCCCAATTCGTCGCGCAGTCCAGGCCGATCGTGCTCGTCAATCGCACGCAGCACCTCGTACGTCTCTTCCAGCGTATAAGGCTTGATGCTGACGAAAGTCTGCCGACGATCCCAGGGACAGCCTTCGGGCGAGCGCAAACGGGCCATGAGCGCCACTAGGCGTTCGAAGTCGTCGCCGAGACCAGGCATGAAACTTTAACTCTACACGGCCCCGGCGCCGAGCCGAACCGCCTGGCGTCTGGCGGACGCGCCATCGAGATTGGGCCATTGTCTTCTGCCCGGCTTTTCACAAAGCGGCAACGCGCATCGGAGCCGCGAGCGCATGCCTTCATCGCACGCCGGGCCGCGCCCGCCGAAGCTTAATGCGATAATGGCCACCAGAGCATGGGACGGCGCCGCGCGCGGGTGCGACGGCGCGGCGCGTGCAAGCGGTTGTACAGTAAGCAGTTGCACGAGCGGGCTGGAGTGGCGGAACTGGCAGACGCAGCAGACTCAAAATCTGCCGGAGCTTTGCTCCTTGGGGGTTCGATTCCCCCCTCCAGCACCAATTCGGATTCGACGAGGGGTGGTATGGGGGCGCAGGAAATTGCCGAATGCACGGCGGCGGAGTTGCACGCGCGGCTTCGTCGCAAGACCACCCCGGCCGAAACGGCCGATATCCCCGACCTTCTGATCCTCGATGTCCGCTCACCCGAGTCGTTCGCGACGGGGGCCATTCAAGGCGCGCCGCTGCGGCGCGTGCTGGACATGCATGCGCACGCCGACCACGAGAGCGGCGGACGCGAGCTGGCACGCCAGGACGGCGCCGGCTATTGGTTGCATCCCTTTGATGGTTTGGCGCCCTTTGAATCGGAGCCGGCAGCTTTCGACTTCGAGCCGCTCTGGGAAGGGCAGCGGGAACGGCTGGACGGGTTGGAAATTCGCGTTCTGCACACGCGCGGGCACACGTTGGGGCAAGTCAGCCTGCTGGTGAACGGCGCCTATCTGCTGACTGGCGACCCGATTTTCTTGCGATCGCTGGGACGGCCCGACTTGGGCGGCCGCGCCGAAGCCTGGAGCCGCCGCCTTTATGCCACGTTGCAGCGGCTGGCGGCGCTGCCGGAGGCGATCACGGTCCTGCCCGGGCATTACGCCGACCCCGGCGACGCGCGCGCCGCGGATGGCGTCTTCGCGGCATCCTTGGGCGAGCTGCGGCGCGCCAACGAAGCCCTGGCCGCGCGCGGCGAAGCCGAGTCCGTGGCCTACATTCAGCGCGGACGGCGTGAGATTCCGGCGCCGTATCGGGTGATCAAGCGCGTGAACTTGGGCCTGGAATCGGCCGATGCGGCGCGGCAAGACGAGCGCGAACTCGGCCCCCATCTTTGCGCGCTGGCGCATGCCTGACTCCAGCCGCCCGGCTTCGCGGCGCACGCGCCTCGATCGTCTGGTGGTCGAGCGCGGCCTGGCCAGTTCCCGCGAGCGCGCGCAGGCGCTGATCGCGCAAGGCCATATCGCGCTCGACGGCCACATCGTCACCAAGCCGAGCACGCTAGTCCCCGGCGACGCGCGCGTCGAACGGCGCGGCGAAGACCACCCCTTCGTCGGGCGCGGCGGCATCAAGCTGGAGGCGGCGCTCGCGGCCTTCGCCCTCGACCCCGCCGGCTGGATCTGCCTCGACGTGGGCGCCTCGACCGGCGGCTTCACCGATTGTCTGCTGCGCCACGGCGCGCGGCGCGTCTACGCCATTGATGTCGGATCCGGTCAGCTTGACCCGCGGCTGCGGGCGGATCCGCGGGTGATGGCGCGGGAGCAGTGCGACGGGCGGCGGCTGCGGCGCGCGGATTTTGCCGAGGCGATCGATCTGATCACCGTGGATGTTTCCTTCATCTCGGCGACGCTGCTCCTGCCGGCTCTGGCGCCGCTGCTGCGCCCGGGCGGAACGATATTGGTGCTGGTCAAGCCGCAATTCGAAGCCGGCCGCGCGCAGATCGGCAAGCGCGGGGTCGTGCGCAGCGCCGCGGCGCGGGCGGCGGCGGTGGCGCGCGTGCGCGCGGCGCTGGCGGCGGCGGGACTCCAGCCACGCGGCGAAATCGCCAGCCCGATCCTGGGCGGCGAGGGCAACCAGGAGTTTTTCCTGCGCGCTGAACGATAATCGTTCTCTGAACCATGAAGTCGCCGGTCGGAATTTTCTCCAAGCCCAACCATCCCCGCGTGCCGGAGATCGCCCGCACTCTGACCGATTGGCTCGAAACGCGGGGCGAGGCCGTGGCGCTGGATGGGGCGACGGCGGCGGCGATCGGCCGCGCCCCCGCCGGCGAAGACTGGCGCCGGCAAGCGCCGCGCCTGGCGATCGTGCTGGGCGGCGACGGCACGCTCTTGCGCGTAGCGCGTTTGTTGCGCGGCTCCGACACGCCGCTGCTCGGCATCAATTTGGGCACCCTCGGGTTCTTGACCGAACTGGCCGCGCGCCATCTTCCCGAGGCGCTGGCGCCGATCCTGGCCGGCGACTTCCAGCGCGATTACCGCGCCGCGGTGGTAACCACGGTCGAACGCGGCGGCCGGCAGGTGGCGCAGCTCGACGGGCTCAATGAAGCCGTCATCAGCAAGGCGGCGCCGGCGCGCATCATCGAGTTGGAATTGCTCGTGGATCGCCAGCCGGTCTCGGTGCTGCGCGCCGACGGCCTGATCGTTTCGACCGCAACCGGCTCGACGGCCTATTCACTCAGCGCCGGCGGCCCCATCCTGCATCCGGCGCTCGGGGCGCTGGTGATCACACCCATCTGCGCGCACACGCTCAGCAGCCGCCCCTTGATCGTGCACGACACGGCGGTGATCGAGGCGCGGTTGCGCAATGCCGCCGTGCAGACCTTCTTGACGCTCGACGGCCAGGAAGGCATACCGCTCGAAGCCGGCGACTGCGTGATCTGCCGCACTGCCGAGCACGGGGTGACGCTCGTGCGCAGTCCGCAATATTCTTTCTTTTCCGTGCTGCGCGACAAGTTGAACTGGGTCTAAATGCCGTCCGATTCCCGCACTTTGGTCGTGGTCGGCGCGGGCGTGGTGGGCTGTGCCATCGCCGCGGCCGCCGCCGAGCGCTTCTCCGACGTCTATCTGCTCGAAGCGTTGCCCAAACCGGGCATGGTCACGAGCTCGCGCAATAGCGGCGTCCTGCACTCGGGCATCTACTATGCCGCCGGCTCCCGCAAGGGCTTCCATTGCTTGCGCGGCAACCGCATGCTCCGGGAGTTCTGCGACCGCCACGGCGTGCCCTGGCGGCCCTGCGGCAAGCTGGTGGTGGCGACGGGGCCGGAGCAGGTGCCCGCGCTCGAGGAATTGGCGCGGCGAGGCGCCGCCAACGGCGTCGCGGGGCTCGAGCTGCTCGATCCCGCGCAATCGCGCCGGCATGAACCGCACCTGCAAGTGGCGGCGAGCTTGTGGGTGCCATCGGCCGGCGTATTGAGCGCCGAGGCGCTGGTGCACACGCTGTTGCGGCTGGCGCAGGAGCGGGGCGCCAGCTTCGCTCCGCACACGCGGCTGCTGGACATGGCGGCGCGGCAAGGCCGGCTGGAACTGCACACCGGCAACGGCGATTTCACCGCCGACCTGCTCATCAATGCCGCCGGCCTTTACGCTGACGAGGTGGCGCGCATGGCGGGCGAGGACCGTTACACCGTCTATCCGGTGCGCGGCGAATATTGTCACATCCACCGCCGCCGCCGCGACTGGGTGCGCGGCTTGATCTATCCCCTGCCGACACCGCTCAGCCTCGGCATCCACGTCACCCGCACGGTGGACGACGCGCTGCTGCTCGGACCCACCGCGCGCTACGTCGCCGCCAAAGACGATTACGAACACGACCTGCTGCCACGGGAGTTCTTCCTGGAACAGGGCCGCCATATTCTGCCGGATTTGCAGCTCGAAGACTTGTCGCTTGCCTATAGCGGCTTGCGGCCGAAGCTGGTTCCCGAGCACGGCGCCCACGACCACTCCGCCGCGCCGCGGCCGTCGGGGGACTTCGTGGTCGAGCGTGACGCCCGGCATGCGAACATCGTCCACCTGCTCGGCATCGAATCGCCCGGCCTGACCGCGTGCTTGTCGCTCGCCCAAGAAGCCGTCGAGCTGATCGCCGCCGATTAGGGACGCCGGCGGCCGGCTCGGCTTTCTTGGTTCAAGATTGAGTCATCATGCAGCCGGCCGGCGAGGGGCATGACCGCTTCGATGAAGCGCGGCGGCAGATGGTCCACGAGCAGCTCCGCCGCCGCGGCATCAGCGACGAGCACGTCCTCGCAGCGATGCAGGCGATTCCGCGGCATCTCTTCGCGCCGCCAGACCTGGCCGACGAGGCTTACGAGGATCATCCCCTCCCCATCGCCGGCGGCGCCACCGTCTCCCAGCCTTACATCGTCGGCCTGATGACCCAAGCGCTCGCGCTGAGGAAGGAAGATCGCGTGCTCGAAATCGGCAGCGGCAGCGGCTACCAAACCGCGATCTTGGCCCAGCTCGCCGCACGCGTCTTCGCCATCGAGCTCCACGCGCCGCACGTCCCCGAGGCGCAGGCGCGCCTGCATGCGCTCGGTCTGGCGGAGAAAGTCGAGATGCGAGTCGGCGACGGACGCCGGGGGTGGCGCGAGCAAGCGCCCTTCGACGCGATCCTCGCCGCCGCCTGCTTCGACCGCGCGCCGGGTGAGCTCTTGGCGCAACTGGCCGAAGGCGGCCGCATCGTCTATCCGCAAGCGCCCTGGCCCAGCCGCGACGAAGATCAAGATCTTTGGCTCGGCCGCAAGAGCGGCGGCCGGCTGCACACGACCTGGCTGGGTGCGTGCCGGTTCGTCCCCCTGCTTTGATCCGCGCGGGCATCGCCATCGCCCGGCGCTGTCCCCGGAAAATGAACTTGGCACCGAGGATGCGCGGGCGGGGATCCGCGATCGAAGTGAGTTCTGACGCGGGCCGGCGTCAATTCCGGCCGGCAACGCGCACGGGTGAGCCAGACTTAAGCGGGCTCGACCTCAATCGCCTTATGCTCGGCATCGAGCCGGGAGATTTGGAACCTTCGCACCGAGCCTGGTTTGAGTTCGAGCCGCGGCGTCTCGACAGCGGCGCTCGCGGCCTGCGCGGGCTTCCAAACCGCGGCCAGCTTCGCGGCCAGCGTGCCTTCTTCGATGCGGCGCGCGGGCGGCGCGGCTGATGGGCAAGCGGCCTCGACGCCTTCGGCCAATTCCACCCGGCCGGGATAGGCGCGAAGCACGCGCCCGCTCACGATGTCGCCCACGGCATGGGCTTGAATGTAGTCGTCGGCGGGCGTGGGCGCGAGTTGCTTGAGGCCGAGGCGAAGCCGGCGCTTCTCGCGGTCGAGTTCGAGCACGACGACGCGCAGCGTATCGCCGATCTTGACGACTTCGCTGGGGTGTTTGAGGCGCTCTTCGCTCAAATCGCCGATATGAACCATCCCATCCACGCCTTCGGCGATTTCGAGAAAGGCGCCGAACGGCTGCAAGTTGCGCACACGCCCCTCGAGAATCACGCCGGGCGCGTAGCGGGTTTCGGCATCTTCCCAGGGATCGCCCAGCGCCTGCTTCAGGCCCAAGCCGATGCGCCGCTGCTCGGCGTTGACCTGCAGGATCACGCATTCGACCGTGTCCCCCGGCTTGACGACATCCTCGGCCTTGCGGATGCGCCGCGACCACGACATCTCGCTGACGTGAATCAGGCCCTCGATGCCGGGCTCGATCTCAACGAAGGCGCCGAAGTCCGTTGTGCGCAAGACCGTGCCCCGCACCCGTTGGCCGACTTGGAAACGTTCGGCGACGCCCGTCCACGGATCGGGCAAAAGTTGCTTCAGCCCTACCGAGACACGCCGCTTGGCGGCGTCGATCTTGAGGACCACGACCTCGACTGAATCGCCGATGGCCAGCATCTTGCCGGGATCGGGCAAATGCGTCCATGCCATGTCGGAGACATGCAGCAGAGCGTCGAGACCACCGAGGTCCACGAACGCACCGTACGTCGCCAGGCTGCGCACCGTTCCGCGCACGCGATCGCCTTCGCGCAGGCGCTCCAGCGTGGCGCGGCGCGCCTGCTCCTCTTCTTCTTCGATCACCACCCGCCGGTCGAGAATCAGATTCTTTTTTTGCGGCTCGCGGACGATGCGGCAGCGCACTTCTTGGCCGACCAGCTTGTACATCTCGCCTGCGTCGCGCACGCCGCTGCGCGATTGCGGCATGAAACCGCGTTCGCCGGCGCTGACCGCGAAGCCACCCTTGATAATGCCGGTAACCTTGGCCCAAATGACCAGGTTGTTCTCGTAAGCGACCTTGAGGTCTTCCAAATTGCGCGGCCGATCGGGCGACAAGCGGCTGAGCTTGAGGTTGCCGTCGGGATCGCGGCTCTCGACCACGACCGGAAGCGAGTCGCCGATCGCGACTTGCAGCTGGCCCTCCGCGTCGCGAAGTTGCTCGATCGGCACCATCGCCTCGGCTTTGGCGCCGATATCGACCAGCACGGCGTCCGCCGTGATCTTGACCACGCGGCCGGTCAGGCGATCGCCGGGAGCTGGCCCGTGCGCAGCCGGTTCGGCGCCGTATTGCGCCAACAGGTCCGCGAACGTCGCTTCGGCGGCCGGCTCCGCGGCAGGCGCCACGGGAGTCGAAGGGAGGGTCGGATCAGCCATGCGCTCAGTTAGGGGGATGCGGTTATTTTACCCCGCTCGCGGCGGGCGCAAGACGCGACGCGCGCAGGACGCCGATCAAACGGCCTTCGGCCACCACCGGCAGCCATGAAACCGCGTGCTGGCGAAACGCGGCTCCGGCTTCGCCCACGTCCTGTTCGGGCCGCAACGGCGCCAGCGCCGGCGCCGCAACTTCGCGGCACATCACCTCGGACGGCCGGCGATCGGTCAAGCCGAGCCGCAGCAGAGCGGCACGCGCCGTGATGATGCCCTCGAACTGCATCGTCGTTTTTTCCGTCACCACCGGCACGCGGTCGTCCCCGGTGGCGCTCATGATCTCGATGGCATCCAGCAGGCGCTCGTGACCCAGGCAAAAATCGAACTGCCGTTCCATTGCCTCGCGGCACGTCATGATTCTGCTCCATTATCGCGTGCCGGCGGCGCCGCGCGCAGCCGGCAGCGGCGCAGCGCCCGGAAGCTTTCGCCGCCGCTTCAAATGGACATGCCGGAGATGCGCGTGGCCCCTGCCGACGCCAAGAATATTGCCGCCTATCTCTACTCCTCGCGTTAGCTAGCGTCCCGGCCCGGCCTCGTCGTTCACGCCACCCAGGCCGACGGCCGGAATCGCCGCGCTGCGCATCAGGCGATTGAGCTGCGGCACGTCGGAGTGCAACACCGCACTCCAAGCGTCTTGCAAGCCCTTGAGCTCCCCGCGCAAGACCTCGTATTGCCCTAGGTCGGCGCGGGTCGGCGGCGCATCGCCGTCTTCGACCGCGGTCTCGAAATACGCCAACTGGCTGCTCAGCATATTGCCGTAGTTAAGCTGATCCTCGTCGGCAGTTGAGGCGCGGCTGATCAGTTGATCTTCGATGGCGGTGATCTTGCGATCGAGCGCCTGAGCGGCCGTCACGACTTGGCCGGCCGCGCCGCTCGGCGGATCGAGGCGTCTCTCGAGCGCGGTCAGCTCATCCCGCAATTGCCGGATCGCCAAGACTTCGGCATGATCGGCGTCGAGCAAATCGCGCACCCGCCCGGCCAGCTCGAACTGCGCCTGCAGCTCCGTCATCGGCAGCTTCACGCGGGGATCGGCCAGCACTTGGCAAGGCGCGGTAAAGGGTTTGCCGTCCACCGTCAACCTGATTTGGTACTTGCCCGGCAGCACCAGCACGCCTTCCGGCAGGCCGGTGTCATAGACGGCTCGAGGGACCGGGCGCGGCGGTGCTTCGCGCATATCCCAAACGAAGCGGTTCAACCCCGCTTTTTTCGGCAGCGCCGGTTCCGGCGGCTGCCAATTATTGCTTTCAGCTTCCGGGCCGCTGATCCCGCCGTCCGGCTTGGCGCTCGTGAAATGCCGGATCACGCGGCCCCGCGCATCAAGCACATCGAGCGTGATGTCGCCCTTCGGCAAGGTGGCAAGCTCATAGTCCACGATGATGCCCCGCGGCGGGTTGGCGCCGATACCCGGCCGGCCATGGCCGCCTTGGCCACCGTCGTGAAAACGATAGGCCGGCCGCGGCGTGAAGAGATGCACGGGTTCGCTTAGCGCGGCTGGTGTGAGCTGGCGCAGCGGCGCGAGGTCATCCAAGATCCAGAAGGCGCGGCCGTGGGTGGCGACCACCAGATCGCCGTCGTGCACCGCGAGGTCGCGAATCGAAACCGTCGGCAGGTTCAGCCGCAGCGGCTGCCACTGCCCGCCATCGTCGAAGGAGATATACACGCCGGTTTCGGTGCCGGCATAGAGCAGGCCGCGGCGTTCCGGATCGGCGCGCACGACATGAACGTAGGAGCCGGCGGGAATGCCCTGCACGATCTTGGTCCAAGTGCGGCCATAGTCGTCGGTCTTGTAGATGTATGGATTCAGGTCGTCGTTCTTGTTGCGGTTGACCGCCACGTAAGCGGCGCCGGCGGAAAAAGGCGAAGCCTCGATGAGGCTGATCTTGCTCCATGCCGGCAGACCGCCGGGCGTGACGTTTTCCCAGTGCGCACCGTCGTCGCGCGTCAGGTGCACGAGCCCGTCGTCGCTGCCTACCCAGATCTCGCCGCGGGCGAGCGGCGAGGGCGCGATGGTGAAGATGGTGTCGTAGAACTCGACGCTGGTGCTGTCCTTGGTGATCGGCCCGCCCGGCATCTCCTGCTTGCTCTTGTCGTTGCGCGTGAGATCGGGACTGATCACCTGCCAGCTCTGCCCTCCGTCCACGGTCTTGAACAGCACCTGCGCGCCGAAATAAAGCGTGTGGCGATCGAAGGGCGAGAACGCGAGCGGCGCCGTCCACTGAAAGCGGTATTTCTGGCTTGCCGCCGCTGAACCGTCCATGTTGACCGGCGCCGGACTCACCAGATAAGCCTGGTTCGTGGCTTTGTCCCAGCGCGTGAGAATGCCGTAGTTGCCGCCGGCGAAAACGATCCGGGAATTGCCGGGCTCGGGCGCGATATAACCGCTCTCGCCGCCGCCGACGGCATACCAGTCGCGCGGGCCGATGCCGCCGTGGTCGGTGGCGCTGGCGATCGCCACCGTGGAGTTGTCTTGCTGCGCGCCGTACACGTAATAGAACAACTGGTCATCCACGGCCACGTGGTAAAACTGCGCCGTCGGCTGATTGTCCTGCGTGGACCACGTCTTGCCGCCGTCCAAGCTGATGGTGGCGCCGCCGTCGTTGCCGTTGATCAGCCATTGCGAGTTGGCGGGATTGATCCACAGGCCGTGATGATCGCCATGCGGCGCATGCAAGCGGGTCCAGGTCCGGCCGCCGTCGGTCGAACGGTACATGCTGGTGTCGAGAATGTAGATCGTCTCGGCGGAATGGGGATCGGCAAAAATGTGCGTGTAATAAAAGGCGCGCTCGAGAAAACGATGATCACCGGTGATAAAGCGCCAACTTTCTCCGCGGTCATTCGACTCGTACAAGCCGCCTTTCTTGGCCTCGATCAGCGCCCAGACGCGGTCCGGATCGGCGGGCGAAACGGCCAGGCCGATGCGCCCCAGGATCCCGTCCGGCAGCCCGTGACCCGTAAGGCGCTGCCAGGTGGCGCCGTCGTCGGTCGAGCGATAGATGCCGCTGCCGGGCCCGCCGCTGATGAAGGTCCACGGCTTGCGCACCTCCTGATACATGGCGGCGAAGAGCACGTGGGGATTGGCGCCGTCGAACGTCAGGTCCACCGCGCCGGTCTGATCATCCACATAGAGCACGCGCTGCCACGTCTTGCCGCCGTCCTCCGAGCGGAAAACGCCGCGCTGCGGGTTGGGGCCGAAGGCATGGCCGATCGCGGCCACGTACAGCCGATTCGGATCGTGCGGATCAACGAGAATCTTGGCGATGTGGCGAGTGTCGTCTAATCCGATGTGAATCCAAGTCTTGCCGCCATCCAGCGACTTATACATGCCGTCGCCGTAGGAGATGTCGCCGCGCAGGCAGGCTTCGCCGGTGCCCACATAAATCACGTTGGGGTCGCTGGGTGCAACCGCGATCGCACCGATCGAGGAAACCGGCTCCTTGTCGAAGATGGGCTGCCAGGTAAGCCCGGCGTTACCGGTCTTCCAGACGCCGCCGCCCGCCGCGCCGAAAAACCAGACGAACGGATTTCCCGCGATCCCGGTCACGGCTTCGGCGCGCCCGCCGCGAAATGGCCCGATCAACCGGTACTTCATACCGGCTAGGGTGGCTTTGCCCAGAGTCTGAGCACCGAGCGCAAGGGCGGTCAAAGAGCAGACACAGAGCGCGAGAACCAAACGGCGCATGATTCCTCCAGGAAAAAGGGATCATCGCACAGCAGCCGCCGCAAGTGCGACACTCGCGACCAGAGACCGGGCGCAACGGCTCTTGCTCGCAACCCGATGCGGCACCTACAGCCCGGCAAAAGCGCCGCTGCGGATGGCGGCTGCCAGGGCCGCGATGTCGGGCGCCAGCGGGCGATCCTCGGCTAAACGACGGGCATGGGCGCGCACGATGTCATACGCCCGGGCAACGCCGCGCCCCGGCCGCAGCGGCCGCCGGTGCTCCAGGCCCTCCGCCGCCGCCAGCAGCTCGATCGCCAGCGCCGATTCCAAATCATCGGCGATGCGCCGCAGCTTCAGCGCGGCGCCCATGCCCATCGAAACGTGGTCCTCCTTGCCCCCGGACGTAGGCGTATTGTCGGCGCTCGCCGGATGCGCGTGCACGCGCGCGTCGTTCAGCAGTGCCGCCGCGGTCACCTGGGCGATCATGAAGCCGCTCGAAAGTCCCGGATGGGCAGTCAGAAACGGCGGGAGCCCCTCATTCAGATCGGGATTCACCAAGCGATCGATCCGGCGCTCGACGATCGCGGCCAGCGACGTCAGCGCAATGGCGGCGGCATCGAAGGCGAAGGCCAGCGGCGCACCATGAAAGTTGCCGCCAGAGAGCACTTCGATCCCCTGCTCGGCCGCAACCAGCAGGGGATTGTCCGTCGCCGCGCCGGTTTCAGTTTCGGCCGTGGCGCGGGCAAATTGCAGGACGTCGCGGACCGCGCCATGCACCTGCGGCATGCAGCGCAGGCTGTAAGCGTCTTGCACGCGCGGATCATTGGCCAGATGAGAGCGCCGGATTTCACTGTCTTCCAGCAACTCCCGCAGGTGCGCCGCGGCCGCCGCCTGCCCGGGATGCGGGCGCAGCGCTTGAATGCGGACGTCGAAGGCGACGGGAGTTCCGCGCAAGGCTTCCAAGCTCATCGCGCCAGCGATATCGGCCAGCCGTGCGAGCCGCTCGGCCCGCGCCAACGCGAGCGCGCCCACCGCCAGCATGGCCTGGGTCCCGTTGAGCAAGGCCAGGCCCTCCTTGGCCGCCAGGGACAGCGGCGCCAACCCCGCGCGTCGGAGCGCTTCCAGTCCGGCCACTCGCTCGCCTTGCCACCACGCCTCGCCCTCGCCGATCAGCACCAGCGCGAGATGGGCCAACGGCGCCAGATCCCCGCTCGCGCCCACAGACCCCTGCTCGGGAACCACGGGCACGACGCCCGCGTTGAGCACCGCGAGCAGCGCCTCGATCACTTCGGGCCGCACGCCGCTCGCACCGATGGCCAAGGCGTTGGCTCGCAGCGCCAGCATGCCGCGCACTTCCGCCTCCGCGAGGGCCGGCCCAACGCCGCAAGCGTGGCTGCGCACCAGATTGGCTTGCAAAGCCGGCAGATCGCCGGCGGCGATGCGCACGTCCGCGAGTTTGCCGAAGCCGGTGTTGACGCCGTAGATGACGTCGCCGGCGGCCAGCCGCCGCTCGAGTTGCGCGCGCGCCGCCGCCACGCGCGCGCGAGCCTCCGGCTCCAGCGAGACCGGCCGGCGCTCAAGAGCGATCGCCGCCAACTCTTCCAGACCCAGCCTGGCGCCGCGCAAAAAGAGCATGAGCCAGTGTAATCACAGGATCCCGATCCGAAATCGCGCTTCCCTCAACGGCCGCCCGCCCCCGCGCTCGGCGGAGACCGCCCAGGAGACGAGCCGTGAACTGCGCCGCCCCGCGCCGCCGGCGTCCGGGGCGCCCAGCGCCCGATCAGTGGCTCGACTGCAATTTCTGCGTATATTGCGCGCGCTGGCGCGCCTGAATCTGCGCCGAGATCCGCCGCTCGCGCGCCGCTTCCGCCGCCTGGCCCAAATGACCCAGCGCCGTTCCCAGCAGAAAATGCGCCTTCGCGTCCTGCGGATCGAGGCTGACCGCGCGGCGCAGCGCCGCAGCCGCACTGCCGTATTGCCGCAAGGCGACGTCGGCCTGCCCTAACCCGAACCACGCCTCTTGATATTTGGGATTTGCCGCCAGCGCACGTTGGAATAGCCGGCCGGCTTCGGCAGGCCGATTTTCGCGCAGGGAAATGCGCCCCAGCAGGCAATTGCTCACCGCATCGTCCGGTTCCAGCGCCAGCTCCGCTTTGAACTCGCGCTCCGCGTCGGCAACGCGATCGAGCTTCCAATAGAGCAGTCCCAGCCCGGAGTGCACGCCGGGGAATCGAGGGTCGGCAGCCTCGGCCGCTTGATATTCCTTGACCGCAGCCTCGACCTTAAACATCTTGTCGTCGGCCGTTCCCATCATGACGTGCGCTTCGGCCGAGTTCGGCGCCCGTTGCAGAATGCGGCGAAAAACCTCGACTACCGCCGGATAATCCCCCGCCCGCAGCTGCGCCTGACCGAGCAAATAAAGCGTCGGCAGATCGGCGGGCCGAATTGCAGCGGCTTTCTGCAGCGCGCGCGCCGCCTCCGCGTAGCGATTGAGCGCGAACAGGCAAAGGCCGCGCAGTTCCTGTACCTGAAAATCCTCCGGCATTTGCGCGGCTAATGCCGTCAACAGCGGCAGCGCGGCCTGGAAGCGCTGCTGCCGATAGTAGGCGATGGCCAAGTTGCGGCGCGTCACCGGGTTTTGCGGCGCCAGGCGCAGCGCCCGCTCGTAAACCGCGATGGCGGCCTGATCGCGCTGTTGCCGGACGAGGCTGATCGCGAGGTCGTTCAGCAGGCCGACGGAATCCGGCTGGGATTGCAACGCGGCGCGGAAATGCGCTTCGGCCGCGGCGTAATCGCCGCGCGCCAGCGCCGCCGACCCGGCCGCCGCCTCCGCCGAGGGCGGCCGCTGCGCGCCGGCCAGCAACGCCAGCAACGCCGCGGCAGCCAGCACCCGGAACCGAAGCCGCCGCATGCCTCCGCCAGGAAGGCCCATGCTCCCAGAGTACTGCGCGCCCGCTGCGTCCGGACTAGGCGACGTTGGCGGAAAGGATTTCGCGGACGCGGCCCAGCACCGCGTCGGGCGTGAACGGCTTCAGCAGCAGGCCGGCGCCGAGGCCGCTCGCCGCTTGCGCCGCGCTGACCCGCTCGGGATAGCCGGAGATCAGCAGCAATTTGCTCTCCGGCCGCAGCGAGCGGATGGTTTCCGCCAGCTTCCAGCCGTTCATCTCCGGCATCATCACGTCGGTCAACAGCAGATCGATCGCGCCCTGAAAATCGCGACAGTGCGCCAAGGCATCCTTCCAATAGCCCGCTTCGAGCACCCGAAACCCGGCGGTCTCGAGCGTTTCCCTGAGGATGGCTCTTTGGTCGGCTTCGTCTTCGACCAGCAGCACGGTGCGGGAACCCTGCATGTCCGCGGACCGCGGCTGGGGCGTGCCCGGCAGCCAAATTTCAAAGGTCGAGCCCTGGCCGGGGGCGCTGCGTACCCGCACTTCCCCGCCGCTCAGCTTGACCATCCCGTACACGCCGGCCAAGCCCAATCCCGAGCCCTTGCCCACCGGCTTGGTGGTGAAGAACGGCTCGAAAATGCGCGACTGCATCTCCAGGGGAATGCCCACGCCGGTGTCGCTGAGCGAGAGCACGACATAACGGCCCGGCGCCAAGGGCGTGCGCTCGTGGGTTTGCGGGCGCAACTCGACGTTGCGGGTGGCGATGGTGAACTTGCCGCCTTTCGGCATGGCTTCGCGCGCATTCGCCGCCAGGCTGAGCAGGATCTGCTCGATTTCCCCGGGATCGCTGCGCACCAAATCCAGCCCCGATTCCAGCGACAGCACGATCTCGCTCTCGGTCCCGATCAGGTCGCGCAGGAGTTCGAAAGAGCGGCGCACGCAGGCGTTAAGATCGATCATTTGCAGCGAGACCGGCAATTGCCGGCTGAAGGCGAGCAGTTGCCGCGTCAGGCCGGCGGCCCGCTGCCCCGCCTGCCGAATCGCCTCGACCCGCTGCCGCAGCCGCGCCGCGTCGTCGGAGTCGAGCATGAGCATCTCGCATTGGCCGCTGATCACCGTCAACAGATTGTTGAAGTCGTGGGCGATGCCCCCGGCCAAGCGCGCCACCGCCTCCATCTTGTGGGCCTGGCGCAAGCGGTCCTCCAGTTCGCGGCGCTCGGTGACGTCGATCATCGTTCCCTCGATCACCTCTTGGCCGTTGTCCTCGGTCATCAGCGAGGCGCTGAGCAGGACCCACTTTTCCTTGCCGTCCACGCGGCGCGCGCGCATCTCGTAGTTGCTGAGGCTGCCGGTGCGGCGCAACTCCTCGATGAACTTGGCCCGCGAGGCCTGGTCCATATGGAAGTCTTGCAACGGATGCTCCAGCGCCTCGGCGCGGCTGGCGCAGCCGAACATCAGGGCGAACGCGTCGTTGCAATCGAGCAAGCGCCCGGAAGGTTCGGAGCGGAACACGCCGCTCGCGTTGCGTTCGAAGAGCGTGCGATAGCGGCGCTCAGAAGCGCGCAGCGCTTCTTCCGCGCGATGCCGGTCGGTGACATCGCGGGTGATGCCAAAAGTGCCGACCACTTCTCCGCGATTGTCCCGCAGCGGCATCTCGTTGAGCAGCGCCCAGGTAACGCGGCCGTCGTTCCAGACTTCGCGTTGCTCTTGATTGATCACCGGCTGGCCGAGCTCGAGCACCGCCCGCTCGCGGGCTTCGAACACGCGCGCGACTTCGGGAGCGAAAAAGTCGCAATCGGTCTTGCCGATCACCTCGCTCATGTCCTTTCTGCCGAGCTTTTCCGCCAGCGCCCGGTTGCCTTGCACGAACCGCATCTGCCGGTCCTTGATGAACAGCGTGTCCGGCACCATCTCCATCAAGACTTTGAGCAGATAGGCTTCATCCGCCAGCACGTTCTCGGTGGTGGCGGCGGTATCGGCGGCGGCGACGATGGGCGCGGCCTCCCCCGCTAACGGCGGCGGCGCGGGGGCGTGAATCCACAGCAGAATCCGCGCGGGCGCGGCCTCCGGCTCCAGCGCTTGCGCGCGCAGCCAAAGCGACGGCAAGCCCACACCCAGCAGCATCGGCTCGACCCGAAAATCGGTGATCTCGGCGCCGGCCGCCTCCAGCGAACTCAAGCGCCGCAACCCGGCGCGCACCTCGGAAAAATCCCAGCGGCCTTGGCCCAAGGCTTCCAAGGAACTGCCGATAACGGCCCCCGCCTCCAGCTCCAGCACGGCGCAGAACCCCGGCGAAGCGGCGCGCAACGCCAGCGTCTCGTCAAGCAGCGCCCCGGAATGCGGTGCCCGGCCGAGCAGTTCGGCCATGGTGACTGATACACTCATCCTTTGCCGGAAAGAGAAGAGCGGAACAGCCTGCTTTCCCTAGCGGACTCCTCCGACTCGGCCACGCCGAGCCCTTGCTATTCGCGACAGTAGCAAACCGTCATTTATACCCGCAACCTGTCCTTTGTGCCCGGGAGGTAATCATCTTGGCAAGCGCGGAAAATTCCCCTGGCCGGCTTGCGATGGCTTGCCTAAGCTGGGAGTTTTGCAACCTCAATTAGATTTTTCTCATGGACGGCGCCCTGATTGTGGATAAACCCGCCGGCATGACTTCGCATGATGTGGTTTTGCGAGTCCGCCGCCTTACCGGAGAGCGCTCGATCGGCCACTTAGGCACGCTCGATCCCGCGGCTACCGGCGTTTTGCCGCTCCTCTTGGGGCGGATGACCCGCCTGGCGCGCTTCTTTCAAGATCGAGAAAAGGAATACGAGGGGGAAATCATTTTCGGCCAAGCCACATCTACTTTCGACGCCAAGGGCGAGCCGGTCGGCCCCGTGCTGCCGCCCCCCGATCCGCGTGCCGTGGATGCCGCTTTGCCCGCATTGCGCGGCGCCATTCTGCAAAGCCCGCCCTCATTTTCCGCCAAGAAGATCGCCGGCAAGAGAGCGTATGAGCTCGCCCGTCGCCGTCAGCCGGTGGAACTCAAGCCGGTCGAGGTGCGAGTGCACGAGTTCACGATCTTGGGATGGGAGGGGCCGAAGGCGCACGTTCGCGTGCGTTGCTCCACCGGCACCTATGTCCGCTCGCTGGCCCATGAGCTCGGCCGCGCCGCCGGCTCAGCGGCGCACTTGGGCGCGCTCCGCCGCACTCGGGTCGGCGAATTTACCACCGCCCGCAGCCACACGCTGGAGGCGCTCGGCGCCATCCAAACCGGCGATTGGGCATCGGCGCTGGTGCCGCCCCGCGAGTTGCTGCCCGAATTTCCCGCCGTCGTGGCGCCGCCGGAAGCCGCGGCGAAGCTGGCGCAAGGCCGGACCGCGAATCTGCCCGAGTTTTCCGCGTCCCCGCTGGTGCGCGTCTTCACGCCCGATGAACGCCTGCTCGCCATCGCCCGGCGGGTGGCCGGCAGCTTGTTTCAGCCGGAAATCGTCTTCCCGCGCTAGCCGGGACGGAACGCGCGCTGCGCATCCACGGCTGACCGCCGCCGGCCGCTACTCGATCGCGAACAATTCGAGCTTGCCGTTGCCCAGGAACGCCAGCACGCTATGCGCCAGGCAACTCGTCATCGCGTGATAGCTGAGATCGAGTTGCGCTTCGCCCACTAAACGCAGGTCGGCCGTGGACCAAATCCGCAGCGTATTGAAGCTGGCCTCGGCGTCTTCCTTCATGCACAGGAAATAGTCCGAATCCTGCGAGAACTCCAGGACCGGCAGCGTATTGGCTTCGAGTGCCAACAGGTTCGCTTCCACGCCCGTTTCCGTGTCGATGAGCGAGACATGGCGCTCGTTGTTCTTGAAATCCACCATTTCCACCGCGAGCAGCTTCCCGTCCGGGGAAAGAGCGCTCACCCCGGCGCCGATGCCCAGATCGAAGTCACGCAACACGTTGCCTCGGGTGTCGAGGCCGAGCAACCGAAACTTGCGAAAGATCAAGTTCGCCTGCTCCACGGTGATCGCCTCCCCCAGCGACTGCCGCGCGAAGCAGGTGAATCCCTCGGGGCTCCCGGCTAAGGCGCGCACTTCGTGCTGCCGCAGACTGAGCGGCGGCAATTCCCGCAGAGGATCGAGCTGGCGCCGCGCGATCTCGCCCACCACCGCCGGCTGATCCGCCACGCTTTCTACCCTGGCCACGTTCCAAGCCACCATCGGCCCCTCTTGCGCGGCAAAGGCGCAGGCTTCGACCGGCCGCGAGGAGAGATGGGCGAAGTGAACCGCGCCGGAATCGGCGTCGAAAACCGTGAGATTGCCGGCCGTCGCGGGATGATTGTCCGCGACGTTCGCCGCGGCGATAAAGCGCCCATCCGGGCTGAAACGCAACTGCCCGATGAATTCGGGATAGGAGAAATCGCGCAAGAAAGCGCCCGTCTCCGCATCGAGGGTACGAAAACGCTTGTGACCGATGGCAATGCGGCTGCCGTCGGGCGAGAAGGCGATCCGCGTCAGCAAGTACTCCTCGACCGGAATCGAGCGCAGGGGCGAAAGTTTGATCATGCTCGCCTCAAATCGCTTTGAGGCAGACTCATTGTACGCGAGCCCGCCACGCCCGCGCCTGCAGCGCGAGTCGCGCGCCGGAGGCGCCGCCTAGAGCTTGCGGCAGACGGCGACGCCGTCGCGCAAGGGCACCACCACCGGCCACAGTCGCTTGGACTCATAGATCAAGCGATTGAACTCCAGAATCGCCTGGGTCGCCGCCGACCGGTCCGGGCGCGCCACTCTGCCGCTCCACAACACGTTGTCGGCGATGAACAAGCCGCCGCGCCGCAATCGCGGCAATCCCAGCCGCAAAGCCTCGGGATAACTGGGCTTGTCGAGATCACAAAAGATGATGTCGAAGGCGCCGCGCGTCTGCCGCAGCGAGGCGAGCGCCTCGCCCACCAGCATCCGCACGCGCCCGCTCAGCCGCAGGCGCCGCAAATATTCCCCAGCGCGGCGCGCGTTCTCCGGATCGGAATCGGTGTAGAAGATCTCCGCTTGCGGCCCGGCGGCGAGCGCCCACCAGGCGGTCGAATAGCCGATCGCCGAACCCAGTTCGAAGATGCGCCGCGCGCCGGTCAATTGCGCTTGTTGAAACAGAAACCGCCCTACCAGCGGCCCGACGATGGGAATGTCGTGCCGTTTCGCGTAGCCCTCCATCTCCGCCAGCACGCGCGCGCGCCGCGGCAGAATTCGGTAGAGATATTCCTCGACTTTGGGTTCGACGATCATGCGCCGCCTCAGCCCAGGGTTTCACCCGGCTTGAGCGGGATCACTTGCGTGCCGGGCGAAAACGTTCGCAGCTCTTTTTGAAACTCTTCCGGCGTGCCCGCCAGCACCGGCCACGTGCCGTAATGTATGGGCAGCGCGGCGGGCGCTTTGAGCAGCCGGCAGGCCAGCGCCGCCTCGCGCGGCCCCATGGTGAAGAACCCGCCGATCGGCAGCATGACCAGATCGGGCTGGTGCAATTCGGCGATCAGCGCCATGTCGCCGAAGGCGCACGTGTCGCCGGCGTGGTAAATGCGCAGGCCTTCGGCGAACTCCACCACCAAACCGGCCGGTTCGCCGCCATACACCACGCGGTCGCCGTCGTTGATGCCATTCGAATGCCGAGCCGGCACCAGCGTCACCGTCGCCCCGGCTACCTTCACCGCGCCGCCCAGGTTGATGCCCTTGACTTGCGATTCAGGCAGGCCCTTGCTTTTCAGCCAATCGCCGGTTTCCAGCATGCACACGACCGGCGCCGACGAGGCCTTGGCCAGCGGCAGCAGGTCGCTGATGTGATCGGCGTGGCCGTGGGTCAGCAGGATCGCGTCGGCCCGCCGCGGATTCTTCTCCGCTTCCGGGCAGCTCGGGTTGCCGGAGAGAAACGGATCGATATAGAAAGTCTTGCCTTCCGATTGAATGCGGAACGTGGCGTGCCCGCACCAAGTGATCTTCACACCGCGAGTATTCATGCAAAAAATTGTAGTCCGCCTGGCCGCGATTCGCCGCACCGGCTCTCGCCCTCGCTCCGCAATCGGAGTACACTGGCGCGTTGTCTCACCAGGGAGCCGTCCCCCATGCGCTTTGCCAGCCTCCTCGCGTGCCTGTTCTGCGTTTCGCCCGCCTTCGCCCGCGTTCCCCCGCCGCAGCCGCCCGGCAATACCGCGTTGCTCGGCCGCTCTTTCCGGCGGCCTGAAAAGAATGGCTGGATTTACGTCCATCTCCAAGGCACGCCCCGCCAACTGGGCTACCAGAACGGCTATTGGCTGGCGCCCGAGATCGGCTCCGTGCTGCGCACCTTCAAGATCACCATGCCGCGCGAGACCAAGAAGAGCTGGGCGTGGCTGCACGCCGCCGCACTGAACATGCTCTGGCCGCATATCGAGACGCAGTACCGCGAAGAATTGCAGGGCATCGTCGCGGGCCTGCACGCACGCGGCGTCAGCGCCGATCTCGGCGACGTGATCGTGCTCAACGCCTTTGAGGAACTGCCCGAATACTACGTGCCCTGGTACAACAAACAGCACCATCTGCCGGAGGTGGCCGCATTGCGCGCGCCGGGCAACTGCAGCGCCTTCATCGCCACCGGCAGCTATACCAAGGATCACGGAATCGTGATCGGCCACAACAATTGGACCAGCTATTTCCCCGGCGAGGATTGGAACATCATCTACGACATCCAGCCCAGCCAGGGCCTGCGTATCTTAATGGACGGCTTTCCCGGCGTCATCACCAGCGACGACGACTTCTTCGTCAACAGCGCCGGCCTCATGGTCACCGAAACCACGATCACGCAGTTCGAGGGCTGGGATCCGAACGGAATTCCCGAATTCGTGCGCTCGCGCAAGGCGATCCAGTACGCGACTTCCATCGACCAATGGATCGCGATCATGCTCCGCGGCGACAACGGCGGCTACGCTAACGACTGGCTCCTCGGCGACCGCAAGACGGGCGAGATCGCCCGGCTCGAACTGGGCTTGAAGGACCATCGCGTCTGGCGCACCAAGGACGGCATGCTGGTCGGCTCCAACTTCCCCAGCGATCCCAAGCTGATGCGCGACGAAGCGCCCGATTTCAATCCCCGCGACCTGTCATCGAGCCCCAACGCCCGCCACGTGCGTTGGGAGCAACTGAAGCGCCAATACAAGGGCCAGATTGATATCGCCATCGCGGAAAAAATGGAGTCGGATCACTACGACACCTATTTGCATCGGATTCAGCCCGACGAGCGCACCCTCTGCGGCCACGTGGACCTATCCCCGCGCGGCGTCCCGCAATGGGGCTGGGAGCCGTATCATCCCGGCGGCACGGTGCAATCGAAGGTGACCGATTCGGCCATGGCGGCGCGAATGTCTTTCGAGGCGGCGATGGGCCATCCTTGCGGCATCGGCTTCGACACTGCCGCCTTCTTCAAAGCGCATCCGCAATTTGATTGGGAAAAGCCCTTTCTAAAGAGCATGCCCAGCCACCCCTGGACCGAGTTCACGATCGCCAAGGGCCGCTAGAGCGGCTTCTCAGAGTTCACGCAGGCGGCCGGCCCTGATTCGGCCCCGCCGTATCCTGCTCCGACCGCGCATGGATTGTTACGGCGCGGTCGCGGCGGCGGCGGCGACGGTTTGGCTCGCGCCCAAGACTTCGAGCGCCTTTTGCAGTTGCAGATCCTGACGGTTGGGAGGCACGCCCTCAAGCGGCGCGTCGTCTTGCGGCGGGGCGCCGGGATATTCAACCTGCTCGACGCTCGGCTTCACGCCATGGTTCTGAATCGCCGTGCCATCGGGCGAGTAATACCGTGCGACCGAGAGCAGCACCGCTGCGCCATCGTCCAGCGGCAGCACCTTCTGCACCGAACCTTCGCCGAAGGTCGGATCGCCGACCACCGCCCCGCGATGATCGCCAAGAACGGCGGCCGCAACGATCTCCGGTGGTCCGTAGGTGCCGATGTTGGTCAGCACCGCCAGCGGCGCGGTCGTGACGGCTTTATTCGGGTCCGCCGAGAACGTCTCCCGGGGAAACTTCTGGCCTTGCAGGTAAGTGATCGTCCCCTGTTTGATGAAGAGATTGGCGACCGCTTCGGCCTCGTCGTAATCCCCGCGCCCGCAATTTCTCAGGTCGACAATGAATTTCTTCGCGCCCTGCCCCGTCAGCTCACGGATCGCATCGGCGATTTGCCGGGCGCGCCCACGTTTGAGGTCCGGCACGCCGATATAGCCGACATCGCCGGCGTATAAATGCGTCAGCAGCGGCGCCGGCGGCATCACCACTCGCGCCAACCTGAGCTTCTCCGGCTGCACGCGATGCAGCAGCACCGCGCTAACCTCGACCGACGTGCCCGGTTGCCCCGCTAATAATTCCCGAATCGCGGTCAGCGATAAATCGCGGGTGCTCTTGCCCGCAATCGACTCCATCAAGTCGCCGCGCGCCAGGCCCGCCTTCGCCGCCGGGCTTCCCGGGCGCACGTCGATGATCGCCGCGTAGCCGAACCGCTTCGTGACCACCAGGCCCACATTGGCCGGTTCGGGTTCCTTCTGCTCTTGCAAATACGCCTTGTATTCGGTGGGGTCCAAGTAGCTGGAATCGGGATCGAGCGACTCCAGCAGCCCGTGGAGAGCGCCGTCGGTGACCGTGCTCAGGTTGGGCGTGGTCACATAATCGTTGTTGATGTGCTCCAGAACTTCCTGGTACACGTCCATCTGCCGGTAGGGCACCGACGCGGGATCGTCTGGGCTTTGCCGGCCGCCGTTGAGCGTCGCTCCCGCCACGACGAAGGCCGCCACGAACAGGGACAAAACCAGGATGATGAGGCTGAGTTTGCGATTCATGCCGCGATTGCTTCCATTATACGAGACAAGCCGAGGAGCGCGTTTTTGGGCGCGGGTGGCCGCGTTTGTGGCCTTGGGCACGCTCGCCGCCGGCGCCGCCGCTCCGGCGTCGCCCGCGCAGGCCGCGCGCGCCGCCACGCTGGCCCTGGCGAAACGCTACTGGTACGGCGGGCTCTTCTGGGGCGTGATGGCGAAATTTTGGCTCTTCGCCATCCTGCTCTGGTTGGCGAGCGGCCGGCGCGCCGTGCGGCTGCGCGACTGGGCCGAGCGGCGGCCGCGCGGCGCCCGCATCGCCCTCTTCACCGCCGCCGCCGCGGCGCTCGTCTTCGTCGCCGAGTTGCCCTTTAGCTGGTACATCGGCTTCGTCCGTGAACGCCGCTTTGGCTTCGGCGTCGCTTCGCCGGCAAGCTGGTTCGGGGCGTGGGGCAAAAGCTTCGCCGTCGAACTCGCCGCCGTCGTGATCGCGGCTGAAATCGTGTACGCGCTGCTGCGGGTTGGCTCGCGCCGCGGGCAACTCACACCCTGGGGCGCCACGCTGCGCATCTGGGCTCCCTGCGTGGCGTTGATGATCGTCGCCGTGGCGATCGAGCCGGTTTTCATCGCGCCGCTCTTCAATAGAGTCACTCCCCTGCCCGCCGGACCCTTGCGCTCGCATCTCGCCGCCATGGCGCAACAAGCCGGCATATCCCCCAACGCCATCTTCGTCAGCGATCGCAGCCGCCAATCGCGCCACACCAACGCCTACGTCGTCGGGCTCTTCGGCACCGAGCGCATCGTCATCTACGACACCCTGCTGCGCGCCGAAACGCCGGCCGAGATCGAATTCGTGGTCGGCCACGAGATCGGCCATTACGTGCTGCGCCATCTGTGGCAAGGCCTGGCCTTCGGCGCGGCGCTGCTGCTCCTCTTTCTCTGGATCGCCTTCCGGCTTTACCGCCGCTGGCGCGAGCGGCTCTGCTATCGCGACTTCGCCGATGTTGCCGGCTTGCCGTTCTTGGCGCTGTCGCTCTACGTCCTATTCTTCCTGGCCTCGCCCGCCATCCACGGCTTCTCTCGCCATCTCGAGCATCAAGCCGACGCCTACGGATTGCGCGTCGCTCCCGATCCCTGCGCGGCGGTGCGCTCGTTTCAAGCGGACCTGCGCACCGATCTGATTCCCCCCGATCCGCCCAGCTGGATCGAGTGGTGGTTCTTCAATCATCCCAGCGACGCCGAGCGCATCGCGTTTGCGCAGTCCTATTGCCGGGCTTGGCAGCGCCGGGCGCGCCCGTCGGCGGTTGGCCTCGGAGCGGCGCCCGCGTCTCGCCCGGCGCTTCAATCGTCGAGCCAGCGCTCGGTCAAGCGTTGATACGCGTCCACGCGGCGGTCGCGCAGAAAGGGCCAATGGGTCCGCTGGCGCTGCACCCATTCCAGATCGCAATCGGCGTAAACGATCGTCTCTTCCGCGCAGCCGGCTTGGGCGATGACGGCGCCGTCGGGAGCGCAGACGAAACTCGAGCCCCAAAACTCGATGCCCGCCCCGAGCGCGCCATCGCCCGCGCCGCCCGCGGCGGGTTCGAAACCCACCCGGTTCGGCACTGCCACGAAAATGCCGTTCGCAATGGCGTGCGCGCGCTGGATCAGCCGCCAAGACTCGATTTGTTCCTGCCCGTACTCCTGCTTTTCGGCCGGATGCCAGCCGATGGCGGTGGGATAGAACAAGATCTCCGCCCCGCCCAGCGCCGTCAGACGCGCCGCTTCCGGAAACCATTGATCCCAGCAAACGAGCACTCCCACCCGCGCCGGCTCGACGGCGAAGCTGCGAAATCCCAAATCGCCAGGCGTGAAATAGAACTTTTCGTAATAGCGGGGATCGTCGGGAATATGCATCTTGCGATACAGCCCGCGCAGCGACCCATCCGCGTCGAATACCGCGGCCGTGTTGTGGAACAGTCCCGCGGCGCGCCGCTCGAAAAGCGAGGCCACGATCGCCACCCGGTGCTGCCGCGCCGCCTGCGCCAGCGCCTCGCTCGCCGGTCCGGGGATGGGCTCGGCCAGCTCGAAATGCGCGTGATCTTCGCTTTGGCAAAAGTAGCGCGTCCGGAACAATTCCGGCGTGCACACCACCCGCGCCCCGCCCGCCGCCGCTTCGCCGATGCGCGCCAGCATGCGCCGCAGATTCTCGGCGGGATCGGGCTCGGCGCGGCATTGCACCAGGGCGATGCGCGTCGAGCGAGCCATGGGGGTCAGCGAACGGCCGCGGAAGCGAGCGGAAGGCGATACACCGCCTGCTGGATCTTTTCGCCGCCGATGGAAGAGCTCGCGGGCCCGTCGTACACGAAGCCGTGGGCTTCGTACCACCGCCGCGCGGCGGCGAGATCTTCGTGCACCGCCACCCACAAGCACGGTTCGCCGGCCGCTTCCGCGGCCTGCCGCACCGCCTCCAGCAAGCGCGCGCCCAGACCCCGGCCCTGGCAGGCCGGATCGAGGTACAAGCTACGCAGCACGGCGCCGGGCGGATCGTCGGCGGGCGAGCCCAGCGACAGCATGGCAAAGCCCACCGCGCGACCTCGTTCGCGCGCGATAAAACCGCGCACGTCACCGCGCCCGTGCAACTCCGCCAGCCACGGGATGCCGTAGGCGCGCTCCACGTAGCGGTCGCAGGCCTCCGGGCTGATCAGGCCGGCGTACGTCGCCCGCCATGCCGCCCTGGCAATGGCGCGAATCGCCTCCGCGTCGGCCGCCGTGCTCGGCGCGACCGTGCAGAGGTCGAAACTCGCGGCCTGCCCGGCTCGGCTCACCCCCCCAGCATAGCGCAAAGCCGTGCGATTCTAATCCCCGTGTCCGACGCCGGCAACTCCGCTCTCCCACCCGGACGGCAGGGCTTTCGCATGCCAGCCGAGTGGGAGCCGCACGCGGCGACATGGCTCGCCTGGCCTCACAAAGAGGCCAGTTGGCCGGGCCTGCTCGACCGCATTCCCCCCGTAATTGTCGCCATGATTCGCGCCCTGGTGGAGGGCGAGGCGGTGCACGTCAACGTGCTCGACGAGAGTATGGAGCGTTCGGTCCGCGCCCGCCTCGCCGCCGCGGGATTAGCGCAAGCGCCAATTCACCTGCATCGCATTCCGACCGACGACGCCTGGGCGCGGGACCACGGCCCCATCTGGCTGGTGCGCGACCGGCGCGGCCACCGCGAGCAGATGATCCTGGACTGGGATTACAACGCCTGGGGCGGCAAGTATCCGCCCTTCACCCAGGACGACGCGGTGCCGGCGCGCGTCGGCGAACTGCTCGGAATTCCGGTGCGTTCTCCCGGCATGGTCCTCGAAGGCGGCTCCATTGACGTCAATGGCGCCGGAACTTTGCTCACCACGGAATCGTGCCTGCTCAATCCCAATCGCAATCCCCGCCTGTCGCGTGCCGAGATCGAAGCGGCCCTGCGCGATTGGCTCGGCGTGCGGCAAATCTTGTGGCTCGGCGATGGCATCGCCGGCGACGACACCGACGGCCACGTGGATGACCTCACGCGCTTTGTCGCCCCCGGCACCGTGGTGACGGTGCTCGAGGAGAATCCCCGTGATCCCAATTTCGAGCCGCTACGCGCCAACCTCGCGCGGCTGCAAGCCATGCGCCTGGAGGATGGCGCGCCGCTGCGCGTCGTCCCGTTGCCGATGCCCGATCCTGTCGAATACGAGGGCCAGCGCCTGCCCGCCAGTTACGCCAATTTTTATATCGCCAATCGCGCCGTTCTGCTGCCTGTTTTCGGCTGCGCGCAAGACGAGCGCGCCCAACGGATCTTGGCCGCGCTTTTTCCCGGGCGCATGGTAGTGCCGATCCCGGCGCGCGACCTCGTCTGGGGCTTGGGCGCTTGCCACTGCTTGACGCAGCAGCAGCCGGCCGCCGCGGCTGATATTTCTCATGGCAGTTCGCCGGCCCCCGCCTTCCAATAAAGTCATGGCCGAAACCACTGTTTTAGAAGCACCCGTTCGCAAGGGCCCGATCTTTGAGCGCGCCGGCGTGCGCGCCGTGCGCTTGGGCGTCCGCGCCGGCGCGTCCGTTCCGACCCATGACAGCAATGCCGATGTCATCGCCGTCGTCGTCCGCGGCTCCGGCACCTTCACCGTGAACGGCGAGCCGCGCTCCATCGCCCCCGGCGACGTCATCGACATGGCGCCCAAGACGCCGCATTCCATCGAGGCCCGCGAAGACCTCGAGTTGGTCGTGTTGCACTGCCGCCTGGGCGGCGGCGTCGAACCGATCACCTGCGGCGCTCACTGACGTTCGAGGCGCCGCGAGGTTCGCCGGGCGAGCGTACCCGGATGTCCGTGGGCCAAGCTGCGGCAGCGGCGACGAACCGGCGCAGCCGCGCCAGCGGCGATGAAGCGAGGCGGCGCCTGCCGCAGGCCCTCACTTGTCCTCGAAGGACGCGGCGGCGGCGCTCCGCCCCAGCGTCTCGAGCCCGGCGGCAGTGAGCCGCAGGCCTTGGGGCAGCGAAAGCACAAGCCCCTGGCGGCGCCAGGCGCTGAGAACGCGAATGGTGGTTTCGACCGTGGCGCCCACCAAGGCCGCCAATTCCGTGCGGGAAAGCGCGATGGGAATCTCGACCCCGCCGCCGGCCGGGTGTCCGAAGCGCCGTGCCAGCAGCAGCAGCAGCGTGGCGACGCGTTCCGACACGCCGCCCGCAGTCATGACCTCGATCTTGTTTCGCAGCGCGTGCGTGTGGGCCAGCAAGGCCTCCCGCAGCGCCGCCGCCAGCCGCGCGTCGCTCTCCGCCGCCCGCAACACCGGCGCCGCTTCGATGCCCGCGAGCGCCGCGGCGCGGCTGGCGACGATGGCGTCGGCGGGATACACGCCGCGCTCGATCACCGCCGTGTCGCCGATCGAATCGCCCGGGCCGAATAGGCCCACGATCGCTTCCACGCCCTCCGGCCCCAGCCGCACGATCTTGACCAGGCCGCTTTCCACCGCGATGAAGTCCCGCGCCGGATCGCCGGCCCGCCACACCGCCTGCCCGCGGCTCAAGCGCCAGCGCCGCGGTTTTCCCGGCAGAGCCGCCAGCACGTTCGAGAGCGCCGTCGTCATCGTCACCGTTCATTCTCAATCATCCCCGAGCGGTATGCTTGAAACGGAGGAGGTGCGATGAAACAAAGAATCGCCTACTCGAAACTGGCGGCCGGCGCGATGCGCGCCATGTACGGAGTTCAGGAATACGTCAACCATTCCGGCCTCGATCCGAAGCTGCTGGAATTGGTCAAGATGCGCGCTTCGCAGCTCAACGGCTGCGCCTACTGCTTGGACATGCATTCGCAGGACGCGCGGCAACTGGGTGAAACCGAGCAACGCCTCTACGTGCTCCCGGCCTGGCGCGAAGCGCCCTTCTACTCGCCGCGCGAGCGCGCCGCCCTCGCCTGGACCGAAGCCGTCACCCTCGTCGCCGATTCCCACGTTCCCGACGAAGTCTATGAAGAGGCCCGCCGCGAATTCAACGAACAGGAGATGATCGATCTGACCATGGCCATCATCGCCATCAACGGTTGGAATCGGCTGGCGATCTCGTTCCGCAGCCAGGCAGGCACTTATCACCCCACCGCCAAGCCGGTGGCCCAGGAGGCGTCATGATCGCCCTCAAACGCGCTTACGACCCGCCGGCGCGAAGCGATGGCCGCCGCTTTTTGGTCGAGCGCCTGTGGCCGCGCGGCGTCAAGAAAGAAAATCTGCCGCTCGAGAGTTGGCTCAAGGACGTGGCGCCGAGCACCGCGCTGCGCAAGTGGTTCTCGCACGATGTCGAAAAATGGCCGGAGTTCCAAAAGCGCTATGTCGCCGAACTGCGGGCGAATTCCCAAGCCTGGCAGCCGCTGCTCGAGGCGGCGCGCGCGGGCCCGGTGACCCTGATCTACAGCTCCCACGACGCCGAACACAATAACGCCGTGGTCCTCAAGTCGTTTCTGGAAGGGAAGCTGCGCGCCTAAGCGCCGGCGCGGCGCGGCTGCCGCTGCCGGAAGAAATCGTGCAAGCGCGCGAGCACAGCCTCGGCGTCGAGGCCATCCGCCGCGGCCGCCTCCGCCAAGGTCAGCGAGCGCGGCACGTCTCGCACTTTCGCCAACGTGCCCATGCCCTCGGCGATGAGCAGGCGGCGCGTGCCGGGATAGCTGGTGACGTACCAATACAGCGGCACGTTCACGCCCATCGTCTCCGGCCGGAACCAGGCGCGCGGCGCCTGCGCGGCCGTTAGCGCGATATTGACCACGAACGCCAGCACGCCCGCGAGTTCCAAAAACGCCGAGACCGGCAAGAACCGCCAAGCCCAGCCCGTGGCCGCGCCGTAAGCAGCGATTTCGCTGATCACGCGCAGCAGACAGCCCACGTTCAGCAGCCACAGGCTGGCGGCCATCAGGCGCGAGCTGAAAAGTTCACGGCTGCTCAGGAACGACGGCAGGATGCGCGGCCCCAGGGCGAAGATCAACGTGGCGATGAAACCCACGGTCAGCGCATGGCGCCCCGCGCCGCCCAGCCCCGGGTGCGCCGGCCAGGCGTCGGCGGCAACGCCGATCAGCGCGCCGGCCAACAGCCAACCGTAGGAAGCGCGAATGAACGCCGGGTAATGCCGGTACACGCCTTGCCGCTTGGCCGGCTTCGCCGCCGGCTCATAGACGCGCAGCGTCCAGATCGCGGCGATGACCAAAATTACCGCCAGCAGATCCGCCGTCCAGAACTGGCCCGCGAGCAAGACCACGATCAAGGCCGTCACACCGGCGCTGAGCGCCGCCGCCGCGTGCTGCCGCGGCGGCTGTAACCCCAAAAAGACCGTCACGAAGCGCGTGCTGTAACCCCACGCCAGCGGCAGCATGAATCCCCACAGCGCCAGCTCGACCACGATCCGGTCGAGCCGCGGCGGATAGGCCGGCGCGGAGCCGTGCAAGGCGAGCTGCCAAGCGGCGATCCAATTGACGACCAGCGCCGCGCCTAATCCGGCAAAGCCCACGATTCCCAGCAACGAGCCCAGATCGCTGGGAAATTTTTCGCGATGGCCGTGCTGCGGAAAGATCAGCAGATACTGACTCCCCGCCCAGGCGATCATCATGAGCACCGGCGCAATCCACAGCCCCATGCGCCAATTCGCCGCGCCCACGCCCGCCGCCCAGCGCCAGCCAACTCCCACCGTCCACAGCGCCCAGGTGGCCCACGCCAGCGCCATCGAGCGCAGCCGCGCCCGCCGCATCTTGGGCAGGATGTAAAGCGAGATTCCGAGAATGAAGCTGCCCACCCAGCCGAAGACCTGCGCTTGCCCGTGCGCTTGAATCCAAGCCGTGCTCGCCCCGGCCAGGGCGCGATGGGCCGAAATCTCGACCAGATTCCAAACCCCCATGAACGTGCCCGGCAGCGCCAGAAAAACCAGCCCGGCCAGGATGAAGGCCGCCAGCAGCCGCGCCGCGCTTCGCTCCGGTCCCGGATCGGCGGCGTCGGGCGCTTGCCGGTGATCTCGTTCATAAGCTGCCGCCCATTGCGGAGGCAGCGCGGTCGTCGTGGTCATCGTCTTCCAGCCTGCGTCGGATTAGCTCGAGGCGCCATGATTTTGCTCAGGCCCGCAAGCGAGCGATTTTCACGAGCATACTATCGTCTAGGAACGGTTTCATACTTACCAGGAGGTGCCCATGTCCTCTCCGCCCCAAGGCCGGATGCGCGAGGTCCTCGAGCCCACGGCCGGACCGGCATTGCGTTTCGATCTGGCTGAGCAAATCGAGCAACTGCGCGCGGAAAAACCCTGGCAAGCCGGGCGCAATAGCAAGACCCTGGTCAAATTCGCCGATTTCCGCATCGTCTTGACGGTCATGAAGGGCGGCACGCGCATTCCCGGCCATCACGCCGACGGCCGGATCTCGATCCAAACCGTCAGCGGGCATGTGCGCGTGCACAGCTCCGAGGGCGTCGCGGATTTGCCCGCCGGCCATGTGCTGGTCTTGGATCGCACCATCCCTCACGACGTCGAGGCTCTCGAAGACAGCGCGTTCTTGCTGACGCTGGCCTGGTCGGGCACCGCGCATGCTCGCCTGCCCCGCACCGAGGGCATCTGAACGGCGATCCGGCACGCTCTAGGAGCTTGGCCGCAACCTCCGCTGGGGCGCAGCTCTAGTCACCCCAGAATTCCACCGAGGTCGTGCGCGTCTCCCAGAGGTGAATGCCCAGCCTCACGTGCGCGGAAATGCGAGGCCGCAGGCGCTGCCAGATCCATTCGGCTAACGCCTCGGTGCTGGGGTCGGGCAAAACTTGATTCAAGTCGCGGTGATCTAACGCCGCGATCACGTGCTCATCCACCAGGGCCTTCAGCTCGCGCGTATCCAGCAACATTTCGCCGGCGGCGCGCGTGCCCTCGACCAAGATCGTCAGCTCGTAATCGTGGCCATGCGGATTGCGGTCGTATCCCCCATCGTTGGGAAAGGAATGCATGGCATTGAAGCGAAACCCGCTTTTGCCTACGCGCCAGATCGGCATGGATCGAGCATAGCCGAATGCCCCATCGGCCTCCTGCCCTGCCGCGGCCCTCGGCTGCTTTACCTGGCCGGAAGTACAGGTCAACACCCCTGATGCGACGGCCGCTGGAACATCAGGGCTAAATCGTTGAGACGCTTTGAGTTGAGCTTGGAGCTAGGCAGCCAAAAAGCGCGTTGCAGTGTTGAGCTTCCCAACGAGGGGAACCCAAACTGGGGCACCCGCAAGGAGGGGTGTCGGCGGCCATGGGCCGGCAATCCCCTCCTTGGCATCGGTTGGTTGGGGGCGGAGGAAGGCAAGATTCAGTTGTCAAACAGCGGCGGGCCGCAAAGACTCTGACGGCCCGCGGAGGGTTCCCCTGGGGGGCCTCAAAAGTAGGATTCAGCTTGCGCCAGCAAAGGTTGGCCGGGGAGCGGCGCGGCGGGACTTTCCAGGCGTTAGGGCCGGCGCCCGGGGGTGGCCGTCAAAACAAGGCGTGCCCTACGGTGGGATAGCGATAGTTGGCGATGGCCGAGACCATTCCCATGCCGACATAGCCGGCTTCGAACAGTCGCTCCCAGCGATGATGGCCTGTGCGATGAAGCACATAGGCGAGCGCAATGGCCGCGGCGACCGAGGCGGCTTCCGTGGCGATGAAGGCGGCGCGGTTATCCACCAGGCTGTTGGTCAAGAGCCATTCGGGCAGGCCGCGGTCACGAAAATAGCGCGTGCTGGTGTAGTCGAGCGCCTGCACGGTCACGATCCCGGCCAGCAGCGGCGTGTTCCAGCGGTCCCGCCAAAAGGAGTGGGGCGCGTTCTCGCCGGGCGGATAGGGCGCGGCGGCGGCCGCCCAGCCGGCGCCGAGCGCGGCGCCGATCGCGCCAAAGGTGACGCCGACGCGCACGCGCTGCACCGCGCGCTGGCCGGGCGCCACCGCTGCATAGCTCACGCCTGCCTCTCCGATCGCGAGCCCGGCCGCCAAGCCCGCCGCCGCCACCAGCCAAAAATGGGCGGGAAGATGGCGCTGGCGCGGCGCGGGCGGCGGCGCTTGCCCGCGCGCCGGAATCGCGAGCGCGGCCAGCACCAAGCACAAGAGGGATCGCAAGCGGCTCACCGGCTTCTCCCGGTCAGTGCGGCGGGGGCGCGGGCTGCGCCGCGGCCGGCGATGGCACGGTGACGCTGGTGAGCGTGGCCGTGATCGTCCCCCAGCTCACCCGCGCTTTGACCATCACCGGCAAATGGCGGTTGTCGTCGCTGAACCAAATCCACATCTTCCCCGGCCGGCGGAAGACCGCGGTGTTGAAGACCGCCGGCTCGGCGCGGATGCAAGAAAAGGTCCCCGCGGGGGTGGTGAGCGATTCCTTGATGTCGGGCGTGAGCTGCACTTCCACGGTCTGGCCGCCTTCATTGACGGGAAAGTTGTACACCTCGCCCAGCCGCAACGGCAGCGTGCGCACGTAATACAAAGCGCTGAATAGATCCAGCACGCAGCCGGGAATGGGTTTGACCTCGTGCTTGGCCACCGGATGCGGCCCGTCAAGATTCTGCTCGTCGAGCACCAGGCGCTTTTGGCTGGGGTAGTAATGAATTTCGGTGTGCAGCTTGCGCCGCCCCTCGCGAGTTTGCTTTTCGACCGATTGCGCGCAAAACGACAGCGGATCGTAAGCCGACTCGATGACGTCCTGCACCGGGTACAAGATCGCCGCCACCCCGGTGGCGACCGCGCGAAAGGAAATCTTGTCGCTGGCGCCGTTATCGGCGAACGCCAGGGTCGCGTTCCCCGCCGGCCACAACCGCCAGGTCGCGCGGTAGGCGAGGGTTTCGCCGTTGGGAATGGCGATGCGGCTGGGCGCCGAATTTTGCGCGAGCAACGGCGCGCAGAGGAGCAAGATCAGGACGTACGGCCGTGAGGAGCTGGACATTTAGCTCTTGGCGATCCACCACTTCAAAATCACGACCGCGGTCAAGGCGAGATAGCCGAAAAGCGCATTGTACTCGCGATGCCGCCGGTAAAGCCCCCAGGAAAATCCCTGGCCGCGCTGCGCGGCCGCCGGGGGAAACCGCGGCAGCAATTGCGGCACGCGCCGCCGGAACGCCTCAAACTCGGCAGGGAAGCGCGCCGCCAGGAACGCCTCCTCGCGGCGAATCACCGGCAGATAAATCGCCGCCAGCATCACCGCCGCCAGCGCCGCCAGCACCCAACTCGCGGCAGCGATCACGAAGCCGATGGCCAGCAGCAGGCTGCCCAAGTAGAGCGGATGGCGGGTGTACCGGTAGGGCCCGGTGGTGGCGAGCACGTCGTTCTTGCGAATATGCCCGGCGGCCGCCGCCCGCACCGCGAGGCCGAGCGCGGCGACGGGCAAACCGATGGCGAGCGTGCGCGCGGAGGGCCGGGCGAGCCAGATGAAGAGGGCCGCGAGCACGAAGCCCAGCGGCACGCGAATGCGGCTCGCCACGGCGGCAAAGGAAACGCCGCCGCCGGCCGGGCTCGGCGTGGACGGCGCATTCATGCGGAGGTCGTCCCCAAGGCGGGCAAGCGCAGCACTTCGGCGCACGCGGCCGCGACCTCCTCGACCGTCAGCGCCAGCATCGCCGGAGAATAGCGGCGCGAGCGCGCATAGCTGACGCGGTCTTCCTTGCGCAGCACGATCGCCAGGCTCGAATACGGCCCGTTGCGCCGCGGATCGGTCGGGCCGAAGAGCGCGACCACCGGCGTTCCCAAAGCCGCCGCCAGATGCAGCGGCCCGGTATCGCCCCCGACCACCAAGCGCGCTTGGCGGAGCATCGCGGCCAGATGCAGCGTATCGCCGGAGAAAATGCGCGCGCGAATCGCCGAGGCGCGGCGGAAAGCGTCATCCATGGCCTGCTCGCCCGGGCCGCGGTTGAGCACCGACGCCAAGCCGTGATCGCGCAAGAGCACTTCCGCCAGCGAGGCGTAGCGTTCCGTCGGCCAGCGCTTGGAGGCCCAGCCGCCGCCCGGCGACAAGAAGACGAAGGGCCCCACGCGGTTATCCTCCAGCCAGCGCTGCACGCCGGCGGCAACGTCGTCGGGAATGGGAAAGGGAAATTGCCGCACGCGCTGCAGCGGCCCCAAGCCCGCCGCCAAATCCATCATCTGATCGACGATATGCACCGATTGCGGCGCCACGCGCTGGGTATAGAGAAACCCCGCGCCGGGTTCGCGCAGCGCCGGCGCGGCGAAGCCGAGCCGGCGCGGCGCGCCGCTGCAACGGGCCACGAGGGCGGACTTGAACGTGCCCTGCAGATCGAGAGCGACCTCGGGAGCGAAGGCGCGGAGCGCGCGCATCTCGCCCAAGAAGTCCGGCCAGGTGCGCGGGTCGCCGCGCAGCCGCAGCGTATCCACGGGAAAGACCTCGTCCCAGGCGGCGCGGCTCGCCACCAGCGGCAGCCAGCGCCGCTCCACCGCCCAGGCGATCTTGGCCTGGGGGTAGGTCGCGCGCAGCGAGCAGGCGGCCGGCAGCGCATGAACGATGTCGCCCAGACTGCTCAGCTTCACGATCAGGATGCGGCCCGGCATGGACATGGCAGAGCGTGCTCCGGCAATCAGGGGGCGCCAGAGCGCGCGTGCAGCCGCGCCAGGAGATCGCGCGTCGAATGGGCCTTGGCATCGCCCACGATCGCGACGCGCACTCCCAGTTCACCGGCAAGGGCACGCTCGGGAACGCTGTCCTCAGTGTAATCGGTGCCCTTGGCGTGGACGTCGGGACGCAGCCGGCGCAGCAGGGCGCCCACGTCCGGCTCGTCGAAGATCACCACCGCGTCCACCACCCCCAGCGCCGCCACCAGTTCGGCCCGCGCCTGTTGCGGCAGGATCGGCCGCCCCGGCCCTTTCAAGGCCCGCACGCCGCGGTCGGAATTGACGCCGACGATCAGCTTGTCGCCCTCGGCGCGCGCGCCTTTGAGATACCGCACATGGCCCACGTGCAGCAGGACGAAGCAGCCATTGGCCAGCACGATCTTGGCCGAGCGCACCCGCCACGCCGCCGCGCGTTCGGCCAAGGTCTCGAGGGGCAGGATCTTTTCGCGATAGGACATCAGCCCGTGCGCCGCCCCCCGCCGCCGCGTTCCGCCTGCCGGCACGCCTGCCGCAGTTCGGCGGCGCTCACCGTCGCCGTGCCGCGCTTCATGACGACCAGCCCGCCGGCGACGTTCGCCATGCGGGCCGCCGTCAAGCCGTCGGCGCCCGCGGCCAGCGCCGCCGTGAACACCGCGATCACGGTATCGCCCGCGCCGGTGACGTCCACCGCCTGATCCGAGCCATGCACGGGAATCAGAGCCGTGGCGCATTGGGGGGCGAAGACCGCCATGCCATCGCGCCCGCGGGTCACCAGCAGCCAGCGGCAGCCCAGCCGCGCGAGCAGCGCCCGCCCCGCCGCTTCCAGATTGGCTTGATCGTGCCCGATCCGCAGATGAAAGATCTCTTCCAACTCCGGCTCGTTCGGCGTGGCCGCGGTGAAGCCGCAGTTGTAATCGGCGAGGCGATAGCGGCTATCCACGGTAATCACGGCGCCGCTCCGCGCCGCCTCGCCAGCCGCCTTGCCCAACTGCGGCGTGACCGCGCCGTAGCCGTAGTCGGAGATCAGCAGCGCCTGCCCGCGGGCCACCCAGGCGCGGGCGCGGCGCAGCAGCGCGCGCTCCTGCGCCGGCTTCAATCCGGGCGCCGGTTCGCGATCCACGCGAATCACTTGCTGCGGCGTGGTGTGCGCCTGGCTGGCGAGGATGCGCGTCTTGGTAGGCGTGGGGCGGCCGGAAATGCGCAGCAGCCCGCCGGTATCCACGCCGACGCCGCGCAAACAGGCGACGATCGCCGCCCCCGCCTCGTCGTCCCCCACGGCGCCGATCGCGCTCACCCGCACGCCGATGGCGGCGAGATTCATGGCGGCGTTGCCGGCGCCGCCCGGCGCCAAGGTGCGCGCGTGCTGCTTGAGGATCAGCACCGGCGCTTCGCGCGAGACGCGGGCAATCTCGCCCTGCACGAACTCGTCAGCGACGAAGTCGCCCCATACCGCGACGCGCAAGCCCTGCCAGCGCTCGATCAGCGCGCATGCGCCTCTCACCGCCACGGCTCCATGCGCGGCAGAATCTCCCGCACCGCTGCGAGCGCGTCGGCGACCACCAGCCGCGGCGGCGCGCCATCGGCCCCGAACTGCGCCCGATGCTCCTCGTAGTCGCGTTGCCCGTAGCCGGTGAGCACGAGCACTCCCTGCCCGCCCACGGCTTCCGCCATCAGCACTTCGTCGAAGCGGTCGGTGACGAGAAACGAACGGGTCAGATCCAGCGCGTGTTCCGCCGCTGCCTGGCGCATCATGCCGGGACTGGGCTTGCGGCAGGCGCACACAACGAGATAGTCGCCGACGCCCTTGGTGGGATGGTGCGGGCAATAGTAGATGGCGTCGAGATGGGCTCCCTCCGCGCGCAAGCGCTCGTTGAGCAAAGCGTGGATGCGCGCCACGTCGGCTTCGGTGTACAGGCCCCGCCCCACGCCCGCTTGATTGGTGATGAGCACCGCCGGCCAGCCACGCTCGTTCACCAGCCGCACCGCCGCCGGCGCGAAGGGAAACAGGTGAAATCGCTCGGGCTCGCCGATGTACCCCAACTCTTCGTTCAGCGTGCCGTCGCGGTCGAAGAAAACGGCCGGTTTCATGCGGAAGAACCTTGATTCTAGCCCAGCGCCGCCGTCGTCCGCTTTCGCATGTAGCGCGCGGCCGCCATCACCACCCAGCGGCGCGGCAGCAGCCGCTCGAGGGCGACCATCGCCCGGTTCGGCCAGCCGCAGACGAGGATCGGCCGGCGGCGCGCCAGCGCGCGCAGCGCCGCCTCCGCCACTTGTTCGGGCGTCTCGATGTAAGGGCCGTCCATGGCGATGCCGGAAACGGCGAAGAAGCCGGTGCGCGTCGTGCCCGGACACAGGGCCATCACGTGCACGCCGGTATGGCGATTCTCCTCCCACAGCCCCAGCGAAAGATGCAGCACGAAGGCTTTCGACGCCGCATAGGCCGCCATGTACGGCACCGCTTGGAAGGCGGCGGTCGAGGCCACGTTGAGGATCGCGCCCGCGCCGCGTTTCCGCATGCGAACGAGATGGCGATGGGTCAGCTCGGCCAGCGAACGCATATTGACGTCGAGCATCTCCAGTTGCCGCGCGATCGGCAGCGCCGCGAAGTCGCCGCCGGCGCCGAAGCCGGCGTTGTTGACGAGCAGGTCCACCTGCAGCCCCTCGCGCGCCAGATATTCCTCGATCTGATCGGGGCCAGTTTCGGCGCGCAGGTCGGCGAGCACGATGCGAACGTCGCCGGCGGCGGGCCGCGTTTCCGCCGCCAGCTTTTCCAGTCGCTCCAAGTTGCGCCCGGTCACCACCAGCCGCCGCCCGCGGCGGGCGAGCGCCCGCGCCAGCGCCGCGCCGATGCCGGAACTGGCGCCGGTCACCAGTGCATAGAAGGGGTCGGCCATGCCGGGATCATACGGACTTCGCCTGGGCCCCACAAGCCGCCGCGCCGCTAGCCGCGAGCCGCGCGGCCCGCGCGGGGTCTTGACGCCGCCGGCCGCGGCCGGCGATCTATTGGCTGCCGCTATTGGGCCTGGCGGAAGGCCTGGGCGTCGCGCCCGCGGTCGTCACGCAAGGCGGCATCGGCGCCGTGCTCCCGCAAAAGCGCCTCGATTTCGCCGTCGCCGTTTTGCGCCGCCGCGTGCAGCGGCGTGAAGCCGCCGGCTTGACGAGCGTTGGGATCGGCTCCGGCGGCCAAAAGGGCGCGGGCGCATTCGGCGCAGCGCCCGGCCACGGCGCTGTGCAGCGGCCGCACGCGCATCGCGTTGCGCGCCTCGGCCTCGAGCATGGCGCCCCCCGCGATCAAGCTCCGCGCGCAGCCCGGATGGCCGAAAAAGCAGGCGAGGTGCAGGGCCGTAAAGCCGTCTTCGCTCCAGGCCGTGGCCAGCGCCGGCGCTTCCCGCAAGAGCGCCTCCAGCCGCGCCTGATCGCCTAGCGCCGCAGCCTCGAAGACGTCTAGCGACCGGCCCTGCGCCATTTGCCGCGCCCGTTCTTGATCGCCGCGATAAAGCGCCAGCAGCACCGCGCTCGGCATAGCGGCGATTCTACACTGGGCTCCTCGCCATCGGGACCGAACGGGGGACCCGCGCGGCGCCGGCCCGCGCACCTCGATGCAGCGGAGCCGTGATGCGACCAAAGGATTCGGTCGCCGCCCAATCGCCGCCTCGCCGCTAACCTCTCGACACCGCCCTGGCTAATCAGCACTGACTATGGACGAGAGCCGCTGGAAGACGGATGATCGAACTCGCTCATCCGCCGCCGGAAGAGATGCGGCGGGGCCGCCACGACCCTCGATCCACGCCCGAGCGGCGGCCCCGAGGCGAATGCGGCGAGGCGCGCGCATCAGGTCGCGAGCGCCTCCGCCACGCCGCATCGCCGGCAACGCCACTCCGGGCGGCTGCCACGCGACTCCGGGCCGGCGGCGGATTCAGCGATCTCGATCTCAGCCATAATCGGCCAAGGAAAGAAGCTTGCGCTTATGAGTGTCGCAAGTTCCGCTTCTACCGCGCCTCGGCTCCGGCGGCTGGTCTGGGCCTTGTTGGCCGCCGCATTCGTGGCCGAGCTTTGGGTGGTCGGCGCGCCGATCTGGATCATTCGCCCCTTCCGCGCGCAGTCGCCGCGCGCCCTGTCGCTCGCCCTCGCGCTGAGAACCGCCGGCCCGCGGATCGCGCTGCCGGCAGCGGCGATCGTCATCCTCTGCGCCGCCGGCCTTTGGATCGCGAGCCCGGGCGCTGGCCGGCGCCGGTGGCTGCGCCGGAGCTCGCTCGGCCTGCTGATCGTACTGGCGGCGGCAGGCGCCGGGCTGGCGCGCGCTAATTACTTCGAATGGCTGTTCCATCCGGTCGCCGATCCCGGCTTCATCCCCGCCGCCCAAGCCAAGATCAAGCCGGGCGACATCGTCCTCGATGTCGGCCTCGGAGGCCAAGCCAAGGCCTATCCCGTGCTCGAGATGGCCTACCACCATCTCGTCAACGATCGATTGGCCGGCGTCCCTATCGTCGCGACGTATTGAACGCTCTGCCACACCGGTCTGGTGTGGAAGCGAACGGCCGGCGGGCGCGTGCTGCACTTCTATTTGGCCGGCATCAACGACCAAAATTTCCTGATGCGCGATCGCGAGACCGGCTCGTGGTGGCAACAAGTCACGGGCGCGGCCATCGCCGGCCCGCTGCGCGGCGCGCGCCTCGAACTGCTGAGCAGCGAGGAAACGACCTTCGGCTTGTGGCGCGAGGAGAATCCGGCGGGGCTCGTGCTGGCGCCCGTTGCGTCGGACGAAAAATCCTACGCCCATGCGGGATGGCAGAAGCGTTTAGCCAAGGATCCGGCGGTGGTGCCCGTGCCGAAGAACTCGCCGCGGCCGCGCGACCTCGTCGTGGGCGTCGCGCGCGACGGCCAAGCCGCCGCCTATCCCCTCGCGGACCTGCGGAACCGCGGCGTCATCCAGGACACGCTCGGCGGCACGCCCCTGCTGATCGCCCTCGGTCCCGACCAAACGACCGTGCGCGTCTTCGCGCGGCGCTTCGCGGGCGCGCAGGGTCCCGCCGCGCCCGAATTCTTCCGAGCCGTGGCCGCGCCGGCGCCCGCCGGCCAGCAACCGCCCGGCGCCAAGCCGCGCTCCCCGGCCCAAGCGAAACCGGCCGCGGCGACGCCGCCGGCCTGGGCGCTGGTGGATGATGCCGGCGCCAGCCGCTGGAATTTTCGCGGCTGCGCGACGGCGGGCCCGCGCCGCGGCGAGTGCCTGGCCCGAATCCCGAGCTTGGTCGAAGATTGGTTCGACTGGCTGCACTACCATCCGGCCACCCGCCTATATCGGGCGCCGGGCCTCTCGCGTTAGAGGTGCGCGAGCGCCGCGGCGCGAGTTGCGTCCCGACCTGAGGTGGAAGCAAATCCTTGAGCGCCGGATCCAGCCGCAGGCCGGTTTCGATCTCATCGCGAGCATCCGCCGTAAGCGCGCCATGTTGCCGGAGGAGCAGCAGGCCGAGTTCGACGTGCGCCTTGGCCATCGCCGGCGCCAGCGCCAGCGCCCGGCGCAGTTCCGTCTGCGCGCCCGCCAGGTCGCCTTTGCGTTCGAGAGCGACCGCAAGGTTCAAATGCGCTGCCGGATAGGCCGGTTCTTCGGCAACCGCGGTTTGGAACTGCTCGATCGCCGCCGCCACCTTGCCGTCTTGCAGCAGCACGAGCCCCCAGTTGTCACGAGCCATGGGATAGAAGGGCCGCAGGTGGATGGCCTCGGCGAAGGCGCGCTCCGCCGCCGCTCGGTCGCCCATCAAGCTCAGCACGCCGCCGAGGTTGTTGTACGCGGATGCGTCGTCCGGCGCCGCCGCCAGCGCCCGGCGAAATCGGTCCGCCGCGTCCGCGAGCTTGCCTTGCCGCCACAGCAGCAGGCCGGCGTCGCTCTCCTGCCGGGCTTGAAGCCGCGCTTGATTCCGCCGCACCAAATCGCGCACCTGCCGGAACGCCTCTTCCGATTGCTGCGGCTCGCCGTCCCGCCGCAGCGCCGCCGCCAAGCCGCTCCAGGCGGCAACCGAGTCCGGCTCGATCCGCAGCGCTTGGCGGAAGCCGGCCGCCGCCGATTGCGCCCGGCCAGAGCTCAGGTCGATCTCAGCGAGGCTGATCAGGGCCTCTGGATCATCGCGATCGAGCGCCAGGGCCGCGCGCAACTCCTTCGCCGCCGTGCGCTCATCGCCCAATTGACGCGCAATTTGCGCCAGGCCCACGTCGATGAATAAAGCGGCGGGACCACATACCGGGGTCTGCCGCGAGCCGGCGCAAAAACAACAGAGCTTCCGGCCGCCCGCGAGCGCGGCGCGCAATTGCGTTTCCGCCGCCTGCAGTTCGCCGAGGCGGAGCAGGGCTTCGCCCAAGAAGAAGCGGGGGGCGGCGGCGCGGGGCTCGCATTGGACGGCCCGCTGGTATTGCTGCGCCGCCAGCGGCCACTGCTGGCGGGCGTCGGCCAACTGGCCTTCCACTTCCCACCCGCGGCAGAGCCGCGGATCGAGCGCCAATGCCCTTGCAACCGCCGTTTGCGCCTGCGCGTCGTCGCCCCCGGCCGCCAGCGCCTCGCCCAGGCTCAGCCAAGCGGCGGCATCCTTGGGGTGCGCCTGCAGCCGCCGGCGCGCGCTCTGCACGGCTTGCAGCGTCGTTTCCATCGCGGCGGCGCTGAGCTTGGGGCTAATCGGCGGCCCGCCCGCGCGGGAGCTTTGCGCCAGCGCCCGCCCGCCGCCGGCGGCGCAGCTCGCGAGGAGAGCCAGCGCCAGCACCCAGGACCTCGTCTGGGCTCTCGTCCGCTTTGGGCATGCGCGCCGCGCCATGGCTTAGATCCCCTCGCCCTGGCGGATCACGTGCTCGCGATCCCCCGGCAAACCGCGCCGCGTCTCCACGGTATTGTCGGGCCAACGAATTTCGACGGTCTCGGCCACGGCGGCCCGCCCCAAGCCGAAATGCAGGCGGATATCGTGGCAGGAGAGATAGCTGCCGCCGCTCGACACGCAATCCGTCTGCGTCAGGCCGCCCGCCGTCACCCGCACGCGCGCGCCGATGGCATCGCGGTTGCAGCGGGCGCCGATGAGCCGCAATTCGAGCCAATGTCCGGCCGGCGGGGAGGCCCGCCGATATAAGAAAGGTTCGTCGTCGATGTTGTTGACGACGATCGAGAGCGCGCCGCGATTTTCCAGGTCCCCGACCGCCGCGCCGCGGCTGCTGCGCCATTCGGTGAATCCGCTTTCTGCGCTCCGGGCCAGCTCGAAGCGGCCGTTGCGGAGATTGCGATAGAGCTGATTGGGCTGCCGATAGGAGTTGCCGGCTTGCACCGCTTGCGGATAGATGTGCCCGTCGGCCGCGAAAATGTCCTTCCAGCCCGAGTTGCCGGTGTCGAGAAACGCGGCGCCCCATTTGAGCAGGCGGTTATTGCCCACGCCCAAGCCCGCCGCGAACGTGACGTCTTCGAATTGCCCGCCGCGGTTGCGGTACAGCGTGCTGTAATCCTCCGAAAAGTTGGTGACGAAGAGGTCCAGCCAACCGTCGTTGTCGTAGTCGCCCAGAGCAATGCCCATCGAGGCTTGCGCTTGGCCGTCCCCGCTCAGTGCGCACCCTGCTTCGAGTCCGATCTCTTCAAAGCGGCCGCCCACGTTGTGCCACAGGTAGTTCGGCATCGAGTCATTCGCGACGTAGATGTCCGGCCGGCCGTCATTGTCGAAGTCGCACCACACCACGCTGAAACCATACGCGCCGCTATCGCGCACGCCGGCATCCCACGCCACTTCGCGAAATTTGCCGTTGCCTTCGTTGTGGTAGAGCAGATCTCGCAATCCGGGCAAGCCGCGCGGCCCGCACGCCACCGGCACGCCCAGGTAGCGGCAGAAGCCGCCCGCCCCGGGCGGAGGGATACGCCGGCGGTCGAAGTCCACGTAACGCGCAACGTACAAGTCCAGCCTTCCGTCGCCGTCGAAGTCGCCCCATGCACAGCCCGTGCTCCAGTTGCCCCCGCCGACCCCGGCCGCTTCCGTCACATCGCTGAAGGTTCCGTCGCCATTGTTGTGAAACAGCGCATTGCGGCCGTAGTTGGTGATGTAAACGTCCGGGCGACCGTCGTTATCGTAATCGGCCACCGCGGCCCCCATGCCCCAGCCGGTGTTCACGAGTCCGCTCTTATCGGTGACATCGGAGAAGGTTCCGTCGCCGTTGTTGTGAAACAAGCGGCTGGCGAACGGGGAGAGTCGAGGGTGAACGGGAAGATCGAACCGGCTGCCACTGATCAGCAGGATGTCGGCCAGCCCGTCCCCGTCGTAGTCGAAGATCGCGACGCCGCTGCCCACTGTCTCGACCAAGTAGTCTTTTTTTGGCGAACCGCAAATGTCATGGAACCGGCTCAGTCCCGCCGCCTGGGCCACATTCGTAAACAACGGCACGCCGCCGCCGGACAACGGCGCCAATAGCCACTCGTTTCCCCATCGCACCGCTGCCGGAATCACCCCGCACATGACCCCGCCGAGGCGCCCGAGAAAGACCCTACGCGGAAGCCGCCAATCGCTCACACCCGAGGCCACGAGTGTAATCAATACCACGGTTCTGTGGATTTTCGTATTTTTAATTACACTTTTTTCTGGCGAAGCCCGAAATCGGTCAAACTAGCGCGTCATGCCGGCTCAGTTCGAAGATGTCCGTTTGGAATGTCTGGTCGGCGACATCGCCCGGCAGCCGGACATCGATGCCGTGGTGAATGCGGCCAATGCCGCGTTGCAGCCGGGAGCGGGGGTTGCTGGGGCGATCCATCGCGCCGCCGGCCCGGGCTTGGAGCAAGAATGCCGCCCGCTCGCCCCGATCCGCCCCGGCCAAGCGGTGATCACCGGCGCGCACAATCTGCCCAATCGCTTCGTGATTCACTGCCTCGGGCCGGTATATGGCGTGGATCGGCCCGAGGCGGAGTTGCTGGCATCCTGCTACCGCGAGGCGCTGCGCTTGGCGCGGCGGCACGGGGTGCGCTCGATCGCGTTCCCGGCCCTATCCACCGGCGTTTTCGGCTATCCATTCGAGGCGGCGGCCAGAGTGGCGATCGCCACCGTGAGCGCGGAAGCGGCGCCGCCGCTGGCGCTGGTGCGCTTCGTCCTCTTCCGCCCGGCCGACCGCGACGTGTATGCCCGCCTGCTCGGCGACCTGCCGCGGGGTTAGGCGCCGGCGGCGAGACGCGCGGCGGTGGTCCAGAGGCCGAGCGAAGGAGTATTGACGAAATAAACGCGCTCGCCGGCGAGCTCGTTCCAGCCTGGCCGCAAGCGCGCCGGATCGTATTGCGCCAGCGCCGCGTCGGCATCAAGCCAATCGAACCCCGCCGATTCAACCTCCGCGCGGGTGAGGCCGCCCGCGGCGTAAGCGATCTTGAACCGGCCCTCGCTCGAGCCGTTCATGAGATGGGCGGCGGCGAGGCCGAACGCGCGCAGCTCGGGATCGGCGCGGTAGGCGGCCATGGTGGCCGGCGTGCCGCGATAGCCATAACGGCGAATCAGCGCATCCACTTGCGGCTGCTCGCCGAAGCGCTTGACGCCGGGCGCCAGCACCACCAACTCGCCGCCATCGGCGAGCGCCATGCGCGTGCGATAGATCGCCTTGTTGGCGACCCAGGTCGAGCGGAACTCATCGGGCTGCATGTACGCGACGGCGCGCGGCAGCGGCGCCTCGACGGTGACGATGTTGTGCCGCGTGCTGGCGCGCGCGGCGGCGAGATAGGTCTCGAGGTCATCGCCCACATAAACGCCGCGCGTGACCAGGCGCCCGCCGGCTTCATCCTGCGCCAGCACCAAGAGGCAATAGACATCGGGCAGGCGCCCGAGCAGGCGTTCCTCCGCCCAGTTGAAGCAGGCGCGCACGGGCGTGATCAGGCGGCCCAAATTGTTCTCGATGCCCCAGGCCGCCGCCGCCATATGCGCGGCGGAAATCGTCTCGCCCCCGCCCAGACCGATGAAATAGTTCTTGTTGTGGCTGGCGAAGCCCAGCACTTCGTGGGGCACGACGTGGCCGATGTGCACAATCAAGTCCCAGCGCTCCTCCAGCACGGCGCGGTTGAGATCGATGGGAATCTCCCAATCGGCCTTGCCTTGCGTGTGTTCGGCGACCACCGCAGCCGGAATCGCGCCCAGCCGCCGCACGCCGCCGCGCCAATCGTGCACGTGAATGCGCGCCTCCGGCACCGCGCCGAACATCCGGCGATTCTCCGCTTCCGTGTGCGGACGATGCTGGCCGAGGGTGGGGATCAGGTGGGTGTCGCACTTCTCGCCCAGTTGCCGGTAGAGGAGCTCGGCCACCCGGCCGGCGCCGCTGTGCATGCGCGTCAGATCCGGCGGCAGCAGGAGAACGCGGCGCAAATCCGGCGCGATGCGCTCGCGCGCTTCCGCGAGCAAACGCGCCACCAGCGCTTCCAGCGTGGCCGGCGCGATCGCCGCTTCCTCATGGATGAACCAGGGCATAGCGCTAGGCCACCTGGGGGATGGCGACGTCGCGTCCCCCCTCGCTGGCGGAGAGGTAGGCGGCCGCCAGGGTCAGGCTGACGGCTTCGCCCAGCGGCCAACTGGCCAGCGGCTCGCGCCCGGTGGAAAAGGCGAGCGCGAAATCCTGCATCTCCTGGGGATAGCCGTGCTGCCAATCCTCATCCGGCGCCGGCCGCATCCAGCCCTGTTTGGGCGCGATCTTCTCGACCACGTAAACGTCGCGCAAGGTCTCGGCGCCGGGGACGAAGCTTTCCAGGGCATCGATCGGGTTCAGGTTGCAGCGCGTGCGGTGATTGCCGCCGAAGACCTCGATCCAATTCGCCACGCCCCCCAGCACGACGTCGGAGGCCAGGATGTCCGCCACGGTGCCGTCCTCGAAGGTGACGTGCATCTGGCCGTAATCCTCGGTGTCCACATAGTCGGTGCGCAGCCAGCCTTCATCCACGTAGGAGGGCAGTTGAGTGAGCCGGTGAACATGAGCGCTGATGCGAACCGGCCGGATTGGGCGTCCCAGCCGGTTTTGGCCCTCGATCAGCTTGAAGTAAATCGCCGCCGAGAGCGGATGGCAGCCCTTGGTCGCCAGCGCGCCGCCCCCCGACTGGCGCCAAACTCCGTAGCTCGGCGCGTGAGAGCCGGAGTGGGATTCATCGCCCAGCATGCGCAGAATCTGGCCGCGCGATTTTTCCAGGATCTCGCGCTCCTTCTGCACCGCCGGCGCGTACACCCAATTTTCCGCGTAGCCCAAGAGCCGCCCCGAGCGCGTCACCGCTTGGCGCAGCCGCGCGCAGCTCTCTTGCACGCGCTGCAGCGCGCGCTCCCGATCGTAGTTATGGCCGTTGATGTCCTCGGGCTCCTCGCGGCCGTAATAGCCGGTGTAGGGCTTCTCGACGATCACATGCCGCCCCGCTTCGAGCGCGGCGACGGCCAGGGCTTCGTGGACCGCGCCGGGCGCGCAGACATCGATCACGTCGGAAGCGGCGGCCAGCTCGGCCCAGCTTGCGAACGCCTTCATCCGATGTTTTTGCGCGAAGGCGGCGCGGCGCTCGGGGGACGGGCTGAAGACCCCGGCCAACTCGACGGGCACGCCCGCCACGCGGCGCCAACTCACGGCGTGGAGATTGGCGGCGAAGCCCGCGCCGGCGATACCCACGCGCAAACCCTTGGACATGACGCCGCATATAATAGCGTGACTGAACCGCGCCGGAGACCATGAAGCACCGCCGGTTTTGAGGAACACGCATGCGCCTTCCGCCAACCCGCAGGGAATTCTTAGCGGCCGGCGGCGCCGTGGCGCTGGCTGGCGCCACGGCCGGCCAGCGCCGCGGGACGCCGATCACCGCCGCGCAACGCGCCGCCCTGGACGTGACTCCGGCCGCAGTGGCCGCCGACGCGCGCCTGCTGCCGGGCTGCTGCGCCTACTCCTATAACGGATATTTGCGCCGCGGCGCCATGACCCTCGAGGACTTCATCCGCATGGCGGTGAAGCTCGAGCTGGCCGCCGTCGACCTCACCGCCTATTACTTCCCGTCCACCGATCCGGGGTATCTGGCCTCGCTGCGCAATCTCGTTTATCGCAACGGCCTCGCCCTCTCCGGCGCCGCCTGCGGCACCGCGATGGTGCGCGCCGACGCCGGCGCGCGGCGCGCGGCCTTAACGGAAATTCGCGGTTGGATCGATGTCGCCGACCAGCTGGGCGCGCCCCATCTGCGCGTCTTCGCCGGGCCCCTGCCCGCCGGCCATTCCCTCGACGAGGCCATCGGCTGGGTGGCCGAAACCATGAAGCCGGCTTGCGATTACGCCGGCCGCCGCGGCATCATGGTCGGCCTCGAGGATCACGCCGGCATCACGCAGACCGCGGAGGTCTGCCTGGAAATCCTGCATCGCGTGCATTCGCCCTGGGCCGGCATCAATCTCGACATCACACACTTTCTGCCCGCGCCCGGCCGCGACGCGTACGCGCAGATCCAGGCTTGCATCCCCTTCGCGACGAACACCCACATTCGCGCCGAGTTCGATGACAAGACGCCGATCGATCTGGATCGCGTCTTCGCCATGTTCGCCCGCGCCGGATTCAAGGGCTATATGTCAGTCGAATACGAGCCCAGCCTGGCTCACGGCGAAGATCCAATCACCGGCGTGCCGAAGCTGGTGGCGGAGGTGCGGCGCCTCTGCGCGCGCCATTCCACCGTCTAAAGCCGCGCTCGCCATGCCCGGGCTGCCCGCTCTCGATCTTTCCGGCCGCAATGCCGTCGTCCTCGGCGGCACCTCCGGCATCGGCTTGGCCCTGGTGCGCGGCTTGGCCGCGGCGGGCGCCAATGTCGCCGCCGCCGGCCGCCGCCTGGCGCTCGCCGAGGCCGCGGCGGAGCAGGTGCGGGCGCTGGGACGCCGCGGGTTCGGCGCCGCGGCCGACGTCACGGACCGCGCCAGCATCGAAGCCTTGCTCGCGGCCGCCAGCCGCGAGCTCGGCCCGGTGGAGATCTTGGTGAACTGCGCCGGCCGCACGCAGAGAAAGCCGACGCTCGAGGTCAGCGAGGCGGAATGGCAAGCCATTCTGGACACCAACCTCACCGGCACGCTCGTTGCCTGCCAGGTCTTCGCGCGCCCCATGCTCGAGCGCGGCTACGGACGCATCGTCAATATCGCTTCGCTGACCTCCTTCGTGGCATTTCACGAGGTCGCGGCGTACGCGGCGAGCAAGGCGGGGGTGGCGATGCTGACCAAGTCGCTGGCGATCGAATGGGCGCCGCGCGGCGTCTGCGTCAATGCCGTCGCGCCCGGCGTGTTTCGCACCGATCTCAACGCCGCCCTGCTCGACGCCACCGCGCGCGGCCAGGAGCTGCTGCTGCGCACGCCCATGCGCCGCTTCGGCCGCGTCGAGGAACTCGTCGGCGCCACGGTCTTCTTGAGCTCGCCGGCGGCCAGCTTCCTCACCGGCCAGATCCTCGCCGTGGATGGCGGCTTCCTCGCCAGCGGCGTCAATCAATAGCAACGCGCCCGCGCGCTAGAAGGCGAGCTTGAACCCGAATTGCAGGTTGCGCGCGGCTTTGTTCTCGCCCGTGACCATGCCGAAATTGGTGGCATCGATGTTGCCCGAGTTCGGATTGTTGAACGCAGGGGTATTGGTGGTATTGAAGCTTTCGATGCGCACCTGAAGCGTCATCCGCTCGCTCATCTGAAAAGTCCGGAACAACGAAGCATCCAGGTTGAAGTAGCCGGGGCCGGAAAACGTGTTGCGCCCCACGTCGCCGAGCGTCCCCGAAGGCGGGTCGCTGAACGAACTGGGATCGAACCAAAGATTGCCGAAACCGATACCGTGGAGCACTTTGAACGGGCCGACGATATTCCCCCTTTGGTTCACGCCCGTCCAATTCAGCGTGGTGCTGCTGCCGATCGAAAACGGCTGGCCGCTGTGCATGGTCATGATGCCATTGAGTTGCCAGCCGCCGAGCACCGCCGCCGCCGCCCCCGTTTTGGCCCAGGAGCCGCCCGCGCCGAAGGGCAGCTGGTAAATGAAGCCCTCGCTGAGCGCAAACGCCTGATCGAAATCGGCGCGGCCGCGGTCGCGGGAAAAATTGACGTTGTCGCCCAGACCGGGCATGTCGGTGCCGCCGCCGTAGTCGATCGCCTTGCCCCAAGCCATCGTCGTCGTGGACATGATCGCGCGCCCCAAACGATGATCCAGTTTTACTTGCAGGGCGTTGTAGTTGTTGCCCATGGGCGTGAACTGATCCACGCCGACCGTCTTGCCGAATGCCAGGCCGAGCGGCAGGCACTTGTTTTGGCAGAGCGGCGCCAGGCCGGCATTGATGTTGCGGTGATACAAGATGTCCACGCCGTGATTGCCGACGTAGGCGGCATCCATCGAAAAGCCCCAGGGCAATTCCCGGGCATACGCCACGTTCCACATCTCCAAATAAGCTTCGTGCAGATTGAGGGGCACCGCTTCGAACGATTGCGACAGCAGCGGCCCGGTGGCGGGAATGATGCCGTTCGCGGGAATCACGGCCGGCGTCGGCGCCGGCATGCCGGTGGCCAGATTCACGATTTGCCCGGTGCTCGCATCCGTAGCTTGCAAGAACGAGTTGGGCGATGGGTAGCCGTTGTTTTGCCGCACCGGATAGTTGAAGGCGTAATTGTTGTCGTAGAACGGAATCGTGCTGATGCCATAGCCCGCCCGCAGCACCGAGCTGTTGCTGAGGCGATAGGCCAGCCCCACGCGCGGCGCCAGGTTCTTGAAGCTGGTCTTCAGTCCCAGCGAGGTCGGAATGTCGCCATAGCCGGCGATCAGCAGAACGTTGCTGGTGGGATCGTAGTTGGACAGGCCGCCGGGGAAATGCGGCTTGAGCGGCGAATACAACTCGTAGCGCAGCCCCAAGTTGACGGTCAGCCGGGGATTGACCTGCCACTTGTCGCCGAAATACGAGGAAAGCTGCGTCTGGCGCAAGGCCGGGAAGACGTTGGGCAAATCCCGCCCGACGAAGCCGGCATAGTCGAGCAAAAACGACGCGAAGCCGTTGGCCAAGCCGCCCTGCGAAATTTTGGCGGCTTGCGTGCTGCCGCCCAGCGCCGTGCCGTAGGAATAAAACTCGAAGTCGCCGCGCGGTCCATACGTCTGATCCTGCAACAGATCGTCCCGCAGCCGCGCCAGGTCCACTCCGAAGGTGAAGGTGTGGTTGTCGTGGATGAAGGTCCAATTGTCCACGATGTCGCCGTCGGTTTCAGTGCGAATCCACGGCAAGCTCGCCGAGTATCCGAGGCTGGTGGTCCCGCCGTGCGGACTGATGGTCGGCATGCCGCTGTTGAACGGCTGGATGTTCACGCCCTTGATGCCGAGCTTATCGGCCTCGTTCTGGCCGTAGTCGGTGGGGTTGGCGACGTTGCGGTAGCGGCTCAGCCCCAAGCGCAGCTCATTGATGGCAGTGGGGCTGAACGTGTGCGTCCACTCGACGCTCGACTGATAGGTCGTGTCCGTGCCGTTGGCGTCGAAGTCGGTGTTGCCCCCGGCCAGCCCGAACAGGCCGAGCGTGGTGGTGTGCGGATTCATCCAGCTAAAGCGATAGGAGAAGTTGTCGCGCTCATGCCAGCGGCCGTCGATTTTCACGTCGAACTGGTTGTTGTTGCGAATCTCCGGCGTATTCACGACGTAGTTGTTCACCAGCCCCGGCTCGTTGGGCATCGGCCACAGCGCCATGATGTTCTGGATGATCGGCCACGCCGGGTTCGACTGCAGGCGGCTGGGCGGAATGATGTTGCCGGGGAACGGCGTGCGGTTGTTGCCCTGCGAATCGCCCGTCGCCGGATCGTAAACCAATTCCGGTCCTTTCTGCTGAATCAGCGTCGGATCGAGCGCCTCGCTGAAATCGCCCTGCCGGAACAGCGCATCGGGCACGGTCGCCTGGCGGAAGCTTGAGAAATTCTCGCGCGTGCTTTCCCAGTCGCCGAAAAAGAACAGGCGGTTGTGCACGATCGGGCCGCCGATCGATCCGCCGAATTGATTGAAATGATAGGGCGTCAACGTCGGACAGGCGCTCGCCGTCGCGGGCGGCGTCAACATGCAATAGGGCGACGCGGATCCCCAATTGTCGGGCCGTAGGAACTCATAAGCGTCACCGTGCAATTGATTGGTGCCCGACTTCAAAATCACGTTCGCCACATAACCGCCCGCCTGACCGAACTGCGAATCGTAATTGCTGGTGGTAACGCTGACTTCTTGGATCGCATCCGCGGGAGGAATGTAGATTTGCAGCAAACGGGTGCGCTCATTGTCGGTCACGCCCTCGATCATGAGGTTGTCCACCACGTTCGGCTGGCCGTTCACGTGCATGTCGAGGCTCGCTTGCGGATTGAAGAAATCGGAGTGCTGGCGGCTCACGCCGGTGACCCCCGGCTGCAGGGCGAAGAGCTGCTGGAAGTTGCGCGTCCCCCCCAGCGGCAGATCGCGCACTTCCGCCGCCGTCACTTCCTTGCCGATATCGGCGGTGTCGGTTTGAATCGCCGGCGGCGCCGAGCTCACGTCCACCGTCTGCTGCTCCTCGCCCACCGGCAGCGTGAGATTGACCCGCACCGTCTGGTTGACCGCGAGTTGCAGGCCTGTCTGCGTGATCGTCTTGAAGCCGGAATGGGAGCCCTGCAAGGAGTAAACGCCCTGCGGCAAATCGGGAAAGATATAGTTGCCGCTGGCGTTCGAGCGCGCGGTCCACTGGATGTTCTTTTGCGTTTCCGTGAGCACCAGCGTGGCGTTGGGAATCGCCGCGCCGGAAGCGTCGGTCACCATGCCCACGACCGAGCCGGTTTCCACCTGCGCCGCAGCCGGCGCCGCACACAACACCGCCGCCACGGCGGCGACCACCCACCACTTGATTCGCATAAAGCTCCCGCCTTCCCGTAATCGCCGGGGCGTGCCGGCTCTCCACCACGGCCTCGGCCCCGAGCGTGGCGGGAATGATAGTCCGCGGGTTATGGAATGTCAATAGCGAGGTTCACGCTGGAACAGATATTCCGCGCGCCGCGTGATCCTTGGCGCGCGACCGGTTTCAGACTTCGTCGGGCACCGTGTACGGCGCGCGATAGTGGCCGTGCAAGAGACGGTTGGCTTCTTCGTCGCCGATGGCCCGCTCGCTGGCGGCATCGTAGTGAATGGTGCGGCCGGTCAGGTACGAGGCGTTGGCGAGATGCACCAGCAAGACCGAAAGGTAGCCTTCTTCGATGGGCGCATGAATGTCTTCGGCGCGGCGGCTGCGCACGCAGTCGATGAAGTTCTGGAAATGCAGCAGCTCATTGCCGCCCGAGGCGCCCGGCCCGGGATCGGCGCCGGGGCCGAGCCAGCTCCGGTAGCCGCTGTAGCCATCCATGCCCAGATAGCCTTGCGAGCCGTAAAAGATGTTGCCGATCGTTCCCGGCCCATTGACCGGGCCATTGGCGCTGGCGTGCATTGGCGTGTTCTGCCAGGTCCACTGCCGCCGCCGCGGATGTTCCGCCGCCGCGGTGGCTTTGCCCACCAGCGGCACGCCCTCGCCATGATAGGCGCCGGTGCCGATTTCAGCTTCGTGGTTGGTGATCCAGCCGCGCACTTCGAATTCCAAGATCCGCTTCTTGTCTCCCGGCCCGTCGAATTCATAGGTGCAACTGAGCAGGTTCGGCGTTTCTTGGTCATCCTCGAAGAGTACCTTGGCGCCCACCGCCGTCGCCTTGGTCGGGTAGCGCACGCCCAAGCCCCAGCGGGCGATATCCAGCTCATGGATGCCCTGATTGCCGAGGTCGCCGTTGCCGGTATCCCAAAACCAATGCCAGTTGTAATGAAAACGATTGGCGGTGAACGGGTGCTTGGGCGCGGGCCCGGTCCACAGGTCGTAATCCACGCCCGGGGGCACCGGCGCCACCGGCGCGCGGCCGATGGTCGGCCGCCATTTGTAGCACAGGCCGCGCGCCATATAGACGTCGCCGATCAAGCCTTTGCGCATTTGCGCGACGCCTTCGAGAATCGGCGGCATCGAGCGGCTCTGGCTGCCGTGCTGGCAGATGCGGTTGTATTTCTTGACAGCGGCGAGCAGTTGCCGGCCCTCCCAGGCGTAGTGCGACATGGGCTTCTCGACGTAGAGATCCTTGCCCGCCTGGCACACCCAGATGCCGATCAGCGAATGCCAGTGATTCGGCGTGGCCACCGACACCGCGTCGATCGAGTGGTCTTCCAAGAGTTTGCGGACGTCGACGTAGGTCTGCGGCCGCGGCAAGCCCATCTTCTCCATGTCCGCCACCCGCCGCCGGGTCACGTTATCATCCACGTCGCAGATCGCGGCGATCTCGACGCCGGGAACGTGCGCGTAATTGCGGATATGGTCGAAACCCCGGCCGTGCACGCCGCACACGGCCACGCGCACGCGATCGTTGGCGCCCAGCACGCGGCGCGGCGCCGCCATGGCGGCCAGGCCGACGGCCGCGCCCGCTTCGAGGAATTCGCGGCGGGACGGGGCGTGGAGAAGAGGCGAGTTGGTCATGCCGGGGATTGTATTTCGCCCGTGACCCGTTGACAAGCGCTAAAGCCGACCCTCGTGATAGACTTCCCTGCCATGAGACGGAGAGAATTTTTGTGGCGCGCCGCCGCGACGGCCGCGGCCTTGCCGGCGGCGTTGCCGGCGCTCGCGCGCCCCTTCGGCGACTTCGACTACCCCTGGAAGCTCGGCCTGATCACCGACGAAGCCGATGCCGATCTGGCGCGGGTGCTGACCCAGTTCGTGCCGCGCTACCGCCTGCGCTGGGTGGAGCTGCGCAACGTCCGGTTCGACCGCGGTCCGGTGTATGTCGGGGAACGCGGCACGCCCGCCGAAGTGCGGCAAGTGAAGGAGCAACTCGCGCGCGCCGGCGTGCGGCTCTCGGTGCTGGACACCGGCGTGTACAAGGTTTGGCTGCCGGGCACGCGCGGCCGCGAAAACGCTTCCGACCTCAATCCCGTCAACACCGCCTACTCGCGGCAACTCGAGATTCTCAAGCACGCCTGCGGCGTGGCGCATCAACTCGGCACGCGCAAGATTCGCATCTTCACCTTTCGCCGCGTCGCCAATCCGGCCACGGTGTTCGACCGCGTGGTCGAAGAGCTGCACAAGGCGCTCGCCGTGGCGCGGAGCGAGGACGTGGAACTCGTCATCGAGAACGAGTTCGACTGCAACGTCGCCACCGGCGAGGAGACGGCGCGGCTATTCCGCGCTCTCCCCGATCGCCGTTTCGGCCACAACTGGGATCCCGGCAACTGCTTCGTCGCCGGCGAAACGCCCTACCCGCTCGCCTGGAGCAAGCTCGACCATTCCCGCATCGTGCATATGCACCTCAAGGATGCCGTGCGCGACGCCTCGGGCCACTATCATTGGATGCCGGTCGGCAAGGGCAGCATCGATTTCGTGGGCCAGTTTCGCGCGCTCAAGGCGATGCGCTACCAAGGCACGCTTTCGCTCGAGACGCACTATCGCAACGCGCGCCGCGACCCCTGGACCTCGAGCATCGAGTCCATGGACGGCATCGAGAACGTCTTGCATCAGGTTTAGCCGCCTGCGGCTGCCGCGGCGGCGGCGCGCCGCCGCCGCGCACACGCCGGCAGCGCGAAAAAGATCCCCAAGCCGCCCGCGATCGGCACGACGAGGGCGACGAGCGGCCCGCCCGTTTGCTGGGAGATGGCGCCGAAGAGCCAAGGCAGCACCGCCCCGCCCAGGGCCGCGGGCACGAACAGCAGGGGCTCGGCCATGGCGGGCGGGCGGGCCTCGGGACGGCCCGGCGAGAGCAGGCTGACGATCTCCGGAAAGACGACCGACAAGCCCGCCCCGCACAAGAACGCGGACGCATCGATCCAGAGCGCGGAGCTTGCCCGGCCACCCGCCGCCCGGGCCGCGAAGAGTCCTGCCAGCGCCGCCATGCCGCCCAGGGCCAGCGCCATCGCCCAGCGCGCCAGCCGCAGACTCGGGATGCGGCGCAAGACGAGCGGCGCCGTCACCCGGCCGCCCAGCAGTCCCGCCCAGAACAACGCGGCCGGCAAGAGCCAGAGGGCGCCGCCCAAGCCCATGCGCCGCGCCAGGGCCGCAATCCAGCCGCCGATCACGTTCTCGACGCCCACGTAGAGAAAGAACAGGAGCGCTAACGCGAGCCAAGCCCCGGAGCGCCGGCGTGCGCGCCGCGGCGAAGGCAGATCGAAAGTCGCGCCGCCGGCTGGGTGGCCGGCCCAAGCGGCGGCGGCGGCGAGCCCGCAGGCGCCGCCGAAGGCGACGAGGACTGCACCGGGATGCGGCTGGCGCAACGCCAGGGCAACCAGGCCGGAACTGGCCACGGCGCCCACGCCCCAAGCGAAATTGAGCAGGTTGAGCGCGGCGGCGGAGTCGGGAGCCGCCTGACGGGCGGTCAGCAAGTTGCCCGTGGGGATCACCAAACCCAACCCCAGCCCGTAACAGCCCACCGCGCCCAACGCCACGGCCATCGTATCCAGGGCCAGCGCGGAGACGCCCCCAGCCAACAGCAGCAGGCCGCTGACCAGCAACAGGCGAAAGCGGCCGCGCGGCAGCAGCAGGCCGCTGAGCAGGACCCCACCCAGCGAGGCCAGAAATTGCACGACGAAGAAGGCGCCGAGCTGCCGGTCTTGCAGCCCCCAGCGCGCCGCGAACCAGGGCAAGAGCGGCCCCGCCAGCGTCGTGGCCACGCCCGCGAGCACGAAAGCCGCGAGCAGCGCGCCGCTAGGGCCCCGCGGCGCGGCTGTGCCCGCGGCCGGCATCTTAGGCCACCGGCACGCCGCTTTGGGCGTGCGCCACGGGTTCCGGCTTCCGCTCGACCTCCGCGCACCGAGCCGTCGAACCACGAATAATCAGCTCCGGCTCCACGGTCACCAACTTGGGGAATCGCGTGCGGGGAGCGGCAATGCGCTGCAACAGCGTGCGCGCCGCCAGCTCGCCCATGGTGCGCAGCGGCTGCCGCACCGTCGTCAGCGCCGGTTGATGATAGGCGGCGCTGACGATGTCATCGAACCCGACGACGGAAACCTCCTCAGGCACGCGGAACCGCGTCCGCAGCGCCCGCAGCGCGCCGATCGCGGAAACGTCGTTGAAGGCGAACAACGCCGTGAAGCGGCGTCCGGCTTCGAGCAGCGCCAGCGCCGCCCGGTAGCCGGGCTCAGGCGAGGGCGAGTCGCCCTCGAGCTGCGTAACCAACGCCGGATCGATGGTCAGCCCCAGCTCACCGGCGGCATGCTGGATCGCCTCCCAGCGCACGTGGGTATCGGAACTGAACCGCTGCCCTTTGATGAAGGCGATGCGGCGATGGCCCAGGGCCGCGAGATGCTCCAGCGCCAGCCGGGCGGCGCGGCGGTGATTGAGGCGGACGTAGGTCAGGCCCGGCAACTCGTGATGGCCGGAGATCGAGACCACGGGGACGCGCAGCGCCCGCCGCAGGGGCGTATCCACGGCAATCAGCCCGTCCACCGAGCGCGCCAGCAGCAGCCGGGGCACTTCCTGCAAGAGGTCGGCGTGATGGCGGTGGCTGGCGACGAAATAAAAGTAACCATCCTGCAGCAATTCGTCTTCGATGCCCGCCAGCACCAGCGCCGCGTACCCTTCGCTGATTTCCGGCACGATCACGCCGATGCTGAAGCTGCGGCCGGCGCGCAGCGACCGGCCCAGGATGTTGGGGCGATAGCCGGCCGCGGCGGCCGCGGCGAAAATGCGCGCCTGCGTCGCCGCCGGAATGGACTTGGCCACCGGCGACCGATTGAGCACGACCGAGATCGTCGCCGGCGACAGTTCCAGCTGCCGGGCCAGGCTTTTGAGACTGGGCGGCGCCGCGCCGCCTCGCCGAGCTTGCCCCGCTTGGCTCATGTGCCGTCATCATCCGGCACTCCGGCTCGGTCCGCAAGACGTGCATGCCCGGGTCCCCAGTTCCATTGACACTCCCCGGGGTTAGTGATATATCAGATGGCGCAGTGACTCAAACGTTTTAGTGATTTCGAGGACACTCATGTCTCCATTTCCCCTCTCTCCCCGTGTCCCCCGATTCCTCGCCCCGTTGCTGCTGATTCTGGCGGTCGTCCTCGGCCCCGGCCCCGCCGCCCAGGCGCAGAATCAAGCCGCCATCCGCGGCACCGTGACCGACCCCAGCGGCGCGGCCGTGGCAGGGGCGCGCGTCACGGCCACGAACCAATCCACGCAAGTGGCGCGCAGCACCATAACGACCTCGGCGGGCGTTTATGAGATCGCGCAGTTGGCCCCGGGGCTCTATACCGTTACGGTTTCGGCGAAAGGGTTTGCAAGCCAGCAGGTGCAGAACGTCAACGTGCTCGCGGAACAGCCGCACGGGCTCAACTTTCAACTGAAGGTGGGCCAGGTGGCCGAAACGGTCACGGTCAATGGCGCGGCCCTGCCCACCCTGCAGACGCAGGATGCCAGCCTCGCGAACACCATCAGCGAGCAGGTGGTGACGGCGATGCCCAAGTTCGGGCGCGATCCCTACGAGTTGCTGCGGCTCACCCCCGGGGTCTTCGGCGATGGCGAGCGCTCCGGCACCGGGCGATCCGTCGGCTTTCCTAACGGCCCGGGCGCCAACAACGGTTCCGGCGGCACCGGCGCCTCCAACGTCGCGCTCTACCAGACCGAGAATCAGCAGTCTCTTAGCTCGGCCGGGCAGCGTATCACCTCGAACGACTACACCATCGACGGCGTGTCGGTGAACAGCCTGCAGTGGGGCGGCGCGGCGGTGCTGACGCCGAGTCCGGCTTCGGTGCAGGAGGTCACGGTGATCGCCAACGACTACAACGCCGCCGACGGCCGCAACTCCGGCGCGCAGATCAAAGTCGTGACCCGAGGCGGCACCAATCAATTCCATGGCGGCGGCTTCTTTCAGCTGCAAGATCCCGGATTGAACGCCTACAACAAATACGGCGGGTTCAATCCGGGGAGCGGCTTCGCCCCGCCGCTGCGCATCGATACCGCGTTCCGCCAGTTCGGCGGCCACCTGGGCGGCCCAATTCTCAAGAACAAGCTGTTCTTCTTCTTCAACTACGAGGGACTGCGCGACAACAGCTCCACCTTCCAGAACGAATGGGTGGACACGCCGCAATTCGGTCAGATGATCGCCGCGCACGCCGGCTCGGCGACCCCGGTCGCGGCCACCTTGGCGGCCAAGGGCGCGGCGCCGCGCGTGTTGCAGGTGTTGGCCCCCAGTTGCGTCGGATTTGCATCGGCGAGCTGCCAAGTGGTCGGCCAGGGCGTGGACATCGGATCGCCCACGGGGGCCTACGGCACCTACGTGGACAACTTCTCGACCAGCATCGGCGGCGGATTCAGCGGCGTGCCCGAGTTCGAATTCGCGCAGATCTTCCTGCCGTCGCATACCACCGGCGCGCAATACAACGGCCGGATCGATTTCACCCAGGGCGCCAACACCTTCACCGGGAATCTGTTCGTCAACGTCTTCGACGGCACGCAGGCCGACGGCGCGGCGCAAGGCCGGCCGATGGCCGATCTCAGCACCCATCGCCTGAGCCCCTCCGGATTCTTGTCTTGGGTCAGCACTCTCTCTCCGACCACGATCAACGAACTGCGCTTCAACTTCACACGCTGGGCGTTCAACGACCTGACCGCGAATCCCAACGTCAATTGGGCGATCCCGCGCACGGAAATCCAAGGCATCTTTCCCAACGGCCAGCGGTTGATCTACGGCGCCGCGCAAGCGGGCACGACGCCGGGCATCTTCGCGGAAAATACCTTCGCCTTGCGCGAGCAGCTCAGCACCGTGCGCGGCCGTCATTCCCTCACCATGGGCGTCGAATTCGACCGCGAGCAAAACAACAACGATCTGTTGGGAGGCGCGCGGCCGGATATCGTTTTCCAAGGCCCCTGGGACTTCGCCAACGGCGCTCCGATCTTCGAGGCGGTGACGGTCGATCCCCGGACCGGAGCCCCCACCGACACCCAGCGTTACTATCGCGATTCGATTCTCGGCGCGTTCGTGCAAGACAACTTTCAGTTTCGGCCGAACCTGACGCTGACCGCCGGCCTGCGCTGGGACTATTTCGCGCCGCCCAATGAGACGCGCGGCCATCTCGAAAACCTCGTGCCCGGCAGCGATCCGATTCTCGGCTTACAGCAAGCGCGGGCCGTTTTCCCCAATCCGATGTGGCCCCCGGTCTACCATAACTTCGGGCCGAGGCTCGGTTTCGCCTGGAGTCCGCAGGCGTTCGAAAACAAGGCGGTGTTACGCGGAGGTTTTGGCGTCTTCTTCGACAACTTCGATAACGTCGTGTTCGACAACACCAACACCAATCCCCCGTTGGTCGCCAGCTTCGGTCTCTGCTGCGGAACAGCCGGCAGCCCGTTCATGGGCGGCAAATTGCTTTATGCCTTGGCTAGCGCCAACACCCCGATGGCGTTCCCTGCTATTCCCGCGCTGGCCGCTCCCATCAACCCGGCGAACAATCTCCCCATCGGCCAGAGCCCGAATGTCTGGGCCACCGCGCCGACCATGCAGAACCCCTACGTTTACGAGTATTCGCTGCAAGCGCAGTACGCGTTGCCGGACGACTGGGTCGCGAAAATCGGCTATCAAGGCAGCAGCAGCCACGACCTGCTGCGCATCAAGAATTTGCTTTACTTCTATCCGCAACCCGGCCAGCAGTTCGGCGCCGTATTCCAGTACACTCCCGACACCACCGCCAACTACAACGCCCTGCTGGCGCAAGTTCAGCATCACTTCGCGCGCGGCTTGATGGCGGACGTCACGTACGTGTACAGCAAATCCATCGACGAAATTTCCGCCGAAGGCCCGGGATTCGTCACCAACCAGACCTATCCCACCGATCTCGCGACCGAGCGCGGCCCCTCGGATTACGACAACACCCACAATCTGCGCGCCTACGCCACCTGGAATCTGCCCATTTTCAACGATGCCTCGACGCTGCTGGGCAAGGCTTTGGGCGGCTGGCAAATCAGTCCCGTGTTCGAGTTTCATACTGGGTTTCCCTGGACGCCCGTCGCCTCCAACAACTGCAATCTCGTCCTGGGGGCGGCCACGATCTGCCCGATCCGCCCCGTCGCTTATCTCGGGGGCGCCGGCAACGCCAGCGGCAACAGCGCGTTCCTGCCGCCGGGGACGCCCGGTGCTTTCGCCGCCAATTTCCCGAACGGCGCGGCAAGTTATTTCGACGTCACGAAGTCCGGTTTCCCCGGCATCGGCCGGAACAGCTTCCGCGGCCCGCGCTATTCCAACTTGGATTTGAGCTTCTCCAAGGACTTCGGCTTGCCGGCCACGGGAGTCTTGGGCGAAAACGCCAAACTGGGCTTGCGCGTCAACGCTTTCAATTTCCTCAATACGCTCAATCTGGCGCCGTTCACGTTCGGCAGCCCGCAAACGACCATCAGCTATTTCAACGACAGCACAGGCAAGCCGGTGTCCAATCCGATGTTCGGCATCGCCTCGACCGGGTTGGCGGGCAGGATGGTGGAGCTGCAAGCGAATCTGTCGTTCTGATCCTATGCGTCCGGCTCGCCAACGCGTGCTCGCCGCCGGATTCCTGCTTGCGGCTGCGGTGGCGCTTTGGCCGCCCGCAGCCGGCAGCCAAGCCGCGACGAGCGACGCGCCGGCGCCTATCGTCATTGACGCTCGCGGGCCGGGGCATCCGTTCCCGCATTTTTGGGAGCAGATGTTCGGTTCCGGCCGGGCGCGGCTGGCCATGCGCGCCAGCTACCTCGAGGATCTGGCCACGGTCCATGCCGCCACCGGCTTTCGGTACGTCCGGGCGCACGGCATTCTCGATGACGACGTTGGCTTGTATTCCGAAGACGCGCAGGGGCGGCCGGTCTATAACTTTTCCTACGTGGACCAGATCTACGACGGCCTGCTCGCGCACGGCGTTCGCCCCTTTGTCGAACTGAGCTTCATGCCGCGCCAACTGGCCGCCTCGCCGGTGCGGCAGGCCTTTTGGTACCACCCCTATGTGGCGCCGCCGCGCGATTGGCAGCGCTGGAGCGAGCTTATCGCCGCGTTCGCCCGGCATCTCGTCGCCCGTTACGGAATCGCCGAAGTCTCGCAGTGGTATTTCGAGGTCTGGAACGAGCCGAATCTCGACTTTTGGGCGGGCGCGCCGAAGCAGGCGACCTATTTTCACCTCTACGACGTCACCGCGCGCGCCCTCAAGAGCGTGAGCCCGCTCTTGCGGGTCGGCGGACCGGCCACCGCACAAGCGGCCTGGGTGACGCCCTTCCTGCGCCATTGCGCCGTCGGCCGGGTGCCGGTGGACTTCGTTTCGACGCACGTGTACGGCAACGACTCGGCGGCAAACGTCTTCGGCGTCTCGGAAACAATCTCCCGGCGCGACCTGGTCGCGCGCGCCGTGCGGAAAGTGCATGACCAGGTGGCAGCCTCGCCGTTTCCGCAACTGCCGATCATTTTCAGCGAGTACAACGCCAGCTATAAGAACGAGCCCGCGGTCACCGATTCGGCTTTCATGGGTCCTTGGCTCGCCGAAACGATCAGCGCCTGCGACGGCATGACCAAGATGCTGGCGTATTGGACTTTCTCCGACGTTTTCGAAGAGCAAGGCGTGGTGCGCACGCCCTTTTACGGCGGTTTCGGTCTGATCGCCGAGGACCACATTCCCAAGCCCGTCTTCAACGCGTTCGCGTTGCTGCATCGGCTGGGCGAAACGCGGGTGCCGGCCGCGTCCGATTCGGTGCTGGCGACGCGGCGCGCCGACGGCTCGCTCGCCCTGGCCGTTTGGAACTATGCGCCTGCGTATGGCGGCGGCGCGCCGCACAGCTTCCGCCTGGCGTTTGAAGGCCTGCCGCCGGGCAGCCGCGCCCTCATTTGGATCGTGGATCCGCAGCACGGCTCGCCGCTCCCCGCCTGGCGGGCCATGGGCAGCCCCGCCAACCCCACGCGCGAACAGATCGCCGAATTGCGCCGCGCCGCCGTCTTGCCGCCTCCTTCCGTGCGCGCTTTGGACTCGGAAAATCCCCTGCTAACGTTGACGTTGGCGCCCAAAGCGCTGGCCCTTGTCGAGATCGAACATTAACGTTCCCAGCGGCGAACTGGGGCGCCGTCAGTTTCTAGCCCGTATCGCCGCGCTCGCGACCTTCCCCGCGCTGGCCCAACCGGCGCGGCGGCCGGCGTTCGACACCGACGAGCTGGCCCACCGGGCGTTCCGCTATTTTTGGGAGCAGGCCGATGCCGGCACCGGCCTCGTGCGCGACCGGGCGCGCCTCGACCGCCGGCCCGACGAGCCGCACCACTGGCACGTCGCCAGCATCGCCGCGACCGGCTTCGGTCTCACCGCCCTGGCCATCGGCGCCGAGCGCGGCTGGGTGGATGGCGGCGCGGCGCGCCAACGCGCGCGCGCCACGCTGCGCTTTTTCGCGCACCGCGCGCAGCATGTGCATGGCTGGTATTTCCATTTCCTCGATCTCGCCAGCGGCAGCCGCGCCTGGCAAAGCGAGCTTTCCTCGATCGACACGGCCTTGCTCATCGCCGGCGTGCTCGCCGCCGGCGCCGCGTTCGACGACGATCGCGAGATCGCCGCGCTCGCGCAACGGCTCTATCGACGTTTGGATTTCCAGTGGATGCTCGCGGGCGACCGCCTGCTGCTGAGCCATGGGTGGACGCCGGAAAGAGGCTTTATCCCCTATCGCTGGGATAGCTACGACGAGGCCACGATTCTCTATTTGCTGGGCATCGGCGCCGCCGAGCGGCCGCTCGCGCCGGCCAGTTGGTACGCCTGGCGGCGCCCGTGGATCGACTTCGCCGGCTATCGCTATATCGCCGGCGCCCGTCCCTTATTCATCCACCAGTACTCGCATGCTTGGGTTGACTACCGGCATCGGCGCGAGCGGCAGGGCGAGCATATCAATTATTTCGAGAATTCGGTCGCGGCCACGCGCGCGCACCGCGCCTTCTGCGCCAGCCTGCATGCGCGCTTTCCCGACTACGACGACGAGCATTGGGGCATCACCGCTTCCGAGGGCGCGCACGGCTATATGGCCTGGGGCGGACCGCCCTTCGCCTCCGACATCGACGGCACGCTGGTTCCGTGCGCGGCGGCCGGGTCGTTGATGTTCACGCCCGATCTCTGCCAAGACGACCTCGCCGCGATGCTGCGGGACTACGGGAACGGGCTGCCGGCTCGAAACGGCTTCCGCCAACCCATCTGGGGCGCCTATGGTTTCTGCGATGCCTTCAATCCCCTTACCGGCTGGGTTAGCCCGCATGTCTTGGGCATCGATCTCGGCATCGGCTTGCTCAGCGCCGAAAATGCCCGCAGCGGCTCGGTTTGGCGTTGGTTCATGAGCCATGAGGCACCCCGGCAAGCCATGGCGCGGATCGAACTGCTGCCGGAAGCGGCTCCGCACCCTCGCGTCTGATCGGACGGGCTGCTCCCGCACGCCGTTTGCGCGCCGGCCGAATTGGCGCGGTCAGCGCGGTCGCGCGCTAGCCGTTGCGCCGCTTCCGCGCGCCGGGCGAAGATGAAACCAGGATGACCACCGAGGAGGCCCGCGAGTTCTTCACCAGCCGCGTGGGTGCGGCCGGTCCCGGCGACGAAGAACCGGATGACGCCGAAGCCATGGCGCGCCTGCGCGCCGCCTACGAGCGGGAGAGTCGGCGCGCGACCTCGCCGGCGGAGGCCGTCGAAGTGGCCGCCGCCTGGCGTCACGCCCAAGCGGCGCTGCCGCCCGGCGAACGCCTGGCGAAGCTCGTCGAGCGCAGCGTCGGGGATCGCCTGAGCCCGAATTCTTGGCGGGAGGTGCTGCAACTGACGGCCACCGCCGTAATCCTCACCGCCTTGCTCGTTGCGATCTTTTTTGCCTCGCAGCGCTGGCATTTCGGCCGCGACAGCACCGCGGTGCTCTTCGCCGCGGTCGTGGCGCTGGTTTATTTCGTGGGCCGGCGCCTTTAGCCCGCCGCCGCCGCGGTCGCCATGTGCGGGAACAAGTCCTTGAGGCGCGGATAAAGCGCGCGATAGAGATCGTACGCGGCAGCGTAAAGGCGCGCGTTGCCAGGCGCGAACTCGGCGTCAGCGGCGAGGGTTTGATCGCAAGCCTCTGCCACGCTGGCAAAGCGTCCGGTGCCGGTCATGGCCAGCAGCGCCGCCCCGTACGCCGCGCCTTCGGAATTGCGCCAGCGCCCGCACGGCACGCCATAGACATCCGCCTGAATCTGCGGCCACACGGTCCCGCGCGCCCCGCCGCCGCTGAGCAGAATGCGCCGCGGCAGGATGTTCATGCCGGCCAGGACGGCCAGGCAATCCTTCAAGCTGAAGGCCACCCCTTCGAGCACCGCGCGGATGAGATGAGCACGCGTGTGCGCGGCAGTGAGCCCCAGCCAGCCGCCGCGCGCATGCGGATCGAGATGCGGCGCGCGCTCGCCCATCAAGTAGGGCAGGAAGATCAAACCGTTGCAGCCGGGCGGCGCAGTCGCCGCTTCGCGGCAGAGCGCGTCATAGGCTTCGTCCCCCGCCCCGGGACAGAGCTGATCGCGGAGCCAGCGGAACGACAGTCCCGCCGCCTGCGTCACTCCCATCGCGTGCCATTGTCCGGGCACCGCGTGGCAAAACGCGTGGATGCTGCCGCGCGCGTCGGTCTGGGGACGATCGGTGGCGGCAAACACTACCCCGGAGGTGCCCACCGTCGCGGACGCCAGCCCCGGCCGCACGATGCCGTTGCCCACGGCGCCCGCGGCCTGGTCGCCGCCGCCGGCGACAATCGGAATGCCGCTCGCGAGCCCCGTCGCCGCGGCCGCAGCCGCGCTGACGCGGCCGGTGACTTCCGGACCTTCGTGCAAAGACGGCAGGAACCCCTCCGGCAATCCGAGCGCCGCACGCATCGGCTCGGACCATCGGCGATTTGCCACGTCGAGCAGGCCGGTCCCGCTGGCATCGGCGAGATCGGTCGCAAACTCGCCGCTGAGTTGAAAGCGAATATAGTCCTTCGGCAATAAAAAGCGCCGGGCGCGCTTGAATTCTCCCGGCCGATGCTCCTGGAGCCAGAGCAGTTTGGGCGCGGACAGAGCCGGCAGGATGGGATTGGCGGTCAGCGCCAGCGCGCGCTCGTAGCCGATCTGAGCGGTCAGCGCCTCCGCCTCGCGATGCGCCCGCTGGTCGCACCAGATGATCGAGGGGCCCAGGACCGCGCCATCGCGGTCCAGCAAGACCACACCGTGCATCTGGCCGCTGAGGCCGATGCCCCGGATTGCGATATCGCCCGCCCCGCGCAAGACCGCGCCGATCGCCTCGCGCGCCGCGCGCCACCAATCCTCGGGCCGCTGCTCGGCCCATAGCGGCTGGGGCATGTCGATCGGCGCATGCGCGGCGGAATGCGCCGCACGCACGACGCCTTGGGCGTCCACCAGCAACGCGCGCGTGCCGCCGGTGCCGCAGTCGAGCCCCAACCACCGATCCTTATTCTTGTCGTTCATGGCCGCTGATCCTGTGCTTCGGTAGCGCTCATTTCGCCTGCGGCGCCGACCGGCGCCGGGTGCTCCGCCGCCAGCGTCAACCGGCCAGGCACGAGATAGTTCCGCACGTAGTCGCCGATCGCCTCTTCCAACGACCACCGGGGGATCGGCGCTCCCGCCGCGCGCAAGCGCCTGAGCGGCGCCTCGGTCGCATATTGGTACTTGCCGCGCAGTTCCGCCGGCATATCGAAGTACTCGATGCGCGGCTCCCGATCCAGGGCCGCGAACACGGCCCGCGCCAAATCGTTCCAGGTGCGCGCCCGGCCGCTGCCCACGTTGAAGATTCCGTTGGCGCGGGGATCGCCGAGAAACCAAGCGGTAATCGCCGCTGCGTCCTTGACGTACACGAAATCGCGGCGCTGCTCGCCATCGGCGAAATCCGCGCGGTCGGAACGAAAAAGCCGCACCACGCCCCGCGCCTCGATCTGCTCGAAGGCGCGCAGCGCCATGCTGCGCATCTCGCCCTTGTGGTATTCGTTGGGCCCGAAGACATTGAAATACTTGAGCCCGACCACGCGGTCCAGGGCGCCGGCGTGCCGGACCCACAGGTCGAACGCGTGCTTGGAAAAGGCGTAGGCATTCAGCGGGCGCAACGAAGCCAAGCCGGCGGCGTCGTCATCATAGCCCTGCGCGCCGTCGCCATAAGTGGCCGCGCTCGAGGCATAGACCAGGCGCGCGTTGCGCGCCAGGCACCATTGGGCGACGGCTTTGGAGTAGCCGAAGTTGTTGCGCATGAGATACGCGGCATCGGTTTCCGTCGTGGCGCTGCACGCGCCCAGATGAAAGATCGCTTCGAGCGCCGGCAGTGCGCCGCGGCCCTCGAGGCGCGCCAAGAAGTCGTCTTTGCCGAAAAAGTCGGCGAAATCGAGCCCGCTGAGATTGCGAAAGCGGCCGTCACCCCCGAGATCATCCACCAGAACGAGATCGGTGCGGCCGAGGCGGTTGAAATGCCAAGCCAGCGCGCTGCCGATGAATCCCGCGGCTCCGGTGATGGCGATCATCGCCGTTGCCGCCCTGCGCGGGTGTCGCGCTGGGCCTGCGGCGTCGCCGCCGCGGCCCTATCCGCTTGCAGGTGCGCCAGGATTTCGTCCCGGCTGGCGACGGCCGTGCCCGGCTTCGTGACGACCACGCCGGCGGCCAGATTGGCGATCAAGGCGGCATGGCGCGCCGGCGCGCCCGCCGCCAGCGCCAGGGCGACGCTGGCCGCGACCGTATCGCCCGCGCCGGTCACGTCGGCGACTTCGAGGGTGGCGCTGCGAATCGCCGCGGCGCCATCGTCATCGAAGAGGCGCATGCCGGCGGGCCCGCAGGTCACCAATAGATGGCGGCAGCGATACCGCCGCCGCACCCGCTCGGCGGCGGCGGCCAGGTCTTTCTCGCTCGCGATGGCGCGGCCCGCCAAATGCGCCAGCTCGCGCAGGTTCGGCTTGAGCAGCGTGGCGCCGCGGCAATGCAGCTCGTTCCCCTTGGGATCCACGCACACCGGCCAGCCGCGGCGGCGCGCCGTCTCCAGCAGGCGCCGCATCAGCGGCGCGGTCAAGCAGCCTTTGCCGTAATCGGAAGCGACGACGACGTCGAAACTGGCCTGCGCCAGTCTTCTCGCCAGGCGCCCGGCCGCCGCCCCGATCGGCCCCGAATGTTCGCGATCGATCCGCAAGACGTGCTTGTTTTGCGCCAGCACTCGCTGCTTGATGGTCGTCGGCCGGCCGGCTAGCTCGAGCACGCCGCGGTCGTCGATCCCCGCCTCGGCCAGCAGGGCCCGCAGTCGGCGGCCGGCTTCGTCGCGGCCGATCACTCCAAAGACGGAAACCTGCGCGCCCAAAGCGCGCAGATTCGCCGCGACATTGGCGGCGCCGCCGAGGCGATAGCTTTCCCGTTCCAGCAAGATCACCGGAACCGGCGCTTCCGGCGAAATGCGCGTCGCGTCGCCCCAAAGAAAATGGTCCAGGATCAAATCCCCGATCACGGCTACGCGCCGGTCCTCAAACTGCTCGATCCAGCGGCGCAAGACCGCCGCTGAGGCGGTGGCCGGCCGAGGCCGGCCAAGGCGCATGGCGCCAAATCCTGGGGGCGAAGAACCCATGAGCGAATTGCTTATTTTAGTCTCCGGCGAAAAACGCCCGCACTTCATCGATTCTGCCGGTGCGGCGGTAACGAGGCAGGCTCTCGAGGAAGATTGGGCCGTAGCGCTGGCGCAGAATCCGCCCGTCCAAGAGCGCTAAGACGCCGCGGTCGCGGGAGGAGCGGATCAAGCGCCCAAACCCCTGCTTCAGCGCCAGCACCGCATGCGGCACCTGAAACTCCATGAACGCCTGGCCGCCCGCCTCGTTCACCGCCCGAATGCGCGCCGCCGTAACCGGATCCGAGGGAGAGGCGAATGGCAGCTTATGCACGATCACGCAACTGAGCTGCTCGCCTTGCACGTCCACGCCTTGCCAAAAACTGCTGGTGGCAAACAGCACCGCTTGCGGCGTGGCGCGAAAGCGCTCCAGCAAGAGGTGGCGCGGCTGCTCGCCTTGCAGCAGCAGCGGAAACGGCAGCTTCGCTTCCAGGCGCTGGTAGGTCTCCCGCATCTGTTCGTGACTGGTGAACAGCACGAAGGCGCGCCCCTGGCTGGCAGCGAGCAGCGCGGCGATGATCTCGGCCGCCTGCGGCACGAATTCCGGCTCGCGCGGATCGGGCAGGTCGTCGGGAATGTACAGCAAGGCTTGACGTTCGTAGTCGAACGCGGAAGGAATGCTGCGCTCGCTGCCATGGCGCAGCCCCAAGCGCCCGCGCAAATAGTCGAAGCTTCCTGCGACCGCCAAGGTGGCCGAAGTCAGAATTACGGTATCGCAGCGGGAGAAGAGGTTTTCCTCCAGCAGATCCGCGACCTCGATCGGGGTGGCCCCCAAGATTGCGCCCCGCCCGCGGCGCTCGTGCCAAAGGACCGAGCCGGTTTCGTCGCCCTCGAGCAGCAGCTCCGCCCGTTCCGCAAGATCGATGATCCGCCGCGCCAGGGTTTCCGGCTCCGGCGCGCTGTCGTGCGCGGCCAGCAGTTCATTCCCGGCGGCGCGCAAGTTATCGAGCAAGCGGCGATAGGCGCCTTGGTGATCCTCCAAGAACCGCGTCCGCTCCTTCAGCTCGAACCGCCCCGGCTCCTCCGCCAGGTCGAGTAACAACGCAGTGCCGCTTTCGACCGCATGCTGCACGCGGGTCAGCCATGGTCCCTCGGCGATCACCTGCAAGCGCACCCAGGCTTCCGCATCCCGCGCCAGCTCCTGCAATTGGTGCGTGCTGATGGAAACGCCGAAATACTGACCCGCGACCTCCTCGAGTTCGTGCGCCTCGTCGAAGACGACGGCCTCGTACGGCGGGAGCACGCCCGGCAGGTCGCGCTGCTTCAGCGTCAAGTCGGCGAAGAATAGATGGTGATTGACGACGATCAAGTCCGCTTCTTGCGCGCGCTGGCGCAGCCGTGTGAGGAAGCAATCGCCAAAGGCGGGGCATTTTTGCGCGGTGCAAATCTCCTTGCGGGCGTTCAAACGCTCCCACAGCGGCGAGTTCTCGGGCAGAAAATCCAGTTCCGCGCGATCGCCCAGCTCGCTCTCGCGCGCCCAGGCTCGGATTCGCCGATACGTTTCCAACTCGGCAATGGTCAGCAGGGCCGGCTGGGTTTCCAGATCGTCGAGCCTTTGCCGGCAAGCGTAATTGTTGCGGCCTTTTACGCACGCCACCCGCGGCGGTCGTCCCAGAGCGGCGGCCAGCAGGGGTATGTCCTTGAAAATCAACTGCTCTTGCAGGTTCTTGGTGCCCGTGGAAATGACGATCCGCCGGCCGCTGGCGACGGCCGGTAACAGATACGCCAGCGTCTTGCCGGTGCCGGTGCCCGCCTCGATCAGTAAATGCCGGCGCCGTTCGAGCGCGTCGGCCACCGCACGGGCCATTTCGAGCTGGCCCGGCCGGAACTCGAAGCCCTCGCCTTGGGCCGCTTGCAACTGTCCGCCGGGGCCGAAAAAGGCCCGCAACGAGTCCGTTTTGGTGGCCGCAGCCCTCGCCATGCCTCAAGTCTAACGGCTGCACCCCCACGGGCGCTTCCCCCCGGCTGGTATCCTAGTTTGCATATGCCGCGTTCTTCCGAGGCCCTCAATGCCAAGCTGCTCAATCTGATTGCCGAAGAGATGGCGATCGAAGAAGCAGAACTGACTCCCAGCGCTTCCTTGAGCGAAGATCTCGGCCTGGATGAAATCGACGTGGCCGAATTGCTGATGCAAGCCGAGGAAAAGCTGGGCGCCCAGGAATTCAGCGAGGACGAGTGGGAGGACTGCCGCACGGTGGGCGACTATATTCGTCTGGTCACGCAGCACCTGGGCAAGCGAGGCAAGAAGAAGTAGCTTACCGCTGCCCGAGCACTTCCCGCACCTTCTCGCCTACCGTCTCGGCCGCAAACGGCTTTTGCAGCAGCGGCCCCAGGGCGCTAATCTCACCCAGCCCGGGGTCGGCATAGCCGGACATGAACAATATCTTCACCGCCGGGTGCAGGGCGCGCATGCGCTCCGCCAAGGCGCGGCCATCCAGGTTGGGCATTACGACGTCGGTCAACAGCAGATCGATGCTGGCGCCATGCTCGGCGCAGACCGTAAGCGCCTCGGCCCCGTCTCGGGATTCGAGAACGCGATAGCCTTCCGCCACCAAGGCGTCGCGCAGCAGCGTGCGCACGCCGTCCTCGTCTTCAGCGAGAAGAATCGTTTCCGGACCCTTGCCCGAGCGGCCGCCTCCCGCATTGCCGGCGACCGCGGCCTCCGGCAGGTAGACGAAAAAGCTGGTGCCGCGCCCGACTTCGCTCCGCACCTCCACGTGTCCGCCGCTCTGCTGCACGATGCCGTAAACCATGGCCAAGCCCAGGCCTGTGCCTTTGCCCTTCTCTTTGGTGGTAAAGAAGGGCTCGAAGATTCGCGAGATCAGCTCCGGCTTGATGCCCATGCCGGTATCCCGCACGCAGAGCATCACGTAGCGCCCCGGCGGCGGCCCGGAGCCCGCGCCGGCTTCCGTGACATCCACCAAGCTGGTGATGAGCGTTAATTCGCCCCCTTTGGGCATGGCGTCGCGTGCGTTGACCGCCAAATTAAGCACAATCTGTTCGATCTGCCCGGGATCGGCGCGCACGCGGGCCCGTTGCGCCGCCAGGCGTGTCACGACCTCGATTTGTTCGCCGATCAGCGGCCGCAGCATCGCCTCCATGCTTTGCACGAGTTCGTTAAGGTCCACCACGCGCGGCGCCAGCGCTTGTTGCCTGCTGAAGGCGAGCAGCTGCCGGGTCAAGCCCGCGGCCCGTTCCCCAGCTCTCTTGATCTCGGCCAGTTGCTTATGCAGCGGCTCGTTGTCGCCGGCCCGCAACAGGGCAATGTCGCTGTACCCGTTGATCACTGTCAAGAGATTGTTGAAGTCATGGGCGATCCCACCCGCCAGGCGCCCCATCGCCTCCATTTTTTGCGACTGCCGCAGCTGATCTTCGAGCGCCTTGCGTTCGCTGATGTCGCCGTAGTTGATGACCATCGCCCGCACCGCCGGCTCTTCGAGCAGGTTTTTGAAACTGCCCCCCAACCAGCGCCAGGAGCCATCCCGGTGCTGGCACCGGAACTGGACCTCCAAAATGGCCCCCGCGCGCGCCGCGGCTTGGGCCCACAAGGCCACGGCCGCGGCGCGGTCCTCGGGGTGGAGCAAGTCTTGGAACTTGCGTTGGAGCAGGTCCGCAGGCTTGTACCCCAAAACCCGTTCGGTGTTTTCGCTCGCGAAAATGAAAATGCCGGTGGGATCGGCCAAGGCGATCGCTTCGGTGCTGTTTTCGATCAACGCCCGGAAGCGGTGCTCGCGGGCGCGCAGCAATTCCTCCGCCTGCCGGCGCTCGGTGATGTCCACCATCGTGCCTTCGATCACGTTACGATCCGCGACCCAACTGGCGCTCTCGAGCACCCACAGTGGCGCGCCGTCGGCGCGGCGGTAGCAGGCCTCGCGCCCGGCGAGATGCTTGTGCTCTTCGACCGCGGCGAGAAAAGCCTGGCGGTCTTCCGGACGCATGTAAAACTGCTCGACGGGCCGGGCCAGCATCGCCTCGCGCCCCGAGAAGCCGAACATGCGCGCGCACATCTCGTTGCAATCGAGCAGCCGCCCGTCTTTCGTCGCGGTATAAACCGCGGCCATGTTGCGTTCGAAGAGCCGCCGGTAACGGCGCTCCAGCGCCAGCAGCGCGCCATCCGCGGCTCGTTCCCGGTCCCGCCAGATCTCGGCCGTGGCTGCCACGGCGAACATCGCGACCAGGAACCAGACCAGCGCGCCGCCCACGCTCATCGGGGGAGCTCCATGCGCGCGCGCAGGCCAGAGCAAATACACATAACCGGCCGCCGCGGCGAGCGCCGCACACACCGCCACCACCGCGCGCCGCCCGGCGGCCGCCACCAGCACATACACGAGCAACAGCACGCCGCTGGCGACGAAATTTCCGTCCAGCCGCCAATACCGCAAGAGCGCGGTCAGTGCCGCGGCGCCGGCCACCCCCAATAGGGGTGGGCCGAGCGAGCGAGTGAGGTTGCCCGAACGCATGAAATGTGCCAAGCCAATGCCCTACCTTAGCGCATTCAAAGCATCCGCCCGCAGTGGAGAACCTGACCCGATACGCCTCAAATACCTGTCCCGATTAACAGGTGTGCGCAACCCGCAAAAAACGTTATTGTTGGCCCAATCCACCAGGTTGTCTTATGCCCAAATTCAATGTCAGAGCCCTGGCCGAAGTCAATAAGGAACTATGGCTGCTGCTCTCGCTGTTCGCCATCGCCGGAGCGCTCAACTATCTGCTGGCGGGCCAGCACGCGCTGCTCGACCTTTATTTTCTGCCCGCCGTCTTTTCTGCCTACGTTTACGGACGCCGTCACGCCGTGCTCACGGCCGTCGCCAGTGTCTTCATCGTTTTGCTGCTGGTGTGGTTCAAGCCCCACTTGATCGAGGCCGCTCCCGCCACCCCGCTGGCGATCTGGTGCGAGTTCATCATCTGGGGCGGAGTGCTGGTGTTAGTGGCGGACGCCATGGGTCTGCTCTATGACCGCGGCCGCCAGCACCTCGAGGAGTTGCGCGAGACCTACCACGGCGTGCTGATGATCTTGCAGCAGTTCATCGCCAAGGACAAATACACGCAGAACCATTCCTACCGCGTATCCCTCTATGCGCGCGCCATCGCCGCGCGCATGGGCTTCAACGGCGATCGGCTGGAAGACATCCGCGCCGCCGCTTTGCTGCACGACATCGGCAAGTTGGATATCGGCCGCGACCTGCTATACAAGGCCGCGCGCCTCACCGAAGAGGAATTCAAAGAGATGCAGCGCCACGTCGACCGCGGGGTGGAGTTCTTGGCGCCGGTCGGCGGCAGCCTGCGGCGCGTGCTGCCGATCATTCTGGCGCATCACGACAAATTCGACGGCACCGGTTACCGCCCCGTCGCCGGCCAAGACATTCCCGTCGAAGCGCGGATCCTCTCGGTCGCCGACGTCTATGACTCGCTCACCAGCGATCGCCCGTATCGCCAGGCGATGTCGCCGTTCGAGGCCAAGACCCTCATCCAGAAGGGTGCCGGCTCGGACTTCGACCCCCAAGTCGTCGATGCCTTCCTCGAAGCTTTCCGCTTCGGCGCGCTCGAAGTTCCCGAACTCGTCGTCTAATCGATCCGGATCGAGCCCGAACTCGTGCGCGCGATGATGAAGGCGCCCCGGCCCGGCGCGGTCTCGTGCAGAAACCCGTGCAGTTCGTGGCGGTTGATCGTTCCGCGCACCGTCAGCGGCAGGCTCGAGTCGATGCTGCCGGAGCCGGAATAAAGATCCACCTCGGCCACCGTTTGCGCCGGCACGTGCAAAATGATGCCGCCGGAACCGCTCTGCGCTTCCCAGCGCGCCAACGCGGGCAAGCTGCCGCTGATCACGATGGTCCCGCTCCCCGTCTCCGCGTGCACGCCCGCCGCCGCTTCCGTGACCTGGATCGAGCCGCTGCCGGTGGCCACGCGCGCCTCACCCTGGACGCCGTGGACGGTAATAGAGCCGCTGCCCGCCGAAGCGCGCGCGGCTCCGCCCGCGCGGTCGATTTCGATGCTGCCGCTGCCCGTCGAAGCGCGCACGGCGGCGCGCACGTCGCTCACCGCCACGCCGCCGCTGCCGGTTTCCGCGCTCGCGTCGCCGCCGATTTGCCGCAGCTCCACCCTGCCCGAGCCTGTCTCCGCCCGCACCGTCCCGTCCAGGCCCGTCACCGTGTCGCTGCCGGAGCCGCTGCTGGCCTTCACGGAGGTCGCCGCCGGGGTGGTGATTTCGTACGAGATCGCGATGTTGCGGCCGAGATCGCCGCTGAGCCGCCCGATCTCGATGATGTTCCCCGACTGTTCAACGGGCGGGTGCTGCTCGATCTCGTGAATCTGGTCCTGGTCGCGCCCGCGAATAATCGCCCGAATGCTGACGACCCCCGCCGCGCCGCGGCGCACCACGATCGCGCCCGAGCCGGTCTGCACCGTCATCTGCACCGGCCCGCTCACGCTCAAGGTCCGTTGAAAGGACCCTTCATATTGCGCCCAGGTGAAGCCGGCCACGGCCAGCGTTAACGCCCCAAGCAATCCCAGAAAAGCGACACGGGAACATGACATGACAATCCCTCTGTGGCTGGGACGGCTCGGCCCCCGGAAAAGTGAGCAGGGAAACGTTAACGCGCTTCCACCGGCGTCGGCGCCGGCGAGCGCAATCCCGCCCATTTCTCCAGCAGCGTCAATATCGCCGCGTAATCGGCTCCGGCCAGACCCTCTTCGGCCGCGACCGTATAAATCTCCTCCACGGTCTCGAGCGCCGGCAATTTCACCCGATTTTCGCGGGCGAAATCGAGCATTAGATGAATGTCCTTGAGCATCAGCGCCAGCGGGAAATTGGCGGTGAAATCCCGCCGCTCGATGAACGGGCCCTTGTATTCGACCACGCCCGAGCGCAGCATCGTCGCCCCGATGATCTCCAGCATTTGCCGCACCCGCACGCCGCCCTTCTCGGCCAGCACCAGGCCTTCCGCGAAGCCCTGGAAAATCAATGCGATGTTCAGGTTCATCGCCAGCTTGGCCACCAGACCCATGCCATTGCCGCCGATGGCAAAGACTCGCTGCCCCATGGCCGAGAACAGCGGCTCCAGCCGCTCGATGGACTCTTGCTTGCCGCCGACGATAAAGATCAACTCGCCCGCTTCGGCGCCGCGCTTCGAGCCGGTCACGGGGCAATCCACCAAATCCGCCCCGCGCTCGCGCAGCCGGGCGGCGAAATTCTGGCTGGCGACCGGGGAAATCGTACTGGAATCGGCCACCAGCAACCCCGGCCGCGCCACCCCCAGCACGCCATCCTCCGCCAGCAACACCCGTTCCACCGCCGCCGTATCGCTCACGCAAATCCAAACGATTTGGCAATCGGCGGCGGCCTCGGCGGGTGAAATCGCCACGCGCGCGCCGCACGCATCTTGCACGAGCTGCGCCTTGGCTGCCGTCCGGTTCCACACGGTGACATCGTGGCCGGCCTTGACCAAATTGACGGCCATCGGGCCGCCCATGATTCCCGTGCCTAAAAATGCGACTTTCATGCTCTCGAATCCGCCTTATAAACGTACCATCGTTTCCTCGTCCCACACGCATTCGCACCGCCGCGATGCGCGCTCGACCCTGGCGATCTTCATTTTCTCCCGGCCATTAAGCCAGGAGCGGAGCCGCGCGACGCCGCGCTAAACTGAAGACGCCGGCAGGCGCCGGCGCATCCACATGTCGAAATCCAAGGTCGCAGCGGGTCAGATCTGGCGCCAAGACGCGACGGGCGTGCATTTCCTCGTCACGCGCGTTTACAACGAGCTCTTCGATCAATTCGCGATTTTGCGCCGCGTCGAGGGCGAGGAGACAATGCGGCTGAAAGTCCAAGGCCGCGACCTCCAGCACCCACTGCCCGGTTTCACCCAAGAATCGGGCGAGTTCAACGTGGATGAGGCCGGCGCCGGCTCTGCCAACGAGCGCCGATGACCGGCCACCTGCTCGGCCAGCTTGCCACCTGGATTCTCCACGTCATCGGCACCCTAGGCTACGGCGGCGTGCTGCTGCTGATGGCCATGGAATCGGCTTGCATTCCCCTGCCCTCGGAAGTCATTTTGCCCTTTGCCGGCTACCTGACTTGGACCGGGCGCTTCAATCTCTTGGCCGTGGCCCTTGTCGGCGCGTTGGGCTGCAATTTAGGCTCCGCCGTCGCCTATGAAGTCGGGGCGCGGGGAGGCCGCGGCTGGCTCGAACGCTACGGCCGCTGGTTGCTGCTGCGCCCCGAGGACCTCGACCAGGTGGATCGCTGGTTCGCCTCTTATGGGGAAGCGACGGTTTTTTTCTGCCGTCTGCTGCCCGTTTTCCGCACCTTTATCGCGCTGCCTGCGGGAGTTGCCCGGATGCGCCCGGTGCGCTTCCACCTGTACACCTTCCTCGGCTCGCTCCCTTGGTGCTGGGCGCTGGCCTACGTCGGCTTGCGGCTCGGCCGGAACTGGCCGCAAATCGAGGGCATTTTCCGCCGCTTCGATCTAGCCATCGTCGTCGTGATCGCCACAGTCGTCGTCTGGTTTGCCTGGCACCATTGGCCCAAGCGCGCCAACGCCGGCCCTCGGCTCTCCAGTCCGAAAGAAAAGGCATTTGGGAACGAAAAGTAACAGGCCCGCTGGTCGGCCGCGCCTCGCCGGGCGCCCCTCCCACTGCAAGGCCGCGCATTATCAAGTCCCTCGCGCAGCGGCGCGCTTTGGTGCTTCAGGTGCTAAGTCCCGGGTGTCTCATCGGCCGCGTTACCGCGCGACGATCAGTCAGGAACGGCCGGCTCATCCGGGGGGAAGCGAACCGGCCGTTCCTCGTTATTTGCCCGCCTGCTCCCGTCTCCAGCCAACCGCCTGGCCGCTTGTTAAGCTTGGGTGATGCGCATCGGCATCACCTGCTACCCCACGTACGGCGGCAGCGGCATTGTAGCCACCGAACTGGGGCGCGAGCTAGCCCAGCGCGGCCACGAAATCCATTTCATCAGCTACGCCCAGCCGATTCGCCTGGATCTTGACCAATCCGGAATTTATTTCCACGAGGTCGAGGTCGCGAGCTACCCGCTTTTCGACTACCCGCCCTACGCGCTCGCCCTCGCCAGCAAGATGGAAGAGGTCGCGACTTCCGCCCGCCTCGATTTGCTCCACGTCCATTACGCCATCCCGCATTCCGTCAGCGCGTATCTGGCCCGCGCCATGAGTTCGCGCCGCTTGCCGTTCATCACCACCCTGCACGGCACCGACATCACGCTCGTGGGCGCCGATCGCGGCTATTTGCCGATTACGCGCTTTGCGATCGAGAGCAGCGACGGCGTCACCGCCATCTCCGAGTACTTGCGCCAGCGAACGATCGCCGAGTTCGAAATCCGCCGCCCCATCGAGCTGATTCCGAATTTTGTCAACTGCGAGCAGTACTTCCGCCGCGAGCTCCCCGAGCTCCGGGCCCGCTTCGCCCCCGACGGGGTGCCGATCCTCGTGCATCTTTCGAATTTCCGGCCCGTCAAGCGCGTCTTGGATGCCATCGAAATTTTCGCCCGCATCGCGCGCCAGCGCCCCGCGCGCTTGCTGATGATCGGCGACGGGCCCGAACGCGCCAACGCCGAGCATCGCGCCCGCTGCTTGCACGTCGCCGGCGAGGTGACGTTCGTGGGCAAGCAAGACCGCATTCACGAGCTCCTCTCGATCAGCGACCTCATGCTGCTGCCCAGCGAAATGGAATCGTTCGGCTTGGCCGCCCTCGAAGCCATGGCCTATAAGGTGCCCGCGATCGCGACCCGCGTCGGCGGCTTGCCCGAAGTGATCGAGGATGGGCGCAGCGGCCTTCTGTTCCCGGTTGGGGACATCGAGGGCATGGCGGCCGCAGCCCTGGACCTGCTGGCCTCCCCCGCCCGCCTGCGCGAAATGGGCGAGCTGGCGCGCGCGCGCGCCGACGAGAATTTCTGCGCAACCCAGATCATTCCCATGTACGAAAACCTTTACCTCAAGGTCTTGGGGCGCGCCGCCGCCGTCTAGGCTTATCATCGTGGCATGGGCCACCCGGGCCAGCTTGTTCCGCGCGGAGCGAGGTTAGTCTTCGCCTTGGCCCTGCTCCTCGCCTGGACATGCGCTGCCCGAGCCCAGGCCGCGCCCGCCGCCGCGCCGGATAGCCCAGCCCTGGCGCGCTCGCTTTTCAGCGCGCTCCAAAACCTGCAAGGCGCGCTCGCGCAGGTCGCGCCGGAGCAATGGCGCGCCAAGGATTCCGACCGCGTGCAATTCCGCACCGATCGGGCCTCGATCGAACGGAACGTGGTCGAGGCGCTGCCGGGCCTCGCGCTCAAGCTCGAAGGCGCGCCCGAGGATCTGGGCGCGGCGTTTCGTCTTTATCGCGACGGCGAAGCGGTGTATGCGGTGGCGCTGCGCGCCGCGGACCTCGCCGGCCGCTACGGCGACCAGGCGCAGGCCGAGGCGATTGCCGCGGCGCTGCAGCAAACCGACGCCAGCCTGAACGCGCTCGCCGATTTCATCCAAGTGACCGGCTCCGCGCAGGCGGCGGAGCTGGCTCGCTTCCGCACCGCGCATCCGGACGCGCCGCCGGCCTCGCCGCCGCCCAAAACCCTGGTGATCAACGATGCCAACGGGCCGGCTCCGTCCCGCCATTCCTCGCGCGCGCGTACGAAAAAAGCCAAGCCCGCGCCCAAGCAGCCGCAGGGCGGTTCTTCTACCGTGCCCGCTCCGCCTACGACCCCACCGCCGGGCGTTTGACATCCCCTTGGGTCTCCGCTATCGTTGAGAATTGTCCCGCACGGGGCTTCGCCGCGGGTGTCCATTTCAACCCGAATCGAGGCGACGCGAGTCCGTCGGGGGTGAAAGGCCAGACGGAGCGGCTGCACGTGCCGGCGGGAGCTTGGACGCGATGAGCACATATTTTCCGCGAGCCGCCGAGCTCGCAGCGAAGTGGTACGTCGTCGATGCCGACGGCATGGTGTTGGGCCGGCTGGCCTCCTGTGTCGCGCGCCTTTTGCGCGGCAAGGAAAATCCCGCCTACACGCCCTTCCTGAGCACCGGCGAGCACGTGGTCGTGATCAACGCCGCCAAAGTCAAGATTACGGGCCAGAAGCTGGCGGCCAAGGAATTTCATCACTTTTCCGGCTATCCCGGCGGGCTGAAGACGCGCACCCTTCGCGAGCGCATGAGCAAGCATCCGGAAGCCGTGGTGCGCGACGCGATCGAAGGGATGCTGCCCAACAACCGCCTCGGCAAGCGCTTGGCGCGCAAACTGCGCGTCTACCGCGACGCCCAACATCCCCACGCCGCCCAAATGCCGCAGGCGCGCCGCGTGGGCAAGTCTCTCGACAAGGAATAGAACATTTTCATGGCGGAGTTGGTTCAATACCGAGGCACTGGCCGGCGCAAGCTGGCGGTGGCGCGAGTGATCTTGCGTCCGGGCAGCGGTCAAACCCGCATCAACGGCCGCGAACTCGAACAATATTTCCCCAGCGAGACCCTGCGCATTCAGGCGCGCGAGCCGCTGCGGTTGCTGGAACTCACCGCGCAGTTCGATCTGATCGCGCGCGTCGAGGGCGGGGGCCCCAGCGGCCAAAGCGGCGCCCTGCGCATGGGCATCGCGCGGGCGCTGCTTGCGTACAACGCCGAACTGCGGGCGCGGCTGCGCGCCGCCGGCATGCTCACCCGCGATTCGCGCATGAAGGAACGCAAAAAGTACGGACAAAAAGGGGCGCGCAAGCGCTTCCAATTCTCCAAGCGCTAACCGCGCCCGGAGAGAAAATCCCGCCCGGCGGGATTGCAAACTCCACGAGGAGGGTAATTGGCCACCATCAGCATGAAGGAGCTGCTCGAAGCGGGGGTTCACTTCGGGCACCAAACCAAGCGTTGGAACCCCAAGATGAAGCCGTACATCTTCGGCGAGCGCAACGGGATCTACATCATCGATCTGCAAAAGACGCTGAAGCTCTTCAAGGACGCCTCCCGCTTCGTGCAAGAGCAAGTCGGGCAGGGCAAGACGGTTCTCTTCGTCGGCACCAAGCGGCAAGCGCAAGAGGCCATCGCCGAAGAGGCGACCCGCTGCCAGATGTTCTATGTCAACCAGCGCTGGCTCGGCGGCTTGCTCACGAACTGGGTCACCATTCAGAAATCCATCAAGCGCTTCAAGGACCTCGAGGAAATGACCACCGACGGCCGCTACGAGCTGCTGCCGAAAAAAGAGGTCATCCACCTCGAGCGCGAGCGCGCTCATCTCCGGCAGAATCTCGCCGGCATCAAGGACATGCCCAATCTGCCGGATGTGCTCTTCGTGATCGACTCCAACAACGAGCAGATCGCCGTCCGCGAAGCCCGCAAGCTCGGCATTCCCGTCGTCGCCGTCGTGGACACCAATTGCGATCCCACCGAGGTCGATTACGTGATTCCCGGCAATGACGACGCGCTGCGCGCCATCCGCCTGTTCGCCTCGCGTATCGCCGACGCCTGTATCGAGGGCCGGCAGCTCCAGGAGGCCGGAGGCCAGCCGCTGCCCGAATCGGCTGCCGGCGAGACCGAAGAGGATACCGCCCTGGCCGCCGATTACGTCGCGCAGTACGAAGCCGACCGCAAGTACGCCGGCTACGACGAAACCCGCGAAGACGAGGGTGAAGAAGCGGAAATCGCGCCCGAACTCGAGCGCGCCGAATCCGAATCGGAACCCGGCTCCGCCCCGCGCGCCGACACCGCCTAACTGGCAAGCGCTTGCAGCCGAATTTCCCGACGCGGGTTCGGCCTGGCGCCCCAATCGAGACATGGAAATCACCGCCACCTTAGTCAAACAGCTCCGCGACCGCACCGGCGCCCCGATGATGGACTGCAAGCAGGCCTTGGCCGAAAACCAAGGCGATTTGGCGCAAGCCGAGGTCTGGCTGCGCAAGAAGGGCATCGCCGCCGCCGCCAAGAAGGCCGCGCGCACCGCCTCCGAGGGCTCCATCGGCGCTTACATCCACGCCGGCGGCAAGATCGGCGTCCTCATCGAGCTCGCCTGTGAAACCGACTTCGTGGCGCGCACGCCCGAGTTCCAGGCCCTCTTGCACGATTTGGCCATGCACGTCGCGGCCGCCGCGCCGCGCTATCTGAGCCGCGAGCAGGTGCCGGCGGCCGTGCTCGAGCAGGAGAAGGAGATCTTCCGCGCCCAAATGAAGGACAGCGGCAAGCCGGCGCAAGTCATCGAAAAGATCGTCGAAGGCAAGCTCGGCAAGTTTTACGAAGAGACCTGCCTCCTCGATCAGCGCTTCATCAAGGATGACAAAATGTCGGTGGCTGAATTGGTGGCCGGCAAAATCGCCCAATTCGGCGAAAATATTGCCGTACGCCGCTTCGCCCGCTACAAGGTCGGCGAAGACCTCGGCTAACTTCCTCATGGCCGCCCCTGCCCCAGCCTTCAAACGCGTCCTGCTCAAGCTCTCCGGCGAGGCGCTGGCGGGCAATCGGGAATTCGGCATCGATCCCCAGCGGCTGGGCGCAATCGCCGACGAAATCGTAAGCCTGCGCGCGTTGCAGGTCGAGATCGCTTTGGTGCTTGGCGGCGGCAACTTCTTTCGCGGCGTCGCGCTGCAAGCCAAACAGATGGACCGCGTCGCCGCCGACCATATGGGCATGCTGGCGACGGTCATCAACGGTCTCGCCATGCAAGACGCGCTCGAGAGCCGCGGCTGGACTACACGGGTGATGAGCGCGATCCAAATGCATCAGGTGGCCGAGCCCTTCATCCGCCGCCGCGCCATCCGCCATCTCGAAAAAGGCCGCGTCGTCATCTTCGTCGGCGGCACCGGCAATCCCTATTTTTCCACCGATACCGCCGCCGCGCTGCGCGCCATGGAAGTGAAAGCCGAGGTCATTCTCAAGGGCACCAAGGTGGACGGCATCTACGACGCCGACCCCGCGCTCGTGCCCGGTGCGCGCCGCTTCACCGCCATCGGCTACCAAGATTTCATCGAGCGCAACCTGCGCGTCATGGATATTTCCGCCGTTTCCCTCTGCCAAGACAACAAGCTCCCGGTCATCGTGTTCAACCTGCGCGAGCCCGGCAACGTGCGCCGCGTGGTGCTCGGCGAGCCCATCGGTTCGCGCATCGCCGAAACCACCACACCGGCCGTCGCGCGCGGCTGACCGGGCGAGGGCCGGCCCGCTATAATCATCGAAAAACAGTCGCCCCGAGGACTTTGAGCCATGGCTGTCGCATCCGCTTCCGTTCCCGCCCTTCGCGAGGTTTTTCAATCCCTGCGCACCCGCATGGACAAAGCGATCGCCGATTTCCGCGCCGCCCTAGGCTCCATCCGCACCGGCCGCGCCTCGATCCACTTGCTGGATGCGGTGCGGGTTGAATACTACGGCACGGAGATGCCGCTCAATCAGCTGGCCACCATTCACGCGCCGGATCCGCAACTGCTCACCGTCCAGCCCTATGACGTCAGCGCCTTGGGCAACATCGAGAAGGCGATCCGGGCCGCCGATTTGGGCCTGAACCCCGCGAACGACGGCAAGCTGATTCGCATCCCGGTGCCGCCGCTCACCGAGGAGCGCCGCCGGGAGCTGGTCAAGCACCTGCACAAAGTGCTCGAGGATCACCGCACCGCGGTGCGCAATATTCGCCGCGACGGCAACGACGGCGTGAAGAAGCTCAAAAGCGAAAAAAAGATCAGCGAGGACGAGGAGCGCCGCGCCCACGAAGACATCCAGAAGCTCACCGACGACGAGTTGAAGCGCCTCGACGAGGCCGCCGCCGCCAAAGAAAAAGAAATCATGACCGTCTAGCCCGGCCGCCATGCGCGGCGGGCGAGGGATCCAGTCGATCTCCTCGCCGGAATGCGCCGGGAGAGCGCACTCCGGGGAAAAATGGCGCATGCACTTTTCCTCTCGGCGCGAACGCGCCGGAATCGTGCGGCTGCCGGTAGAATCGCCGGATGCGCTACTCTCGCCGCCAATCGCTTGCCTGGCTCTTCGGACTGCCGGCGCTGCCCGCCTTCGGCGCCGCCGCCTCCCCGCTGCCCTCCCGCATCTTTCGCTTCTCCGGCCTGCCGGTGCATGGCGCCGGCGCCAGCCGGACCCGGCCGGTGCTGGCGGGCGAAACCCATACCGGCTTCCACGTTGAACTGCACGAAACGGATCTGGCGCCAGGCGCCCGGCCGCACCCGCCGCACCATCACCGGCATGAAGAGATCTTCCTGATCCGCGAAGGACAGCTCGAAGTTACGATCGCGAACCGAAGCGTCGTCCTCGGCCCCGGCGGAGTCGCCTACGTGGCCTCCAACCAGGAACATGGCGTGCGCAATCCCGGACCCGCTCACGCACAGTATTTCGTTCTCGCGCTGGGCACTGACGCCGCCTGAGCCGCGCGCCCATACCGCGATCCCCGGCTGTAGCGCGGGGCGGCGGTTGTGCGCCGCTGCCGGCGTTCTGGTCGCTGTTCTTGCGCCGCGGGGAGCGCCGCCTACCGGGCGCGGGCGGGGGCCAGTGCGTGCACGCGCTCGACGATGGCGGCGGCGTCGATCTTATAGGCGTGCAGCAGTTGCGCAGCCGTGCCGCTATGCGGAATCTGGGTGATGCCCAGCCGCACGACGCGCGCCCCCTCCGGGCCGAGCGCCTCGGCGACGGCGTCCCCCAATCCGCCCGCCAAGTAATGATCCTCGACGGTGATGATCAGATTGTTGGTCGCGCGGGCGGCGGCGCGCAGGGTATTGCCGTCAATCGGACGCACGCTGAAGAGATCGATGACGCGAATCACCAGCCCCGCCTTCTTCAGTTCTTCATAAGCCGCCAGCGCCTCGGCCAGCGTCACGCCCGCGGTCACGACCGTCGCGATGTCGTCCGCGCTCTCGCGCAGCACCTTGGCTTGCCCGATGGCAAACGTTTCGTCGGCGCTGTACACGAGCGGGCTCTTGGGCCGTCCCGTGCGGATGTACGCCAGCCCTTGGTGGCGCGCGGCCAACTCCACGGCCCGCCAGGTGGCGATCGCGTCGCTGGGGTACAGCACCAGCGATTCCGGCGTGGCGCGGAACAGCGCCAGGTCCTCCAGGCCCATCTGCGACGCGCCATCCTCGCCGATGGAGACGCCGGCGTGCGTCCCCACCACCTTCACGTTCGAACGCGCCAGCGCCGCCAACCGTATGAAATCCGCAGCGCGCGTCAAGAAGCAGGCAAAGGTCGCGAGAAACGGAATCTTACCCTCAGCCGCCATGCCCATGGCCATGCCCACCATGTTCTGCTCGGCGATATAGCTCTCGAAGAAGCGATTGGGCGCCACTTGCTGAAAATCTTCGGTGAAGGTCGAATTCTTGACGTCGCCGTCGAGAGCCACCACCCGGCTGTCGAGCCGGCCCAGCGCCGCCAGCGCCTGGCCGAAGGCCTCGCGCGTGGCGATCGGCTTGTCGAACGGCGGGCGCGGCAACGAGAGGCCTTCGCGCGGCGCCGGCGGCGGCCCGCCCACCGGTGCCGGCGGCACGGGCTTGACGCCGTTGGCCACGAACTGCGCCTGCAGCTCCTTCAAGGCCGCTTCCGTCTCGGCCCCCTTCTTCAGCGCCTTGCCGTGCCAGCCTTCCTTGTCCTCGAGAAACGAGACGCCGCGGCCCTTGAGCGTGCGCGCCAAAATCACCGTGGGCCGGCCTTGCGCCGCGCGCGCCTGCGCGAAGGCGTCCAGCAGTTGCCCGAGGTCATGGCCGTTCACCACCAGCGCGTTCCAGCCGAAGGCCTCCCAGCGCCGCTGATGGACTTCCATCTGGTGCTGCAGCATGGTCGGCTGGCTCTGCCCCAGCCGGTTCACGTCCACAATGGCGCAAAGGTTGTCCACGCCGTGATGGCTCGCGACCTGTGCCGCCTCCCAAACCGAGCCTTCCGCAGTCTCGCCGTCGCCCATCAGCACGTAGGTGCGATAGGGACGGGACTCGATCCGCGCCGCCAACGCCATTCCCAGCCCCACCGCCAAGCCTTGCCCCAAGGCGCCGGTCGGCACCGCCACGAAGGGCAGGATGGGCGTCGGGTGCCCTTCCAGGTCGGAATCGAACCGCCGCAGCGTCAGCAAGTGCTCGCGCGGCATGAAGCCCAGTTCCGCCCAGACGGCATAGAGCACGGGAGCGGCATGGCCTTTCGATAGCACGAACTTGTCGTTCTCCAGCGCCGCCGGCCGCTTGGGGTCGAAGCGCATCTCGGCGAAGAACAGCGCCGCCATGATCTCGGCCGCCGACATCGAACTGGTCGGATGGCCGCTGCCGGCAGCGCTCGTGGCCTGAATGGAGTCGATTCGAAGTTGGGTGGCGATATTCCGCAACCCGTTGAGCAATGCCTGGCGATCCTCGGGCATGGGCGTTCTCCCTGACTGAAATCCTTACGCCTTGGCGGCCACCGCGGCCGGCAAGGTAAATCGTACGTTCTCTTCGATCGCGCCGGTTTCTCGCACGTTCTCGAAGCCGAAGCGGCGCTGCAGCTCCGCCACCACCTGGCGCACCAAGCTCTCCGGCGCCGAAGCGCCCGCCGTCAATGCCAGCGTGGTCACGCCCGCAAGCCACTCCGGCTGGATCTCTTCCACGCCGTCGATGCGATAGGAAGGCGTGCCGGCCTTGGCGGCGACTTCGACCAGGCGCAGCGAATTCGAACTGTTTTCCGATCCCACCACCAACACTGCGTCGACCTCCGGCGCGATCGCCTTCAGCGCGGTTTGGCGGTTCTGGGTGGCGTAACAAATGTCTTGCGCCTTGGGCCCGGCGATCCGGGGAAACCGCGCCCGCAGCCGCGCGATGATTTCGCCTGTCTCATCCAGGCTGAGCGTGGTCTGGGTCAAGTAGGCGACGCGCTCGGGATGGGCCACTTCGACCCGGTCGGCCTGCTCCGGAGTTTCCACGACGGGCGTCTCCGCCGGCACTTCGCCCAAAAGGCCGATGATCTCGTCGTGCTCGCGGTGCCCGATGATGATCAAGCTGAATCCGCGGCGGATGTAATCCCGCGCCTCCATATGCACCTTGCTGACTAGCGGGCAAGTCGCGTCAATGACTTGCAAGCCACGGGCGCGCGCCGCATTCCAGGCCTGCGGCGATACCCCATGGGCGCTGAAAAACACGCGCGCTCCGGCCGGAGGATCCTGCAAGCTGCGGACGAAGATCGCGCCGCGCGCCTCGAGATCGCGAATCACGGTGCGATTGTGGACAATCTCGTTGAAGACGTAGATCGGAGGGCCGAATTGCTCGAGCGCGCGCTCCACCGCTTCCACGGCCCGCACCACACCGGCGCAAAATCCGCGCGGCTTCAGAATCAGCACGGTCTTGGCTTGGCCCGTCGTCACCTATCCATTTTACGGGACGGGAGGTGGGGCAGCGCAAAACTGCACCCCCAGGGCTTCTCGGCGCCGGGCAGCGCCGCTAGGACGGGAAGCGCGGCTGCGACGACGCTCAAGCGTGGGGCGGAGCGCACGATTGGACGTGCACGCTGGTCGCCGCAGGACGCACGGCGCGCATGACGGCGCCGCGGTCCGCCAAACCATTCGCCAAGTCCAACAAGTACGGCGCTAACGATGGAGATGCGATGCCTGCGGACTGCGGGGAACGGGTCACTGCGCGGAATCAGGGTGCAAGCTGCTCGACACGATCAAGGAACGCGCCCCGCTCCCTCAGCCCGACGCTCGGCGGATCCTCATAAATAATCCTCTTGTCCGACAAGCGGATCACCAATTTCCAGGGAGTCTTCGGCACCCGCAGCCCACGCAGGAGATGCCCATCTGTGTCGAGGAGCACTGGGAATTTGAGGCCGAAATTCCGGCGGGTTTGCTGAGCCTCGTCGGAGCTGGCGAACGCCAGCAACCCGAAAACGCGAGTGTCGGGCCGGCGTTCCAGCTGGTTCAAGTCCGTCAACTCCGGTAAGCACCCGAAGCAGTCCTGTAGCGTGAAAATGTAAAGGACCAGGTACCGCGTCCTGATCTCGCCCAGTCGAATCTCAGCGCCGTCGCCGCTCGGCAAGGCGGTGTTAAGTAAAGCGACCAAGGCGCAAGGGTCAACCGACGGCGGCAGGTGTGAGATCTCGCTGCTAAGAACCCTGACTTTCCAGGCGAGCACGACGGCAGCACTGACGAACCCGAGGGTGCCCAGCGCAAAAAACCAAGTTCCCGGCCGCCGTGGTCCCGTCACTGGCCCGTGAACCGCCACTCGGTGAGGCGGACCCCCTGCGGTCCCTGCTGCGCGAACAGGAAGTTTTCCTCGTCAGTGCCGACAAGCCGCCCCGGCGAGAGTAGATCTGTAGCTATCTGGCGGCCGCTTCCGAGGAAAGCCTCCAGGCAACCTTCGTGTTCCGCGGGCACCCGCAACTGCACGAGCACGACCCGTCCGGCGGCGAAAAGAGCCTGAATAAGGCAGGCCTCACGATACCTCCTCTCGTAGTATGCGGCTTGCTGCCCGGTTAGAAGCGGCCCGGGTGGCTGCGCTCGACTGGACCGGATTGGAAAGCGCCTGATCGAGCCCGTGCGCGGATTCAGCCGGTCCAACTCGAAAACGGGCCCGTCGGCAAAAAACAAATCGCCGTTCTGCCCAGCCGCGAGAAAATAATTTTCGAGCGGGAACAGGTGATCCCGTACCGCGACTGGAGCCGTCGGCAGAAAAGAGCGCTGGAACGCCCGCCCCGCGATGCTGTACTCGTGAAGTAGCGAGCAGCCGAGATCAAGATAGTAGTGCAGCGGCTGACAGCCCGCCAGATAGAACACTCTGCGGCGGGGGACTAGTGCTATCGCCTGCGGTTCGAACCCCGGATTCTGAATGAGCGTTGTGCTCAGCGGACGCCCCTGCAGCGAGTAACGGATAACCTTGCTGTAAAGGTCGACCGCCCAAATTGCCCGGTCTGGACCCAGCGCGATACCTACGAGCCTGTCGAACTCAAACGGTCCGGGTCCGTACCGCCCGACGCGAGACTCGAGGTTGCCGTTCGCGTCGTACACCGCGATTTGCTGGGTTCCAGGCCGGCGAAAGTCCGCCTCCCGCACAACGAAGCCGCCGCTGAAGGCCACCACTTGATCCGCCCGCGGCGCCCCTTTTAAGACGACCGAGTCCACCTTTCTCAGCCGCCCGGCACTGAGCCCCGCTGCAGCGACGGTAGAGACCGCCACGGCAGCGGTCAAGAGCGCCCTGGCGCACCGTGGGAACAAGGGGAGGGCGCCGCGCGCGGCGCCCCTTTCATGCGTCAACCCCGGTTGACGCATTTGCAACCCGCGTAGTACGTCGGACAAGTACAGGTTGCCTCTCCTGCGTTCCACGTTCCTGTGGCCCAGGTGCTGGGTGACGCGAAGGCCTTCCGGGGAGAAAAAGCCACCAGAAGCGCCATCGCCAGGGTGGCGATAGCCGAACCGGCGAAAAAACCGGCACGAAGCCGCCGTTGAGTGTTATGTGCCATACTTACCTCCTGGCTGCAATGAGTGCAGCCGAGTGGATATTACCCCCCCCCCCCCCCCAAGT
>JAJPKR010000033.1 GCA_021323595.1 Terriglobia bacterium | reverse complement strand
GTGCATTCTGGTGACAGTCCATTCGATCCTCTTCCTTGAAGCCTTCGGTTTGGTCACCATCAGCTTCTCCGATCCGGGTCGAGTGGACAACCTATTGAAACTTCACATCTAGCGCCGGAGCCGGCGGCAAAGACCGCCTGCGGCGCCGCCCCGAGACTGCAGCGCCGCCGGCGGCGCGTGTTCGGCGCGGTCCGCGCGCGCCGGCGGGTGTTCGCCTGCCGCGCCGCTGCACCGCAATTGCGCGCGCTCGCGCGGCGCTTCCCGAGCGCCGCTCTTCGCCCTCGCGCTGTCGCGCGGCGCGCGCCCGCCGCCTCGCTTCACCCCGCCGCGGCCGTGGCTGCGGCGGCATTGGGTGGGGCCGCCTGGATTCGAACCAGGAACCAACGGATTATGAGTCCGCTGCTCTGACCGTTGAGCTACGGCCCCGTGTAATTGAATCGCACGCGGCTGGCGGCAGCGCGCCGGCGCCGGGCCGCTCACTGTGGGGAGTCTGGCGGCGACTGCGCCGCCGCTCCCGCGCGGCTGGCACGCATCATTGCGAGCCTAGCCGCCATCGAGCCCATCATGGCACGAGCCGCACGGCGATGGATAGAAAGGCAGACGAGACCGCGCGCGCAAATGCCGACAGTCGAAAGGGTTCCTGCGGCTAAGGAATCGGCCTTTTGATCGAAGCCGGCTTTAGCGGGCGGTGGCCGGCCGAGTGGCCGGCTTCGGTCGGCTTACGCGCCACCGTCGCCGATCGCTGCTTCACGCCGCCGCCCAGCGAGCGCCCCACACCCCGCGCCGACGTCACGCAGGGCAGCGCCGGCGAGGCCGCCCCCAGCCAGGCCCGCGCCGCCCGCGCGCTTACGCGCGCGCCCGCACACGCCGCCGCGCCGCCAGCGCGACCAGCCCCAGTCCGGCCGCGAGCAGCAGCCCCGACTGCGGCTCCGGCGTCGAGACCGGCGAGCCCACCGCCGGCGTCCCGACGCTGTCGGCGGTGTTCGTGTCCGTGTACACCGCCGTCGTCCCCGCCGCCGAGTCCAGCGTCAGCGTCACCAGATTGCCGTTGGAGGTCGGATCGGTGGTCGTGAGCGGCGCCCCGTTTTCGATCAGCGCGAACGTCAGCTCGTCCGGCGTCGGCGTGTCCAGGCTGGCGAACGTGTCCGTGAACGTGAACGACAGGCTCGAACCCGGCGTGAAAAACGCCGCGAAGCTATCGGAGAACGTCGCGTCGTTCATCGTCACCCCGCTGCTCAAACTGCCGCCGGCGTTCGCCGTGTTGGCCGTGTCCACCGCCCCGGCCGCCCCGCCCGTCCCGAAGCTGAAGCCGCTGAGCGTAACCGAGTTGTTCCCGTCCGCGGTGCCGCTGCCGTCGCTGAGCGTGAAAAACACCTCGAACGGGTTCGACGAGCCCACGAAGGAGCTGGTGTTGACGGTCACGGTTTCCGTGATCGTGCCGGCCCGCGCCGGCGGCGGCGCGGCCAGCCAAACTGCCGCCAGCGCCAGCACCGGCGCCAAGATTGCGAGCGATTGCTTCATGATCATTCTCCTTTACGGCGTTCCGCCGCCTACGACGCTGCCGGCGTAGCGAATCCCGGCGCCGCTGGGGTCGTTGAACTGAACCACGATCTGGAAACTCGCGCCGGGCGCGACCGGCCCGGACGAGATTAGCATGTAGGGACTGCCGGGAGCGTTGCACGTCGTCGTGCCGGCCGCCGTGGTCACGCTGACTCCGCTCGTCAAGCCGGCGATCACGTAATAGAGCGGCCCGTTGAGCGGCGCCGCCCCGGTGTAGGTGATCGTGACGATCTGGCTGTAGAGCGTCGTCCCGAACCTCTTCGAGTACCCGCTCAGACTCACGCCCGCCGCGACCTGCGCCGCGCACGGCGTGGTCACGTCGAAGACGAACGCGTTGCCGCTGTCCGCGCTGCAGCCGCCGCCCGCGGCGGTCAAGTCCAGCGTGAACGTCCCGGCCGTCGTCGGCGTGCCCGACAGCACGAGCGTGCTGTTGCTGAACGTCATGCCGGGAGGCGCGCCGCTGCCCGTCACCGTGAGAAATCGCGCGAACGTATTGGGCGTGCCGCTGGGCCCCAACGATTGCGCATCCGTGGCGGTCGCGGCGAACTGGATCGCGCCCGCCAACTGTCCGGTCGTCAGAGACACCGGGAAGGAAATCGTCTGCGGCAGGCCTCCGACGGCAATGGCCGGCAGCGCCAGGAAATCGATCGTCGGGCAGGCGATCGCAACCTGATAGGCCTGCGACCCGGTTAGCCCGAGCGAGTCCGTCGCCGTGATCGTGAAGTTGAAAGTGCCTTGCTGACTCGGCGTGCCGCTGATGGTGCCGGCCTTGGCGTCGAGCGCAAGTCCCGGCGGCAGCCCGCCCGCGGTCACCGAGAACGTGATCGTCCCCGTTCCGCCGGCGGTGGCGAGGCTCTGGCTGTAGCTGCGGCCGCCCGTTCCGCCCGGCAGGCTCGTGGTCAGGATGCGCGGCGCCGCCGAGAGGGTCAGACCGGTGGAGTTCATCCAGATTTCCGACGGAAACCCCTCGAAATAAATGACGGCCTGGCCGGTGGGATCGATGGGGCCGAAGCCGCCGGTCAGCACGGTGGCGCCATTTTGCAGAACGGCCGAGACGGCGTGGAGCGAGGGCGTGCAATTGGCCACCGGGGCGCCGTTCGCGTTGCAGGTGTCGTAGGCGTAGAGCGCATCGCTGATCCCGGCCGCCGCGGCCGTCAGCGGCTGGATGGAGTCGAACGCGACGATCCGGCCATCGGCCGAAAGCGACACCCCGCTGCTCGCCGAGCCGTAGTCGGCGCCGTTGAACATCCAGGCCGCGGCGGCCGGCGGCGTTTGGGTGTAATCGAGCGAGAGCAGCGTCGTCGCCGGCGTGCAGCCGCTCGGCGCGCCGATGCAGGTGTCGCGAAGATAGACCTCGCTGCCGCCGGCGCCGAGCGCGGACGGCGCCCCCGGCAGGTTCGTGGCGCTCGAGAGGAAGGCGACATAGCGCCCGCCCTGCGAGACGCCTCCAACTACGCTGCCGGCGTTGCCGGCGTGGCCGGCGTTGTCGGCGGACACCAAAATCGTCGCCGGCGTGCAGCCGCTCGGCGCGCCGATGCAGGTGTCGCGCAAATACGTCTGCGTAGTGCTGCCATTGATATTGGGGTCGGTGGCGGCGCCGAGCAGGTTCGTGCCGGGCGAGTCGAAGGCGACATAGCGGCCGTCGGGGCTGATCGCGGCCAGGAAGGCGCTGCCGCTGTTGTCGGCGACGTTTTGGCTGCCCGGACCCTGCGACACCAGGGTCGTCCCGGACGCGCAGCCGGCCACGGCCGCGCCCGCGCTCAGGCAGGTGTCTTGCAGATAAATCTGGCCGCCCGCGCTGTAGGCGAAGAAGCGCGCGTCGCCGCTCATCGTGAATTGATTCGCGCCGGCGCCGCCAAGCGGCATCGTGGTCGTCCCCGCCTGCAGATCGCGCAGATAAGTGATCGTCGGCGAGGGCCCGTAGCCGCCGGTGTTCTGGCAGGCGTCGTCGTTGAAGGCCACGAAGCGCCCGTCGGGCGAAATGAGGGGCTTGCTGGCGCCCTGGTTAAAGCCTAGATTGCCGAAGACGCAGGCCGAGCCCGTCGGCCCATACGCGACGAACTGGGTGAGCTGCCCGCAACCCGGCGCCGCGCCGTTGCAGGTGCGGCGAATGAAGAGGCCGCGCGTACCGGATGCGTTGACCGTGCCGCCTTCGGGCAAGTTTGAGTTGTAAAGATTCGCGGTGAAGGCGACTTCCGCCCCATCGGCGCTGAGAACGCCGCCGAATCCGCCTTGGCTCGCCGGCTGCGGGGGAACCTCGTTATCCACCGAAACCATCTCGGGCAGCGGCTGCGCGGCCAGAGTCGCGGCGGCGCCGGTCAGCGGAATCTCGAAATCGGGGCCGTTGGCGGCGTTCGTTTGAATCAGAATCGCGGCGGATTCCACGGTTCCGGCCGGCGCGGAGGGCTGGAAGACGACCTGCACACCGCAGGAGAAGTATTCCGGGAGCGAGGCGCCGGCGCAATTGTCAGTCTCGGCGAAGTCCGCGGCGTTGCCGGCGGTGCTGACGACGCTTACCGACGTGATGTTGAGCGCCAGCGAGCCCTGGCTGCTGATCCGGAACGACTGCGCCGGCGAAGCCGCGCCCACGCCAATGCCGCCGAAGGCGAGCCCGCTCAGCGCGCCGGCCGGGCTCGTCGCCAGCAGCGCCTGGGGCGCGATGCCCACGCCACTGAGCTGGACGGTTTGCGAGGTCCCCGGCGGCGCGATGCTGTTGTCGGCGATCGTGAGCATCGCCGTCTCGACCGTTCCGGATGGGGCGGTGGGGGTGAACACGACGTTGATTTGGCAACTGCCCCCGCCACCGCCGGCCGGCAACTGCGTTCCCGCCGCGCACGTGGGCGAGGGCGCGATGGTGAAATCATTGTTGCCGGCGATGCCGACGCTGCTGAGGACGAGCGGCTGATTGCCGGTGTTCGCCACCGTAATCGCGAGCGAACTCGAACTCCCGTCGGTCGTATTGGGAAAGTCCAGCGCCGAAGGCGAGACGGAAGCTTGCGGGCCATTAAGACCGGTCGCGTTGATCGGGATCGCCTGGGGAGTGGCGAGATTGCTGGCATTGTCGAAGACCTGCAAGACGCCGGGATCGGCGCCGCCAGCCGGCGGTTCCCAGTCGAACGTCACCTGGCAGCTTTGCCCGGGATAGATCGGGACTGGCCCGCCAATGCTCTGGCAAGTGTCCAAGCTTGCTCCAAAGTAGTCCCCACTGGCGCTGCCGGCCACGACTTTGCTGACGATCAGCGGGGGTCCCTGCGCCGCCGTGTTGGCGATGGTGACGACCGGATGCTGGGTCACGAACTCGAAGCCGCTGAGCGAGATCGGCGCCTTCGGTCCGACCGGGGAGCCTTGGAAGGTGAAGCTTACGACCGGCGCCGCGGGCGCAGGTTGAGCGGCCAGCTTGGCGATGTACACTTCGTAGCCGTTGGGCAGCAAGCACGGGGCGCCGCTGCAACTCGTCGTCCCGAACGCGCCCGCGGTCGTGGGGAAATCGCTGGAATCCGTGGCCCCGGCGACATAGACGCTGCCGTCGCCGCCGAGCGCGAGGCCGCTGGCGTAATCCTGCTCTTTGCCGCCGAGGAAGGTGGAATAGAGGACGTCGGAGCCGGTGGGGCTGAGCTCGGAGACGAAGCCGGCGGGCTCGACTCCGGGGAAGGTGGGAATCGGCCCGTTGAGGGTGGGATAATCCGCCGAAAACGTCGTCCCCGCGACCCAGGCATCGCCGGCTGCGTCCACCGCAATCGCCATCGGCTCGTCGTCGTTAGTGCCGGTGCCGCTGAGGTAGGTCCAATACGCCGGTGCATTCGGCGTGGCGGTGGGCAGCTTCAAGACGAACGGCTCGCCGGCGAACCCGGGAGTCAGCGAGCCATTCCAACCGTAGAAGGGCTGGAAAACGCCCGGCGTCGTCGGCAAGCAGCACCGATCGGTCCCCAGCACGTAGAGATTGGGCGGAGAATTTTGATCGACCGCCAGCGCCGACACGCTCGAGCTGTGGACGAGGCTGCCGCCCAGATAGCTCGAGAACAGAAGCTGATTCACTCCCTGAATGGCTGGGTTCAGCTCCGCGATCCAACCCACGAAATCCCCGGCCCCCACGCCGCACTGCGGCGGCGTTCCCACCGGTCCTCCCGGGCATTGCGGCTGGAGTGCATTGCTGGTGGTGGGCAAATCGCCTGCGTGGGTGATGCCGCCCAAGTAAATATCGCCGCCGGCGTCCACGGTTAGGGCGTTGACCTCGGTCGTGTAGCTGCCGCCGAACGCGGTGCCGTAGAGCACGGCTTTGCCGTTGGCGGCGATCTCCTCGACGAAGCCGTCGATGCAGGTCGTCCCCGACGTGCAGGTCGATTGCAGCGGGTTCACCAAAGTCAGGTCGCTCGGATTGTCGCTGCCGCCGACGTACACATTGGCGTTCGCGTCGGTCGCGAGACCGTAAATGCTCATGCTCCCGCCGAGATAGGTCGCCCATTGGACCTGGCCGGTGGCATTCAATTTGACGAGATAGCCGGGCGTCGTCGAGGGCGGCGAGGTCACCATTCCGTTGGGCGCGGGAAAATCGCTGGAGTAGGTCACGCCGCCGATATAAATATCGCCGTTGCCGTCGGCGGCCGCCAAGGCGCTCTGCTCGCCGCTCGTGCCGCCGAGGAAATCGGTGTAAACCACGCCCGCGCCCGCGGCGTTCAACTTTGTCACATAGACCGAAAAGGCCCCCGGGCCCGTGCTCGGAAACGGCGGCGTCGCGACCGCAGTGGAGGGGAACGAGGCCACCTGCGTCAGACCCACGATCACGGCCTGGCCCGTGCCATCCACGGAGAGGCTCGGCAGGTAGGGCGCGAAATTTTGGCCGGTGGGACCGACCAGCGTGGCGAAGCCGCCGGGCGCGCCGTACGAATAGCTCAGCGTCGGATCGATGATCAGCGGCCGCGAGCGGTCGTAGGCGCCGACCTGAAACCTTACTTCGCGCCCGATCAAGCGAAATCCCCCCGGAAGCGCCCGCCGCCGGCCGCCGATGCTCTGGTACACGCGCGGGCGTCCGAGCGTAACCACGCCGGCGGATTCCGGTTTTAGCGTGATGCGCAGATCCCCAGCCGCCGTGATGCGATACGATTCCGCCCCATCCAGCGCCAGACGGATCAGGCCGGGGTCCGCGCCCGGCGCGACGATGAAGTCGCTTTCCAGCCGCCCCTGCGTGCCGTAGTAGCGGAGGCCGATCCCCGGATAAAGATTGTCGTAATCGATCTCGCCGTAGTTGGCAATCCCCGTGCGCCAGGCGCGCGGGTCGTCGCCGAGATAGTAGTTGGTCGTGCCGGCGAGCCGCTTGCGCCCGTGTGCGGCGGTGGTGGCCGCGCCGACGAGGCGCATCCGCAGAGCCGGCGAGTTGGCGCCGGCCGCGAGCGCGAGGACCGCGTCGGGCGAGGTGAGGAAGAGCGTGTAGCCCGGGCCCCGCGCTAGAAAGCGCACCCGCGGATCGGTCTGGCCGCGATTGGCCTCGAAGGCCAGCGGCAACCGGCCGTAG
>JAJPKR010000064.1 GCA_021323595.1 Terriglobia bacterium | reverse complement strand
GCGCCGGCTCCGGCGGCGCCACCGCCATCGTCGGCGCGCGTGGCCTCGCCGCCGCCCCCTGCCTACCCACGCAGCTACGTCGCGCAGCTCGCCTGCGAGTTCGGACACGTCGCCGAAAAGGACAACTTGACCGCCACGGTGGTCGCGAACGTAGCGCCCGCCTTTTACGCTTTCACCGGGAATTTGCCGAACGCGGCCCGAACGCTGGGGCTCGCGGCGGTGTGGGACATTGGTGGCGCGTTCTCTATCCGAGCCCGCTGTGTTGCCGCGGTTTACGGGCCGGGGGCCCACTAGTGCGCGGCAGGCCGCAGAAGTGCATCGGTTCGGCAATCCGCTTGCATCCTTTTGGAGCGGTTTTGCTTGGATCCCTATTGGGGGCAGTTGGGGTGCTCGGTCTCGTAGGCGTTCTGCCACGCGGGCCCCAGCAACCGTCCCTGACCGGCTCGGCGGTGGTCGCCTGCTTGGTTGTCCTCCTGATTTCTGGTGCAGCGGGCAGTCGGCATCTCGACCGCTGGCTCCAAACCATCGCCGCAGCCTGCCTTGCGGCAGTTCTGGTCTCACGGCTGGAGCCGCGGGCACCCTACCGGCCCGCCCTCGAAGTCACCGCTTCGGTGGCAATCATCGGCCTCGCAATTGTCGTGGTGGGAAAGGCTCTCGCAGTGGGTCGTGGAGGCCGGAGGACATAGAATGCACCACGACGGACTGGGTTTATGCGTGGCGATCCCGTAATTCGAGCGCCCGCGCGATCTGCGCCCAACGGACCCCCGGGGAGAACAGGCCGCGTCCGTTCAGCCGCGTTCCCCCGGCGGCGCGATCGACTTAACGGGGGCTTCGACCAGTTCGGAAATCGCCGCCAGCAGTTGGGCACGCCCAACGAATCGTTTGCCGCCAGCACCGCCGCCAGCCAAATCAGCGGTTTCACCTTCGACGCAGCCGGGCGCTTAACCTCGGGCTCGCAGGCCCCGGCCGGCGCGCGCACGCTCGGCTGGGACCCGGCCGGGCAGTTGACAAGCTACTCCGACGGGAGTGAATCTGCCAGCTTCAAATACGACCCCTTCGGGCGCCGCATCGAGGCGACGGTCAACGGGCAGACAACGTATTATCTTTACGGAGCGAGCGACGGCGGCCACCCCATCGCCGAGAAGACGGGCGGGGCGTGGTACCGCGAGGCGATCATGGACGGCGTGCGCTGGGGCTGGTTGTACCAAAATGGCGACGGGCGCTTCACGCTGCCCGACGCGCTGGGCTCGACGGCGGTCCTCGCCCAGGACGGCACGGTCGAGGCCTCGCGGCTTTATCCTTTCGGGGAAGAGGCGCAGGCGACCGGGGCCGAGTACAAGTGGACGAACCAGATCCGCGACGCGAACGGGCTCGATCACTTCGCCTTCCGCACCTACTCGTCGAACCTCGCCCGATGGCTCTCGCCCGACCCGGCGGGCCTGGCCGCCGTCAACCCCGCCGACCCCGCCTCCTGGAACCGCTACGCCTACGTCGAAAACACGCCGCTGGAGTTCACGGATCCGCTCGGCCTCGACGGCAACGGCTGCAACGCGGGAGGCACGAACCCCGACGGCCCGGTAAACTGCAACATCCCAACTTTCTCTACCACGGCGTGGACATGCGGTATCTCGTGCGACGGATTTTTCGGGTTCCTGGCCGACGCCATTTCCGTCAACCCGTTCCCAGGGCTCGGGCCCTCGATCTCGCCGGTTTCGCCCCCGCCTCCGCCGGTGTCGGGCGGCACGGGCGCGCCGCCCTCGCACCCCCCGCCGGCAGCTTCGCCGCAGCCGCCATGCGACCACGCGGGCGGGGCACCACCTCCGGCCGACTACGCCGCAGAGGGCTCAGCGGCGCTGGCGCTGGAGATCACTTCGGCCTCCATTCCTGGGTCAGGAAGCCTCGCGTTCAATCTCACGGGCGTGGCCATGAACGGCCTCAACCTGGTCAGCTTCCACCGTGGCGGGCGTCTGGACGCGCAGGTGCGCTACGGCGGATCCCAAGCGTACGCTAACTACGTTTTCGGGGCGTACATGGCCGCCGCCGGGTTCTCGCTCTCGTTCACCCTCTCCGCCGCGAATGCCTACGGGGCCCTCGCGAGCAGGTACCCGCACCATCCCCCGATTTATTTCGACCCGGTCTACTCACACATTCCAAAGCTGAATGTCGCAAGCATCACCGCCGGGTTCAATGCGGAGAGAGACGGGTCGCTATGCGGGCCGAGGTGACAGGGCGATGGCCTGGGGTGCTGCTGCGGCGCCGGGGCGCGGTGCGAGCGGTCCTGACCCTGGTTCTCGGCCTCGCAGCTCTCACCCTCGCCGGTTGCAGCGCACCCACAGTGTGGACGGCTGCTTTGCCCGGGCCGGACCGCAAGTTCGCTGCAATCGCGCGCACCATCCAGGCGGGCGGCTTCGGCACGGCGAATATCGACACGGCGGTTTACCTGACAACTACCCTCTACGCGAGTCCGCCAGTAGAGGTCGCCGACTTCTCGTGTCCCGGCCCCGTGCCGCATCCGTATAAGCTGGACAATGTACGAAACGCGGGAGGAACAATCGGACTCAAAATGAAATGGCTCGGCCCACGCCGGCTCGAGATTACCTATAGCGGCAAGCCGCAGCTCTACCTAAAAATGTCCCAGCTTTGGGGCGTGCAAATCTCAGTTCGGCGCCTTGACGCTGATGGGTCGGCAGCGCCGGTGCCCGACCGGTAGAGGGCGGCGCCGACTCGCCGCGGTAGGTGCGCGGCTCGGGGTTGTAGAAGCGCCGCCATTCGGCCGTCACCACGCGAAAAATAGAAATCGGAGGAAATTCGGGGCAGCCTGAGAACTGCGCCGCTTTTCGGAGCGGATTGCCGCCTTCCCCGGCCTCCATTCCTACCGGGGGCGGCGCCGGCGGCCCGGGGCGCGGCCGGCGCGAGCACGCTCGGCTGGGACCCGGCGGGCCAGTTGACGAGCTACTCGGAGGGCATGACCGGCCGGCTTCAAATACGACCCCTTCGGGCGCCGCATCGCGGCGACGGTGAACGGGCAGACGACGTATTATTATCTCTACGGAGCGAGCGACGGCGGTCACCCCATCGCCGAGTATGCGGGCGGCGGCTGCTACCGGGAGGCAATCATGGAGGGCGTGCGCTGGGGCTGGCTGTACCAGAATGGCGACAGGCGCTTCACGCTGCCGGACGCGCTGGGCTCGACGGCGGTCTTCGCCCAGGACGGCACGGTCCAGGCCTCGCGCCTCTATCCGTTCGGGGAGGAGGCGCAGGCGACCCCGGCCGGGTACAAGCGCACGAACCAGATTCGCGACGCGAACGCACTCGATCACCTCGCCTTCCGCACCTACTCGTCGAACCTCGCCCGATGGCTCTCGCCCGACCCGGCGGACCTGGCGGCCGTCAACCCCGCCGACCCCGCCTCGTGGAACCGCTACGCCTACGTCGGCAACCAGCCGCTCAACGCCGTGGATCTGCTGGGGCTGTGCAATCCTGACGACCCAAGCGCGGAGTGCCAGCAATGGCTCCAGAGCGAGAAAACGGCCGAGGGCTGCTCGGGCGCCGCCCCCGGTTCGGCGCTCTTCCAGGCCTGTGGCGGCTACGGCGGGTATGCGGGCGGCGGCGCCTGGTGGCAGCAGCTGCCAGACGAGTTCGACCTGCTCACGTTGCCGGTTGCTGTCGACGGCGCCACGTGGGTGCCCGGCACGACCTCGGCGGGCCCGAGCGGCGATCTCACGGAGAACGGACAGATCGTCGGCTCGGTCACCATCAGCGTCCAAACGTTGGGGCACTTCGAATGGAACGCCATCGTTGGCACCGGCTCCAGCATTTTCCTGCCGATTGCCGCGCCGCAATTCTCCCCGATTGACTATGCGCCGGCTCCGGCGGCGCCACCGCCATCGTCGGCGCGCGTGGCCTCGCCGCCGCCCCCTGCCTACCCACGCAGCTACGTCGCGCAGCTCGCCTGCG
>JAJPKR010000001.1 GCA_021323595.1 Terriglobia bacterium | reverse complement strand
TCCACCAGTACAACTGGCACCGGCCTCATGCTAGCTTGGGTCTGTCACCGCCCATCAGCCGTTCCGGCCTTGCACGGAACAACCTATTGCGCCTCCACAGCTAGCCGGCGGCGCCGAGCCGCCAACCGCGCGGGGCGAACTGCCCCTGCCCCAGTCCAATCCGCTCCCGCGATCCGTCCGTGGCCCTGCGCCGAGCGCGCTGGCCTTGGAAACGCTTCCAGCTCTCCTGCTATGATCGGATTTCCGTGTTCTTGCCCGCCCGCATGCGCTGGCCAGCCCTCGTTCTGGCAATGGCCGGCCTTCTCTTCTTGGCTGGATGCGGCGCTTCGCCTGTGCCCATGCCGCCGCCGCATCGGGTCGTAGTCCTCGGATTCGACGGCGTGGACCCGGGTTTGGTGGATCGCTGGCTCGATCAGCTTCCCCACATTCGCGCGCTCGCCTCCTATGGCACGGTCACATCGCTCGCGACGACGAATCCGCCTGAATCCCCTGTCGCGTGGGCGTCGTTCGCTACCGGCGAGAACCCCGGCAAAACCGGCATCTTCGATTTCCTGAAACGCGATCCGCGCACCTATTTCCCCCAGATCGCTCTCGTCTCGCGCCGCCCAGGGCGATTCTTCCTCGGCTTTCCCATCCGCCGGCCGCTCTTGATCAACAACCGGCATGGCGTGCCCTTCTATGAAATTGCCGGCCAAGCGGGTTTGAAAACCGCTGTGATCCGCATGCCGCTCTCCTTCCCCGCCCATCCCATCGGAAATGCCGAGCTGCTCGCCGGCTTAGGCGTTCCGGACGCGCGCGGCACCTGGGGCACGTTCTTCTACTTTGCGACGGATCTGCCCGCCTATCAGGCAGGCGATACCGAATTTGGCGGCAAACTCGTGCGCCTTCGGCGCCAAGACGGCGTTGATGTCGCTTCCATCCTCGGCCCCAACAATCCCGTCGCTTCGCCCTCGCGCCCGATCGCGCTGCCGTTGAGAGTATCCCGCGACGGCCGGAAGCTGCGCATCCAGGCGGGCGGTCGCCAGGTGCTGGCCGCGCCCGGTCACTGGAGCGATTGGGTGCACCTCGCCTTTCCTGCTTCCGCGTTCTTGAGCATCCATACCGTCACGCGCTTTTACGTCGAGGAGTCGGCTCCCGAGGTGCGCCTGTACATGGCGCCGCTCAGCTTCGATCCCGATAAGCCGGCGGTGCCGCTCTCCTATCCCTCCGACTTCGCGCGCCGGCTCTCCCAAGACGATGGCCTGGAGAAGACGCTCGGCTGGTGGAATGATACCTGGGGGCTCAATGAGAATCGCCTCGCCGAAGGCCCCTTCCTCGACGATCTCGAAAACAACATGGCCGTGACCGAGCGCATGACCTTGGACGTCCTCGATCACGACCACCCAGATCTGACGGTCGCCGTCTTCACCGCCACCGATAGCGTCTCTCACATGTTTTATCGCTTCCTCGATCCCGCCAGCCCGGCGCGCGATCCCGCGCTTGCCGCGCGATACGGCAACGCGATCCTGGATGTCTATCGCCGCATGGACGAAATCATCGGCCAGGTCGAGCGGCGCCTGAGCCCGAATGACTCCTTGATCGTCGTCTCCGACCATGGCTTCCATGCCTTCCGCCGCGGCTTCAACACCAATTCCTGGCTGGTCGCCGAAGGCTACATGGTCCTCAAGTCTGCTGCCGGCGGCGCGCGGATGAATCTGCGCGATCTCTACGATCAGGGCAGCTTCTTTCCCAACGTGGATTGGTCCCGAACGCGCGCCTACGCGCTCGGCCTCGGCCAGATTTATCTCAACCTGCGCGGGCGCGAGAGCCACGGCATCGTGGCGCCTGGCGCCGAAGCCGAGGCTCTGCGCCAGGAGATTCGCGCCAAGCTGCTCGCCTATCGCGATCCCGACACCGGCGAGCATCCCGTCGAAGAAGTGAGCGAGCCGGCTCGTATCTACCATGGGCCGTACGCCGCCCAGGCCGCCGACCTTCAACTCGGCTTCCGCGATGGATATCGCACTTCCTGGCAAACTGCGCTGGGCGGTATTCCTGCCGGAATCGTCGAGTTGAACACCCGCAAATGGAGCGGCGATCACTGCGCTTCGGTTCCCTCCGAAACCAGCGGCATCCTGTTCAGCAACCGCCGCGTGCTCGGGCGCGCCTCGATCTTGGATATCGCGCCCACCGTCCTGGCCTTGCTGCATCTCAAGCCGCCGGCGGCCATGGACGGGCGCCCCCTCCGCTTCGCGCCCTGACCCAATCGCGCCCCGCTGCCTCTTCGCTCCGTCCGCCCGGGCACCGCCGGGTCTCGGCGGCTGGTCCCGCCGCCCTCAATGCCGGTCCGCGGTCATGAGTTAGGGCCGGCAACCATCGGACGCGGCTGACCCAAAGTCGGTCAGCGTCCGCGAAATGCCGGCCGCCCGTCGAGCGAGTCAGCTTCGATCTGGCGCGCCGTCGCCAGCGCGTGCAGCGCCGTTTCCGTCGCCGTCCGGTTCATGACCGGGGAAAGGAACTGCGCGATTTCGCCGGCCTCGGCGACGATCGCGACCTGCAAATAATGCGCCACCATTGTCGCGGCGGCCGAACGCCGGCTGCGTTGCAGCCCCGTGCGGGTCGCCTTCGGATACGCGAGATGAAGCGCCTGCCAAACCGGCTCGTCCTCGTCGAAGGCGATGCGAACCGCGCGCAGCGTTCCCGCAAGTTCGTTTAGGGCGCGGCTCACCGCGGGCAGGGAAGTGCGCTGCGCGCCCAGTTCGTCGCGCAGCCGCTGCGGTGTCTGCGCGCCGCGTTCCAGGATCGAATAGATTTCCCCGGCCAGCGGCGACAGCCGCCCCTTGGCCACGTCCTGCCGATAGTCGCGCGCCGGATTGCGATCGCCCCGCCAAGCGCAAACGTCCGCTAGCATTTCGCCGGTCACGAAATACGGCCCCGAGGGCCACAATCGAACCTCCGCGATCTCCCGCTCGCCGGCAAGCTGCGCCAGCCAGCCCCGCGCCGTCGCCGCCGCCACCGTGCTTGCCGTCTGCCACGCCTCGAGCGAAGGCCATGCCTCCGGATTCGCCGCTGCCGGCAGCCAGCCCGCGTTCTCGATCAGCGTCCGCAGGCCCGCCGCCGAGGCCTCGCCCTTCAGCCAGCCGGCCCAGCGCTCCTGCCGCGCCAGTCTCAGTTCCGCGCTGGTCATCGCGTGCGCTTGAAGGCTGCCTGGATCTCGCGCAGCGAATAGCGCAGCAGCACCGGCCGGCCATGCGGGCATGTCATCGGAAACCGCGTTGCGCCGAGCGCTCGCAGCAGCCATTCCATCTTCGCCGGCTCCAGCCGGGTATGGATCTTGATCGCGGCATGGCAGGCCACCGTCGCCACCAGCCGGTTGAGCCGCGCCTCCAGGGCGCCGCCCGCGCGTTCGCTCTCCTCCTCCACCTCGCCCAGCGTCTCTTCCAGCAGCGCTTCCGCTTGCTCCGCGGGAAAGCCGCTCGGCACCGCCTTCACCGCCAGCGTGTTCTGCCCGAATGGCTCGATCTCGAAGCCCGTGCGCTGCAGCAGCGACGCTCCCGCGGCGAACCGCAGCCATCGCCCCGGGTCCAGCCGCACCACTAGCGGCAGCAGTAGCGGCTGGCTGGCTACCTGCTTGCTTTGGACTTGCTCCCACAGCCCTTCGAAGAGAACGCGCTCGTGCGCCGCGTGCTGATCAACCAGCCATAGCCCGCTTTGCCCGGCGGCGGCGATGAAGCTGTCCTGCACTTGGCCCAGCGCCCGCAGCGTGGCGATCTCCTCGCCGTCGGCCGCCGGCTCGGGCTCGCCGGCCAGCCAGGCCTCGCCGCCGAGCGATCGTGTCTCGCACGTCAGGGATTTGCCCCGCGCCAGCGCATGCCCCAGCGCCGAGTTCGGCAGTGGCGCCGCGCTCTCCGCCCCGCCGTCCGCGAAGGGCAGCACCTGGGGATGCGGCGGCGGCAGCTCGGGCGTCAGGCGGAACTCCGGCGCGCTGTCGCTGCCGCTCGGGCGCACCGCGCTCGCCTCCACCTTCCACGCCGCCGCCGCCGTCGGCCGCGCTCGCAGTTCCCGCGCGAACGAGGCGATCGGCCGCGCACCGCCCAGCGCCCGCCGCAAGCTGTCGCGCACCGCGTCGTGAATGAAGCCCTGCCGCCGGAACCGCACCTCCACCTTGGTCGGATGCACGTTCACGTCTACCTCGGAAAACGGTAGCTCCAAGAACAACAGTACGACCGGATAGACGTTGCTCGGCAGCAGATTGCGGTAGGCTTCCGAAATTGCATGTTGAATCACGCGGTCGCGCACTAGGCGCCGGTTCACGAACGTGAATACCGAATTGCGGTTGAGCTTCTGCACCTCCGGCCGCGATAGGAACCCGAAGATGCCGAGCGCCGCCGGCTCCGATCCCGCGCCGCCCGCCGCCTCGTTCCGCTCCGCCTCCGCGTCTGGATCTTGCGGCGCCAGCACCTGGTCGGCGAATTCAATGAGCGAGTCCAGCATCTCGCCGCCGAAAAGCTCCGCCATCCGCTCCCGCGCCCCGGCTGCCGGCGCCAGCGCGAAAATCCGCCGTTGCGGGGTTTCGAGAGCGAAGGCGATCTCCGGATACGCCAGGGCATAATGCGTCGCCACCGAGGCGATATGCCCGAGCTCTGTGGCCTCGCTCTTGAGGAATTTGCGCCGTGCCGGCAAATTGAAAAACAAGTCCGACGCGGTGACCGCGGTCCCCGCCGGCAGTCCCGCCTCGCTCACCCGCAGCAGCTTTCCTCCCGCGATCTCCACCTTCGTCCCCGCCGCTTCCCCCCGCGCGCACGTCTCCAGCGTCAGCCGCGACACGGCGGCGATCGCGGGCAGCGCCTCGCCGCGGAATCCCAGCGTCGCCACCGATTTCAGGTCCTCCGCCGCGCGCAGCTTGCTCGTCGCGTGCCGCTCGAACGCCAGCAGCGCATCGTCCCGCACCATGCCGCAGCCATCGTCGGCCACCCGGATCTGCCGCCGGCCGCCGGCCGCCACCGCGATCTCGATGCGCCGCGCCCCCGCGTCCAGCGCGTTCTCGAGCAGCTCTTTCACCACCGACGCCGGCCGGTCCACCACCTCGCCGGCGGCGATCTGGTTGGCGACTCGGTCGGGCAATACGCGGATGACGCCCATCGCTGCGATTGTATAGGGACCAGCTTCGTCGCGCCGTTCGGTTCAAAGGCGAGGGCCCGGCCGGTTGCGGTGCGCCCGCCGCCGGGCGCCTCCCCCGGCCCCTTGCGGCGGCGCGCCCTCAGCGCCCGGAGTCCAGAGTTACCTGGACGCCCAGTTCCCGCAGTTGCGCCGCCGACACCGGCGTCGGCGCGTCCACCATGAGATCGACCCCGCGCGCCGTCTTGGGGAAGGGAATGACCTCGCGGATCGAGTTCTCCCCCGCCAAAATCATCACCAGCCGGTCCAGCCCGAGCGCGATCCCGCCGTGCGGCGGCGTGCCGTATTGCAGCGCCTCCAAAAAGAAGCCGAACCGCTGCCGCGCTTCGTCCTCGTCCATGCCCAGCAGCCGGAAAATTCGCGACTGCAGATCCGAGCGATGGATGCGAATGCTGCCCGAGCCCAGCTCCGTCCCGTTGAGCACCACGTCGTAGGCGCGTGCCTTCACCAGACCCGGCTCGCTCTCCAGGCGCTCCCAGTCGTCCTCGCGCGGCGAGGTGAAGGGATGGTGCGCCGCCGCCCACCGCTTCTCCGTCTCGTCCCACTCGAACATCGGGAACGAAGTCACCCAAAGAAACCGAAAGTCCCGTGCGTCGAGCAGCCCGTGCCGCTCGGCGAAATGCTGCGCCAGCGCCAGCCGCAGCGCGCCGGCATGCGTTGCCACTTCGTGCCGTTGCCGCCGCGCTCCGGCCGGCGCGCCCACCAGCGTCACCAGATCGCCTTCGCCGGCGGCGATCGACGCCCCGATCCGCTCCGTCGTCGCCGGGAACGACTTGGCCAGGCGGCCGAAATCCTCGAAAAAGCGCACCGGCCGCCCTTCCGCCAGCGGCCGCAGCTCGTCCCGCTGCGAGCGCGACAGCGCCCCCACCCGCGGAATCCGAATCGCCAAGACCGGCTCCTCCGCGGCGAGCTTCAACTGCTCCAGCTCTTCGGGTGCGAAATGCGCGCGCACGTCGCTCATCGCCGGCAGCCGCAAATCCGGCTTGTCGCTGCCGTAGCGCGCCATCGCCTCTTCCCAGCTCAGGCGCGGAAAGGGCGTGGCGATCTCGCTGCCGCCCGCGGCGAACGCCGCCGCCAGCATGCCTTCGATCAGCTCGTATACCGTCTCCTCTTGCGGAAAGCTCAGCTCGACGTCGATCTGCGTGAACTCCGGCTGCCGGTCGGCGCGCAAATCCTCGTCGCGGAAGCAGCGCACGATCTGGAAATACCGGTCGCAGCCGCCCATCATCAGGATCTGCTTGAACAACTGCGGGGACTGCGGCAGCGCGTAGAAGCTGCCCCGCTGCAGCCGGCTCGGTACCAGATAATCCCGCGCGCCCTCCGGCGTGCTCCGCGTCAGGAACGGTGTCTCGATCTCCAAAAAGCCGCGGCTGTCGAAATAGCGCCGGATCGCCGCCGTCACCTCGTGCCGCAGCCGCACGTTCGCCTGCATCGCCGGCCGCCGCAGATCCACGTAGCGGTACTTGAGCCGCGCCTCCTCGGCGACCTCTTGCGCTTCATCCAGCAGGAACGGCGGCGTGCGCGCGTCGTTGAAAATGTGCAGCCCGCTCGCCACCACTTCCACCTCGCCGGTCGCCAGCGCCGGATTGACCGTGGGCGCGCTCCGCTCCACCACCTCGCCCTCGATCCCGATGACGTACTCCGAGCGCAGCGCCCCTGCGCGTTCGTGCAGCGCCGGCGCCCGGTCGCGATTGAAGACGATCTGGCACATTCCGCTCCGGTCGCGCAGGTCGAGGAACAGCAGCGATCCCAGGTCGCGCCGCCGGTGTACCCAGCCCATCAGCAGCACGCGCTGCCCGGCATGGGCCCGGCGCAATTCGCCGCAGTAGTGGCTGCGCCGCAGCGTGCCTAAAGGATCCAATTGCAGGTTTTCGGTCATGAGCCTCGGTTCGGTGCCGCGCCGGCGGCCGCCCGCCGGGCTTCGCGCGCCCAGCCGCCCAGCACCACCAGCATCACCACTTCCGGCAGGATGTCTACGAAAAAGAGCGAGCAAAACAGGTTCGCCAAAGTCCAGGCCACGCGCGCCGCCGCCGCCCGCGGCCGGCCCAAAATCCGGCTGAAGCGCTGGTTCAACACGAACAGGCCCACCGCTCCCGCCAGCCAGACCAGCACGAACGACAGCGGCGGATGTGTCGCGATCATCTCATAGAGCGCCGCCTGCGCCTGGGCCGTCACATGCCCGTTTGGCGCCAGCTTGGCCACCGCCGGGCCGAAGGCCGCCGCCAGGATCAGCGAGATCGCCAGCACGCAGACGCAGAGCACGATGAGGCTGCCGAGCAGAAAGCTCCGCCACTCGCTGCGCAGCTTTGCCGCCTCGCTCGTCGGGGGATGGGCCGGCGTCGTCATGGCTTGGCTTTTGCCGGCTGCGCGAGTTCGCCGGCCAGCGCGGCGAGCGCCACCGCGCGCTGGTTGCCGGTTCCCAGCTCGCGCAGCGTCGCCTCCTCGCGCGCCACTTCGTCCGGACCGAGGATCACCGCGCTCCGCGCCCCCGTCCGCGCCGCCAGCTCCAGTTGCCGCGCCAGCTTGCGCTGCGCGTCCCCCACTTCCACCGCCAGCCCCGCCTCGCGCAGTTCGCGGGCGAGCCGCAAGGCGCGGGGCAGTAGCTCCGGCCCCAGCGCCGCGATGTAGGCCGCGATCCCGCGCGGCGGGCTCGCTCGCCCCGCCGCCTGCATCGCGATCACGAAGCGGTCCTCGCCGAGCGCGAACCCGATGCCCTCGGAGTATTGCGCTGGCGCCCCCAGCGCCTGCGCCAGCCCATCGTAGCGCCCGCCGCCCAGCAGCGCGTTTTGCGCGCCCAGCGCCCCGTGCACGAACTCGAAGGCGGTGCGCCGGTAGTAATCCAGACCGCGCACCAACCGCGGCGCCAGCCGGTACGGCAGCCCCTGCTCGTCCAGCATCGTCCGCACCGCGGAGAAATGCGCCCGGCACGGCTCGTCCAAGTAGTCCAGCATCGTCGGCAGCGCGGCGATGATCGGCTGGTCCGCCTCCACCTTGCAGTCGAGCACCCGCAGCGGATTCCGCTCGTAGCGCCGCCGGCAATCGGCGCACATGCGCTCGATATCCGGCCGCAGCGCCGCCCGCAGCGCCTCCGTGTACCGCCGCCGGTCCGCCTCGCAGCCGATCGAGTTGAGCAGCAGCTCCGCGTCTCCCAAGCCGCACGCGCGCAGCAGCGTCCACAGCATCTCCAGCAGCTCGTAATCGACCTGCGGCAGGCCGCTCCCCAGCACCTCCGCCCCGATCTGGCTGAATTGCCGGTAGCGGCCCTTCTGCGGACGCTCCCTCCGGAACATCGGCCCCTGGTAATACAGCTTCGTCGTCCCCGGCCGCTCCCACAGCCGGTGCTCGACGTAGGCGCGCGCCACGCTCGCCGTCGCCTCCGGACGCAGGCAGATCGGCCGCTCGTCGCGGTCGAGAAACGTGAACATCTCCTTGCCGACGATGTCCGTCTCCTCGCCCACCGCCCGCGCGAAAAGCTCCGTGGGCTCGAGAATCGGCGTGCGAATCTCCTCGAAGCCGTAGCGCCGGAATACCTCCCGCGCCTGCGCCTCCACCTCCTGGAACAACAGCACCTCCGGCGCCACCAGGTCGCGCGTGCCTTTGATCGCCCGGATCTCCGTCGCCTTCGGGGCTTTGCTCTCGGCCTTGCTCATCGCCTTGCCGCCGCCGCCCTACCGCGCGGTGCGGTACTGCTCCTTGTATTGCACGTAGTTCGCGGCATGCCGCGCGATCATCGCCGTCTCCTCCGGCGTTACCGGCCGCTTGATCCGCGCCGGCACTCCCATCAGCAGCGACTGTGGCGGCGCCTGCATCCCTTCCGGCACCACCGCTCCCGCCGCCACCAGCGAGCCCCGGCCCAGCCTCACGCCGTTCAGGACGATGGCGCCGATGCCGATCAGGCAGTCGTCCTCGATGGTGCAGCCATGCAAGCTGACCGCATGCGCCACCGTCACCCGGTCGCCCAGGATCAGCGGATGCGTGTCCTTGTACACGTGCAGCACGCAGCCGTCCTGAATGTTCGTCTCCCGCCCGATGCGAATGAAATGCACGTCCCCGCGCACCACCGCGTTGAACCACACGCTGGAATCGGCGCCGATCACCACGTCGCCGATCACCTGCGCGCTTTCCTCGATGAACGCCGAGGCGGCAATCTTCGGATGTCGGCCCAAAAAGCTCTTGAGCACCGCTGCGATCTCCGCTGTCTGGCTGCCCGCTCCCGCGCGGCGATGCAAGTGGGACCCGCCGGGCGCGCTGCGTTGGTTCCGCGTCTCGCGGCAACCGGAAGAGGCCCGGAGCGGTGCGGGCCGCGTTGCCCTCCGTCGGTCCGCCGCCCCCGCGGTTTTCCGCGGCGTGGCGGCGCGCCGGTGGACGCCGCCCCGGCTTACGGCGGCGGCTTCCAGCAATCGGCGGCCCCGCCGCTCCTCAAACCAGCGCCGCGTCCTGCGCGGCGGCTGCCTTCGGGCCCGCTGGCGCGATAAAGGAACTGCTTACCGCAATTCCAGCGTAACATGGCCCTTAAGGGGCTCTTCGGGCGCTGCTGGCATGTCGCGGGATCCGATCGCATTGCGTCGCGCCGTTCTCGCTGCCGCCCGCGAGCTCGGCTTCGAATTGGCCGGCATCGCGCCCGCGCAAGCGCTGCCCGAGCTGCAAGCCTTTCCCGCCTGGATCGCGAGCGGCCGGGCCGGCGAAATGCGCTATCTCGAGCGCAAGGCGCCCCGCGCCGATGCCCCCTACGCGCGCGAAAACATCCTCCACGTCTTTCCCTGGGCGCGATCAGTAGTCTGCTGCGGCTTGGTTTACAACACCGCCCAGCCGAAATCCACCGCGCCCGCCCCGCCCGGCCGCGGCTGGATCTCCCGCTATGCCTGGGGCGACGACTACCACGAAGTCCTGCTCGCCAAGCTCCGCCGCCTCGCCGAACATCTGCGCGCCGCCGCCGGCGCGGCGGCCGGCGAGGAAGCCGGCGAGGACCGCGTCTACGTGGACACCGGCCCCATCGTCGAGCGCGTTTACGCCCGCCACGCTGGCTTGGGCTGGATCGGCAAGAACACTTGCCTGATCGATCAGCATCACGGTTCGCAATTCTTTCTCGGTACGCTGGTGACCTCGCTCCTCATCGCCGCCGACTCTGCTCCCGAGGACCGCTGCGGCTCGTGCACGCGCTGCCTCGAGGCTTGCCCGACCCAGGCCCTCCAGCCCTATCAAATGGACGCTCGCCGCTGCATCGCCTACTTGACCATCGAACTGCGCGGCGCCGTCCCCGAAGCCTTGCGCCCCGCCGTCGGCCGCCACGTGCTCGGCTGCGACATCTGCCAAGACGTCTGCCCCTGGAATCGTCGCGCTCCGGTCACCGACCTCGCTGCCTTCCAACCTCGTCCCGGTTTGGTGAATCCCGATCTGGAGGAGCTGGCCGCCATGGACGAAACCGCCTATCGCGAGCGCTTCCGCGCCTCGGCGGTGAAGCGCGCCAAATGGGCCGGCCTGCGCCGCAACCTCGCCCTCGCCATGGGCAATAGCCGCCAGGCCCGCTTTCGCCCCCGGCTGCAAGCTTGGAGCGAAAGCGACGACGCGGTGCTGCGCGAGCACGCCCGCTGGGCTTTGCGGCAACTGGAGCCATCGGATGCGAATCCTTAATGCCAAGCCGTTCGCGGCTTTGCTTTGCGCCGCGAGCCTCGCGGCCCTGGCCTATTCCATGGACCCTCTCGTGCTGCGTTCTCCCGCTTTTGCCGCCAACGCCCCGATTCCTGCGCGCTTCAGTTGCGACGGCGACAATGCCTCCCCGCCCTTGCAATGGAGCGACCTTCCCCCGCGCACCGTTTCGCTCGCCCTCATCCTCTCCGATCCCGACGCGCCGCACGGCACCTTTTTCCATTGGCTGATCTGGAACTTGCCTCCGCAGGGCGCTGACGGCTTGCCGCCCGCCCAAGATCCCCAGCCGCGCCTCGCGAACGGCGCGGTCCAGGGCACCAACGACTTTCGCCGCCTCGGCTATGGCGGTCCCTGCCCGCCCCCCGGCCCCGCGCATCATTACGTCTTCACTCTCTACGCTCTCGATGCCAAGCTGGCGCTGCCCGCCGGCGCGACCCACGGCGAACTCGAAGCGGCCATGCGCGGTCATGTTCTCGCCACCGCTCGCCTCGTCGGCACCTTCGCCCGCGGCCAATAACCCCAGCTCTCGGCCCGCCGTCACGGCTCCGCCGCGGGCGTCACGCTTAGGCCGCCGCCCGCCGCCCGGGAATCGGCTCCACGGGGAACGCGGCAACCTTGCCGTGCCCGGCGGAAGTCGGCCTGCGGGGTTGCCCTGAGTGCCGGGCCGTCAGCGTCCCGCTTCCGCCCTCGTCCGGTCACCATCCCTGGCAACCTTGTTTCCCAGCACTCGCTCCGCGTCCGCCAACGTCCATTCCGGGAGTATTTGTGCCCCGCGCTGGGGCCTGAGCCCCCGTTACGAACCTGCAAGTTGATTCAAATCCAGCCCTGTTTCATTTGGAAACAAACGTGCATCGTATGGGCCAACATGGCACGCGCCAAATTGTCGAGTTTGTTGTTTGACGGTGGTTCCGCCACGGCGGTGATGGAGGTTCCTGTGCCCGGCGTGATCCCCATCGAAGAGGCGCGACTTTGTCTGGACTGCGAAGTCATCTGCCAGAGCAGCATCTGTCCCCAGTGTGCCGGCCGCAGTTTGCATCCCATCACCGCGTGGCTGCAATCGCTGCCGCAGCCGGTCGTGCGCCTGGAGCGGCGCCATGGCGCCGACCGCCGCAAGCGCCAGGACGCGAGCTATCGCGGTCCCGAGCGCCGCAAGTCTGACCGCCGCCGTTCGCCGCGCTAGCCCCGCTCGTCCCGTCGCCCGTCCGTCAACGCCCCGTTGTCCGTCCGTCAACGCGCGCGCCGCCAATTTCGCCGCCGCTTTGCGTTAAAATACGAATGCATTCCGCCCTCGAGGATTCCTCAGTAGCTCAATGGCAGAGCATCCGGCTGTTAACCGGAGGGTTGTAGGTTCGAGTCCTACCTGAGGAGCCATTCTTTTCAGCAACTTCCTCCGCATTCGCGAAATTGACGCAGGTCAAATAAGGGTCAAGAAGGCCTACCAATTCGCCCGTCATCGGAGCGAAACAACTGCGGCGCCCTGCGCCATCCCATCCGTCGCTTGCGGTTTCACGAAGGCGACCAGCCGTCTTCGAATCCGGCGTTCGCCCTCCAGCCCCAAGGCCCCGCACGCAACCGAAGCGGTGTCGATGCTGCTCGTGCCGCAAAAGGGCCTTGTCCATTCGAGGCCCAGCCCTGCCCAAGGCGTCCACGGCGCATAGCGAGCTCGGCCACGCGGTACTGGGCCGCCCCGTCGCCAACGCCAGAGGCTGGATGTGCATTGATCGGCTACGCCGCTGAGGGGACGAACGCTTCAGCGTTCACGCGCGCGAGAAGACGTCGGCGAGCGTGCCGCGCAGGCTAACCGCCTGCGCGCCGTGCTCAACGCCTGACCCCCCTCTCCAGGCCCGGTCGCACAACTGACCGGGCCTCTCTTTCGGCAGAGCGAAGCCGCAAGCCATAAGTGTCCCCCGACCTCATGCCTGGGCTGACCGTTCTAAATCTGGCAAACACGAACCTCCCGTTGACAAATTGTGCTAACTCTCGTAGACTCTCGTTATATTTCATTATCTCTAATGAATGGGGAGGCCCTTCGCATGACCAGATGGATACGAGAATGGCAACTGCAGAGCACTGGGTAGGCGCAGAAGACGTGGCCGCCCACATAAGGGTGGCGAAGGAGTCGATCTATCGATGGATCGATTTGAAGGCCTTCCCTGCTCACCGCGTCGGTCGGTTGCTCCGCTTCAAGCTCTTGGATGTGGATGAGTGGGTGGAGTCCGGCGACGGAGACGATGCCCCGCCGAGTTCAACTGGAAGGCCAACAGAAGGGGAAAAAGGTCTGCAGGCCGCAAGTCCATGGCCAAGGACAAGGGGGGACGTCTGACCGTGGCAACTCGGGATTTGCGCTCTCGAAACGACCTTCCGGATGCCACCTCGCTACGGAGAGCCATTCACCGACATCTCCTGGATCTCGGATTCTCTAAGAACTGCGATGGTTACTTTGTCGATGCAGAGCTGACCAAGCAGAAGATACGTGATCTCCACGCGGCTCAGCGTCGGCAGATTTTGGAGCGTAATAGGTCCTTCATTGCGGATCACGGCTTGGGGCTAGCCAGTCATTTCGCAACAGGCAGACAAGTCGATCCAGCATCAATCGATCCGGAACTTGTAGAAGTCGCTGCCGAATCCCTAGAGTCGCGCCTCTTCAGGCTTGCATGCCTGTTGTGGTCGGTGCCCGTCTCTCAAGGTTTCGGCCGCCGGCTCCGGTTTCTAGTTCGAGACCGTCAGAACGGATGCCTAATAGGACTCTTTGCTCTAGGCGACCCCGTTTTCAACCTCTCTGCCCGCGACAGCTGGATCGGGTGGAGCCACGAAGATCGATGTGAGCGACTCGTTCACGTCATGGATGCTTACGTGGTTGGCGCTGTTCCTCCATATTCCCAACTCATCGGTGGCAAGCTCGTCGCCGCCTTGACGGCAAGCTCCGAAGTCATGAAGGTGTACGAACGAAAATACATAGGGCGCGAAGCCGTGATCAGTAAGAAGAAAAATCGTGCTCGCCTAGTGCTACTCACAACGACCTCAGCCTTGGGGCGCTCGTCCATCTACAACCGGCTTGCCATACCAAACGGCCCTCGCTTCCTGAGGATCGGTACCACAAAGGGATTCGGTCACTTTCACCTGTCAGGGGCGATCTTCGAATCGCTACGAGACTTCCTGGAGGCCACGGGGCACCCGTACGCTTCCGGGCATCGCTTCGGCATGGGGCCAAATTGGAGAATCCGTGTTGCTCGGACAGCTTTGGAGAAAATCGGCATTGAAGGAAACGCCATTCTCAAGCACGGCGTAGAGAGGGAGGTCTATGCCATTCCTCTAGCCAGCAACTGGCAGGAAATCTTGTTAGGGAAACACAAGAACGTTCGCTCCTGCACCCTACCAGCCTCGGAGATTGCCGACTTCTGCGTGAACCGATGGATCGTGCCTAGAGCGGCCCGCGACAAGCGTTACAAGAGATTCGCGCGGCGCAGGATTATGGACTGTTTGCTCAACGCAGGACCCGGGTCAACATGGTGACGGACACCGACCTTCGGAACTGGCACGCGCGCCTCGTGCGGCACTTCACGGATCTTCGGGCCCGCCGACGCATTAATGGGTCTGAACGGCCGATTTTCGGTCTTGAGCACGGCCTTGACCAGCATGAGGTTGAAGCGGTCATGACGGCAGTGCGCGCGCACATCGTGGATCGCCCTCCTTCGAGAGATCACGCGCTGGCTTGGATCGTCTACTCATCCGAACTCGGTTACGGGTATTCAGGCGACGAATACTGGCAGACTTTCGAACTCAAAACCCCGCGTTGGGATCGGAATGGCGACCGCTACTGGATTCGTGATTGCTACCGCCAATTCCAGAGGGAGTTTGGGGGTGCCCTCCCCTCCGGTGCATGGGCCGAGCATTTCTCTATCATCTGCTGGCCGATCACCCACGCCATTCTCCCAAAGGACCTGCAACGACAACTCGCGCGAATCCTGTACGAGTTGAGACACTCCTTTTCGGGCGACCTCTTGGAATCCCCCACGGCGCTGGGAGAAGTCATCGCTGCGCGAAGCTGGAGCGCCACGTCGCGGTTCCAGAACCTCGCCCAGGAGACACAGCTTGTGGGTCAGATTGCGGCCGCTCTTCTCCTTCAAGGAGAGTCTGGCCCGGACAATCTGATTCACCCCGCAACGCTTCGCCGGATTAGCCAGGACCTTGATCGTGAGCGCCGCTCGCGCGAGTGGCTCCGATGCGCGCGCCGTTTCGCCAAGGAGCGTGCGCAGGTGCGTGGCCTCGGGATTCTCGGTCGAAGCACAACATCAACCACCGGCCGCCCGGACGACGCAAGAGCGGAGGCCGCGGCACTCGGGATCGAACCGCGCCTTGTACTCAGACCGACGGAGCCTCAGGGAGATTCCTGGGAAGCGTCAATCGAGATCCCCGACCTGTCACATCTGCTGCTTCGGTTCCCATTGACTCGGCAGATACTCACCGCATCGCGATGCGTGGTAGCCGGTGCCTGCGGCCGGCCACTTGCTAGGGGCAGGTGTTTACATGGCACTCAGCGAATCAAGCTTGCCCGCTGGCCGAGAGCCGACGAGGTACTGCTTCAATTCGAGCCAACTGACGCGCAGCTCGAGTACCTTCTTCGCACGGAATGCCTGCTTCGGCCCGGACCGATCTGGCTGTTCAGAATCGCCTCAGACGGCCTTGCCTACGAGTTAAGGAGTCTGCGGGTCCGGCCAGGGCAGAGGTACATCCTCGTGAGCTCCAGTGGGCCGCTCGTATCCACAGATTATGGTCGCTCGATCAACCTGCAATGCGCCGGGGCAACTGGGACGCTCCTCGATTTACCTCCGGCGCTCACCGCCGACTGGGAAGAGACCCTCCGCCGCCTTGGTCTCGGACAAGCGAAGACAATTGAAGTCTGGCCGGCGGGATTGGCTGCCGTGGTGTGGGACGGAGAGGGTCACGGCGAATGGCTCGCGTCCGAGCAGCCATGTTTGGCAATTTGCGTCGACCACCCAATCGACGCGCTTCTGGTCTCCATGGGCGACGGCCTCGAGCCCCCACTTGAGCTTACCCCTATTACGCCTGGTACGCCCGTGTTCGTCGAACTTCCGCAACTGCCCGTGGGCCTGCATCGGGTTCGCGTCTCTGCTCGCACAACTCCACGCACCGATGCCGAGGCTTTGGGTGACCTGGACGTCGTAATGCGCATCCGGGAAGCGCGGCCCTGGTCACCAGGTATTAGCCCTCAGGGTCCCTTGGTCGTGCAGATGGAACCTGCCGCACCGTCCCTAGAGCAGATGTGGGAAGGCCGTGCCGAGGTCAGCATTCGGGGACCGGTCGGTCGGGACGTAGCGTGTACTATCTCTCTCTTCGAAAGAGAAGGCGAAACAGCGACCGTCGCAAGGCAACTCCCGCCGATACGCCTACCGCTCTCCCCAGAGGCCTGGCGGAATCACTTCGAAAAGCACTTTCGCAAAATGAAGTGCGCAGAAGAGGCCTATGACGCCGCGCGGTACTGCGATCTCGAATTCACGGCCGATGAATTGGGGACATTTACAGTCCGGTGCGAACGAGAGTTCACACCTCTTCGCTGGGCGCTCCGCCGGCAACATGCCGGCTACATCGTCCGCCTCATCGACGATACCGGAGGAGACGGGCAGCCATCTGTGAAGCGTCTGTCTTTTGAGAACCCCACTATTGAAGAGCCCATAGGGCCAGCATCTGAGTATGAGGCTCCTCGAGAGGGCGGGATGTACGTTGCCCGACTATCACTGCTCACCGCAGCAATCATCGTGCCTCCTGGAGTTTCGGGACTGGAAGTTATTGGCTGTACCCCACGCATCGACGTGCAAACGCGATCGCTGGAATCGGTAGTTCGCACTCTTGCCATCGCTGAGCTATGGCGTCGCGCCAAGCTGCCGGGCGACTTCTTCTCAGCGAGACGGAGGCGCGCTGTTCTACTTGCGCTTACGGCTCACTCCATGCGGTTGGTCTGCGGTGACAACTGGGCGAGGGCGGAGGATCACTCGTCCGACGATGGCATGA